>CATLCE010000006.1:0-74017 GCA_949888035.1 Lactobacillus johnsonii | reverse complement strand
CAGTATGAAATAAACGTAATTCTTCTTTGTCATAAATAGGATTAAATTGTTCTTGATACAAGTCAATTACTTTAAAGCTTTTATGCTTATGTGCTAAATTTGATTTTACTGATTCTAAAATTGCATGATTAAAACTTTTTTCATAAGGATGACAATAGATGATTAAGAAGTCCATTTTAATCTTTTCCTTTCAAAAGTTGATTTAAAGTGTATTCCACTAATTGTGCGTCATAGTGAGTAATTTTATTTTTAATTAGTAATGCATATCCTTGAATAAAGGACCAGATTTGAATAAATAAATCTTGATCAGAAAGAGTAGTTGATGAATTAAGATTAGTAATTAAAGCTTTTACTTTCTGCAAAAAGGAATATTGATTAGCATTTGAATATAAATCTAGTGCTGATAATTGGTAGAATAAGAAGTCCATTTGGTTGGGATGCATAGTTATAGACTGACAAATATATTTAGCGATAATGAGTAACTGTTGTTTAGATGAATAATCTTCATTTAATGGGATCTGCTCAATAAATCGTTTAGATAATTGGATTACTACTTTTTGAAATAGTTCATTTTTATCTTTGAAATGTCTATAAAAAGCCCCTGTTGTAAGTCCCAGTTCCTTTGTAAGTTTGCGTAAACTTAAGTTTTGATACCCATTAGTGTCGATTAGATGAACGGTTTGATTTATAATTTTTTCTTCGGTTGTCATTTTTATCTTCTTTCTTGATAACGGTGTTATCTCTTTGGGTCTATGATAACACTGTTATTATGACAATAAAAGATAAATAATTTGTTATAATACACGCTAAGGAAAGTAAAAACACAATTCGGTTGGTAGTCCGAATGTATGATTTATTCATATCAGTAACCTTCCCTCCTAGGATGTCCCTCTTTCCTCTTATTTTTAGGAGGGTACATAGTGATTAAAGGTGTATTAACTATTATTTTTGATGAACCATTCTACAAAGCAATTTTTGAGCAATTCGATGGTACTGAATATAAAGTAGCTCAAGTTAATATGGGAACATCATTGCCAACGATGCCAAAAATAATTAACTTGGTGAATGAGCATTATTCTGACTTACGATTTAGCAAATCAACTCGAGATCAGGAAGTAATGCATCATATTAACCCGAAAAGAGCTCAAAGATTAGCGCATAAAGAAGTTCGAAAACGTGGAATTGGGACTAAAGCTCAACAAGCTTTAAAAAAGCAATTTGAGAAATCGAAAATAACTAGAAAAAAGATGAATAAAGATAGAAAGCGTGAAATGCAAAAAGAGCGTTTTTTACAAAAACAAATTAAACGTCGAAAAAAACATCGAGGTCATTAATAAACAAAAGCTCGCAATTAATTTGCGGGCTTTTGTTGATAAATATGCTATAATTTAGATAAAGAAAAAGGAGATCCGAAGATCTCCCAGACAGCCCGCTTTAAGAGCGGTGGCTAAAGTTATAAAGTTGACATGCGCCTACTCAATAAACCTGCCAAAGTTATGAATTGAGCGGCGTTTTTGTTTATTTTTTGTTGTGATGATCGATATATGTTAGCAAAGCTAACATAAAAGTACCAAACAACAGCATTAACGAGATGGCCTCGTATACGCTCATCTGGCTGAACCCTTTCTGCTTGATGTTGGTCCATAGGCCTCGCCTCCAGGAGGAAAAACAGCCGCCGCTCATAAAACTTTCTGCGGATATAATTATAGCGAATTGGCTCTCAATAGAAAAGCTCGCGATTAATTTCGCGGGCTTTTTACATGGTTTTATTTGTTAGTATCGTCAGTATTGGATTCTGTAGCACTTGAAGATTGAGTAGTGGTTGATTGAGTTGATGATTCGGTATCAGACTTAGAATCATTACTATCATCACTAGTGCTGTCGTCACTGCTTGATTGCTTGTTATTATCTTCGTCACTATTTGATTGATCTCTTTGCTTATCTTCATCAGAGGAGGAAGAACTTTCGTCTTTTGACTTTTGATCTTTATCCTCACTGCTGGAGCTCGAAGAATTACTGTCTTGATCAGCGGCAGAACTTTCGGTACTTGAATCAGAAGGATCATTCTTTTTACCATTTTTAGCAGAACTATTAGAATTCTGACCTTTAACATTGGTAGAGTTGTTGGTAGGCATGTTTTGACGCACGTTATTGGCGTGGCTGATATAAGCGCCGGCACCTCCACCACCTAAAACAAACATTGCAAAAATCGCACCCCAAAAGATTAGTTTCTTCATCGCTAAAATGACTCTCCCTTATATTAGAATTGCCCCAATCAGGGTCTCAAATGATACTAATATTGTAAATTATATATTTGGCAATAGAATTACAAAATTGTTAATTTTAGGAAATGTTAAGAAGTGTTATAGCTTTGAGCTTTCGTATCATCAAAATTACCGTTTATAACTAAATCCGTACCGCTTATTTAAAATGATGATACAGTTCTGGTTTATGCGATTATTCTTTACTTAAATCAAATAAAGGAAGTAATCACATGCTTATTGAAACTTATAGTTTAACTAAAAAATATGGCAAAAAACTAGCTTTGAATAAGGTTGATCTCAAAATTGATCGAGGTCAATTGGTTGCCTATCTTGGAACTAATGGTGCAGGGAAGTCTACGACAATTAATATCTTGACTGGGCTGTTGAAGCCGACTTCTGGAACAATTAAATACGCGCCAAATCTAAAAATTGGGGTAGTTTTTCAAGATAGTGTCCTAGATGACAATCTAACTGTTAAAGACAATCTGTATCTAAGAGCTAAAATGTACAAAACTTTCTCTAAGGATTGGCTAAAGCAATTAATTGAGCTAATTGGAATTAAGAAATTTTTGAATCAAAAATATGGTACTTTGTCTGGTGGTCAAAGAAGAAGAGTTGATATTGCCCGAGCCTTAATCGATCATCCTGATTTGCTGTTTTTGGATGAGCCAACCACTGGACTTGATTTACAGACAAGATTGGTAATTTGGAATTTACTCCAAAAATTGCAGAAAGAACAGGGGTTAACTATTTTCTTAACAACGCACTATCTTGAAGAGGCGGAAAATGCGGATCAAATATACATATTAGAGAACGGTAATATTTTAGCTAGAGGATCTGCAAGTCAGATTAAGGCTAAATATGCCCCAACTAAATTGATAGTAACGATGAAAGATAATAAGCCACCACTTCATTCTAAAACTCTTAAGGATAATAACTGTGAGCTTGATGCACTAGATTCAAGTCAAGCACTTGATTTTTTGACTAAAAATAAAAATCAGATTGAGGATTTTGAATATCAGAAAGGTTCAATCAATGATGCATTTATCAAAATTACAGGAAAGGAACTTCAATAATGTTTGCTTTAGTTAAAAGAAATATCAAAATTTATTTTTCTAGTATTCCTGGTGTAATTATGTCGCTTTTGGGGGCTTTAATTGCGTTTTTTATATACATTGGATTTTTACAGAAAAATTTGGAAAGTTCCTGGCCTCAAATTGCAAATGTCAAGCAAATGCTTGATTTATGGATGATGGCAGGAATTGTAGCAATTGCAGGGATTACGACTTCTTTTCAAGCGCTAGGCCAATTAGTCAAAGATCGAGAAACGCGCACTGCTGATGATATGCGTTTGACTGATCTTTCTCTTTCAAAACAAAATTTGGCTTATGTTTTGTCTAGTTCAATTGTCAGTTTCTTAATGCAAATTATTACTTTCGTAGTGATGGACGCTTACTTTACGTCTGTCGATAAGATTAATATCTCTCTTGAAAATAGTCTATTAGCATTGATTTTCATGACATTAGGTGCAATTGGAGTAACATTGCTCAATGAAATTATCGTACTCTTTATTCATTCTTCAACTACATTTAGTCGTTTGTCTGCGGTTATTGGGGCAATTGCTGGATTTGCTGTGGCAACTTATATGCCATATGGAACTTTGTCTTCTACTGCGCAAAATTTGGTAAAATTAGTGCCAAGTAGTTATGAAGCTTCTGCTTTGAGAAGTTTATTTTTAAGTAAAATTAATGAAGGTCAAATGCCAGCGAATGTAAGAAGTACAATGGTTAACTATTTAGGAATTCATTTCAAAATTAATGGCTATCAGTTAACGCGTGCAGATACAGCCTATGTGATGATTGGAATGATTTTAATTTTAAGCCTAGTGATCATCTTGGCTTCATTGGTAATAGGAAAGAGAAAAGTTCAAGTTGAAAGTTAAGTTTCAAGCAGACCCATCTTTGGAAGATGAGATAGAGGTTGAAGTTAGAGCAAGTGATGAAAATGGCGCAGTTAAGCGACTAATCAATTATGTGAATAAATTTGGTAAAAGAGACCGCAACCTTTTACCTGTTAAAACGAGTGATCGGATAGTTACGGTTAAAAGGGATGAATTGATTAAGGTTGAAGTTCAAGGCACAAGGCTAACTTATTACACAGTAAGTGAAGTAGTGAAAACGACGGGGCGGTTGTATCAGATTTTGGAAAACTTGAATGATGACTTTGTACAAGTTTCACGTCATTCTGTCATTAATTTGAATTATTTGGAATCGTTAGAGAGTGGTTTTGCCGGAAATATGGTCGCAATTTTAGCTGAAGGATTGAAGACTGATGTTTCCCGTCGTTATTTGTCAGATTTAGAAAGAGAGCTGGGACTGTAAAATGAAATGGTTTGGAAAATGCGTAGATTATTTTTTCACAGGAATGGGATTTGGCGCAATTAGTTACGTGTGCATTTTGACCTTTCTCTATCCTGGAATTGCACCAACTATTAGAGAAACGACTTCAGTTCTTATTATATCTGGCTTTATTGGACTCATTTCAATGATTTTTGAAACAGACTTACCTATGAGCATTGCCATAATAATTCACTTTGTAGGTACTTTTTGCTTATTTGTTGTGATGGCATTGATTAATCCACGCTGGGTAATTAATATTAGTACAATTGTAGTATTTGTTCTTATTTACGTTATAATTTGGCTCATTTGCCTTTTGGAACAAAAAAAGACAGTGAACCGAATCAATGATAGGATTAAGAAAAGAAATCTAAAATAGAAAACGTAACTGTGAGGGAAATAGATGACTTTAAATATTCGTACTGTAAAAATGGATGATCTAGATGCAATTGTTGAGCTTGAATCAAGTGCTTTTCATATGTCAGAAGAAATGACGCGTAAGGATATGATCGGGCGGATTGAAAATTATCCAGATACTTTTTTAGTTGCGGAAGTTGATGGAAAAGTAGTAGGGCACGTTTTTGGTCCCGCAAGTAAAGATCGCTACATTAAGGATGAGCTCTATTTTAAAAATCAACCGAATAATGCACAGTATCCTTATCAAACGATTTTGAGTTTGGCGACTAGAAAAGAATATCGTAAGCAAGGAATCGCATCAGCTTTAATTGAAGAATTATGTAAGATTGCTCAAGCGCAGGATAGAAGTACAGTTACACTGACTTGTTTACCTAAGCTCTTCCATTTTTATGAAATGCGTGGTTTTGTCAATGAAGGCAAAACGAGCGATGATATCCCTGATCCAGAAGACGTAAGTAGCTACAATATGGTGAGAGAGCTAAAAAAGTAAATTTTTGAAAATGAATAAAGCAAGATTTATACTGGTGATAAAAGGAGGTCTTGACTATGAGCAATGAATTTTGTCATAATGGGATGAAATGTCAACAGGGATGTCCATGCGCTAGTAAAGATGGAGTTTGTCATTGTTCCATGGTAAGTGAGAAAAAGTGCGTTTGTCAGAGTCATTGTAAAGAAAAAGAAGAGTAAAATCAAAAATCTCATGTTAGCTATTAAGTTAGTAACATGAGATTTTTTAATTCTCGGGATCTGTTTTCTAAAAATTGATAATCACTTTTCCAAGACTTTTTCTTTGCGCAACATCTGCCAAGGCGGCATTGACTTCAGTAAGGGAATATTGATTTCCGATTAGGGGTCGATTACTGCATCCACATTAGCGACAGCTTTGGTATAATCTTCGGTTTTGTAATTGAAAAATTTTTCAACGCCCAATTTTTCTAAACGAGCATGACTAGGTTCATTTCCTGTAGTAATGACTTTGTAGCCCTAGGCAATCGCTAAAAGAATTGCCATTGCGCCAAAATCTCCAGAGCCTCCAGAATTGAAAAGAGTTTGCCCAGCTTTTAGATTCAAAAGTTGAAAAGCCCGCATCGCTGTTAATGCAGTTAAAGGAACAGCAGTAGCTTCTTGATCACTTAAATATTCAGGAACTTTAGCGACAGCTTTTTCATTAATCGCGATTTCTTGAGCAAAAGTGCCAATGTTATCTACTGGATTACGTGTAAAAATACGATCTCCGATTTTAAAATTAGTAACGTCAGAGCCAACTTTTTCTATTTCCCATAGTTTGAACTTGTAAGGGACGACTAATTTAAGATCCCCATGAGAGGCAAGGTTGTCCAAAGGATTGACAGCTGCAGTTTTGGTCTTGATAAGTAAGTCATGTGCACCAAGTGGCTGAGAATTAACGTCTCGAATTTCAATTAATGGATCTTTTTTATCGTATTTGATTAGTTGGGCTGCCTTCATGATTTCTACTTCTTTCTAATTGTTTTAATCTTTCAATTACGTCTGCTAAAGTATCATGTTGCAAAGAATGCTGGAGCCTTTTTGCAATAGTAGGTGTGATTTTCATTGCGATCTTCATTAAACGTCAATTTAAGATTGAAGAGCCGTTACTTGATTTTGTGCTACACACCGGCACAAGTTTACGTCTTAAATGCTCTGCCTCAAGAAAGTGTAGTATCTGGAAACACAATTATTGTGACGATGGTTCAAGTAGCCAATTCCTTCTGTACGGCACTGGCAGTTATCTGGTTCAAGATCAGACAAGATCTGTTATCAATGGCTACCAGTGGTCATTTGGAACAACGATATTAGTTACATTGTTGGCAACTTTGTTGATTTTTGGGATTAAGAAGTAGGTTAAGTAAAAAACTCCTCATTATTGTTACATTTGCAGTAATTTTTACAGTAATTCGAATATTTCTTAATTTATTTATAAAAAAAGATAAATAAGTGTATTTTAATTAAAGTAATAGAAAATAAAAGGCCTCCGATTACTCGGAAGCCTTTTTCTTATTTAGTTAGTTTGTGTACTTTATGAGCCAAAACCATTTCCTTGTTTCGATCTTCATAAATGACATCCTTGAGGTAATTCCAAGGCACTTTTAATGTGCCTCGGTTATTTTTACGGAAGAGGAAGTCAGCATGATGATTTTCAAGATGACGCAGGTATCTTTTTGCGTTTTGAATTTGGGTGTGATGCTTCAAATTCAGTCTTGGCTCAAAGTCAATGATCTTATGATCAGCGTTAAAAATCGGAGTAACTTTGTGATGCCAGTCATCAACTTTTGCAACATGATGACTCATCTTTTTGCCAGCATTTATAATATTCTCTTTAGTGGCTAAATCCTTCCGATCTTTTAACTCTGCATGTGGATCTAAATAATAGTTTCCTAAACCATCTTGACGATAAAGACGTAATTTTTCAAAGGACTTGTTATTTTTGTCCATTCTCACTTCAATAACGTCACCATTTTTGTGGTTCATTAAATACATGTGATGTTTTTTAGTGTAATTTACACCTTTCATGATCAGAATTCACCCCTTTTTCTATACCCTCTGTATGAAATAATATTATAGACGCATTTGGCTTGAATTCCAAGTTCCTGATTTCGGATTTAATGAAAATTACGAATAAATAATGTTTTTGAAAAATTGTATTAATATTTGCAATAAAAATAAGGCTCATTAAGCCTTATTTTTGTTGAATTAATATTGAAATTATTCACCCTTGATAACGTGAACAGCTGGGTTCTTAGGACCTCTAGCTTTAGAGATAACCCCTTTTTCAGCTAATTCATCAATTTGTTCTGGATCGTAACCAAGTGACTTCAAAATTTCCTTGTTATTTTCACCAAGGTCTGGTGCTCTATCGTAACTTGGCTTGTAGTTTGAAAGAGTGAATGGTAAACCGATGGTCTTAAAGTCACCACGGTTACCACCTTGATCAATAGTTACGATAGTCCCATCGCTATTTAAGTCAGGATCGTTTTCAAGTTCGTGCCAATCAAGAACAGGACCAACTGGCACACCAGCTTTACCTAATTCCTTAGTTAAGGTGTATTTGTCATATTGCTTAGTGTAAGCTTCAATTAATGGATAAAGTTCTTCCTTGTGTAATTGACGGTGTTCCCAGTCAACAAATCTTGGATCCTTTTCCCATTCAGGGTGACCCATGGCTTCACAAAGCTTATCCCATTTCTTATTTTCATTTTGCACAACAATGTAAACATAAGCATTAGGATCAGTTTCCCAACCTTTAGCCTTGTAGCACCAACCAATAACTTGTCCACCTTCAGTGTTTTCAGCACGTGGAATAGCCTTACCCCATTTCCAGTCAGGGTAAACAGCGTAGTGAGGAAGAGCACCTAAGTTGTCTAACATAATTTGGTCACGTAACTTAATACGACAAAGGTTCAATACAGCATCTTGCATTGATTGGTAAACAAAAGTACCTTCACCAGTACGTTCACGTTGAAGTAAAGCTGCCAAAATACCAATTGCTAAGTGCATTCCTGTGTTTGAGTCACCAAGAGCAGCTGCAGATTGAGTAGGAACATTGTATTTGCCAGTATTCCAACCAGTTGCAGAAGCAGCACCACCAGCAGATTGAGCTACAGGTTCAAAGGCCTTAACGTTTTCAAAACGTGAGCCTTGGTTAAATCCCTTTAATGAAGCGTAGATCAATCTAGGATTCATTTCATGAAGCTTTTCCCAGCCAAAACCGTTTCTATCAGCTGAACCAGGGGCAATATTTTCTACGAAAATGTCGGCTTTCTTAATTAAGTCGTACATAATCTTCTTACCTTCTGGAGCTTTAATATCGACAGTTAAAGATTTCTTATTGGCATTTAATTGCAAGAAGTAAAGGCTCCATGCGTCTTTAATATCAAGTAATTCATTTCTAGTTGGGTCACCAGTGTCAGTACGTTCAATTTTAATAACGTCCGCACCAAGCCAAGCTAAAAGTTGGGTACATGAAGGACCAGATTGAACTTGGGTCCAGTCAACAATTTTGATACCTTTTAATGGAGCATATGCATTTTGTTCATTTTTCTCATTCTCAGTCATTTTAATTACTCCTTTTTACTTATCTTCATTCTTTTCCTTTTCTTCAAGTGGTTTTAAATTCAAAGTAGGGTTCAAATTACCAATGTGTCCTGATTCCTTACCCATTGATGGAGCAATTTGAACATTAATAATATTAGGACGACCTGAGTCGACAGCTTTGGCAAAAGTTGCTTTCATTTCTTCATAATTGCTTACGAAGTAGTAATCCCCGCCAAAAGCCTTAGCCATTAATTCATAGCGAGCAGTTGGATCAAGAGTAGTTGGACCTGGTTGGTTTGGTACTGGGTTAGAAACACCATTGTAAATACCACCGTTGTTAATAATTACGACAGTAATTGGAAGATGGTAACGACACATAGTTTCAGTTTCCATACCATCAAAACCAAAGGCACTATCACCATCTAAAGCAACAACATGTTTACCAGTTTCAACGGCTGTGGCAATAGCATAACCCATGCCAACACCCATCACGCCCCAAGTACCGGTGTCAAGACGGTGACGAGGAAGTTGCATACCAATCATATCACGACCGATATCCAAAGTGTTTGCACCTTCACTGACTAAGTAAGTGTCAGGGTGTTTTTGGAAGTATTCATTAATTGGTTCAATAGCGCCATAGTAACCAAATTCTGGATTGGTTTCGCCAGCAGAAATTCGCTTAGCAAACTTGGCATCGTTCTTTTCGGTATCTGCTTTAATAGCATCAAGCCAATCAGAGCTTGCTTTATAGCCAGTTGCAGTTAAAGCTGGAACTAATTTTGCAAGGATTGATTGTAAGTCACCTTGAAGGGGAGCTGAAATTTTTTGTGATGAATCAAATTGAGTTGCATCAATATCTAATTGAATGAATTTTGCATTAGGGTTGAATTCAGGAGCATCCCCATAGGAAAGCATCCAGTTAAGACGAGCACCAATTAAAATAACTACATCTGCATTCTTAAGTGATAGTGAACGAGCAGCAGCTGCTGAGTGAGGATCGTTATCTGGAACAACACCCTTAGCCATTGACATAGGCAAAAATGGAATATCAGTCTTGTTAACCAATTCTTGAACTTGCTTTTCAGTGCGATCATATGCGGCACCTTTACCAAGGATGATCAAAGGCTTCTTAGCATCTTTAATTATGTCAACTGCACGGCTGACAGCTTCGTCACTAGGTTCTTGCTTTGGAGCAGGATCAACTACTTTATAAATTCCCATGTCTTTTTGATCAGTTTCAGTATCAAATTGAGAAATGGTATCAGCAGGTAGGTCAAGGTAGACACCACCAGGACGACCAGAAACAGCAGTGCGGACGGCACGAGCAACTGCCGTTCCAATGTCTTGGGCTCTGTCCACACGATAAGCTTTCTTACAGAAAGGCTTAGCTCTATTGTATTGATCCATTCCTTCGTAATCACCTTGGGCTAAGTCAATAATGTGACGTTCTGAAGATCCAGATATCATAATAAGTGGAAAACAGTTTTTAGTGGCTTGAGCTAAGGCAGTTAATCCATTTAAAAATCCGGGTGCTGAAACGGTTAAACCTACACCTGGTTTTTGAGTTAAAAATCCTGCAGCTGCAGCAGCATCTACAGCAGCATCTTCTCGACGGAAACCATAATATTTCATTCCACGCAATTCAGCTAAACGAGCTAAATCGGTTACAGGAATACCAACAATTCCGTATATGTTATTAATACCATTTTTTTGCAAAGCCTCGATTAAAAGGCTAGCGCCGGTCCTATTTAAAGAATCATCTACCATATTTTGATCCTCCTACTAAGCATGTAATATAGTTTACAATCTCGTTATAAACTTTTTTTTATTACTTAGCAAGCAATATGATTTATAAAATTATAATTTGTTTTATTTGCTTATTTGATTAACTAAGTCTATATTAAACCTATAAATTTTAATATTTGTTTTTTAATTTAACTAAACAGGAGGTTAATAATGGTTAGCATTTTAATCAATGATGTTATCCCCATTCTAGTTATCATGTTATTGGGATACCTTTGCGGCAAGTTTTATTTCTTTGATAATGATCAACGTCAGGGACTTAATAAGTTAGTTCTTGATATTGCTTTGCCTGCCGCCTTATTTATTTCAATTGTAAAGGCAACGAGAGCCATGTTTGCACAAGATATTGTGTTAACGTTGATCTCAATCATCGGTGTTACTGGTCTGTTTATGTTGAGCTTTTTCTTAGATAAATTATTCTTCCACAGAAATACTCAACAAGCTGCCGTTTGTGCGTTGATCGCTGGATCTCCAACTATTGGATTCCTTGGTTTTGCTGTTTTGGATCCAATTTATGGCAATAATGTAACTACTAACTTAGTTATTGGAATTGTATCTATTGTGGTTAATGCGATCACTATTCCTCTTGGTTTAGCTTTAATTAATAAAGGTCAGGATAAGGTAAGACAAAAAGCTGCTTCCAATTCTAATAACAAAGGTACTCAAGTAAAAGTTGATCAAGTAAGTGGAAAGGGAACTCATAAAACTAAGCAAAAAGTTATGGTAACTGTTCCTGATGAGGTACCAGTTACTGATGCCGAAGCAAAAGCATTAGAAGAAAAGGGGATTAAAAGAGAAATTGATTTGGCTCATGCTGAACTCGCTAACCATGCTAATACTGCTCACAAGCCAATGAATTCCACTTTGAAATCAGTTTTGAATGCCATCAAACAACCTGTTGCGGCAGCCCCACTGTTAGCTGTTATCTTTGTTTTGATTGGGATTAAAATTCCAAATTCTTGGGCTCCAACTTTTGATTTGATTGCCAAAGCCAATGCTGGAGTTGCCGTTTTAGCAGCCGGTTTGGCTTTATCAACAGTTAAATTCTCCATTGATAAAGAAGTTATTTGGAATACTTTCTTCCGTTTGTTCTTAACTCCAGCTATTATCGTTGCAGCTGCTTATATTTGTGGAATGGGATCTGACCCAGAAAAGATTTCAATGCTTTGTTTGGCAACCGGACTTCCACCTGCATTTTCAGGAATTATCATTTCAAGTCGTTACAATATTTATGTTAAAGAGGGAGCAAGCTCTGTTGCTGTCTCAACTGTAGTATTTGCAGTAAGTTGTATCTTCTGGATTTGGTTATTACCAATTTTAGCTCACATGTTTGGATAAAGATAAACATAGTAATAAAAGGCTCTCTTGAAAATAGAGAGCCTTTTTTAGATCATAGGAGCCAGCCTATTTTGGGCTAAAGCTGGTGTGTATTGTAATAGTCCATTTTTGATCATCATTGCTAACCCATGAATTATTGCCCAAATGCGTAAAAATAATTCTTGTCGGTCATCTTCAACTTGAGTTACATTTAAAGCCGAATTAATTCTACCAATGAAATGAGTTGGAATATTTACAGTGTTTTCGGGCAAAATATTTTCAATTTTCGGGTTAAAGAAGAGAAAGTCCATCAAGTGCGGATGTTCACTTGTTTTCTTTAAGAAAAACGAAGCTGAATGAATTAATTTTTCTTTAGGATTTAGTAAGTTAGATTTATTAACTTCGTTCAAATAATCAGTAGTCAATTTGGAAGCAATAGTTTTAATTAATTCATCTTTATTTGGAAAATGTTTATAAACAGATTGAGTACCTACATTTGTTTTTTTCACTAATTCCCTAATGGTTAGCTTATCTATACCATCTTTTTCAATGATTGAAATTGCGGTATTTAAAATTCTTTTTCTTTGAGATTTACTATATTTCATAGTTTTACCAGTTCCTTAATTAATTTATATTTTAATTATAGTTGGTATAGTGACACGGTGTCAATTTATAAAAACAATCGTAAGAAAAATATAAAAAACGAGGCTCAAGCTATTTTGAACCTCGTTTTTTAAGCAGCTTCTTTGATAGTAGTAATCATACTTTTATAAATCTCATCATAATTATAGGAAATGATACCATTTTTGATCATCATTGCTGTTCCATGGATTTGAGACCAAATCTTTAAGAAAAACTCTTCACTATGTTTGTGATTGAGCTCTTCAATTAAAGAATTGACTTTTTCTTTAAATACAGCTTGAGCAGATGGTCCGTCAGACTCGACTTTTTCAGGATTAAGAAAAATTAACTCTGCAATATTTGGATGTTTATTGATTTCTCTTAGATAAAGTGCAACTACTTGAATAAGTTGTTCATCTGTTGGTAAATCCTTATAGGAATCGATTTTTTTTATGAAAGAATTGGTGATTAAATTATAAACAATACTGATAATTTCTTGTTTATTAGTAAAACGATTATAGATTGGAGTCGATGTCATGCGGGCTCTCTTTCCTAATTCACGAATTGAAAAGTTATGTATTCCCCTTTCATCAATGCAAGCAATCGCACATCGAATTAGTTTTAATCTAATCATTGAATCTTGATTTTCCATAAATATTCCCCTACTTTTTTAATTTAATAACTCTGTTTATCTATCTTCAGATTACATTGTTTTGGCTCACTTTACAATAATTTGATGAAAAATGCCTAAAATCCAAGTATAATTCTATCTATGACACTTTCTTAATAGGAAAGAACTTGTTGTTAAGTTGAAAAAGAAGGGGATATTGTAGAGTGGAAAAACCAAATATACATAAAATAGGCTTATTTTCTGCCATTATGCTTGCGTTAAATTCCTTAATTGGATCAGGCTGGCTTTTTGGATCGGGATCTGCCGCTAAAATTGCTGGGCCAGCTGCCATTATTTCATGGATTTTAGGTGCAGTAATCATTATTTCAATTGCCATTACTTATATTGAATTAGGCTCTATGTTTCCGGAAAGTGGAGGAATGAGTCGGTATGCTCAATACAGTCATGGACCGCTTTTGGGATTTATTGCCGCATGGGCGAATTGGATTTCTTTGGTGACCTTGGTACCTATGGAAGCAGTTGCGGCCGTGCAATATATGTCTAGTTGGCCATGGTCGTGGGCTAACTGGACTCATCGCTATATGAATAATGGGGAAATTACTACAAAAGGACTACTGGTTGTTTTCTTATTTATGGTGATTTTCACTTTGATTAACTATTGGTCAGTGAAAATCATGACGCATTTTACTAATTTGATTTCAATTTTTAAAATAGCATTGCCAACTTTAACTGTGATCGTTTTAGTTTTAAGTGGTTTCCATTCACAAAATTTTGGTAGTAATATTCACGAATTCATGCCTTATGGGACTCGGTCTATTTTTGAAGCGACCTCAGTATCTGGAATTATTATGTCCTATGATGCCTTTCAGACAGTGATTAATATGGGTGGAGAGTTAAAGAATCCCCGCAAAAATATTGTGCGTGGAGTCATTATTTCGATGTTAATTACAACTGCCATTTACGTTTTATTGCAGGTTACTTTTATTGGGGCTATCGAACCATCAACTTTACAAAAAGTGGGTTGGCATGGAATTAACTTTACTTCTCCATTTGCGGACATTGCCATTATTTTAGGAATTAATTGGCTTGTGATCTTGCTGTATATGGATGCTTTTGTATCTCCATTTGGAACGGGTGTGGCCTTTGTAGCAACTGCTTCACGTGCTTTAGCAGCTATGACCCATACTAAGCATTTGCCTAACTGGCTTGGTCGTTTGAATCGTAAATACATGATTCCAAGATTTGCGATGATTGCGGACTTGATTTTGGCGGTGATTCTAGTAAGTGTATTTAGAAATTGGAACTTATTGGCTACAGTAATTGCGGCCTCAACTTTAATTGCCTATTTAACCGGCCCTGTAACTACAATTGCTTTAAGAAAAATTGCACCTAATTTGAAGAGACCATTTGGTCCTAAGTACATGGTTTGGCTTGCTCCAACGGCTTTTGTATTAACGAGTTTAGCTATTTATTGGTCAATGTGGCCAACCACCATTCAAGTTATCTTTGTAATTGCTTTAGGTTTGCCAGTTTATATTTATTATGAAGTTCGTTATCAACGTTCAAACCTCAAAGATCAATTAAAACATGCATGGTGGCTGATTGTTTATATGGTTTTCATGTCTATCATGTCTTATGTGGGAAGTACCGGTTTTGGCGGTCGCGATTTTATTAAGTATCCACTTGATTTTGTGGTAATAATTGTTGCTTCCTTACTGTTTTATTGGTGGGGAGTTAAAAGCAGTCGCACTGAAATTGATTCTTACGCTAAAAAAGTTAATGAACGTGTTAATGACTAGTTATTATCTTGAGTAAATTTTCTAAGGAATGCTTGAAAATAACCCTTGAAGATGGTATTCTAGTCTACGTTAATCGATTAATCTATGGTCTGTAAAACGATCATGGCAAAAGGAGTATTAAATTATGAAACAAGGAATCCATCCAGAATTTCAAGAAGTTGTTTTCATGGACTCAGCAACTGGTGCTAAGTTCTTAGCTGGTTCAACTTTGAAGTCAGACGAAACTGTAGAATTTGAAGGCGAAACTTACCCATTAATTCGTGTTGAAGTTTCATCAGATTCACACCCATTCTACACTGGTAAGCAAAAGTTTGCTCAAGCAGATGGTCGAATCGAAAAATTCAACAAGAAGTACGGCTTGAAGAAGTAAGCCTTTTGTCTGGTGGAAGCAGTCCCATTGGGACTGCTTTTTTGTTTGATAATTTTATTTGGCAGATTAGATGAAAGAACGTATAATTGTTCCTGTATTAAATTATGTTTTAATGGGAGTAAATATTAGATGAAAATGCAACTGGCAGAAATAGCCAAAGCTTTAAATACAACTTGTGTAGGCGACGATCAAACTGTAATTACCTCCGTTGCCTTTGACTCCAGAAAGATTACTGACGGGGGACTTTTTGTTCCTTTAGTTGGCGACAGAGATGGACACGATTTTATTAATAGTGCCATTAATAACGGTGCTTCCGCAACTTTATGGCAAACTGGTCATCCAAATAAGCCTGAAAATATTGCAGTATTAGAAGTCGACGATCCGCTTCAAGCTATGCAAGATTTGGCGCGTTATTATTTGCGTAAAGTAAATCCAACTGTTGTTGGAATTACTGGTTCAAATGGTAAAACTACTACAAAAGATATGATTGCAGCCGTTTTGTCTAAGCGTTTTAATGTGCATAAAACCCAAGCCAACTTTAATAATGAAATTGGTGTTCCAATGACCGTTTTGGAAATGAAGCCAAATACCGAAATTTTGGTATTGGAAATGGGAATGGATCGTCCTGGTCAACTCCATCATTTGAGTGAATTAACCCATCCTGATGTGACTGTAATTACGATGATTGGGGAAGCTCATATTGAATTCTTTGGTACCCGTGATAAGATTGCGGATGCTAAGATGGAAATTACGGACTTTTTACGTGAAGATGGTGAATTCATTTATAACGGAGATGAACCCCTTTTAAGAGAACGCGCTGAAAAACTTAGCCAAGCAAAAGCTACTTTTGGTTTTGAAAAAGATGACACTGTTTATGCAACTGGCTTTAAGAGTTATAAGCATCACGCTACTTTTACCGTCAATGATTCAGAACAACAATTTTCAATTCCAATGATTGGTAAGCATAACGTTTCAAATGCGATGGCTGCCTTGAGTGTGGGGCGTCATTTTGGTGAAAGCGATGAAGAAATTGCCGCGTCCTTATCAAACTTCACCCCAACTGCTAACCGAATGGAATGGGAAAAAGGGGACGTTGGTGAAGACATTATGAGTGATATTTATAACTCTAACCCAACTGCTGTTAGAGCTGTAATCACTAGTTTTGGTCAAATTGAAGTACCTGAAGGTAATCGCAGAATTGCTGTTTTGGGTGATATGCTTGAACTTGGTGAAAAGTCGGCGGAACTTCATCGTAATTTAGAAGATTGTCTTGACCCACAAGTAATTAATGAAGTTTATTTATACGGCACAGAGATGAAGAATCTCTATGATGCATTAGAAGATAAATATGATGCTGAACACTTGCATTATTATGATAGAGATCAAATGCAACGTATGATTGAAGATTTAAAGAATGATATTAAGCCGCATGATATCGTGGTATTAAAGGGATCTCATGGGATGCACCTTGAAAAAGTAGTAGAGCGGCTTAGATAGGAGAATTTAATTTAGTGAAATTTTCGGAATTAGGATTAAATGATGCGCTTCTAAAAGCAATTAGACGTTCAGGCTTTGAAGAAGCAACCCCCATCCAAGAACAAACTATCCCACTTGCCTTGGAGGGAAAAGATGTAATTGGTCAAGCTCAAACTGGGACTGGTAAAACTGCAGCTTTTGGCTTACCAATTTTACAAAATTTAGATAAACAACATAAAGCAATTCAGGCAGTTGTAATTGAACCAACTCGTGAATTAGCTATTCAAACTCAAGAAGAGCTCTTTCGTTTAGGTCGTGATGAAAATGCACGTGTACAAGTTGTGTACGGGGGAGCAGATATCGGACGGCAAATTCGCTCTTTGAAAAATCACGTACCTGCTATTTTGGTAGGGACTCCTGGTCGTCTTCTTGACCACTTAAAACGCGGAACTATTAGTTTAGATGAAGTTAAGACCATAGTTCTTGATGAAGCTGACGAAATGCTTGATATGGGCTTTATCAGTGACATCGAAAGTATTTTGAATTATGCTAAAAATCGTACTCAAACTTTACTTTTTAGTGCTACAATGCCTAAGCCAATTTTGCGAATTGGCGAAAAGTTTATGCACGATCCAGAAATTGTACGCATTAAGGCTAAGGAATTAACTGCTGACTTAATTGATCAATACTTTGTCCGAGCAAAAGAATCTGAAAAGTTTGATATTATGTGTCGCTTAATTGACGTTCAAGGGCCAGACTTGGCTGTTGTGTTTGGCCGTACTAAGCGACGTGTAGATGAGCTTACACGCGGTTTACAAGCTCGCGGATATAATGCTGCAGGAATTCATGGCGATCTTTCTCAAGCACGTAGAATGAGCGTTTTGAAGAGATTCCGTTCAGGAAAGCTTGATATCTTGGTAGCCACTGATGTGGCAGCTCGTGGACTTGACATTTCTGGAGTTACCCACGTTTACAATTATGATATTCCTCAAGATCCAGATTCTTATGTTCACCGCATTGGTAGAACTGGTCGTGCTGGACAAAATGGTATTTCAGTTACTTTTGTAACTCCAAATGAAATTGGTTACATGCGAACTATCGAACAACTTACCAAGAAGAAGATGTTACCTCTTCGTCCACCAACAGATGATCAAGCACTTCATGGCCAATTAAAAGCTGCTAAGGCTCAAATTGAAGAGCTTTTAAAGGGTGATTTGAGTAAGTATGAAAAAGAAGCTAACGAACTTTTAGAAAACTACTCTGCTCTTGATTTAGTTGCAGCATTTTTGAAGAATTTATCTAAAGATTCTAGCGAAGTAAAAGTTAAGATTACTCCAGAAAAGCCATTGCCATATAAGGGTAATGGACGTAAGAATCATGGCCGCGGACGTGGTAAGGGTCGCGGTTATGATCGCAACCCTCGTGGTAATTTTAACAAGCGTAACCAAAAAGGACGTACTAGACGTGGCCACGGAAATGGACATGAATTTGTCATTAAAAATAAAAAAGGTTAAATTTTGATAGAAAAATGAGTTGTAGCTTTTGCAGCTCATTTTTTGTATTATAATTAAATTCTGTGTGGAGGATGAAAAATTATGATCAAAGGTGTAGGAATCGATTCAATTGAAGTTGAAAGAGTTAAGAAAATCGTTGAACGTGGAGACAATTTTGCCAAAAAAGTTTTAACGCCTAATGAATTTGCACAATATCAAAAGATGAAGGGCAAACGTAAGGTGGAATACTTAGGTGGCCGTTTCTCACTTAAGGAATCTTTTTCTAAGGCTATGGGAACCGGCTTGGGCAAAGCGGTTGGTTTCCAAGACGTAGAGACTTTGTGGGATGATTTAGGTCATCCTGTTATGACTTCTACTAAATATTCAGGAAATATTTTTCCCAGCATCACACATGATAATCATGAAATTATTACATTTGTTGTATTGGAGGACAATTAGATGGTTCCAGGAATACATCGTCCAGCTGTTGTACGTGTAAATTTAAGTGCAATTAGGCAAAATATTGAAAATGAAGTAAATCATCTTGATCCCGATCAGAAGCTTTTTGCTGTAGTAAAGGCAAATGCTTATGGTCATGGAGCTATTCAAGTAGCTAAGGTTGCTGAAGAAGCCGGAGCCAGCGGTTTTTGTGTGGCAATTTTAGATGAAGCTTTAGAGTTAAGAGAAAATGGCGTCGTTAAGCCAATTTTAGTTTTGGGTGTAGTTTCACCAGAATATGCTCCAGTAGCTGCCGCAAACGGTATTTCATTAACTGTGCCTAACTTGGAGTGGCTTCACATGGCCCAAGAAGCTCTTGAAAGAGAAAATTTACAATTAAAGATTCACTTAGGTATTGATTCAGGAATGGGTCGGATTGGTTTTAGCGAAGATGAAGAATTTATCGAAGCTAATAAGTTCTTAGAAAACAATCCTAATTTCTTTGTGGAAGGGATGTTTGCTCACTTCGCTTCCGCTGATAGTAGTGATGATACTTACTTTAAACATCAAGTAGAAAAGTTCAAGCACATGAGGTCGCTTTTAACTGTTAAGCCAAAATGGATTCATGTTGACAATACTGCTGCCAGCATCTTTGATAAGGATGTGCACAGTGATTTGGTAAGATTTGGAATTGGAATCTATGGTTTGAATCCATCATCTAATCCAAGTTCTCCCGATCTAAAGTCTAATGTTGAATTAAAGCCTGCGCTTTCCTTTGTGAGTGAATTAACTCATGTTAAAACTATCCACAAAGGTGATGGCGTAGGGTATGGCTCCACTTATATGGCTGATGATGATGCAATTATTGGGACAGTTCCTGTTGGCTATGCAGATGGTTGGATTCGTAAGTTTCAAGGTTTTAAGGTAAAAGTAGGCGATGTATATTGCCCAATTGTAGGTCGAGTATGTATGGACCAATTTATGGTGTTAATGCCTAGTGAAATGCCTGTTGGAACGCGTGTAACCTTAATTTCAGATAATCCAGAAGATCCTAATAATATTAAAGCTGCTGCTGATTATGTAGATACTATTCACTATGAGGTAGCATGTTTGTTGAGTGATCGTTTACCACGTGTATATTATTATGATGAATAAACAAAAAAGCACCTCATTGAGGTGCTTTTCTTATACAGACTTATTTTTGAATAAAGACTCCCGGATTTTCATCGCTCATGATTGTCATTCCAGCTTGTAAGTCTTCAATTTCTGCAACTACATAACCTTTTCGTTGCAACTTATCTACAACTGTCTTCATCGTAATTTCTGAAACTCCAGATGGAAGAGTAAACAAGGTTCTACGAACAAAATCGCCACCTAATTCACTAGCGGAAGCATCTAAAGTCATTACACTGGCCATATTGGTGTATTTTGAAATGATCTTAGACATTTTAACCAGATTACCACGACTATTATCTGATAAAACGGTCAAAACATAGGAACCGTTTTTAATATTCCAAGCATCAGATAACATATCAAGTAAACGTGAGTGAGTTAAAATACCGTAGAATTTGTTCTCTTCGTCAAGAACTGAAATGTAAGGTAAGTCTTTAATGTTAAAGAAGACTTTAAAAAATGGTGAGTTAACCTTAATGGTCTTGGTTGCATTTTTTAATAAATAAGTAACGGGTAGATCCATTTCGCCACCTTGAGATTTGTGACGATAAATGTGCATCTTGTAAATATTACCTCTAAAAATGGTGCCGGTGTCATCTAAGATAGGCACACATCTAAAACCAGAGTCTTCAAGAACTTTTAATGCTTCTTCCAAAGTGGCTTTTTCATTGACTGTGGTTAGGTAATCTTTTTTAAGAACTAAAGATTTAATAAGCATCTCGCGGCCTCCAAACGTGAAAAATGTTTCAAGTCATTATAGCATAGCTATGATCTAAATTAAAGATAGCTTAAAGATTAGTGCAAAAGAAAAAAGCATCTAGATCTAGATGCTTTTTAGACATTAATTAAGAAATTATTGACGAACCTTAACGCCAGTTTCCTTGAAGGCCTTGTCCATAACCTTCTTCAATTGATCTGCTGAAGCAGTCATCAATTCTTGTTCATGGTCGCTTAATGGCATTTCGATTACTTGTTCAAGACCCTTACGTCCAACAACTGCTGGAGTACCGATGTGAAGGTCGTGTAAACCGTATTCGCCATCCATTGGTACTGAAAGTGGAAGTACACGGTGTTCATCGTTCAAGATTGCCTTAGCGATCATTGCTGAAGCAGTACCGATTCCGTAGAAAGTAGCACCCTTCTTGTTGATGATGTCGTAAGCCATGTTAGCAACTTGCTTGTGGATGTCTTCAAGCTTAGATTCATCCATACCGTGAGCCTTAACCCAGTCGCTAACCTTTACGCCACCAACATTGTTGTAGCTCCATACTGGGAATTCAGTATCACCGTGTTCACCAAGCATGTAAGCATTAACTGAAGCTGGGTCAACGTGTTCCATTTCACCGATAACCTTTTGAAGACGACCAGTATCAAGTGAAGTACCTGAACCGATAACACGATCCTTAGGGAAACCTGACATCTTCCAAGTTGCGTGAGTCAAGATGTCAACTGGGTTAGCAACTACTAAGAAGATACCTTCAAAACCTGATTCAACAACTGGTTCAACGATTGATGATAAAATCTTCAAGTTCTTGTTAACAAGATCAAGACGAGTTTCACCTGGCTTTTGTGGAGCACCAGCAGTAATAACAACTAAGTCTGCGTCCTTGCAGTCTGCGTATTCAGCTGCGTAGATGTTCTTTGGTGAAGTCCAAGGAGTTGCATCGGCTAAGTCGATTGCGTCACCTTCAACGTGTTCCTTAGCAATATCAATAATACCCAATTCTTCTGCAATACCTTGTTGTACCATTGAGAATGCAAAGGTAGAACCTACGGCACCGTCACCGACTAAAATAACTTTACGAGGTTTTTCTTCTCTTGCCATAAATAAAAATCTCCTTTTATTAGTGATAGTTTTAACAATAAGCATTATAACATGAAATATTGCTAAAATGACAATACTTAGTGTTGAAATAAGCAGATCTTACTATTTTTTTGAAAGTATGTGCTATCATAAGTAGGATTAAGAAAAGGGGTACGTTAAAAGTGAAGATAATTGCAGGCTTGGGAAACCCAGGTAAAAAGTATGATAGAACAAAACATAATACTGGTTTTATGGCATTAGATAATTACCTAAAAAGTAAAAACTTGTCGCTAGATAAGGACAAGTTTGAAGGTCATTGGACTAAGCAAAAAATTAATGGCGAGGATGTCATTTTGCTTGAACCACAAACTTTTATGAATGAATCTGGGCGTTCAGTTGCACAAATTGCAAACTTTTTTAAAGTTAAACCAGAAGATATCTTGATTATCCAAGATGATATGGATATGCCAATTGGTAAAATTAGAATTCGTGCTAATGGTAAATCTGGTGGACATAATGGGATCAAGAGTATTATTCGCGATTTAGGCACGGATAAGTTTAATCGTTTAAAAATTGGAATTCGTCATCCGGAAAAAACGAGCGTAGTTTCTTGGGTACTAACCCCATTTAATGCAGAACAACAAAAATTGATGGATGATGCATTTGATACAAGTGTAAAGATTATCGATGACTTTATTGAAGGACACAATAGTCAATATTTGATGAACAAGTATAATTAAAATGCGTTTGACAAATTATTTAGAAAAAGACAAAGATTTAAACAATTTTATTGATAGAACAAAAGATGTAAAGAACTCAATGATCACTGGCGCCAACGCCGGTGCTTTTAGTCTACTTTTAAAACAAATTGTGAATGAGCGAAAGGCTCCACTTGTTTTAATAGAAGAAAATGAACATAAAGCTCAGGATTTATATGGGAAACTCAGTGCAATTTTGCCAGAAGGACAAGTTCAAATTTTTCCTGTAGATGATATGATTGCGACGCAAACTGCTACAACTTCTCCAGATGAATTAAGTAGCCGGATCCAGACCCTTAATTTTTTATTATCTAATAAACCAGGAATTGTAGTGACGACTCCTGCGGGATTACAATACAAATTGTCAAAACCCGAAGAGTATTTGGCATTTAAGAAAACTTTTGACTTAGATAGTGAGTACGATTTAAAAGAATTAAATGATTGGCTGGTGCGTGCAGGCTATCATAAGGAGTCGTTAGTCGGAAAAAGTGGGGAATTCGCTATTCGTGGAGATATTTTGGATATTTACCCCCTTGACCGTGAAAATCCAGTTAGAATTGAATTCTTTGGGGATGAGATTGATTCTATTAAAGAATTTGATTTATCTACTCAGCGTAGCCAAAAAGAACTTGATAAATTAACTATTTTTGCTGCACACGATCGTGTCTTTTCCAGAGACAATTTAAAAAAGGCAGCCGAAAAAATTAGAAAAGCAATGGCTAATGCACCGGCTCCTGAAAAAGCCGTGAAGGACCATTTTACTCAAAGTTTGGATGAACTGGATGCTGGTGGTTTACCCAATAACTATGCTTTTTTGGTTGATTATTTAATTTCACGGCCAAGTAGCCTTTTAGAGTATTTATCTAAAGATGGATTAGTATTTCTTGATGATTGGCCACTCATTAATCAATCTGTTAAAAATGTTGATAGTGAAAATGCAGCTTTTATTGATGATGAGCTAAAAACTGGCGCCATGCTACCAGGTCAAGAATTGCGTCTTAACTTTAAACGTGTTTGGTCTAAAGATAGCCACCATCGAATTTATTTTTCGCTTTTCCAACGAAGTTTAGGTCGAATTAAACTAGACCAGATGCTAGATTGGCAAACACGAGAACCGGAACAATTTTTCAGTCAAATGCCACTTATTAAGACAGAGATTGAATCTTATCAAAAGAATGCCCAAACTGTGATTTTGCAGGCTGATAATGAAAAGCGAGCTAAGCAAATGAGCCAAAATTTTGCGGATTTTGGTTTAGATATTCCGATTGTGAATAAAGATGATTTGATTGAAAAGAGAACTCAAATTGTAGTTGGTGAATTTAGTGAAGGTTTTAATCTTCCCAATATTAACCTCATTTACTTAACTGAAAGAGAACTTTTTAATAAACGAGTTCATCATAAAAAGCGGATTAAAACGCTTGAAAATGCTCAGCGTCTGCGTAATTACACTGAATTAAAGCCTGGAGATTATGTAGTACATGTTAATCATGGAATTGGTCGTTTTGAAGGAATTAAAACTCTAGAAAATAATGGCGTGAAGCGTGATTACATCACTATTACTTACCAACGTGGGGATCAGTTATTTGTTCCAGCTGATCAATTAAAATTAGTTCAAAAATATGTCGGATCTGAAGGAAAACGACCACATCTTAACAAGCTGGGTGGAAGCGAATGGGCGAAAACTAAGCGTAAGGTTCAATCAAAGGTTGAAGATATTGCCGATGATTTAATTGAACTTTATGCAAAAAGAGAGTCTGAAAAAGGTTTTGCTTTTTCTCCTGATGATGATTTGCAAAGACAATTTGAAAGTGCCTTTCCCTATGTGGAAACTGCCGATCAATTGCGTTCGACTAAAGAAATTAAAGAGGACATGGAAAGTTCTAAGCCGATGGATCGTTTAGTGGTTGGGGATGTAGGTTTTGGAAAAACTGAAGTTGCCCTTCGTGCTGCTTTTAAAGCAGTTCAAGATAATAAACAAGTAGCATTTTTAGTTCCAACTACTATTTTGGCTCAGCAGCACTACGAAACTATTTTAGATCGGTTTAAGGATTTTCCAGTTAATGTGGCAATGTTATCACGCTTTCAAACTCCGGCTGAAACTAAAGAAATTATCGAAAAGTTGAAAAAAGGTGAAATCGATATTGTAGTTGGAACTCATAGAATCTTGTCAAAAGATGTGGAGTTTAAGAATTTAGGCTTATTGATCATTGATGAAGAGCAAAGATTTGGGGTAAAACACAAAGAGCGCTTGAAGCAACTAAAGGCTAATATTGATGTTTTAACTTTAACGGCCACCCCAATTCCGCGAACTTTACATATGTCCATGGTAGGGGTAAGAGATTTGTCAGTGATGGAAACTCCTCCTCAAAATCGTTATCCTATTCAGACTTATGTAATGGAAGAGTTACCAAGTGTAGTTAAAAATGCTTGTCAGCGTGAAATGCAAAGAGGTGGCCAAGTATTTTATTTACATAACCGAATCGGTGATATTGATGAAGTTGTTAATAAATTAGAAAAATTAATGCCCAATGCGCGTATTGCCAGTATTCATGGACGTATGAGTCAAAATCAAATTGAAGATATCTTATATCGATTCCTGAATCATGAATTTGATATTTTGGTGACCACAACTATTATTGAAACTGGAATCGACATGCCAAATGTGAATACGATGATTATCGAAGACGCTGATAAATATGGTTTGAGTCAGTTGTATCAGCTCCGGGGCCGAATAGGAAGAAGCGCCAGACTTGCGTATGCTTACTTTTTATATCAACCTAATAAAGTACTCACTGAAGTTGGCGAAAAACGTCTCGATGCCATTCGCGATTTTACAGAATTAGGGAGCGGCTTTAAAATTGCGATGCGAGATTTGTCCATTCGTGGCGCGGGTAATATGCTAGGGTCACAGCAGCATGGCTTTATTGATAGTGTGGGATATGATCTTTACTCACAGATGCTGAGTGATGCCATTAAAGCTCGGAAAAATAAAAAGGTTATTAAAAAATCAAACTCCGAGATTGATCTGGGATTTGAATCCTATATTCCCGATGCCTATATTCCCGATCAAGAAGAAAAGATTGAATTTTATAAGAAGATTAAAGCAGTTACGAGTGAAGAAGAGCTTGATCAAATTGAAGATGAACTCATTGATCGATTTGGAGATTATCCAACTTCAGTAGAAAATTTACTAGCTAGTTCTAAATTGAAATTAAATGCTGATAATGCTCAAGCTTTAAATGTAGTTAAAAAAGACGACAAAATAAAAGTTGAGTTTGATATTAAGGCTTCAAAGGAACTAGAAGGGCCAAATATTTTTAAAGCTTTAGAACATGTTAGCTTTAAAGCAAGAATTAGTATGACCAAGGATAAAAAGATGGTTGTTCTGTTGCTGTTGCCAGATAAGTTAAATAATCGTATGCTCTTTAATGAATTGACTACATTCTTAGAAGATGCTAGTGAAATTGTACAAAAATAGTGAGGTAGAATATGAGAATTGATAAGTTTTTAAAAGTATCACGTTTAGTTAAGAGAAGAACTGTTGCTAAAGAAATGGCTGATCAAGGTAGAATTAAGGTTAATGGTCGTGTTGTAAAGTCTAGCTACGATGTTAAATTAGGTGATGTAATTGAAGTTGGTTATGGAACTAGAGTAGTTAAGGCAAAAGTGATTAATATTCGTGAAACTACCAAGAAGGCCGAAGCAAGCGAGCTTTATGAGTTAGTGGATTAATAATGACTTTTAGAATAGGCGCTGTTATAATGAAGAGAAGGTTTTCATGATAATAGGGGATAAAAAATGAGTAAGGGTCCACATATTTTCAATGCTGTTAGTCCGGAAGTTCAAAAAGCTCAATTAAGACAAAAGCAGCTTTTAAGAGAAAAAGCAGTCCATCGTAAAAGACGTAGTCGAATAATTTCTGTTTTTGCGGCAATTTTTGTAATTTTAGGAATTCAAATTTCAGTAAAAATTGCTCAAACTCAGCGAATTGAAAGTGAAGCCCAAGCTTCAAGAAAGACTTTAAAGAAAGTAACACAAGAGCATAAAGATCTTTCTACGCGTCGAGATGATCTAAAAGATCCGGATTATGTTGCGAAAATGGTCCGTTATAAGTTTTATTATTCTAAGCCAAACGAAAAGATTTATAATTTACCTCAAGGACAGGATAACAATTAATGAAGTATCAAGTTGGCGAACGGGTCAATGGGATGATTAATAATATTACCGATTTGGGTATATTTTTAACTTTACCTCATCGACACACAGGATTAATTCACTATAGTGATTTTGGTGATAATTGGCTTCGTGAAAGAAATCGTTATCAAAAAGGGCAAGAATTACATGTAGTGATTGTGCATAACCGAAAAGGAAAATTAGGTCTTTCTTTAAAAAGGGTCAATGATCCAGAATTGGTTGATCCTAAGAATCAGTTTTCAAAAACTAAAGAAGCAGATTTTGCTGAGGTTTTGAATGATACTGCTAGGGATGCACATAAAGAAATAGATAAATTAAAAAAGGTACTTAATAATAATTAACAAAGAGTGATCCAGTTTTGGATCACTTTTTTCTAGGAGAAAAATGAAAGTAATCGATTTTTTTAAGAACCATCATATAGACTTAAAAGATAAAATCTTAGTTGTGGCTTCTAGCGCAGGCCCAGATTCGATGGCTTTAGCTGAGATGCTAAATAGCCAAAAAGAAAAACATGGCTATCAATTGATGCTAGCACATTTTGATCATCAATTGAGGGATGATTCTTTTACTGAAACAGAATTGCTTGAAAAGTACTGTCACCAGCATGGGATTAAATTTTTTAATAAAAAATGGGCTAAAGAATTGCAGCCTATTCAAGGAATTGAGGCTGCTGCTAGAATTGCACGCTATGATTTTTTGACGAAAGTTGTAAAAGAAATCAATGCGGATTATTTATTAACTGCCCATCATGGGGATGATTTGCTTGAGAATATTTTATTGAAACTTATTCGCTCCGGAAATCCAGAAGAAATGAATAGCCTGCAGGAAGTCGGAAAGATGAATGGGGTGCCACTTTTACGACCGTTATTATCTTATAGTAAAAAAGAATTACTTGAGTATGATAAAGCTCATCAACTCAATTTTATCGAAGATTCGACTAATCAAGAAGATTCCACCATACGTAATCGTTTGCGCCATCACATAGTTCCATTTTTAAAAGCAGAAAATCCAGATTTGTTAGAAAATGCACTGCGTTATTCTCATGAAATGAGTCGCTTTAAAGAACTAGCTGATAATAATTTTCAAAAAATTACACCTCAAAAATTCTTGAAAGCGGCTTATCGTTTAGAAAAAGAAAAATTGGCGTCTTTTAATGTGGAAGAGAAAATTTATTTCTGGCAAAATTTTATTTGGCAGACTTGGCATGAAAGAGTTAATCAGAATTTGAATGGTTATTTATTACTTGAATATCAAGGCTACTACTATCTAAGTCGCCGTTCTTTACAAGCTAAGCCTGAAGTCTTTAAGATAGAAGTTGATCGAGAGTTTGACTATCAAGAAAGAAAGTTTGTCCTAAGTAAAAAAAAGCTTTCGTATCCTATGGTAGGAGATTTTTGGATGCAGAAAGCTACTTTTTCGGCAGGAAGTTTGCTCCAAACTAAACTTCCTTTGAAAAATGGCCATCATGTTAAAAGTAAGAAAAAATTTGCTCAAGCTGGCATCCCACAATATTTGCGCCCGTATTGTTTAACTATTTATGCAAATCAAATACCAGTTTTTGTGGAAAAGACCTACCAATCTCAGCTAAAATCTGATAAATTTATACATTACTATGTGTATGAGATTATTGATCAATGATCTCCAATAGTTTAGTTAAAAATTAAATAAGTTGTTTTAAAAAATTAGAGCTAAACGCTTATTTGTGTTAAACTTTTAAGCGTATATCTTTAGAAACTTTGCGGAGGTTTTTTATGAAGAATAACCGGAATCGGCTGTTGTCAAATGGCCTGTTCTATATAGTTGTGTTCCTTCTACTCCTATGGGGAATCAACTGGGCACTCGGCGGATCTAATAACTCTGGCAGTAGTGAAAACATTAGCTACTCTCAATTTATTAAAGATTTACGCCAAGGCAAAGTTAAAAACTTTAGTGTGCAACCTGCTAATGGTGTTTACACTGTGTCAGGTAACTACAAGAAAGCACAAAAGACTACGAGTCAACAAAGTAACAGTTTTGACTTCTTTAATGGTAGTTCAAATAGAGAAGTAACCCGTTTCTCAACAACGATGCTTCAAAATGACTCAAGTGTATCCAATGTGCAAAACTTGGCACAAAAGAGTAATGCTCGGATGACTACACAAGGAGAGTCACAATCGGGGAATTGGATTTCTACAATTGTCATGATTGTGCCAACTATTTTATTCATCGTTATGCTTTGGATGATGATGAATCAAAGTGGCGGTGGACGTGGCAACGGCGGCATTATGAATTTTGGTCGCTCCCACGTGAAGCCGGAAGATCCTTCTAAGAACAAGGTTCGTTTCTCTGATGTAGCTGGTGAAGAAGAAGAAAAACAAGAATTAGTTGAAGTTGTTGAATTCTTAAAGAATCCAGCAAAATATACCAAACTAGGTGCACGAATCCCATCAGGTGTCTTGCTTGAGGGTCCTCCTGGTACTGGTAAAACTTTACTTGCCCGTGCCGTAGCTGGTGAAGCTAATGTACCATTTTACTCAATTTCAGGTTCTGACTTTGTAGAAATGTTCGTTGGTGTGGGGGCTAGCCGTGTACGTGATTTGTTTAATAACGCTAAGAAGAACGCTCCAAGTATCATCTTTATCGATGAAATCGATGCGATCGGTCGTCGTCGTGGAAATGGTACTGGCGGTGGCAACGATGAACGTGAACAAACTTTGAACCAATTATTAGTTGAAATGGATGGTTTCGAAGGTGACGAAGGCGTTATCGTTATTGCCGCAACTAACCGTTCAGATGTGTTGGACCCAGCTTTGCTTCGTCCAGGTCGTTTTGACCGTAAGGTATTAGTTGGTCGTCCAGATGTACGTGGTCGTGAAGCTATTTTGAAGGTTCACGCTCGTAACAAGCCACTTGCTCCTGATGTTGACTTGAAGGAAGTTGCTCGTCAAACTCCAGGCTTTGTAGGGGCTGATTTGGCTAACGTTTTAAACGAAGCTGCTTTGGTAGCTGCTCGTAGAAACGGTACGGAAATTACTGCTTCAGATATCGATGAGGCTGAAGACCGTGTAATTGCGGGTCCCGCTAAGAAAGATCGCCTTATCTCTGAAAAGGAAAGACGTCGTGTGGCTTTCCACGAAGCTGGACACTCAATCTGTGGTTTAGTCTTAAGTGATTCACGTACTGTACGTAAGGTTACTATCGTACCACGTGGTCGTGCTGGTGGATACAACATCATGCTTCCAAAGGATGATCAATTCATTTTGACCAAGAAGCAATTGTTTGAACAAATTGTTGGTTTGATGGGTGGTCGTGCCGGTGAAGAAGCAACTCTTGGTGACAAGTCAACTGGTGCATCAAATGACTTTGAACAGGCTACTCAAATTGCTCATAGCATGGTAGTTAACTATGGTATGACTGAATCTCTTGGTATGGTTGAACTTGAAAAAGAAGGCGAAACCAATCCATACGGCTTTAAACCATATAGTGAAGCTACTGCTGCCAAGATTGATGAAGCTGTTAAGAAGATCTTAGATGAAGCACATAGTAAGGCATTAGAAATCGTTGAAAATAATCGCGAGAAGCACCGAATTATTGCTGAAGCTTTGCTTAAGTATGAAACTTTGAACGAAAAGCAAATCTTAGCTTTATATAAGACTGGTGAAATGCCTGAAAAGAATGAAGAAGAATATCCAAGTGAATCCAAGGCTTCAACTTATGAAGAAGCTAAGGCTGCTGCTGAAAAGAAAGAAGTTCTTAAAGCAGAAAAGAAAGACGATGATTTGCAAAAATCTGAACAAGCTGATCATGAATTAGAAACTCCATCTGAAAAGGATCCTGATACTAATACTGAAAAGCAAACTCCAGATGCAAATACTAGGTCGGATAATTCTTCAGATTCTAAGGATTTTAATGAGTAAAATAAAAAAGATAGGGCCCGTTGAGGCTCTATTTTTTTAGAGGTGAGAAAAATGACAGATTATTTAGTAAAAGCAATTGATAAAACTAAGAATTTAAGATTATTAACAATTACTGCTAAAGGAGTTGTGAGCGAAGCGCAAAAACTTCAAGATACGTGGTCTGCTTCTTCTGCGGTTTTAGGGAGAACCTTAGTCGGAGGCCTTCTTCTTGCTGGGGCTCAATTAACTGATAAGGAAGAATTAACAGTTCGTCTTTTGGGTAATGGTCCAGTTGGGCCAACTGTAGTAACTGCTAAGGCAGATTTAACGGTAAAAGGTTACATCAAAAATCCGCATATTGCATTACCACCTAAAAAGAATGGCCATATTGATGTTAAAAAAGCTGTGGGTCAAGGTTGGTTTGAAGTTACAAAAGATTTAGGATTGAAAGAACCCTATACTGGTCAAGTGCCAATTGTTTCAGGCGAAATTGCAGAAGATTTTGCATATTATTTAACTAAATCTGAACAAATTCCTTCAGCAGTTGGATTATCTGTTTTTGTTAATCCAAATAATTCCATTGGTGAGGCTGGTGGATTTATGCTTCAAGCTCTTCCTGGTGCGAGCGATGAATTGATTAATAAAACTATTAAGAGAATCAACGCGTTGCCTGCATTATCAACTTCGTTTTTAGATGGAATGACTCCAGAAGATTTAGCCCGCAAAATTTTAGGGACTGATTGTAAGATTCTTGAAAAGCAAGATGTTGCTTACAAATGTGATTGTTCTAAAGAAAAATATGCCAAGATTTTGGAAACTTTGGATACTAAGCAACTTAAAGACATGATTAATGAAGATCATGGAGCTGAACTTACTTGTGCATTTTGTGGAAACAAGTACTCATTTAATGAAGATGAATTAAAAGATATTTTGGCAAAGAAAAAAGCAGAAAAAGATTAATTTCTGTAAAAAAGTCCCTTCTAGTTTGCCACTAGGGACTTTTTTGTTATTATAAGTAAGTGATTTGAAAGGGATGATTTGATGGATAATAGCTGGAAAATTCGCGATATTACTATTCCTAACCGAGTTGTAGTTGCACCTATGGCAGGAGTTTCAAATTCTGCCTTTCGTGTTGTTTGTAAAGAATTCGGTGCTGGGTTAGTAGTTTGCGAAATGATTTCTGATCATGGAATTATTTATCGTAATAAAAAGACTTTGCGTATGATGCAAGTTGATCCTAGAGAACACCCAATGAGCATTCAGATTTTTGGTGGAACTGAGGAAACTTTGCTTCAAGCTGCTCAATATGTTGATCAAAATACGGATGCAGATATTATTGATATCAATATGGGATGTCCAGTTCCTAAAGTTACTAAGACTGATGCCGGTTCTAAATGGCTTCTTGATCCCAATAAAATTTATCAAATGGTACACGCGGTAGTGCAAAATGTTTCTAAACCAGTTACTGTTAAAATGAGAATTGGTTGGGATCGCAAGCATATTTTTGCGGTAGAAAATGCCTTAGCTGCTCAAGAAGCTGGAGCTTCCATGATTGCAATGCACGGCAGAACTCGTAAGCAAATGTATCAAGGCCAAGCTGATTGGGAGACTTTGCATGATGTCGCTCAAGTGCTTGATGTACCTTTTGTCGCAAATGGTGACATTACTACCCCTGAGCTTGCTAAAAAAGCTCTTGATGAAATCGGCTCAACAGCTGTGATGGTTGGACGGGCTGCTCTTGGAAACCCATGGATTTTGAAAGATATGGTTCATTATCTTGAGACTGGAGAAAAATTACGTCCGCAAACTGTCAGAGAGCGTGTTGAAACTGCTGAACATCAGCTTGATGGTTTGGTAGAATTAAAGGGCGAGAAAATTGCAGTTCCAGAATTTCGTCAACAAGCTGCATACTATTTAAAAGGAATTCCCCGTTCGGCTCGTACTCGTGCTAAAATAAATGAGGTCTGGACACGTCAAGAGGTTTACGATTTGCTTGACAGTTTTGTTGAAGATTATGAAAAACGTCAAGCTGCTAAAGAAGCAAGACGTGCAGTAGCGAATAATTAAGATGGAGGAAAGATTACATTGGCAAAGAAAGAAATGAACGACCAGTTGATCGCTCGTCGCCAAAAGATGAACGAATTGCGTGAAAATGGTATTGAACCATTTGGCGTTAGAAAGTTTGATCGTCAAGATCTAGCAACTACTTTGGAAGAAAAGTATCGTAAGGAAGATAAAGATGAATTAAATGCAGATATGCCTAAGACCAAGATTGCAGGTCGTATGCTTGCAAAGCGTGGTAAAGGTAAAGTAGGATTTGCAGATCTTTATGACCGTACTGGTAAGATTCAAATTTATGTACGTAAGGATATTGTTGGTGAAGACAATTACAAGATTTTCAAGCGTGCAGATATCGGTGACTTTTTAGGTATTGATGGTGAAGTTATGAAAACCGATACCGGTGAGTTGACCATCCGTGCTACTCACGTTACTTTCTTATCTAAAGCTCTTCGTCCATTACCAAACAAGTGGGATGGCTTGAAGGATGTTGAACAAATCTACCGTCAAAGATACCTTGACTTAATCACTAATCGTGATAGTTACATGCGTTTTGTTCACCGTACTCAAATTATCCAAGCAATTAGAGACTACTTGAACGGCATGGACTTCTTGGAAGTTGAAACTCCAGTACTTCACAATATTCCAGGTGGTGCTGAAGCTCGTCCATTCATTACTCACCACAACGCTTTGGACATTGATTTATACATGAGAATCGCTCTTGAATTGCCACTTAAGCGTTTGATCGTTGGTGATATGGAACGTGTTTACGAAATCGGCCGTGTATTCAGAAATGAAGGTTTGGACACTCACCACAACCCAGAATTTACTGAACTTGAAACTTATGCAGCTTACTGGGATTTCCACGATGTAATGGACGAAGCAGAAGGCATTATTCGTGCTGCTGCTAAGGTTGTTACTAATGATGGTAAGATCACTTACCAAGGCACTGAAATTGACTTAGGTAAGCCATTCCGCCGTGTTCACATGGTTGATTTGATCAAGGAAAAGACTGGCGTAGACTTCTGGAAGCCAATGACTGATGAAGAAGCTAAGAAGATTGCGGAAGAACATGATATTCACTGCGAAAGCTACTGGAAGGTTGGACATGTAATCAATGCCTTCTTTGAAAAGTACTGTGAAGAAACTATCGTTGACCCAACTTTCGTTTACGGTCATCCAGTTGAAATTTCACCACTTGCTAAGAAGAATGCCGATGATCCAAGATTCACTGACCGTTTCGAAATCTACATCATGGGTGAAGAATACGGTAATGCCTTCTCAGAATTGAATGATCCAGATGACCAACGTGCACGTTTTGAAGCTCAAATGGCTGAACGTGATGCTGGTAACGATGAAGCTGATATGATCGATGAAGATTACCTTCGTGCAATGGAATTCGGTATGCCTCCAACAGGTGGTTTGGGAATCGGTATTGATCGTTTGGTAATGCTTTTGACTGATGCCCCAGCTATTCGTGACGTTCTTCTCTTCCCAACAATGCGTCCAGAACGTGTTGAAAGCATTGAAGCTGAAGTTAAGGAAGACTTGAAGAAGAAAAATAAGTAATTAAATTTTCAGTATAATTGATCAAAGCATAATTGATAGGATGTTATCGTGTTCTATTGATTATGCTTTTTGTTTTAAGTGGGACATATAAAAGTTATTATTAATTTGCTAAGATAAGTGATAATGACTTTTAGGAGGATAGTTTTAGGAAAAACATTATGGAAAGAGAATTAATGATCAAATACCAAACCTATAAATTTGTGAACAAGCTTTTTTGGGCATTACTCCTCATCATTGAAGTGATTGAACTGATTAGCGGATTTGTATGGCTGCATGATTTTAGACTAGGTTTGATAAATGGAATAATACTAATTTTGATTTTTGGGATACAACAATTGATTCTTCGAAAGGTTTCATCAACATGAGAGTGAAGATCAAAAAGCTAATATTCAGGTTGAAAGTTATCGAATTTTTTGCAGGAATTAGCGTTGTTGGATGGATTCTAGTGTTGATTTTACAAAGTAGATTCAACTTTGATTCGACGATTGTGTTGACGATAGGAATTAGTACTTTTGAAAGTATTGTGACCTTGATCGGATTCGTGATAGGGTCTATGTACTTTTCAAATAGATCCTAGATGATTTTTCAAAGAGTATCTATATAATATGTTTGAATCTTATATCTATGCTTAAATACATTGATATAAGATTCTTTATTATCTTTGGTGTTAAAAAGGAGGAAGAAAACAAATGACAATTGGGGAAGCGTTAAAACAAATTAGAGGTGAATTGTGCCTGACGCAAAAACAAATGTGTGCTGAAATTGTGACTAGATCCTTTTATGCCAAAGTTGAAAGTGAGAAAAGTATGATTAGTGCTGATAAATTGGCCGAGATTCTTTTTAGTCATGATGTTGATATTAATTACTTTTATCAGCTACTTCGTAAAACTTACATGCCGAAATCAAAACAAATAGATGAAAACCTGAATCAAAAAATGAACGAAGCGTTTAACAGTGGGAAGATAGAATTAATAGAACAATGCTACCACGATATTTTAGAACAGTCTGATTCCAAAAGTTTAAAAATAAGATCAATGATTACGGTAGCCTATTTGAAGAATGAACTAAGTTTGATTGATTCCAAGGTGAAACAAAAGCTGTTTATTGAATTTTCAAAAGAACAAAACTGGATGACAAATTCTAGTTCTTTACGTCTGTTTACTAATACGATGCCAATATGGTCTCAAGAAAATTTATCATTTTTTGTCGAAAGACTGCTTAACAGGATAGAGAAAAGCAAAAAAATAACTGAATTAAATCAAGAAAGATATCTGCGTATTTTAGAAAATTATTTAACCATTTGCTATCAACGAAGAGCGCAGAATGGGATCAGTACAGCTAAAAATATTCAACGAACATTTAACTGCATTCTTAAATTGTCTTCCCCGGTTCACTTTGCCCTCTATAAAATTGCGGCTCTCTATTTAAAGTATCTGTTTTTAGATCGTAAAGCGGAGGCTCAAAAGGTAAAAGATGATATGAAGGAATATGGTTATCAGAATTTAGTAAAAAATTGGCCTGAATAATTTTGTGTTATATGTGATACATAATTGTCGATCATATTTACTATCGAGTAATATTAATATCGATTCTTTTAATAAGGAGGAAATTTTAAGATGATGTGGTGGCAATTACCAGTAATATTCCCATTTCACTCAAAATAATAAATAGAATAGGAGGAATTGAGTGGTGAAAAGACTATTAACGGCATTTGCTGTAGTGTCGGTATTGGCTACAGCCGGAATCGAAGTAAGTCAACAATTCAATCAATTATCAGAAGCTGCAACTAGAAAGGCAGTAAAATCTTATAAGTTTGATAGGAATACTATTAGTCAGGCTGAAAGTAACTTCAGAAGTTATCGATATGAGCGTATTCCAGCATGGTCTCGTCAAACTGGTTATCAAAATCAACAAGTAAATGGAGGTTGGAATTTCATTACGTATCTTCATACCAATTTGGAAGGATAATTATGATTAAAGTCGAGAATCTTACCATTACTAGTAGACAACCAATTTTAAAAGCATTCTCCTTCAATTTTGAAAAGGACAATATTTATCAAATTATGGCAGAAAACGGTGCTGGCAAAAGTACTTTTTTGAGAGCTTTAACACAGCTTGTCAAGTATGAGGGAAGGATCGTTTATGATAATAAGTCATATGAACAAAGCAAGGAAAAGGTGTTTTTCTTTGAGGACAACAGTTGGTTTAGCGATGATTTAAATTAGTTGGATTATTTAGATCTTACGAAAAAGCTCTGGCATTCCACGCATAGCATTACTAAAGAAATTGAGTTTTGGGGAATTGACGAATTTAGAAAATTACCAATAAAGAAATACTCCTTAGGGATGAAACAAAAGCTGATTATCGCAATGTATTTTGTTAGTGATGCTCCATATTTATTGATGGATGAAATTACTAATGGTTTAGACCAAGAAACTAGAGAGAAATTCTACTTTAGGTTAAATGAGTTAATCGATAGAAACAATAAGTGTATAATTTTAACCTCGCATTACGCAAATGAAATAAAAAAGTTGCATAATCTTACTACGCTCAAGCTAGAAAATTTAAGTATGAATGAGGTAAATTAGATGCCATATATCGAATTTCAGTTAAAAAAGGTTTTTAAAAATAGTCTTTTCTTAATTACGAGTGCTTTGTTGTTAATAATTTCCCTTGCTGTTTTAGCGCTAAATAGCAGCACGGCGAAGAATATGTCTTTAGAAAGTCAAGCCAAGGGTAATTTGACTATGCAAAATAATGCTATTACTCAAATGCAAGAGTCGTTAAAGCATTATAAAAAAGGTGGAGAAGCATATACTTTAACTAAGCAAAGTATTTCTGATACTAAAAAGCAACGCCAAGATAGTCAAAAACTACTGCATGCGTTTAAACGGCAAGAGTGGAAGACCGTCTATTACTATCAATTGAAAGCGGTAAACTTAGCTAAGGATATTCAAATAAAAAATGATCATGTAAGTCATGATGAAAAGAATGCTTTAATAAAAAATGCTAAGTTCTTCGAGTATTTGAATCGGCATCCCGTACCCTATGAAGAGAATCCGCCTGTTACCGGGATTCAATTTTTGCTAAATCTGAATCAATTGTATTTGCCATTTTTATTCATTTTGGTGATTACTTTCGTTTTAAATCAACTCTATACTTCAAAATATAGAAACAGAGCAGATATTAGTTCCTTGTTGCCAATTAATAGCAGTAAAAAATACATTTTTGACAATTTGAGTGGTGTGATAATTAGTGCTGGTATCTTCTATTCAGTTAATATTTTAGTGTTTGTCATTGCATCCCTTATCTTCAAAACGGGTAATCTAAATTATCCTTTTTATCTATATAAGAGTTTGATTGGGCAGACGATTAATGAGTATATTCCTACAAGCAGAGTTATAGTTCCAATAATCATTCTTCAGATTTTTGTGGGATTATTCGTGATTAATTTTGTTCAATTAGTTTCAAGTATTGTGCGAGATAAATTTTCCAGCTTATTCATCTCACTCGTCTTATTACTCGGATTAAATCTTTCAACTACAGTTATCCAGCCTTTACAAAAATTAGCGATGTGGCTACCGACTACTTACTTCAATACGATAAATGTGGTTTCCGGAGAAATTTCCGTGCAGTATTATAATGCGCAGATAACTTTTGTCTCAGGAGTGATGACGCTCATTATTGCAAGTATGGTTAGCTATGGATTAGGAATGCTGGTTAATAAAATCAAGGTATAGTTAACGTTGCTTCCTTTAGATTCCTTGACCAAATAGAAGAAACAACCCACTTTTATAGTCCCATCTATGAAAGTAGGTTTTTATTTTGAAAAATATCCGCTTTTTTCTAAAAAAACTATTGCAATGAAAAGTATTTTTGCTATAATAGTACTTGTCTTGCGGAAGTAGTTCAGTGGTAGAACACGACCTTGCCATGGTCGGGGTCGCGGGTTCGAATCCCGTCTTCCGCTCTAGATTAAAGGCTCACGTTGGTGAGTCTTTTTTGTTTCAAAAATCAGTTTAAATTTTTTGAACTTTTTTCTAAAAAACTATTGCAATGAAAAACATCTTTGCTATAATAGTATTTGTTCTGCGGAAGTAGTTCAGTGGTAGAACACGACCTTGCCATGGTCGGGGTCGCGGGTTCGAATCCCGTCTTCCGCTCTAAGTTAAAAGACTCACCATTGGTGGGTCTTTTTTTGCGGGAAATAGCTCAGTTTGGTAGAGCGCTACGTTCGGGACGTAGAGGTCGCAGGTTCAAATCCGGTTTTCCCGATAGTGATGAAAAAGAGGAGCTGAGTCCTCTTTTTTTATTGCTTAAAATAAATACTTATAAAAAGTTAGCAAATTTATTAGATTAACTTAAATCTCTTTGTTATAATAGCGTAAATGTTTGAAAGGGATGAAGTTGATGACAGCAAGTAAAGAATATCCGTTATTAGAAAAGCAGGCTAAGGCACTTATGGCTGGTGAAGAAGATTGGATTGCCAATACTGCCAATCTTTCAGCTCTATTGTTTAATAGTTTGGAAAATGTTAATTTTGCTGGGGTCTATCGCTATGAAAAGGACGAATTGATTCTAGGTCCTTTTCAAGGTAAGCCAGCGTGTATTCACATCCCTTTAGGAAAAGGCGTGTGTGGGACTGCTGCGAAAAATGAAAAAACAGAAATTGTGCGAAATGTTCATGAATTCGCGGGGCACATTGCCTGTGACAGTGAGTCGAATTCTGAAATTGTGGTACCAATTTTTAAAAATGATAAATTATGGGGTGTTTTTGATGTTGATTCCACTGAAATTGGCAACTTTAGTGAGGAAGATCAAAAATACGTAGAAAGAATTGTTAGCTTAATTTTTAATCATTAAGCAAATTGTTTTACTCTATAGATAGAAACGATTAAAATATTATCGTTAATTTTATAAGGTGGTGTTTGTATGGAAAACTCTTATAGTAAAAGTGCTAATCAAGTTTTGGAAATTGCACGTGAACAAGCGCAGAATTTTCATCATCGCTTAATCGGAACAGAACATGTTTTATTAGCTTTGGTAATTGAATCAGATGGGGAAGCTGGTAAAATTTTACGTTCTTGGAATTTAACTCCAACTGCAATTCGTGAAGAAATTGAGCGTTATACAGGCTATGGTTCTGCTGCTAATGCTAGTTATATGGAAATGTCACCTAGACTTAATTTAGCTTTGAATCTTGCAAAAAGAACTGCTCAAGATGATGGCTCACGTGAAATTCAAACTAACCATATTTTGTATGGATTGATTGCGAGTGAGCAAGTTTTATCTGCAATGATTTTGAAGAGCTTGAATGTAGATTTGGATCATTTGAGAGAAGATATCAAAAATAGCTTAGGAACTAATTCAGATAACAATGATTTTGGAGATTCTTCTAATTGGCTAAATAATTCTTCCTTAAATGGAAATCAACCTAAACAAAAGAAGAGTACAACGCCAACTTTGGATAGTGTTGGTGTTAATTTGAATGAACGTGCAAAAAATGGCGGAATCGATCCTGTTATTGGCCGTGATAAGGAAATTAAGCGCGTGATTCAAATTCTTTCTCGTCGAACTAAGAATAATCCTGTTTTAGTAGGAGAACCTGGTGTTGGTAAAACGGCAGTTGCTCAAGCCATTGCTACCGAAATTGTGAACAAGAGAGTGCCAGCAGATTTGCTCAATAAGCGAGTAATGGCTCTAGATATGGGCAGTTTAGTTGCTGGTACAAAATACCGTGGTGAATTTGAAGATCGTGTTAAGAAGATTTTGAAAGAAATCGCTAAAGACGGCAAAGTTATTCTTTTTGTCGATGAAATGCATACTTTGATTGGTGCTGGTGGAGCGGAAGGTTCAATTGATGCGGCTAATATTTTGAAACCTTCTCTTGCTCGTGGTGATATTCAAATGATTGGTGCGACAACTTTTGATGAATATCAAAAATACATTGAAAAAGATCAGGCTTTAGCTCGTCGTTTCCAACAAGTTCATTTAAATGAACCATCAAAGGAAGATGCTTTAGCAGTTTTGAACGGTTTAAGACCAAAATATGAGAAATTCCATCATGTAACTATTTCAGATGCTAGTTTAGAAGATGCGGTTGATCTTTCTTCACGTTACATTTCTGATCGTTTCTTGCCAGATAAGGCTATTGACTTAGTTGATGAAGCTGCAGCGGCTGTTAAGATCCAAAATAATGCTGGATCCAATATTCGTTTAAACCAGATCAACGAACAAATTAAGAAAATTATCGATCAAAAGAATGAAGCTGCTTCCAATCAAAACTTTGTAGAGGCTGCTAAACTTCAAGATAAGCAAAATAGTTTGCAATTGAAGCGTGAACAAATTGCTGAACAAGTGGATGAACAAATTAGTTCAAAGGCCGTTGTAAAACCAGAAGATATTGCTAAAGTGGTTTCTAGTTGGACCGGTGTGCCAGTTACTCAAATGAAGCGCAATGAAAGCCGCCAACTCGCTCACTTAGAAGGGATTTTACATGAGCGTGTTATTGGCCAAGATAAAGCTGTTTCTGCAGTTTCTCGTGCAATTCGTCGTAGTAGAAGTGGAATTAAGGATGAAAAACGTCCTATTGGATCTTTCCTATTCCTGGGGCCAACTGGTGTTGGTAAGACAGAACTTGCCAAATCTGTGGCTGCTGCAATGTTTGGCTCAGAAGACAATTTGATTAGAATTGATATGTCTGAATACATGGATCAAATTGCCAACAGCAAATTAATTGGTTCAGCTCCAGGTTATGTTGGTTATGAAGAGGGTGGCCAATTATCTGAACAAGTTCGTCGTCATCCATATTCAGTAGTTTTACTCGATGAAGTTGAAAAGGCTCATCCTGATGTCTTTAACTTATTGTTGCAAGTTCTTGATGAAGGATTCTTGACTGATTCTAAAGGTAGAAAAGTTGACTTTAGAAATACAATTATCATCATGACGTCTAACTTGGGTTCAAGAAGTATTTTTGAAACTAGCGCAGTTGGATTTAATGCAGATAATGAAAATCAAATCAAGATGCGCCAAGATCGTGTTCGTCAAGCCCTCAAGCAATTCTTCCGTCCAGAATTTTTGAACAGAATTGATGAAACAATCATCTTTGATGAATTGAACAAGCCAGAACTTCGTCAAATTGTTAGTCTTTTAACTAATAAATTGGCAGCTCGTCTTGATAAACAAGGCGTAAACTTGAAGATTTCACGTGCAGCTTTGGATAAACTTGCCAAAGATGGTTATGACCCAGAAATGGGTGCTCGTCCACTTCGTCGTGCAATTCAAAATGATATTGAAGATAAAATTGCCGAAATGTTAATCGGTGGAGAATTAAAACCAGGTTCAACTTTGAAGATTGGTAGCTCACACGATAAGTTGAAATTTGAAGTTGTAACTGATAAAAAAGAAACAGTCAAAAGTTAACAGTTAATTATTGACAAATCTATAAATTTATAGTATATTAGTTGCTGATTTAAAAGGCTGAAGTTCAGGATTTTGCTGATCTATTGTCCAGCAAAATGATAATGGCAAAAACGACTTTTAGTTGTTTTTGTCTTTTTTATGCTCAAATTTCATGCTTTTTGATTTTGTAACAGAAATGTAATATTTGCTTTCTCTAACAGAAAGGATGTTTTTCCTTGTTAAATGGACACGTAGTGAACTACGGTAAACATCGTACAAGACGTAGTTTTTCAAGAATTAAAGAAGTATTGAGACTACCTAACTTGACTGATGTTCAAACCGAATCATATAAGTGGTTTCTTGATGAAGGTATTAAGGAAGTCTTTGATGACATTATGCCAATTGGTGACTTCTCAGGTAAGCTTTCATTAGAATATGTAGGTTATAAGCTTCAAAAGCCTAAGTATACAGTTGATGAAGCACGTGATCATGATGCAACTTATGCTGCACCTATGCACGTTACTTTGAAGTTAACTAATCAAGAAACTGGTGAAATTAAAACTCAAGATGTTTTCTTTGGCGATTTGCCATTAATGACTGAATCAGGCTCATTTATTATTAATGGTGCTGAAAGAGTCATTGTTTCTCAATTAGTTAGATCACCAGGTGTATATTACTCAGGTGATTATGATAAAAATGGTCGTCAAATCTTTGGTGCTACTGTTATTCCTAACCGTGGTGCTTGGCTTGAATACGAAACTGACGCCAAGAATGTTTCTTATGTACGTGTAGACCGTACTCGTAAGCTTCCACTTAGTGTGCTTATTAGAGCTATGGGTATTGGCTCAGACAGCGACATTATTGAAATGTTTGGTCAAAGTGACACTTTACAATTTACTTTAGATAAAGATGTTCACAAGAATCCTGCAGATTCACGTGTTGCTGAATCATTGAAGGACATTTACGAAAGACTTCGTCCAGGTGAACCTAAGACTACTGATTCATCTCGTTCTCTTTTGTACGCTAGATTCTTTGACCCACGTCGCTACGATTTAGCTCCAGTTGGTCGTTACAAGATTAATAAGAAACTTTCACTTAAGAATCGTTTATACGGACAAACTTTAGCTGAAACTTTGGCTGATCCAGATACTGGTGAAATTATTGCTAAGAAGGGTACTGTGGTTACTCATGAAGTAATGGATACTCTTGAAAAGTACCTTGATCGTGATGACTTTAAGATGGTAACTTACCAACCTTCAAAGGAAGGTGTTTTGCCAGACCCAATTACAGTTCAAGAAATTAAGGTTTACTCAAAAGTAAATCCTGAACGTGTAGTTAAGTTAATGTCAAATGGTCACATTGATAAGGAAGTTAAGCATTTAACTCCAGCCGATGTTTTGGCTTCAATTAACTACTTCTTAGTTCTTCAAGACAAGATTGGTACTACTGACGATATTGACCACCTTGGTAACCGTCGTATTCGTCGTGTTGGGGAACTTCTTCAAAACCAATTTAGAATTGGTTTAGCAAGAATGGAACGTGTCGTTCGTGAAAGAATGTCAATCCAAGATCCTTCAACTGTTACACCACAACAATTGATTAATATTCGTCCAATTGTTGCAAGTATCAAAGAATTCTTCGGTTCTTCACAACTTTCACAATTCATGGACCAACACAACCCATTAGGTGAATTGACCCACAAGCGTCGTATGTCAGCTTTAGGGCCTGGTGGTTTGACTCGTGATCGTGCCGGATATGAAGTTCGTGACGTTCACTACACTCACTATGGTCGTTTATGTCCAATTGAAACACCTGAAGGTCCTAACATTGGTTTGATTAACTCACTTGCTTCTTACGCAATCATCAACAAGTATGGCTTCATCGAAACTCCATACCGTCGTGTTTCATGGAAGACTCACAAAGTTACTGATAAGATTGACTACTTAACTGCTGATGTTGAAGATAACTACATTATTGCCGGAGCTAACACTCGCTTAAATGACGATGGTTCATTCAAGGATGACTTGATTTTAGCTCGTCATAAGGAAGATAACGTCGAAGTTACTCCAGATAAGATTGACTACATGGACGTTATTCCTAAACAAGTTGTGTCAGTTGCTTCTGCATGTATTCCTTTCCTTGAAAACGACGACTCTAACCGTGCTTTGATGGGTGCCAACCAGCAAAGACAGGCTGCACCTTTAATTAATCCACACAGTTCACTTGTTGGTACTGGTATGGAATACCGTGCTGCCCACGATTCTGGTGCTGCTTTAGTTGCTAAGGCTGCTGGTACTGTTGAATATGTTGATGCTAATGAAGTTCGCGTTAGACGTGAAGATGGTACTTTAGATAAGTATGTTCTTGAAAAGTACCGTCGTTCAAATAACTCTAAGTCATATAACCAAACTCCTAATGTTAAGTTAGGTGATCATGTGGACAAGAGCGATGTTATTGCTAACGGTCCAACTATGGATCATGGGGAACTTGCATTGGGTCAAAACCCAGTTATTGCCTTCATGACTTGGAACATGTACAACTATGAAGATGCCATCATGCTTTCAGAACGTTTGGTAAAAGATGATGTTTACACTTCAATTAGTATTGAAGACTACGAATCAGAAGCACGTGACACTAAGCTTGGTCCTGAAGAAATCACCCGTGAAATTCCTAACGTGGGTGAAGATGCTTTGAAGGACTTAGACGCTGAAGGTATCATTCGTATCGGTGCTGAAGTTCACGATGGCGACATTTTGGTAGGTAAGGTTACTCCAAAGGGTGTAACTGAATTATCTGCTGAAGAAAGATTACTTCACGCTATTTTTGGTGAAAAAGCTCGTGAAGTTCGTGATACTTCTCTTCGTGTACCACACGGTGGTGGCGGTATCGTTCAAGACGTTAAGGTTTATACTCGTGAAGCCGGCGATGAACTTTCACCAGGTGTTAACACTATGGTTAGAGTTTACATCGCTCAAAAGAGAAAGATTCAAGTTGGGGACAAGATGTCTGGTCGTCACGGTAACAAAGGTACTGTTGCTATGGTTGCTCCAGAAGAAGATATGCCATACTTACCAGATGGTACTCCAGTTGATATCTGCTTGAACCCAATGGGTGTGCCTTCACGTATGAACATTGGACAGCTTCTTGAACTTCACTTAGGTCGTGCAGCTAATGATTTAGGTATTCACGTTGCTACTCCTGTATTTGACGGGGCAACAGAAGAAGATGTTTGGAACACTGTTCGTCAAGCTGGTGTTGATAAAGATGGTAAGACAGTTATTTACGATGGACGTACTGGTGAACCATTCCATAACCGTGTATCTGTAGGTATCATGCACTACTTGAAGCTTACACACATGGTTGATGATAAGATTCACGCACGTTCAATCGGACCTTACTCACTTGTTACTCAACAACCACTTGGTGGTAAAGCTCAATTTGGTGGACAGCGTTTTGGTGAAATGGAAGTTTGGGCTCTTGAAGCTTACGGTGCAGCTTACACATTGCAAGAAATCTTGACTTACAAGTCAGATGACGTTGTGGGACGTGTAAAGGCATATGAAGCTATTGTTAAGGGTGAAAGAATTCCTAAGCCAGGTGTTCCTGAATCATTCCGTGTTCTTGTTAAAGAATTACAATCTCTTGGATTAGATATTCGAGTTCTTGACTTAGACCATAAGGAAATTGAGTTACGTGATATGAATGATGATTCAAATGAACATTTGAATATTGATACCTTGTCACGTATGGCAGAAGAACAACAAAAGAAGAAGTTAGCCGAAGAAACTACAAAAGAAGATAATAAGTCTGCAGATAAGCCAGAAAATACACCTGTAGACAATTCAGACGACAAGGTTTCTAAATAGTAGGAGGTTAAACTTTTGATCGACGTAAATAAGTTTGAAAGTATGCAAATTGGTCTTGCATCACCTAACAAGATCAGAAGCTGGTCATATGGTGAAGTTAAAAAGCCTGAGACCATCAACTACCGTACTTTAAAGCCAGAAAAAGATGGCTTATTTGATGAAAGAATTTTTGGACCAACTAAAGATTGGTCATGTGCTTGTGGTAAGTACAAGGGTGTTAGATACCGCGGAATCGTTTGTGATCGTTGTGGTGTTGAAGTTACTTCTTCTAAAGTAAGAAGAGAAAGAATGGGCCACATTGAATTAGCTGCCCCAGTAACTCATATTTGGTACTTCAAAGGCATTCCATCAAGAATGGGTTTAGTTTTGGATATTTCTCCAAGACTTCTTGAAGAAGTCATTTACTTTGCTGCATACATTGTTATTGATCCAGGTGATACTGATCTTGAACCAAAGCAATTGTTAACTGAAGCAGAATACCGTGAACAAAAAGCTAAGTATGGCAATCGTTTTGAAGCAAAAATGGGTGCTGAAGCTATCCGTGAATTGCTTAAAAAGGTTGACTTGGCTAAAGAAGTTGCAGCTTTAAAGAAAGAACTTCAAACTGCAACTGGTCAAAAGCGTACGCGCGCAATTCGTCGTTTGGACATTTTGGATGCATTTAAGAATTCTGGTAACAAGCCAGAATGGATGATTATGGATGCTGTTCCAGTTATCCCACCAGACTTGCGTCCAATGGTTCAACTTGAAGGTGGACGTTTTGCTACTTCTGACTTGAACGATTTGTACAGACGTGTAATTAACCGTAACAACCGTTTAAAGAGATTGCTTGATTTAAATGCACCAAACATTATCGTTCAAAACGAAAAGCGTATGCTTCAAGAAGCTGTTGATGCCTTGATCGACAATGGTCGTCGTGGTCGTCCAGTTGTTGGACCAGGTAACCGTCCACTTAAGTCACTTTCACACATGCTTAAAGGTAAGCAAGGTCGTTTCCGTCAAAACTTGCTTGGTAAGCGTGTTGACTACTCTGGTCGTTCAGTTATCGATGTTTCACCAAAATTGAAATTCTATCAATGTGGTGTTCCTCGTCCAATGGCTCTTGAATTATTCAAACCATTTGTAATGCACGAATTGGTTAAGCGTAAGATTGCATCTAACATCAAGAATGCTAAGCGTAAGATTGATCGTGAAGATGACGATATCTGGGATGTACTTGAAGATGTAATTAAGGAACGTCCAGTTCTTTTGAACCGTGCACCTACTTTGCACCGTTTGAGTATCCAAGCCTTTGAACCAGTTTTGGTACCAGGTAAGTCAATTCGTTTGCACCCACTTGCTTGTGAAGCTTACAATGCCGACTTCGACGGTGACCAGATGGCCATTCACGTTCCATTATCAAATGAAGCTGTTGCGGAATCACGTTTGCTCATGCTTGCAGCTCACCATATTTTGGCACCTAAGGATGGTAAGCCAATCGTAACTCCATCACAGGACGTCGTACTTGGTAATTACTGGTTAACTCAAGCTGAAAAGGGCCGTGAAGGTGAAGGTATGATCTTTAGCTCTCCTGCAGAAGCAGCTGTAGCTTACGAAAATGGCGACATTCACTACCATACAATTATTGGTATGTCTGCAGATTCAATGCCTGAAAAGCCATGGCCTAAGGGTCATGAACATGGAATCTTCATTACTACTTACGGTAAGATTGTATTCAATCAAATTTTCCCTGAAGATTACTTCTACATTAATGAACCTACAGAGGAAAACTTGAATAATCCACTTAGCGCTAAGTACTTCTTAAACGAAGGTGAAGATATCCACACTAAAATTAATGAAGTTGCCGATGATTTAATTGCAAATCCATTCAAGAAGGGCTTCTTGTCAGATTCTATTGCCACTATCTACAAGTACTACAAGGTTCAAAGAACCTCAGAATATCTTGATGATTTGAAGACTTTAGGCTACACTAGTTCAACTATTTCCGGAATTACTATCGGTATGAACGATGTTCCAGAAATTACTGATAAGGATGATAAGGTAGCTAAGGCTCACAAGCAAGTTGATGTAGTATCTAAGCAATTTAGACGTGGACTTATCACTGAACAAGAACGTCATGACCGAGTAATTAATATTTGGAATCAATGTAAAGATGAAGTTCAAAATGAAATTGCTCAAATTTATGATCCACGTAACCCAATTACAGTCATGGCCGACTCAGGTGCCCGTGGTAACATTTCAAACTTTACTCAGTTAGCTGGTATGCGTGGTTTGATGGCCACTCCTAACGGTGGGTTGTTCGAAATTCCTGTTACTTCAAACTTCAAGGAAGGTTTGTCTGTATTGGAATTATTCATGTCCACTCACGGTGCTCGTAAAGGTATGACTGATACCGCCTTGAAGACTGCTCAGTCAGGTTACTTGACTCGTCGTCTTGTTGATGTAGCTCAAGATGTAATTATTCGTGAAGATGATTGTGGCACTGATCGTGGCATTACCGTTCATGCAATCATGGAAGGTGATGAAATGATCGAACCATTATTTGATCGTTTGCTTGGTCGTTTCACTGCTGAAACTGTTAAGGATCCAAAGACCGGTGAAGCTATTGTTGGTCCTGATGTAATGATGGACGAAAAGATGGCTCGTAAGATCTGTGATGCTGGTGTAACTCACGTTGAAATTCGTTCAATTTTAACTTGTGATACTCCTCACGGTGTCTGCCGTAAGTGTTACGGTATGAACTTAGCAACTGGGGAAGAAGTTGAAGTTGGTGAGGCAGTAGGTACTGTTGCCGCTCAATCAATTGGTGAACCTGGTACTCAGCTTACTTTGAGAACTTTCCACAACGGTGGGGTTGCCGGTGCTGAAGATATTACTCAAGGTTTGCCTCGTGTGCAAGAATTGTTTGAAGCTCGTAACCCTAAGGGTCGTGCTACAATTTCTGAAGTTGATGGTATCGTTGATTCTATTCAAGAAAACCCAGCTGAACACACTCGCGAAATTACTGTTAAGGGTAAGATTGATACCAGAAGTTACAGTGTTCCTTACACTGCTTCAGTTGCCGTTGGCGAAGGTGATGAAGTTCACCGTGGTGACAAATTAACTCTAGGTTCTGTTGATCCTAAGGAATTAATTCAAGTTACTGATACTTTAACTACTGAAAAGTACATCTTAGCTGAAGTTCAAAAGGCCTACAGAATGCAGGGTGTAGATATTTCTGATAAGCACGTCGAAGTATTAACTCGTCAAATGCTTCAAAAGGTTCGTGTTCTTGATCCAGGTGAAACTGACATCTTGCCAGGTGAAGTTATGGATATTGGTCAATTCCGTGACCGTAACAGGGAAGTTATTATTTCTGGTGGTATTCCAGCAACTGCACAAAGTATTATTTTGGGTATTACAAAGGCTGCCCTTGAAACTAACAGTTTCTTGTCTGCTGCTTCATTCCAAGAAACTACTCGTGTGCTTACTGATGCTTCTATCAGAGGTAAGAATGATCCATTGCTTGGACTTAAGGAAAACGTTATTATCGGTAAGATTATTCCAGCAGGTACTGGTATGCCGGTTTACCGTAGCATGGAACCACAAGCTGATGTTGAAAAATCAAAATCTGTTTATTCAATTGCTGACATTGAAAAGCAAATGAATGATAAAGATAAAAAGCCTGAAGCTTAAATTTAGGTAAAAGAAAAGCATCTATTCAATTTGAATAGGTGCTTTTTTGTTTAGAAAGAAAGTAAACCACTAACTAATCCTAAGTAGATATAAGGAATAAAGGCAAAAGGCTGTGTTCTTGAACGGTACTTATATTCTAGAAAGTAATGAACTAGAGAAAAAATGGCTCCCACTAAAAAAGCAAGATTAGCAAAGTGCGGATTCCACATTAGGGCTAATATAATGTAGATTATTAAGTCTCCGCTTCCTAACTTATGAAAAAAGGTGTAAATTAATAAAATTAAACAAATTGGGAAAAACTCAAGAGCATCAATTAAAGAATATGCGGGAGAAGTTTGAAGCCAATAAATAAAAGCGGCTGAAAAAAGTGGAATTAAAAAGATACTAGGAAACTCTTGCTTTTGATAATCAAAACAAACTATTACTAATAAATAAAATAAGAAAATAGCTAAATAAATATTTGATAAATTTAAAAGATCCAGTTTTAAAAAAGCCAATCCTCCGATAAGTTCTATGAAAAAATACAGAGGTGGAATGGGGCTTCCACAATAACTGCATTTTCCTTTTAAAACTATATATGATACTAGGGGAATTTCTGCTAACAAGGAGAGTTCTGTTTGGCAAAAATTGCATTTAGAACGAGTTAAGAGAAAATCTTCTTTTAAATAGCGGTCGCAAATTACACCTGCATGCGAAGCTAAACAGGCACCAATCATGAAATTTATAAAAAACAAATAATCACCTCAGTTATAAGTACGTAAAAAAATAAATTTTATCTTTTTTTATCCAAAAGAGTTTGATTTATTGTCAAAAGCGAGTACAATGGTCATTGTATGTTTTGAACAATCTGTCTGGGTAAAAAGAAACTCCCGGATGTGTGAACAAAATAGTTATTTTTAGGAGGAAACAATTAATGCCAACCATTAACCAATTGGTAAGAAAAGGCCGTCACTCAAAGACGACTAAATCAAAGTCACCAGCTTTGAACTACGGTTACAACAGTATGAAGAAGGAATTAGTATTCAACCCAGCTCCACAAATGCGTGGGGTAGCAACTCGTGTTGGTACTATGACTCCAAAGAAGCCTAACTCAGCTTTACGTAAGTATGCCCGTGTACGTCTTTCAAACTTGATCGAAGTTACTGCATATATTCCAGGTGAAGGCCACAACTTGCAAGAACACTCTGTTGTTTTAATTCGTGGTGGTCGTGTAAAAGACCTTCCTGGTGTACGTTACCACATTATCCGTGGTGCTCTTGACACTGCAGGTGTTGATGGCAGAAAGCAAAGCCGTTCTAAGTACGGTACTAAGAAAGGTTAAGGAGGAGTTAAATAATGCCTAGAAAAGGACATGTAACTAAGAGAGACGTTTTAGCAGATCCAGTTTACAACTCAAAGCTCGTTACTAAGTTGATCAACCACTTAATGATCGACGGTAAGAGAGCTAAGGCATCTTCAATCCTTTACGATGCTTTCACTATTGTTAAGGATAAGACTGGTAAGGAACCACTTGATGTCTTTGAAGAAGCAATGAACAACGTTATGCCAGTTCTTGAAGTAAGAGCTCGTCGTATCGGTGGTTCAAACTACCAAATCCCAGTTGAAGTTCGTCCAGAAAGAAGAACTACTTTAGGTTTAAGATGGCTTGTTTCATACGCACGTTTACGTAATGAACACACTATGGATGAACGTTTAGCTAACGAAATCATCGACGCTTCAAACAACACTGGGTCAGCAGTTAAAAAACGTGAAGATGTTCACCGTATGGCTGAAGCAAACCGTGCATTTGCACACTACCGCTTCTAATTTGTTCTTTTGTATTTTTAAGAGGAGACTTTATTTATGGCTAATAAGCGTGAATTTCCATTAGAAAAGACACGTAACATTGGTATCATGGCCCACATCGATGCGGGTAAGACTACCACTACTGAACGTATCCTTTACTACACTGGTAAGATCCACAAAATTGGTGAAACTCACGAAGGTGATTCACAAATGGACTGGATGGATGAAGAAAAGGAACGTGGTATCACTATCACTTCAGCTGCCACTACAGCTCAATGGAAAGATTACAGAATTAACATTATCGATACCCCAGGACACGTTGACTTCACTATCGAAGTAGAACGTTCACTTCGTGTTCTTGATGGTGCTGTAACTGTTCTTGATGCGCAAGCCGGTGTTGAACCACAAACTGAAAATGTTTGGCGTCAAGCTGAAACTTACGGTGTTCCTCGTATTGTTTTTGTTAACAAGATGGATAAGATTGGTGCTGACTTTGATAAATCAGTTAAGTCACTTCATGAACGTTTAAACGCAAACGCACATGCAGTTCAAATGCCAATCGGTTCAGCTGATACTTTTGAAGGTGTTATCGACTTAATCAACATGGTTGCTGATATCTATGACGAAGATAAGCTTGGTTCAAAGTGGGATACTGTTCCAGTTCCTGATGAATACAGGGAAGAAGCAACTAAGCGTCGTAACGAATTAATTGAAGCAGTTGCTGATGTTGATGACGGCATCATGGAAAAATACCTTGGCGGTGAAGAAATTTCTAATGATGAATTGAAGGCTGCTATCCGTAAAGCAACCATTAATTTGGAATTCTTCCCAGTTTACGCAGGGTCAGCATTTAAGAACAAGGGTGTTCAAATGATGCTTGATGGTGTTGTTGATTACTTACCATCACCACTTGACGTAAAACCTTACGTTGCTCATGATCCTAAGACTGGTGATGAAGTAGAACTTAGAGCTAACGACAATGAACCATTTGCTGCTTTAGCATTTAAGATTGCTACTGATCCATTTGTTGGTCGTTTGACTTTCATCCGTGTTTACACTGGTTCTCTTGAATCAGGTTCATACGTATTGAACTCTTCAAAGAATTCTCGTGAACGTGTTGGTCGTTTGCTTCAAATGCACGCAAACTCAAGAACTGAAATTCCAGAAGTGTTTTCAGGTGATATTGCTGGTGCTATTGGTTTGAAGAACACAACTACTGGTGACTCATTAACTGATCCAAAGCGTCCACTTATTTTGGAAAGTTTGGAAATCCCAGATCCAGTTATCCAAGTTTCTATTGAACCTAAATCAAAAGCTGACCGTGATAAGATGGATGTTGCTTTACAAAAGCTTACTGAAGAAGATCCAACTTTCCGTGCAGAAACTAACCCAGAAACTGGTCAAACTTTGATTTCTGGTATGGGTGAATTACACTTAGATATCGAAGTAGAACGTATGAAGCGTGAATTCCACGTTGAAGCAACTATTGGTGAACCACAAGTTGCTTACCGTGAAACTTTCACTAAGGAAGCTAAGGCTCAAGGTAAGTTCGTTCGTCAATCAGGTGGTAAGGGTCAATACGGTGATGTTTGGATTGACTTTACTCCAAATGAAGAAGGTAAAGGTTACGAATTTGAAGACGCTATCGTTGGTGGTGTTGTTCCTCGTGAATTTATTCCTTCAGTTGACGCTGGTTTACAAGAAGCTATGAAGAATGGTGTTCTTGCAGGCTACCCATTAATCGATGTTAAGGCTAAGCTTTACGATGGTAGTTACCACGAAGTCGACTCTTCAGAAGCTGCATTTAAGGTTGCTGCATCACTTGCTCTTAGAAATGCTGCTTCTAAGGCTGGCGCTGTAATCTTGGAACCAATTATGAAGGTTCAAGTAACTACTCCTGAAGAATACTTAGGTGACGTTATGGGTTCAATTACCGCTCGTCGTGGTACTATGGACGGTATGGAAGATAGAGCTGGTGCTAAGGTATTGAATGCTATGGTTCCACTTGCTGAAATGTTTGGTTACGCAACTACTTTGCGTTCATCAACTCAAGGTCGTGGTACTTTCACTATGGTATTTGACCACTACGCTCCAACTCCTAAATCAATTCAAGATGAAATTATTAAAAAGCGTGGAACTAACGCAGAATAATTAAAACATTTTGATACTAAAAGAGATATTTGGTAAATCCAATATCTCTTTTTTAATTTAAAAAAATCAAGAAAAGTACATGAAAACCTTGATATTTAAGGTTATACCAAGTACAATAGTCTTTGTGCATTTGAAGGGTACGTCTATCCTCGGGGCACAATTGTTGTAATGCGTTGACGCAAAAGGTTGCGGCACGCCAGGCTGCATTGCCACAGAGGCGTGCGGGGAATTTTTGTCGAGCTAGTCATCTTATTAAAGAAGACGTTAAGGAGGTAATTTAATGGCAAGTCAATCAATTCGTATTAGACTAAAGTCTTACGAACATGGTATTCTCGATGAATCAGCTGCTAAGATCGTAGCTACTGCAAAGAGAACTGGAGCAGAAATTTCAGGTCCAGTTCCTCTTCCAACAGAAAGAACTTTATACACTGTTCTTCGTTCACCACACAAGAACAAGGACTCACGTGAACAGTTCGAAATGCGTACACATAAGCGTTTAATTGATATTTTGAATCCAACACCTAAGACTGTTGATTCATTAATGAAGCTTGATCTTCCAAGCGGTGTAGATATCGAAATTAAATTGTAATTTAAATAGAAAGAGGTGTAAACATGACCAAAGGAATCTTAGGAAGAAAAGTTGGTATGACTCAAATCTTTACTAAAGATGGTATCCTTGTTCCTGTAACTGTTGTTGAAGCAACTCCTAACGTTGTTATGCAAGTTAAGACTGTTGAATCAGATGGTTACGAAGCAGTTCAATTAGGTTACCAAGACAAGCGTGAAGTATTGAGCAACAAGCCAGAACAAGGTCATGCTGCAAAGGCAAAGACTTCACCTAAGCGCTTCATTCGAGAAATTCGCGGTGTTGAGCTTAAGGATTACGAAGTAGGCTCAGAAGTCACTGTGGATACATTTAAGGAAGGTGACGTCGTGGACGTTACTGGTACTACAAGAGGTCATGGATACCAAGGTAACATTAAGCGTTGGGGCCAATCAAGAGGACCAGAAACTCACGGTTCAAGATACCACAGAATTCCTGGTTCAATGGGTTCAATCATTAACCGTGTACCAAAGGGCAAGCGTTTGCCAGGTCACATGGGTGTAAAGCAAGTTACCATTGAAAACTTAGTAATTGAAAAAGTTGTTGCAGATAAGAACGTATTAATGATCAAGGGTAACGTTCCAGGTGCTAAGAATTCATTAATCACTGTTAAGTCTGCTTCAAAGGCTGTAAAAGCTGATAAATAGGAAGGAGGACTAGAATGGCTAATTTAAAACTTATTGATCAAAACGGTAAGGATTCTGGTGAAGTTACTTTAAACGATAGCGTTTTTGGTATCGAACCTAATGAAAGTGTTGTATTTGACGCAATTATTAGACAAAGAGCTGGTAAGCGTCAAGGTACTTCAAAAGTTAAGAACAGATCTGCCGTTCGTGGCGGTGGTAAGAAGCCTTGGAGACAAAAGGGTACAGGTCGTGCTCGTCAAGGTTCTATCAGATCACCACAATGGCGTGGTGGTGGTGTTGTATTTGGACCAACTCCACGTTCATACGCATACTCAATGCCAAGAAAGCAACGTCGTTTGGCTATTAAGTCAGTTCTTTCCCAAAAGTTAATTGACAATGATTTAGTTGTATTGGATAAGTTGACTATGTCAGCTCCAAAGACTAAAGAATTAGTTTCAATGTTGACTAACTTAAAGCTTGAAGGCAAGGTTTTAGTTGTTTCTGACGACGAAAACGTACAACTTTCTGCTAGAAATTTAACTAATGTTAAGGTTGTTCCAGTTAACGGCTTAAATGTTGAAGATGCAGTTAACTTTGACAAGTTAATCTTAACTCAAGATGCTGTGAAGAAGATTGAGGAGGTATTGGCTTAATGGATGCACGTGATATCATTTTAAGACCTGTCATTACCGAAAAGTCTACGAACTTGATGGATGATAAGAAGTACACCTTTGACGTGCTCTTAACTGCTACCAAGACTCAAGTTCGTAATGCTGTTGAAGAAATCTTTGATGTAAAGGTTAAGAGCGTAAACATTATGAACGTTCGCGGCAAGGATAAGCGTGTTGGTCGTTACTTTGGTAAAACTGCTCGCCGTAGAAAGGCTATCGTTACTTTAACTAACGACTCAAACGACATTAAGATTTTCCAAGACGAAAATAAAGAAGACAACAAGTAATAGGAGGTCAGTCAATTGGCTATTAAAGTTTATAAGCCAACCACAAATGGTCGCCGTAATATGACTTCTTCCGACTTTGCTGAGATTACTAAGAGCAAGCCAGAACGTACCTTGCTTGAATCACAATCACACACTGCAGGTCGTAACTCATACGGTCATATTACAAGTAGACACCGTGGTGGTGGTCACAAGCAAAAGTACCGTATTATTGATTTTAAGCGTAATAAGGATAATGCAAAAGCAGTTGTTAAGGCAATCGAATATGATCCAAATAGAACTGCTAACATTGCTTTACTTCACTACACTGATGGTGTTAAGGCTTACATTTTAGCACCTAAGGGCTTAAAAGTTGGTGCTGTAGTTGAATCTGGTGAAAATGTAGATATTAAGCCAGGTAACACTTTACCATTAAAGAATATTCCTACTGGTACTTCAATTCACAATATTGAATTAAAGCCTGGTAAGGGTGGCCAACTTGTGAGAAGTGCTGGTGCTGGTGCACAAGTTTTAGGTAATGATGGTAACTACACTTTAGTAAGATTACAAAGTGGTGAAGTTCGTAAGATTTTGTCATCATGCCGTGCAACTATCGGTACTGTTGGTAATGAACAACACTCATTAATTCAATTAGGTAAAGCTGGTCGTAGCCGTTGGTTGGGCAAGCGTCCACAATCACGTGGTTCTGTAATGAACCCTAACGATCACCCACATGGTGGTGGTGAAGGTAAGGCACCTGTTGGTCGTCCACAACCTATGACTCCATGGGGTAAGAAGGCTCGTGGTATCAAGACTCGAGATGCTAAGAAGGCTAGCGAGAAGTTAATCATTCGTCACCGTAAAGGTAGCAAGTAATAGAAGGAGGGTTAATTAATGAGCCGTAGTATTAAAAAAGGTCCTTTTGCTGACGCATCCTTATTAAAGAAGGTTGATGCTCAACAAGATGCAGACAAGAAACAAGTTATTAAGACTTGGTCACGTCGTTCAACTATTTTCCCTTCCTTTGTTGGTTTGACTATAGCTGTTTACGATGGTAGAAAACATGTCCCAGTTTACATTACTGAAGACATGGTTGGTCATAAATTAGGTGAATTTGTTCCAACTAGAACTTTCCATGGACACAGAAGCACCGATGATAAAGCCACAGGAAAGGCTTAGAGGAAGGAGAAACATCTAAATGGCAGAACAAATTAGTTCAGCTAAGGCTGAAGCAAGAACTGTTCGCATCGCTCCTAGAAAAGCTCGTTTAGTAGTAGATTTAATTCGTGGCAAGAGCGTTGCTGAAGCATTAGCAATCTTGGAATTTACGCCTAGAGCTGCTTCCCCAATCGTTGAAAAGGTTCTTCGTTCAGCTATTGCTAACGCAGAACACAACTATGATCTTGAAAGTGCTAACCTTTACGTATCTGAAGCTTACGTAAACGAAGGTGCAACTTTGAAGAGATTCCGTCCACGTGCCAAGGGTATGGCTTCTCCAATTAACAAGAGAACTAGCCACGTGGTTGTAGTAGTTTCAGAAAAGAACGATTAAGGGAGGTATATTAATGGGTCAAAAGATTAACCCAAATGGTTTTCGTCTCGGCGTAATCCGTGATTGGGAATCAAAATGGTATGCTGACAGAGGATACAAGGAAACCTTAAATGAAGACCTTAAGATTAGAAAGTTTATTTCAGAAAAATTAAAGGATGCCTCTGTTTCCACTGTAGAAATTGAACGTGCAGCTAATAGAATTAATATTTCTATTCATACTTCAAAGCCAGGTATGGTAATTGGTAAGGGTGGTTCTGAAGTTGAAGCCCTTAGAAAGCAATTAAATGCCTTGACTAATAAGCAAGTTCATATTAATATTGTTGAAATTAAGAAGCCAGATCTTGATGCAAAATTAGTTGCTGATAGTATTGCTCGTCAACTTGAAGCTCGTATTGCTTTCAGACGTGCTATGCGTCAAGCTACTCAAAGATCTATGCGTGCCGGTGCTAAGGGTATTAAGGTTCAAACTTCAGGTCGTTTGAACGGTGCCGACATGGCAAGAAGAGAATGGCACACAGAAGGACGTGTTCCATTACAAACTTTAAGAGCTGATATTGATTACGCTTGGGTAAATGCATTCACTACTTATGGTGAAATTGGTGTCCAAGTATGGATCAACCGTGGCGAAGTATTACCTACTCGTAAGAATAAGAATGCTTCAAAGCCAGCGAAGGGAGGAAATAAGTAATGCCTTTAGTACCAAAACGAGTAAAACACCGTCGTGAATTCCGTGGTAAGATGCGTGGTGCTGCTAAAGGTGGTAAGACCATTGCCTTTGGTGAATATGGTTTACAAGCCCTCGAATCACATTGGATTACTAACCGTCAAATCGAAGCTGCTCGTGTAGCTATGACTCGTTACATGAAGCGTGGCGGTAAAGTTTGGATTAGAATTTTCCCTCAAAAGTCATACACTGCTAAAGGTGTAGGTGTACGTATGGGTTCAGGTAAAGGTGCACCAGCTGGTTGGGTAGCTGTAGTTAAGAGAGAAAAGATTTTATTTGAAATTGGTGGCGTTTCTGAAGAAGTTGCTCGTGAAGCTTTAAGACTTGCTTCAACTAAGTTGCCAATCAAGACTAAATTTGTGACTAAAAGTTCGGAAGTAGGTGGCAATTCTAATGAAGGCTAAAGATATCAGATCATTAACCACTGATCAAATGTTAGAAAAAGAAAAGCAATATAAAGAAGAACTCTTCAATTTGCGTTTCCAACAAGCAACGGGTCAATTAGAAAATACCGCTCGCTTGAACAAAGTCCGTAAGAATATCGCAAGAATTAAGACAATTCTTAGCGAAAAAGCATTAGAAGAAAATTAGTGGAAGGGAGCTATTAACTTGAGCGAATCAAACGAAAGAAATCGTCGTCACGTATATCAAGGTCGTGTAGTTTCTGATAAGATGGACAAGACTATTACTGTTGTTGTTGATACTTACAAGAACCACCCTGTTTACAACAAGCGTATTAAGTATTCAAAGAAATACTATGCACAAGACGAAAATAATGAAGCTAAAGTTGGCGATACTGTTCGTATCATGGAAACCCGTCCATTATCTCGTACAAAACGCTTCCGTTTAGTTAAGATTGTTAAGAAATCTGTTTAATTTTGCGGATTTAGTGAGGGGAGGATTATACAGTGATTCAAAACGAATCTCGTTTAAAGGTTGCTGATAACTCTGGTGCTAGAGAACTTTTGGTTATTAGAGTCTTAGGTGGTTCTAAGCGTAAGACCGGTAACATCGGTGACATCGTAGTAGCTACTGTTAAACAAGCAACACCAGGTGGCGTTGTCAAAAAGGGTGACGTCGTAAAAGCTGTCATTGTTAGAACAAAATCAGGCGCACGTCGTGAAGATGGTTCATACATCAAATTTGACGAAAACGCTGGCGTAGTTATTAATGCAGATAAGAGCCCACGTGGTACTCGTATCTTTGGGCCAGTTGCACGTGAGTTGCGTGAGAACGACTTTATGAAGATCGTTTCTCTTGCTCCTGAAGTTTTATAATTGTTAGTGAGGTGCACTGATGTTTGTTAAAACTGGTGACAAGGTAAAAGTTATTGCCGGAAAAGATAAAGGTAAAGAAGGTACTGTTCTTTCTGTTAACGTTAAGAAGAATCGTGTGGTTGTTAAAGGCGTAAACATGATTAAGAAACACCAAAAGCCTTCACAAACTGATGCTAATGGTGGAGTAGTTGAATCAGAAGGTTCAATCCACGCATCAAACGTTAAAGTAATTTCAAAGGCAGAAGATAAGAAGTAGAGGGGAGGACACAAATGGCAAGTTATTTAGCTCAAGATTACAAAGAAAATGTAGTTCCTGCATTACAAGAAAAGTTTAACTACGATTCAATTATGCAAGTACCAAAGATCGACAAGATCGTATTGAACATGGGTGTTGGTGATGCTGTTTCCAACGCTAAGAACTTAGACGAAGCAGTTGAAGAATTGACTTTGATCTCAGGTCAAAAGCCATTAATTACTAAGGCTAAGAAATCAATCGCTAACTTCCGATTACGTGAAGGTATGTCTATTGGTGCTAAGGTAACCCTTAGAGGCGATAGAATGTACGACTTCTTGTACAAGTTAATCAATGTTTCTCTTCCACGTGTTCGTGACTTCCGCGGTGTTTCAACTCGTTCATTCGATGGTCGTGGTAACTACACTTTGGGTATCAAGGAACAATTGATTTTCCCAGAAATCGATTTCGATAAGGTAAACCGTACTAGAGGTTTAGATGTTGTTATCGTTACTACTGCCAACACTGATGAAGAAGCTCGTGAACTTTTAGGTCAATTTGGTATGCCGTTTGCAAAATAATGGAGGACATTAATGGCTAAAACATCACAAAAAATTAGAAATCGTCGTCCTGCTAAATTCTCTTCACGCGAATATACACGTTGCGAGAGATGTGGTCGTCCACACTCCGTATACCGTAAGTTCGGTTTATGCCGTATTTGCTTAAAGGAATTAGCACACAAGGGTCAAATCCCTGGTCTTAAAAAGGCTAGTTGGTAGTAATACGGTTAGGAGGATAGCATAAATGGTCATGACAGATCCGATCGCAGATTACTTGACTAGAATTAGAAATGCCAACATGGCAAAGCATGATTCAGTTGAAATTCCTGCATCAAACATGAAGAAGTCTATTTCAGAAATTTTGAAGAATGAAGGTTTCATTCGCGATTACGAAATTGCAGATGATAACAAGCAAGGTATTATCAAGATTTTCTTGAAATATGGTCCAGACGGAGAACGTGTCATCTCAGGCTTAAAGCGTATTTCTAAGCCAGGTCTTAGAAACTATGTAAGTGCTGAAGACTTACCTAAGGTTCTTAACGGTTTAGGTATTGCCATCGTTTCTACTTCTGCTGGTGTAATTACCGATAAAGAAGCTAGACAAAAGAACGTTGGCGGCGAAGTTATTGCCTACGTTTGGTAATTCTGACAGAAAGGAGAACACTCAATGAGTCGTATTGGTTTAAAGACTATTGAAGTCCCTGACAGTGTCACTGTTACTAAGAATGGTGATGACATTACTGTTAAGGGTCCAAAAGGTGAATTAACTAGATATTTTGATCCAAAGATTACTTTCAATCAAGAAGATGGTAAGATTAACTTCACTCGTTCAAGTGAAAGTGATAAGGCTCTTCACGGTACCGAAAGAGCTAACTTGGCATCAATGATCGAAGGTGTAGTTGATGGTTACAAGAAGACTTTGAAGTTAATTGGTGTTGGTTACCGTGCACAAGCTCAAGGTAACAAGTTAACTTTAAATGTTGGTTATTCTCACCCAGTTGTATTGACTGCTCCTGAAGGCGTTTCTGTAAAAACAACTTCAGCAACTGATATTGAAGTAGAAGGTATCTCTAAGCAAAATGTTGGTCAATTTGCAGCTGAAATCCGCGATGTACGTCCACCAGAACCTTATAAGGGTAAGGGTATTCGTTACACTGACGAATATGTACGTCGTAAGGAAGGTAAGACTGGTAAGTAATAGTTAATTATTTTTGAGGTGAAATTGTGATTTCAAAACCAGATAAAAACAAATTACGCTTAAAGCGTCATAAACGTATTCGTGGTAAGATTTCTGGTACTGCTGAGCGCCCACGCTTAAGTATCTTTCGTTCAAACAAAAACATCTACGCTCAATTAATTGATGACGTAGCGGGTGTAACGCTTGCAAGTGCCTCAACTTTGGATAAGACTGTATCAGAAGATGCAAACAAAGTAGATCAAGCTGCAGCTGTTGGTAAAGCTATTGCTGAAGCAGCTAAGGCTAAAAACATTTCAAACGTTGTATTTGATAGAAGTGGTTACTTATACCACGGCCGTATTTCAGCTTTGGCAGATGCCGCACGTGAAAACGGATTAGAATTCTAGGAAAGGAGAATAACAGATGGCAAACCGCAACGATTCTCGCAATAATCGTAGAAACAAAGACGATATCGAAGATCAATTAGTAGCTATTAATCGTGTCACCAAGGTTGTTAAAGGTGGACAACGTATGAGATTTGCTGCTTTAGTTGTCGTTGGTGATAAAAAGGGTCGTGTAGGATTTGGTACTGGTAAGGCTCAAGAAGTCCCAGAAGCAATCCGTAAAGCCGTTGAGGATGGTAAGAAGAAAATGATCAACGTTCCTAAAGTTGGTACTACTATTCCTCATGAAGTTATCGGTCACTATGGTTCAGGTAACATTTTATTAAAGCCTGCTGAAGCTGGTTCTGGAGTTGCAGCTGGTGGTGCCGTACGTATCGTTATGGATATGGCTGGTATTTCAGATGTTACTTCTAAGTCACTAGGCTCCAACACTCCAATCAACGTTGTTCGTGCAACTATTGATGGATTAAAGAAGCTTAGAACTAGTGAAGAAGTTGAAAAGCTTCGCCAAGTAAAGAGCGCAGATTAGGGAGATTTTAGATGACTGATTTAAAAGTTACTTTAATTAGAAGTGTTGCCCACCGTCTACCAAACCAAAGAAAGATCGTTAAAGCTCTTGGTTTAGGTAGAGTAAGCAGTACCGTTGTTCTTCCAGATAACGCTGCTACCCGTGGTGCGTTAATGAAAATTGCTCACTTAATCTCTGTTGAAGAGATTAATAAATAGAATATCAAGGAGGTGCCGATTTAATGAAGCTTCATGAATTACATGCTGCTGAAGGTTCACGTCGCGCAAGAAAACGTGTTGGTCGTGGTACTTCAAGTGGTTACGGTAAAACTTCTGGCCGTGGTCAAAAGGGTCAATTAGCTCGTCAAGGCGGTCATACTCGTTTAGGTTTTGAAGGTGGACAAATGCCTTTATTCAGAACTATGCCTAAGCGTGGTTTCAATAATGTTAACCGTAAAGAATATGCAATCATTAATTTAGACGATTTGAACAAGTTTGAAGATGGTTCAGAAGTAACCATTGAAAACCTTAAGGAAAACGGCTTGGTAAAGAAAGAATTATCAGGTGTTAAGTTACTTGCTAACGGTGAATTAAAAGTTAAGTTAACTGTAAAGGTTAACAAAGCTTCTGAAGCTGCTAAAAAAGCAGTTGAAGCCGCTGGCGGAACTGTTGAGGTGATCTAATGTTTTCGACCTTGAAGAACGCCTTTAAGGATAAAGAAATTAGAACGAAGATTTACTTCACTCTCTTTATTCTTTTGCTATATCGCATCGGAGCTAATATTACTGTTCCGGGTGTTAATGCAAAGGCGATCACTCAAGTAGCACAAACTGGTTTGGTTCCTATGCTAGATACTGTATCTGGTGGGGGATTGGATAATTATTCAATTTTTTCATTGGGTGTTTCCCCGTACATTACCGCACAAATTGTTATTCAATTGTTGCAAATGGACATTGTTCCTACATTAGTTGAATGGGGTAAACAAGGTGAAGTTGGACGTCGTAAAACCAATCAAGTTACAAGATGGTTAGCACTTGGTGTTGCCTTTGTACAAAGTATTGGGATTACGTTAGGCTTTAACGCACTAACCCAAATGGGGCTAGTTAAAAATCAAACTCCTCAAACTTATATTGAAATTGCTATTATCATGACGGCAGGAACAATGTTGTTAACTTGGCTGGGTGATGAAATTACTGATAAAGGTTTGGGTAATGGTATCTCAGTAATAATTTTTGCAGGTATCATTGCTCGTCTCCCAGCAGGATTATGGCAAATTTATAAGGAAGAAATTATTAATAATAGTGCTAGTGATCGTTGGCAAGGTATCTTGTTCTTCATCGCGGTTATTGTAGCAATCCTTATCGTAACTCAACTTGTTACATGGGTTGAACAAGCTGTTCGTCGTATTCCAATTCAATATACTAGAAGAGCGACTATCAGTGGTTCAGAAAGTTTTCTACCATTAAAAGTTAATGTATCTGGAGTTATTCCGGTTATTTTTGCCAGTTCATTCATTATTACACCGGCAACCATTTTAATGGCCTTTCAAAGAAACCATGGCGATCAACAATGGTTTAAAGTGCTAACTAATATTTTTAGTTTACAGACCACCCCTGGAGTAATTATATATACACTTTTAATTATTTTATTTACATTCTTCTATGCTTTTGTTCAGGTTAACCCTGAGAAGCTAGCTGAAAACTTGCAAAAACAAGGTGCTTATATTCCAAGTGTTTGGCCAGGTAAAGATACTCAAAATTATATTTCAAAAATGTTAATGAAATTATCAACTGTTGGTTCAGTTTTCTTAGGTTTAGTTGCACTTTTACCACAGTTGGCTACAAACTTCTGGAACTTACCAAGTTCTATTGGTTTGGGAGGAACAAGTCTATTAATTGTAATAGGTGTTGTCTTAGAATTATCTCGCCAAATTAACGGATTGTTAATGAAGAGAGAATATGTTGGATTCATCAGATAGGAACGAAAAAATGATTAACTTAATTCTTTTAGGTTTGCCAGGTGCTGGTAAAGGTACAGCATCCGAGCGAATTGTTGATAAATATCACTTAACTCATATTTCAACTGGGGATATGTTTAGGGAAGCAATGGCTAATGAGACCAAAGTTGGTCTTGAAGCTAAAAGTTATATCGACAAGGGTAACTTGGTACCAGATGAAGTTACTGCTAAACTAGTTGAAGAACGTTTAAGTCAACCTGATATTAAAGAAGGTTTTATCTTAGATGGTTTTCCAAGAACTACTGTCCAAGCAGAACTTTTAGATGGAATTACTAAACGTTTAAATAAGCCTTTAACTAATGTTATTGCGCTTGAAGTAGACGAAGATGTTTTAGTTGAACGTTTATCAGCTCGATTCATGTGTAAGAATTGTGGCGCAACCTATAATAAGCTTTCAAAGAAACCTAAAGTAGAAGGTACTTGTGATCGCTGTGGTGGTCATGAATTTTATCAACGTGAAGATGATAAGCCGGAAGTAGTTAAGAATCGTCTTGAAGTGAATGAAAAGATGAATGCACCTTTGAAGGACTTCTATAAAAATAAAGGTTTGCTTACTGTAATTAACGGTGAACAAACTCCAGAAAAAGTCTTTGAAGATATTGATGCGGTATTAAGTAAAGAACAGTAGCTTCGTGCTTGTATATTTATAAATCCGTGTTATAATTTCAAAGTATGACTGTTTAATTGCGGAGGAACAACTTTGGCAAAAGATGATGTCATTGAAGTAGAAGGTAAGGTAGTAGATACCTTACCTAATGCTATGTTTAAAGTTGAATTGGAAAATGGAGCTATTATTTTAGCACATGTTTCCGGTAAAATTAGAATGCACTACATTAGAATTTTACCCGGAGATCGTGTTACTGTAGAATTATCTCCATACGATTTAACTAAAGGTAGAATTACGTATCGATTTATAAAGTAATAACGGAGGTAAACATGAAGGTTAGACCATCTGTTAAACCAATGTGTGAACATTGTAAAGTTATTAAGAGACATGGCCGTGTTATGGTTATTTGCCCAGCAAATCCAAAGCACAAGCAACGTCAAGGTTAAAAATAAAATAGGAGGTGCAATTTATGGCACGTATTGCTGGTGTTGACTTACCAAGAGATAAAAGAGTCGTTGTCGCTTTAACATACATTTATGGTATTGGTGAACCAACAGCTAAGAAAATTTGTGCAGATGCAGGTGTTTCTGAAGACATTCGTTCAAAGGATTTGACTCCAGAAGATCAAGAAAAGCTTCGTTCAGAAGTTGACAAGTACCGTGTTGAAGGTGACTTACGTCGTCAAGTCAGCATGAATATCAAGCGTTTAGTTGATATTGGTTCATACCGTGGTATGCGTCATCGTCGCGGACTTCCAGTTCGTGGTCAAAATACCAAGAACAATGCTCGTACTCGTAAGGGTACTAAGAGAAACCGTTAATTAGTTATAAGGAGGTTTATTGATGCCTAAAACAGCACGTAAGCGTCGTGTGAAGAAGCATGTCGAAAGCGGCGTTGCTCATATTCATTCTACGTTTAATAATACTTTAGTCATGATTACTGACGTTCAAGGTAATGCAGTTGCTTGGTCTTCAGCCGGTGCATTAGGTTTTAAGGGTAGTCGTAAGTCTACTCCATTTGCAGCTCAAATGGCAGCTGAAGCAGCAGCTAAGAGTGCAATGGACCAAGGCATGAAACATGTAGAAGTTTCAGTTAAAGGTCCTGGTGCTGGTCGTGAATCTGCAATTAGATCACTTCAAGCAACTGGTCTTGAAATCACTGCAATTCGTGACGTTACGCCAGTTCCCCACAATGGTTCTAGACCACCAAAACGTCGTCGTGTTTAATTTTGTCCTAATGGGACATTACGTTTTGAAAGGGGCCTAGTATGATTGAATTTGAAAAACCAAATATTACCGTTGTTGAACAAGAAGATTCTTACGGTAAGTTTGTTGTTGAACCACTTGAAAGAGGCTTTGGTACAACTTTAGGTAATTCTTTACGTAGAGTTTTACTTACTTCTATTCCAGGTACAGGACTTGTTTATGTACAAATCGATGGCGTTTTACACGAGTTCGCAACAGTTCCTGGCGTAAGAGAAGATGTAACTAAGATCATTCTGAATTTAAAGAAACTTGAATTAAAGTCTCTTTCAGATGAACAAAAAGTTATTGAATTGGACGTTGAAGGTCCTGCCACTGTTACTGCTGATGATCTTAAAGTTGATGCAGACGTTCAAGTTTTGAACCCGGATCAATATATTTGTACCATTGCTGAAGGTGGACATTTGCATATGCAAATCGCAGTTAAGAATGGCCGCGGTTATGTTCCTGCAAGTGACAATAAGAGTGAAGACATGCCAATTGGCGTTATTCCTGTTGATTCACTTTTCTCACCAATTAAAAAGGTTAACTATCAAGTAGAATCAACTCGTGTTGGTAAGAGAGACGATTTTGACAAGCTCACTTTAGAGATTTGGACTGACGGTTCAATCAAGCCTAATGACGCCCTTAGTTTTGCAGCTAAAATTTTGGTAGAACACTTTAAAGTGTTTGAATCTGCAGATGCAAATACTAAATTTAGCGAAGTTATGGTGGAAAAAGAAGACGATAAGAAAGAAAAGAAGCTTGAAATGACTATTGAAGAGCTTGACCTTTCAGTTCGTTCTTATAACTGCCTTAAGCGTGCGGGAATTAATACTTTGCAAGAGTTAACTGATAAAACTGAAGCAGATATGATGCGCGTACGTAACTTAGGACGTAAATCATTGGAAGAAGTTAAGAACAAATTAGCTGACTTAGGACTTTCACTTCGTCAAGAAGATTAACTAAGTAGGCAAATAAAGGAGGCAAACTCATGGCATACCGTAAATTAGGTCGCGATAGTGCACATAGAAAAGCAATGCTTAGAGAAATGACTACTCAATTGATCATTAATGAACGCATTGTTACAACTGAAGCACGTGCTAAAGAAATTCGTAAGACAGCCGAAAAGATGATTACCTTAGGTAAGCGTGGCGATTTAGCTGCAAGAAGAAAGGCTGCTGCATTTGTACGTGACGAAATCGCAGATGTTAAAGAAGAAGAAGATGCAGTTGTTGTTAAGTCAGCATTGCAAAAGCTTTTCAGCGATATTGCACCTCGTTACAAAGACCGTAATGGTGGTTACACCAGAATTATGAAGTTAGCATTAGCTCGTAAAGGTGATGCTGCTCCAATGGTTATTCTTGAATTAGTTTAATTTTTGAATACCAAACAACTTAATAGCTATTAAGAATTATCCATGAAAGTGAGAATAAGCGCGATGATGATGGCAATTTTGCTTAGTCTAGCTTAGATGATGAAAATCATCCCTCTTCATGGGTGATTTTTTTTACTCTTTTTTCTGGTACAATTAAAGGAGTTTTAAGGCGGTGAAAATATTGAATAGAAATATTATAGAATTTAAAAATGTGACTTTTACTTATCCTGAAGCCACAAAATCTGCAGTAAAAAATATAAATTTGAATATTGAAAGAGGCTCTTGGACGACAATTTTAGGTCGTAATGGAAGCGGAAAATCAACAGTAACACGGCTTATCAATGGATTGTTGATTCCAGATGATCAAGAAAAATCAAAAATTATTGTAGATGATATCCCGCTAAATGAAAAAAATGTATGGAAGATCCGAGATCGTGTAGGTATTGTATTTCAAAATCCAGATAATCAATTTGTAGGTGCTACCGTTGCAGATGATGTTGCTTTTGGATTGGAAAATCGTGGAATTCCTCGTGATGAAATGCTAAAAATTGTGCCAGAAGCTATTAAAAGTGTGGGCATGTCAGATTATATTAATAGTGAACCAAGTAATCTCTCAGGTGGTCAAAAGCAACGTGTAGCTATTGCTGGAGTTCTTGCAGTTCATCCTAAAATTATAATATTAGATGAGTCTACTTCGATGCTTGATCCTGAAGGTAGACAAAATATTTTAAATATTATTCTGAAAATGAAAAAACGTGACAATCTTACTATTTTATCTATTACTCATGATATTGATGAAGCCCAATTAGCTGATCAAGTTATCATTTTGAATGATGGAATAAAAGTAGACCAAGGAACTCCAAATGAAATCTTTAATAAAGTAGATCAATTAAAAGAATTAGGTTTAGATGTTCCATTTGCTTTTAAATTAAAACATAAATTATCCAAAGCTGGAATTTCAGTTCCTGATTATATAAATTCGGAAGAAAAGTTGGTGAAGTTTTTATGTCAATTGAATTCAAAAATGTAAGTTACGTTTATTCACCAGATTCTCCTTTAGAAAAAAAGGGATTGGATAATGTCAATTTTGAATTAAAAGATAGTAATTTTACTGCTATTATAGGGCACACAGGAAGTGGGAAATCCACTTTAATGCAACATTTTAATGCTTTATTTAAGCCTAGCGAAGGTGAAATAAAAATTGCAGGTTACACCATTACTCCTGCAACAACAAATAAGCATTTAAAAAATTTACGCCGCCATGTTAGTTTAGTATTTCAATTTCCTGAATCTCAATTATTTGAAAATACTGTAATTGATGATATTGCTTTCGGTCCTAAAAATTTTGGTTATTCTGAAAAAGAAGCTTATAGCTTAGCTGAGAAGTGGTTGAAAAAAGTAGGTCTTCTAGAAGAGATAGCTTCTCGTTCACCGTTCGAATTATCAGGAGGTCAGATGCGCCGGGTAGCAATTGCAGGGGTAATGGCTTATGAACCGGATATTTTATGCTTGGATGAACCAGCAGCTGGACTTGATCCTCATGCAAGAAAACAAATGATGCAATTATTCAAAGAATATCAAAAAGCTGGTCATACGGTTATTTTAGTTACCCATAATATGGACGATGTTGCGAATTATGCCGATGATGTATTAGTTATGGAACGCGGTAAATTAATTAAACATGCGAGTCCTAAAATAGTATTTTCAGATAATGAATGGCTTAAAGAGCATCAAGTCTTAAAACCCACGGCAACCGAATTTGCATCTAAGCTATCAAATTATAAGTTTGAAGATGAACCATTAACTTTGGATGAATTGGTTAATGAAATAAAGAAAAATGTAAAGGGGTGATTTTGTGAGTAAAATTTTAATTGGGCGATATATCCCAGGCGACTCGCTTATTTATAAAATGGATCCTCGAGGAAAATTACTTGCAACAATTTTCTTTATTTTGATTATTTTTTTAGCAAATAATTGGATTACCTATAGCATTTTAATAATCTTTAGTTTAGCAGCGGTGTATGCGACGAAATTACGACCAAAAGTTTTTTGGGATGGAATAAAGCCTTTGATTTGGCTGATATTCCTTACGTCGCTTTTGCAATTGTTCTTCACTAGTGGAGGAACAACGTATTGGAAATGGTCCATTTTTACGATTTCAAGTTACGGAATTACCAATGCGATCTATATTTTTATTAGATTTACATTAATAATCTTAATATCTACGGTAATGACTTTAACGACAATGCCCCTGGAAATTGCAAATGCAATGGAATGGCTACTAGCGCCACTTAAATATTTGAAAGTTCCAGTCGATAAAATTGCGCTGGTGATGTCAATAGCGCTGAGATTTGTGCCTACGTTGTTTGATGAAACTGTAAAAATCATGAATGCGCAACGGTCGCGAGGAGCAGATTTTAATGATGGGGGATTGATTAAACGGGCTAAAGCTATCGCACCTTTATTAGTTCCGCTTTTTATTGAATCCTTAGAAACCGCAGTTGAACTTTCAACCGCAATGGAAGCGCGCGGATACAGAGGAAGCGAAGGAAGAAGCCGCTATCGAATTTTAAGATGGTCTAAATATGATTTGATCTGTCTGGTATATTTTATAATTTTAGTTGGATTATTGTTGATTTTTAGGACAAGGTAGAGATGACGACAAGATATAAAATGACGATGGCCTACGATGGTCATCTTTTTCATGGCTTTCAAATGCAACCTAATCAGCGGACTGTTCAAGGAGAAATTGAGAAAGCCCTTCAAAAAATGACTAAAGGAAAGCGTGTAATAGTTGAAGGATCGGGAAGAACAGATGCAGGGGTGCACGCATTGGGTCAAGTAATTCACTTTGATTATCCGGGGAATGTGATTCCAGCTGATCGAATGATTTTGGCACTAAATTCAATGATGCCGATGGATATTATTTTTAAAGAATGTGAAATTGTTAGTGAAGATTTTCATGTAAGGTATAGTGCAAAGGGCAAGTGGTATCGTTATCGAGTAAGCTTAGATCGCTTTGTAAACCCGTTTAAGCGATTTTATACGGGACACTATCCTTATCCTTTAGAAGTGGAAAGAATGCAGATAGCGGCTAAGGATTTAATAGGGACGCATGATTTTACTAGTTTTGCAGCTAGTGGTGGTCAAATTATTGATAAGGTTAGAACCATGTATTATGTGAACGTAGAAAAAGATGAGAAAGAGAATGAAATCGTTTTTGATTTCATTTGCTCAGGATTTTTGTATAACATGGTTAGAATCTTAGTAGGAGCGCTTTTGGAAATTGGTAACGGTAAACGTCCAGTTGATGATTTTCCTAGAATAATTGCCGCCAAAAATCGACAAGAAGTTCGAGAAACTGCTCAAGCCAGTGGTTTGTATTTATACCATGTTTTTTATGATGAATTACCTAAAAAATACCGCCAAGATCTTGATTTATAATTGACTTTTTTCTAAAAAGGACGTACTCTAGTATAGTATGTTTGTCCACGATAGGCCCCGGAAACTTATTGTTTTCAAACTACAAATAAACGGAGGAATTTACATTGCGTACTACACCATTAGCAAAATCTAGTGAAATTGAACGTAAGTGGTACATTGTTGATGCAACTGACGTATCTTTAGGTCGTCTTTCAACTGCTGTAGCCACTATTTTGAGAGGTAAGAATAAGCCTCAATATACCCCAAACGTTGATACAGGTGACAACGTTATCATCATCAACGCTTCTAAGATTAAGTTGACTGGTAAGAAGGCAACTGACAAGTTTTACTACCACCACTCATCATGGCGTGGTGGCTTGAAGTCCGTATCATACGGTGAGTTACTTGCTGAAAACCCAGTTAAGATGGTTGAAATTTCAGTTAAAGGTATGCTTCCACACAATACTCTTGGCCACAAGCAATTCATGAAGATGCATGTTTATGCTGGTGAAGATCACAAGCAAGAAGCACAACAACCTGAAAAGTTAGACATTAATAAATTAATCTAGGAGGTTAAATAATGGCACAACAAGCTGCATACGCAGGTACTGGTCGCCGCAAGGATTCAGTTGCGCGCGTTCGTTTAGTACCAGGTAACGGTAAGATCACTGTTAATAATAAAGATGTTGATCAATACATTCCATTCCCTAACTTGGTAAAGGACTTGAAACAACCTTTAACTTTAACTGAAACTGAAGGTCAATACGACGTATTAGTTAATGTTAATGGTGGTGGATTCTCTGGCCAAGCCGGTGCTATCCGTCACGGTATTTCACGTGCTCTTCTTGAAGTAGACCCAGATTTCCGTGGTCCATTGAAGAAGGCCGGTTTCTTAACTCGTGACCCAAGAATGAAGGAAAGAAAGAAGCCAGGTTTGAAGAAGGCCCGTAAAGCTTCTCAATTCTCAAAGCGTTAATTTTCGAATTTACGTTTATACAAAAAGCATTCCCAAGTGGAATGCTTTTTTTGTTAGATAAATTTAGTTGAAGATTTATAGGAGTTTATAAAGAATTGTTAGAAAGTAAATTAGATGATATTTTAGATCAGGTGGATGAAAGAGAATATATGATAGCATATTTGGACTTTTTCCCAAAGACTTTTCAATTTGATAATGATAAATTTGATGAATTTGAAACATTTATGCAAGAAGAATATTATAATGACTATTCTAAGAAAATTTCCTGGATAATCATGGGATTAGTTAGTTATTATGAGTCAGAAATTTATTTAGATGAAGTTGACTATAAAGATGAAAGGCTAAATAGATTACTTCATGAAAATTTACTAGATTATTTAGAATATAGGGAAATAAGCAAAATTATTAAACACTTTTGTCTGCATGAAGAATCAGGTTTAAAAATTGCATTAATAGATAAAGATAATTTGGCGTTGATGTTATTTGAAGGTGGAATGAGATTAAGTTTTTATAATTTAACCGCTAATCAAAGAGAAGTGGCTGAAAAGTTAGTAATATCTCAAGGTTTTTATTTTAAAGAAGCACGATAATTTTCTGTTTGTGTGAACAATTTTATCTGTAAAATTCTATTAATATGTCAATAAAAAACTTCCTCTACACAAGGTGAAAGTTCAGTAAAATACAACCTCTAATTATTCTATAAAATCTTGGTTTATCTTTTTGGTATAAAAGCAAATATATGTTATAAGAAGGGTGGATTTGTCTACTATACTATGATATATTACTGAAATATATTTTATGCGGAGGAAGAACTAGATGAAGTCAGGAAAAAGTTTACGCGAGTTAAGAAATGAGTTATGGAGTGGTTATTTCGTTTGTTTTCTCTTTTTATGTGGAGTAATTTTTCGTAACGTAATTTCTTGGGAGTGGTTACGAGTAGGAATTGTATGTGGATTTGTGTTGATATTGTGCGAACTGTTATCTTTACAATATAAATTTTTAAAATTAAAAAAGCTCCATCCTAAAAAGGATGAAGTTTAGTAAGATAATCGGTAAAATGGTCACAATTAGTCACAAAGTTTTCCAACTACAAGAATTTTGTTCAAGTTTCTTCCATATCATATGATCATATGTAATTTGAATAAAAACTATATGGAATATTGTAGATTAGAATCCAATGAAGTGGAAAATTATTCTAGTTTTACTAACCCGAAATTCTCAAAGCGTTAATTTTCGAATTTACATTTATACAAAAAGCATTCCCAAGTGGGATGCTTTTTTTGTTGATTAAGTTTATTAGTTGATAATTTGTAAACTTTACAATAATTAAAAGAAAATAGGCATCCCTTTTATTAAATTGAAGGTTCTAAATAAGTGAGAAGTATCACTTTTTGTATTAAAAAATCCTGTTGACAGAATATCGGGGATATTCAACAACAGGAAAATATATAGAAGTATTTTTTAGCTTGCGTATAATATTATTTATAATTTTTTGAAGACGTTATCGGCTTCATCTTTTATATTTAGTGTAGCAATGTTATCAAATTGAGTTACTTGAGGATTTATTTGAATAATAGAGGTTGAGGGAGATAAATTATTCAAGTAGTAACTATAGTTTCCTTTAGAGCCAACAATTAGCACTAACTCAGCTTTTGTCATCCATTGTTTAGCTTGGGCCATTGCCTCTTCATATACACCAACATGAGAATAAACAGGAAAGGATAACATTAAGCCATTGCATTTTGAGCATCGGGGTGCATGCCCATTGTTCCAAATTTCAATATTATCATTATGATGTCCGCATTGAGAGCATTTGTTGATAGCATATGAACCTTGAATTTCTGCTACTTGTGTTGAACCAGCTAAAGAATGTAGATGATCAATATTGGTAGTAATTGTACCTTGTATTAACCCATCTTTTTCTAAAGTAGAAATTTTACGATGAGTTAGAGAAGGTCCTTTTTCGAAAATTCCGTTTAAAAACGATTTACGTAATAAATTGTAAGAACGTTCGGGATGCATCTGAACAAGGGGAGCTAAAGAAGTTTCGATAGCATTTAAGACATTCATCTTTTCCATATCTGCAATTCCGCAACTATTGGAAATTCCAGCTCCTGTGATAGCTACTGTGAAGTGACTTGCTAATAACATCTCCTTTAATTTTGGTGTGTTGTTCATTTTCAGTCCTCCTGTTTTGAACACATAATTAATTTTTGTTTATAACTTGATTTATTATTTAATTGATCTAACATGACGGCAGCAATATCGGCTCGGTTGGTTCTAGGAGCACCAGGCATCTTATATCCAGACGCTGCATTTTTTACTAAAGGATGGGAAGTTTTATCTCCATTAAATAAGGGACCTGGATAAATTAGAGTCCAATTCAAATTA
>CATLCE010000005.1:0-80033 GCA_949888035.1 Lactobacillus johnsonii | reverse complement strand
ATCAATTCCAGATATTGAAAAAATCGTTAGCTTATCAGAATTATTTGGCGTCACCACAGATTATTTACTAAAAAGTGGTGCTCCATCTTTTGAAATTAAAACAGCAGATATTCCCGCAGAAGATAAACTACCTATTTTACCTGATGAATTGGTTCAAAAATATCTATCTACTGCTAAGAAGAGCTCAAAATTACGCGCTATATCAATAGCTCTTGCTATTTTCAGTCCAGCATGTATTAGTTTTTGCAGTGCTCTTTCAGGGTTCCTAATAGGTGTCAGTGATGAAATGCAATTAATCATTTCACTTATTGGATTTGCTACGACCATTGTAGTTCTTGCAATTGCATTTGGTCTTCTAGTTTATAGTTTTCTTATTATGCGTGAATTTAAGAATCTAAATAACCAAAATTTTAATCTTATGGAAGAGAAAAAGAGATTAAAGTCTACTATTCAATCATTTCACCATACTAATGATAAGTATTTAGTTTTATCATGCATCCTAGCAGTCTTAGCTATTGTTGGACCAGTAATTAGTGGACTCAGCAACTCTAACGGCACAGTCTCTCTTATTGCCTGGGGAATAACTTTTTCAATTTTCAGTAGAGCCGCATATTTCTTTATATCTTATATAGTGCAACTTCGTTATCTTTCTCTTTTAGTTAAATACAGAAAGCATCTACCATCTAACTTACACAAATTATTTGTTTACGGGAGCTGGATCTATATTTTTTGTATTTTAGGTATAGACTACATTGTTAGTAGATTTATTGAACCTGCTTTTAGTTCTACAAATGTTCTTTATTTAGGAATTATAATCTATTGTCTATTTACATATTTTTTTATTAAGGAAAAAGCAGAATAAGTTTAATAGTAAAAGCCCGCGAAATTAATCGCGCGCTTTTTAACTAGTCTATATTCTGTTGCAAAAAAATTTTCGCTATAATTATATCCGCAGAAAATTTTATGAGCGGTGGCTGTTTTTCCTCCCGGAGGTGAGACCTATGGTCCGACATCAATTGGAAAGGGTTCAGCCAGATGAGCGGCTACGAGGCCATCTCGTTAATGCCGCTGTTTGGTACTTTTGTGTTAGCTTTGCTAACATATATTGATCATCACAACAAAAAATAAACAAAAACGCCGCTCAATTCATAACTTTTGACCGAGTTATTGAGTAGGCATTTACCAAAATTATAATTTTGTCACCGCTCCTAAAGCGGGCTGCGAAGGAGGTCTTCTGATCTCCTTTTTATTTAATTTATAGCAGATTTTCAATAAATTCAGCTAAACCAATTCTATCACGAACAGATAACCGACCCACATAGTAAAAGCTAACCTCATCTTTCAATAATCTTACTCGAGACATCGTATCAACATATGATGGCTTGACTAATCCTGAAATTTTCCAGTCTATAAGTGGATAATAATATTTTTGAACATGTGATGATTTAGATTTATATTTAGATGTTATTTTGAATACTAACACATCAGTATTATTTTCTTGAATTATTAAGACTGGACGTCGTTTACCACCTTGAGTCCAAGAAACATAAGCTGTATATATGTCATTAATCTTCATTAAAGAAATCCTCTAAATCTCTCTTAGTTTTTATTTCCTTAATTGGTCGAGTATCAGTAGCTTCACGTAATCTAATATCTGCTAGCTGCTCTGTGGTTAACTTAAAACTAAATGGAATTTCTCCTGTTGCTGCAATTTTCTTATACAAAGAATTAATGACAGCAGTAGGCGTTAACCCCAATTCAGCAATTACATTTTCAGCTTGGCGAGCCACTTTTTTATCAACATTAGCTTGTATTCTTTTAGTATTATTAGTCATTTAATCTCACCTTTTCAGTATATTTGCCTATTTTATAAATCTACTAACAGTATTATAGCATCATTTATACAAAAATAAGATTGATATGTAATCATAATTCTCTTCTAAATTAATAATATGTAAAAAGTCCGCGAGATTAATCACGGACTTTTATCAAATACTTTCGATGCTTATTGTGCTCTACTTGGAACTGAAATCGTCGCACGATCAACTATATGACCTTCCATTTTACGCAAAAAGTCGTTTAACCAATAGCCATCTTTTAGGTCAAGTTTCGTATCTAATGCATACACAGTCAATGTGTAATAGTGTGTTTTATCTGGAGGCATCGGGCCTGTATATCCTTCAACTGTACCAGAATTTCCGCCTAAAAATTTGCTAATATTGCTATTATTTCCTTGAACAAAATCGATGCTTTTATTCTTAAAATGACTAACATTAGCTGGAACATCTTGAACCGGAAGATTGGCAGCTAACCAGTGAATCCAAGTAAATCCACAAACTGGCACTGAATCAAAATCTCTAAAATAGACAGCTAAAGTTTTTGCATTATCAGGTGCATCCGTGATGAAAATTGGAAAAGATCTACTTGGCTTTCCGTCAATCTTTTGATCAGCATTGGCAAATTTACTGTAACAATCTGGAATAAATCCATTCATAGTTGGAATTTCTATTTTCATTGACTTTTCTCCTCACAAAAATGGAATAATATTTACTCGCATTATAACATTCCCTACAAAAAAGACCCGCAAATTTAACTTTGCGAGTCTTTCATTTTTATTCCCATTCAATAGTTGAAGGTGGCTTACTGGTAATATCGTAAACTACGCGGTTAATGTGGTTACATTCATCTACGATTCTAGTAGAAATCTTGCTCAAAACATCCCATGGAATTTGGGCAAAGTCTGCAGTCATCCCATCAATTGAAGTTACGGCACGAATACCGATGGTGTAGTCGTAAGTACGGCCATCTCCCATAACACCAACTGAACGAATACCTGGCAAAACTGTGAAGTATTGCCAAATATCTTCTTGAAGACCAGCATTCTTGATTTCTTCACGTAAAATCGCATCTGATTCACGCACGATCTTCAGCTTGTCTTCAGTAACTTCACCAATAACACGGATACCAAGTCCTGGACCTGGGAATGGTTGACGCCATACCAAGTCATGGGGAATACCGAGCTTTTCACCAAGTTCACGAACTTCATCCTTGAACAGCTTACGAAGTGGTTCAATCAATTCAAAGTGCATGTCTTCAGGAAGACCGCCAACATTATGGTGTGACTTAATAGTTTGAGCAGTATTAGTTCCTGACTCAATAACGTCAGTATACAAAGTACCTTGGGCTAAGAAATCCACATCCTTTAACTTTTTAGCTTCTTCGTTGAAGACCTCGATAAATTCTTTACCGATGATCTTACGCTTTTGTTCAGGATCAGTTACTCCCTTAAGCTTGTTCAAGAAACGTTCTTGTGCATTAACGCGAATGATGTTAACCCCAAGATCCTTGTTCAAAGCTTTCATCACTTGGTCGCCTTCGTCTTTACGAAGCATCCCGTGATCAACAAAAATCGCAGTTAGTTGATCGCCAATTGCCTTGTGAAGAAGAGTAGCTGTAACACTAGAATCAACTCCACCTGAAAGGCCCAAGATGACCTGCTTATCGCCAACTTTTTTACGGATTTCATCAACTTGCATCTCGATAAAGTCATCCATGGTCCAGTTGGCTTCAGCACCACAAACCTTAAATGCAAAGTTCTTCAAAATATCTAAACCATATTCGGAATTACGAACTTCAGCATGGAATTGAATTCCATAGAACTTCTTTTCATCGTTAGCAATTGCAGAAATTGGACAATTCTTGCTCTTAGCAGTTACAGTAAAGCCTTCTGGAGCCTTAGTTACTAAGTCACCGTGACTCATCCACACATACTGCTCTCTTGGCAAGCCGCTAAACAAAACTGCATTAGGATCAGTTACTTCGATATCAGCACGGCCATATTCTGAGTTATCAGCCTTTTCAACTTTACCGCCTAAATCGTAACTCATCAGCTGCATCCCATAACAAATCCCCAAAATTGGAATACCAAGCTTAAAAATTTCAGGATCAACTTTTAAAGCACCCTTGTCGTAAACACTGTTTGGACCACCAGAAAAGATGATTCCCTTAGGGGCTATTTTTTTGATCTTTTCAATGCTTAAGTCATGTGGTAAAAGTTCTGAATAAATACCAAAATCACGAATTCGACGAGTAATCAATTGATTGTATTGACTACCAAAATCTAAGACAATAATTTTATCAAAATCGCTTAAATTCTTCTTTGCCACTATTTTTGCTCCCTCTTCTCGTACACATTTTTAATTAACTTTACTAGGAAAATTAAAAAAGGTCAATTAGAAAATACGAATGTTTTTTCAATTACTAAAATTAAGAAATCGAACATTATTATTCAAAAATCCCCTTGTGTTCGGCAATATAATTTGTTAACATGAAAGCAACTTAAAACTTATATATCGTCGAAATAAGGTCGACAGTTTCTACCCTGAACCATAAATTCAGGACTATAAGTGGTTTGAGAATGCTTTTTAAACATGAGGATTTCTTTTACCCTTGTAGCAATACGGGGTAGAAGAAATCCTTTTTTCGTTTTCAAGGGAGCTTATAGAGTGAAATTACTAGAAGATAGAATTAAAAAAGATGGACAAGTTTTACCCGGAGATGTCTTAAAGATCAACTCATTCTTAAACCATCAAGTAGATCCAGAATTGATGATGGCAATTGGAGATGAATTTGCTCGTTTATTTAAAGATGCTGGCGTTACTAAGGTTTTAACTTGTGAGGCCTCAGGAATTGCCCCAAGTGTTATGGCAGCTTACAAGTTAGGTGTGCCAATGGTTTTTGCCAGAAAGAAAAAGCCATCAACTTTAAATGATGCAGTTTACTGGGCAGATGTCTTTTCTTATACCAAGAAGGTTAATAACAAGATCTGCGTCGAAAAGAAGTTTTTATCAAAAGACGATACAGTTCTTATTCTTGATGACTTCGTCGCTCATGGTGAAGCCGTTAAAGGAATGGTGCAAATTGCTCAAGATGCTGGTTGTAAGATTGCCGGCGTTGGAGCAGTAGTTGCCAAAACTTTCCAAGGTGGCAGCGACTGGATTAATGAACAAGGTTTACATTTTGAAGCACTTGCAAACATTGATAGTTTTAAAGATGGACAAGTTCACTTTTTAGGGGAAGATTAAGATGTTAGTAATCACCAAAGAATCCACTAGCAAAAAAGTTAGCGCCAAAAATGAAGTCAGTCATAAAAAAGCAGCAGTTTTAGGTTTGCAACATTTACTTGCCATGTATTCTGGAGCAATCGCTGTTCCTCTTTTAATCGGTGCAGCTCTGAAATTCAACTCCACTCACATGACTTACTTAGTATCCATCGATATTTTTATGTGTGGACTTGCAACTTTGCTTCAACTATTTAGAAATCGTTACTTTGGTATCGGACTTCCGGTGGTTTTGGGATGTGCCATTCAAGCAGTTGCCCCTCTTGAAATGATCGGTAAAAAATTCACCATTAATACTATGTATGGAGCAATCATTGCAGCAGGAATTTTTGTTTTCTTGATTGCAGGATGGTTTTCAAAAATAAAGAAGCTCTTCCCGCCCGTTGTTACAGGAACATTAATCACTGTAATTGGCCTAACCTTGATTCCGGTAGCTTTTCAAAATATGGGTGGCGGCAATGCAGCTGCTAAAGACTTTGGTGATGGTAAAAATTTAATTACAGCCTTTCTTACAATCTTGATTATTATCGCCGTTGAAGTTTTAGCAAAAGGATTCTTAAAATCGATCGCTGTTTTGATCGGTTTAGTAGTTGGAACTTTAATTGCTGGTGCAATGGGTATGGTTTCCTTAACGCCAGTTTCCAGTGCTAGTTGGTTCCACTTGCCACAATTTTTCTACTTTGGGGTACCAGAGTTTGAGTGGTCATCCTGTTTAACAATGATGATTATTGCTTTAGTTTCAATGGTTGAATCAACTGGTGTCTTCTTCGCCATCGGCGATTTATTAAACAAAGATATCACCGAAGAAGATCTTAAAAAAGGTTACCGTGCTGAAGGTATTGCCCAAATCTTTGGTGGACTTTTTAACACTTTTCCTTACACTACCTTCTCCCAAAATGTTGGTTTACTTCAATTGTCCGGTATTAAAACTAAGCGCCCAATCTACTGGGCAGCTGGAATGTTAATGGCGATGGGTTTGCTCCCTAAAATTGGAGCTTTGGTGACGATCATCCCTACTCCAGTTTTAGGTGGAGCAATGCTGGTAATGTTTACCATGATTGCGGTCCAAGGAATTAAAATGTTGGTTAAAGTTGATTTTAGTGATAACAACAATATCTTGATTGTCGCTTTATCTATCGGTTTAGGACTCGGTGTCACAGTTTACCCTCAAATTTTCCAGACCTTACCTCAAACCGTTCAACTATTCCTGGGCAATGGCATCGTAGTCGCCAGTTTAAGTGCTACGCTACTCAATTTAATTTTGAAAGGAAGAAGTGGTTTAAAATAAGCTCAAATTAAATTTACCTTTTCTACACAGCCTCATTAAATGTTACACAAAAAGCGTCCTTACGGACGCTTTTTACTTTACCACTTCTTCTTTTGTAAAATAGCCAATGCGGATATCTATTTTAGCTGGGGGTATCAACTAAAGTAAACTAACACAAATAGGAAAAGTAGAGGAGCCTTACAAAAGGGAGCATTTAACTAATTCTAACGGGCATCAAGAAATTAGTTTATCGCTTTAAAGTGGTAAAGATGAGCCATGAAGTCGCCGTGTTCAACTGTATCATAGATACCAAGATTCATTAATTCATCTCCACCGTAGACTTCATGACTTGCTTGATCCTCGTAGTGCTTTTTAGGATCAAGTCCAACCAATTTTGTTTTAGTTAAACATGGCTGGGCACTTGCCATCACTTTAACTACAGAGAGCACAACTTCATTTTTGTCAGGAGAAACGGTCTCCCAAGCACATTGGTTACTGATTTGCGCATTCTTTAATCGATAGAAAGTACCATATTGGGTAACTTGGCGAATTTTCTTGTATTCGGCTACTTGATTTTTAACTTCTTGCCGATCTTCTTTACTCATCTTAGTTAAATCGAGTTCATAACCTAAGTCGCCCCACATTGCGACTACTCCACGCGTATTAAAGGGAGTGATTCGACCGTTTTGTTCATTTGGACTGACTGAAACATGTGAGGTCATCATTGATTGAGGATAAACTAAGCTGGTGCCATATTGAATACTTAAGCGATCAATCGCATCGCTATCATCACTAGCCCAAATTTGAGGGGTATAATATGCCATTCCAGCATCGAATCGGCCACCACCGCCAGAGCATCCCTCAATCAAAAGATTAGGATAAGTATTTACAACTCTTTCTAATAAATCATAAAGTCCCAAAACATAACGATGATATACCTCACCTTGTCTAGCACTCGGCAAATCAGCTTCGTAGATATCAGACAAATGTCGATTCATATCCCATTTAATGTAATCAATTTTTCCAGAAGATAGAATATTATTCATTTGATCAAAAATATTGTCACGGACTTCTTTTCTACCGAGATCTAGGAGATATTGATTACGGGATGGGCTTGGCAGCCGTCCAGGAACATGCATCAAATAATCGGGATGTTTTTTATATAAATCTGAATCCATCGAAATCATTTCTGGTTCAAACCAAAGTCCAAACTTTAATCCTTGTTGATGCACATAATCTGCAAAATGATCTAAACCATTTGGAAACTTCTTTTCAAAAACGCTCCAATCCCCTAATGAAGAGTTATCATCATCTCGATGACCAAACCAACCATCATCCAAAACGAACATTTCAATGCCCATTTCTTTAGCATCATCCACAATTGGTTGAAGCTTTTTTTCATCAAAATCAAAGTAGGTTGCTTCCCAGTTATTGACCAAGATTGGACGAACTTGATTTTTATATTTACTTCGAATGACACGCTCATGAATTAAACTATGGAAGGCTTGACTCATCTTGTTTATGCCTTGGTCCGAATAAACCATCAAGACTTCTGGAGTTTGAAAACTAGCAGTCGGACCTAGCTCCCAATTAAAGTTAAAATCATTAATCCCAATATTCACATGAGTTTGTGCAAATTGATCTCTTTCAACTTCAAATTTATGATTTCCTGAATAAACAAAAGCAAAACCATATGCATCTCCCGCAAACTCAGTCGTATCTGGATCAACTAAGGCCATGAAGGGGTTCATCTGATGACTAGACGTCCCTCGGTGACTTGAATAAACATGGATACCTTGATTGATTTCACTTCGTTCAACTCGGCGCTCGTGCGCATGAGCCCCAGGCAAAGTAATTGACTCAAAATTGCGATCTACAAAATCAATTTGCATAGAAGCAACTTTTTCAATGTTTACTTTTTTATCACCGTCATTAATCACTTTCACTGAACGCGTAATTACCGGACGATTACGATAAATAGTATAAGATAGTTCAAATTTAACTTTGCTTTTTTCATCAATTAAAGTGACGATCAAAGTTTGCGCTTCATCTTTACTTTCAACAAATGAATGTGGTAATCCTTCAAGATCTGGCTTACCATCAACAATTTTATAGCCTTCATAAGTTAAAAATAGTGCATTAGAACCATCACTTTGTCTGATAACAGCGGCTGGGGTATGATAGTCCATTTCTCCAGCTGAGCTGTATTCTTTTGGCAAAGAATCTCGAGAAAAGGTTCTATCTAGTGACCCAGGCAAGTTTCCTGAAAATCCACGATCTACTCGAGGATATCGAAGCTGACCATGATAGTTTTTGATTGCTTTTCCAAAATATAGATGGGCTAAAGTTTTTCCATCTTCTACTGCAAGCAAATAAGAAATTTGATCATTATGTAAGTGAAAGACTCTATTTTTTTCATCATAGTTAATTAGCTGGTTCAATTTGGCCGCCTCCTAGTGCAGTTTCTTCTTCATTTTTTACTTTTAGTTCTAACACATTATCCTCAGCTTGAACACTTTGGCCATCTTTTACCGTCATTTCAAATTCTGAGAATTTATCCGAATTTGTAACAATCACAATTACGGTATCATCAAGACCGGCTTTTTTAATAGTAGGATCCCAGAATTCAATTAATTCTTGTCCCTTTTTAACTCTTTGACCTTGTTCAACATAAGAAACAAAACCTGTTCCTTTTAATTTAACGGTTCCAAGACCAATATGAATGAGCAATACGACACCATTATCACCCACCAGACCAACAGCATGACGCGTAGTAAAGACTTGTCTAACTGTTGCATCAAAAGGTGCAAGGACCTTTCCGTCACTTGGTTTAATAGCGAACCCCTGGCCAACAGAACCTGAAGAAAATGTTTGGTCATTAACTTCACTTAAGTTCATCAACTTTCCTGAGATTGGAGTTGGAATCAATACATCTCCATCAACGGTGTTTTCACCGCTTTTATCAAATTTCTTACCCCAAGTTTTCTCAAGTTCGGCAACAATTTCAGCATGTTTCTTTTCGCTTAAGATAACTTTACTTGCAAAGATAATAATTGCAATTACTAGCATAACAGCGGGCACTGCAAACATCATAATCTTGAAGTTCATTTTTCCACTGGCGGTAATTGATGACGCAGTAGCACCAGTAGTCATCCCAGCCATGATTGCAATTTGACCTACAACACCGTTAGAGACAGCACCACCGAATTTATCAATTAATGGACGAACTGACAACGCTAATGATTCATCACGGTGGCCTAATTTAAGTTGACCGTATTCCACTGAATCTGTAATTACCATTAACACAATCAAGAAGACCATTTGTTGTGGAAAACCAAACACTGAAGCAGCTACTAAAACTAAAGGCAAATTGCTTCCTGCCACAGCAAAGAGTCCCATCCCGCATAACATTACAACTAAGCAAGAAGTAAATAAGACTTTACGACTGAGCTTCTTTGATAAGATTGGGAACAATGAAGTAGCGATAATTCCCAAGAAAATATTGATAGTAGAAAAGATTGAGAAAGCTTTAGGCATCCCCATAATATAAGTAAAGTAATAAACTTCCAGTGAGTTCGTAATATTAATAGCAATTCCATAGAATAAGTATGCTAAAGCTACCCACATTAATTGGTCATTTCCAGATAAGGCTTTAAAAATACCTACAATTCCTTTAGTATCTTGCTTATTTTTACGAATGTCACTGTTAACTTCGCGTGTAAATAATCCAACACACCATGCAGAAACGAAGGCAATTGTACAAATTATTGCCGCAAAGATAAACCATCCGCGATCATCCCCAGTACTTGTGGCCTTAGCAGAGAAGAAGATAACAGCTGGCATTACCAAAATGCCGACAAGTCCTCCACCTACAGTTGAACCTACCCGAGCATAGGTGGCAGTCTTTTCACGTTCTCTAGAACTAGTAGTCAAAGATGGAAGCATTGACCAAAAACCTACATCTTTAAATGAATAGAAGATATCCATTGTGATGTATAAAACGGCAAAGACAACCATGTATAAAACTGCATTCTTTTGATAAAGTCCACCTAAGTTCGTGAATAGCATCAACAGAATTACTGCAGAAATACTCCCACCAACTACAACCCAGGGTCTAAAATGTCCCCAACGAGTCTTGGTTCTATCAATCGCATTCCCGATAAATGGATCAATGAACAATTCTACAATTCGAAGTGCCATAATAATCAAAGTAACCATGCTGATCATTTTGGCATCTTCAGCCGCATTTCCTGTATTAAATAGGTGCGACGTAATAAACATGATTAAATACCCTGATAACAATCCATAAAATGAATCATTACCAAATGCCCCAAAGCTATAAGCAAGTCGAGCTCCTAAGGACATTTTTCCTTCATCTTTATCCTTCATAATTTTTCCTCACTTTTTATGTATTCGCTTTCATCAATGATTATTATGCTCTATGAATCCGCTTTAACGAATAGCGTAATTATTTAAAAACATGTCATTTTATTTAGCTACAAATTGACATGTTCTTAATTAAAAATGCTATTATTTAAGCATATAAGCATAATAAATAAAAACATAAAGCCATTGATAATATGTTTTTTTGAAAGGAAAATTTAAGATGAATGGAGAATATCGTACCCTTAGTAATCAAGGCATTGAAAGTAATGTGCTATTTTTTGGACAAGAAAAATGTTTACCTAATTATTTTTTCAAAGGCAACAATGTGCGAAACAACTATATTATTCACTACGTTCAATCTGGCAAAGGAACCTTTTCAGTAGCTAACCACCACACTGTAAACTTAAAAGCGGGTGATATTTTTATTTTGCCAAAAGGAGTTCCTTGTTTTTATCAAGCTGATGGGAAGCAGCCGTGGTCATATTTTTGGATTGGATTTTCTGGGGTAAAAATCAAAACCATGTTGAACAATTCAAAACTGGTTAATAAGTATTACCTGCGCCAAGTCCAAGAAAGTCAAACATTGGCTAGTTTAAAGAAACTTTTCAAAGCAGCACACAATCAAAATTCCTTAGTTAATGATGTGCTCATTGAGTCATTAATTTATAAATTTTTCTACCATCTGCTTACTGAATATCCTGAACAAAACAAGTTGAAGTCCAAAAATTCTAATGAGGAATTGCAACTGGCCATAAATTATCTAGAACAAAATTATATTAATCCAGCTTGTACCATTACTTCTGTCTGTCATGAATTAGATATTTCCCGCAGTTATTTGTACAATATTTTCAGGCAAAATTTAAACCTGACTCCTTCTCAATTTTTGACTCAATTACGTATGGAAAAAGCCAAACAAAACTTGCTCAATAGTTCCTACACTGTTCAACAAATTGCCAACACTGTCGGTTATGGAGATGAGTTTACTTTTTCTAAAGCCTTCAAACGCTACACAGGTCTGAGTCCTAAGTTTTACCGTAAAAAAAGTAATCATTAGCGCATTCCTTCACTAAGAGGTGTTTTTTCGCGTACAATAGTAGTAAACAGTTATCAGAAAGGATTTTTTTCATGAAACAAACAGAATGTACTACTATTCTTGTCGGAAAAAAGGCAAGTATCGACGGTTCAACTATGATTGCCAGAAGTGAAGATGGTGGCCGCACTATCATTCCCGAAGGCTTCAAGGTTGTAATGCCAGACGAGCAACCTAAGCACTACGAAAGTGTCATCAGTCATCAAAAAATCGATGATTTAGATTTAGCCCAAACCCCTCTCCGCTATACCAGTGCGCCAGATGTTTCTGGCAAAAATGGTATCTGGGCTGCTGCTGGCATTAATAGCGCTAATGTTGCTATGACCGCAACTGAAACCATCACCACGAACTCTCGCATTCAAGGCGTTGATCCTCTTCTTGATCCAAAGGATGGCGGCCTTGGCGAGGAAGATTTCGTTACTTTAACACTTCCATATCTTCACTCAGCCTTTGACGGTGTAAAGCGCGTGGGTTACTTAGTTGAAAAGTACGGTACCTATGAAATGAACGGAATGGCCTTCTCCGATAAGGATACTATTTGGTATCTGGAAACCATCGGCGGTCACCATTGGATTGCTCGTCGCATCCCTGAGGATGCCTACGTTATCGCACCAAATCGTTTAAACATTGACGAATTCGACTTTGATGATCCTGATAATTTTGCGGCTTCAAGTGACTTGAAGGAATTAATCAAGAAATACCACTTAAATCCTGATCGCGAAGGCTACAACATGCGTCATATCTTTGGTTCTTCAACCATCAAGGACGCTCACTACAATAACCCACGTGCTTGGTACATCCATAATTACTTTGATCCAGACTTCGGTGGCAATCCTGGTGATCAAGATCAAGCCTTTATCTGCCATGCAAATCGCTTAATTTCAGTTGAAGACATTAAGTGGGCTGAAAGTTCTCACTACCAAGATACCCCATATGATGCTTACGGCGACCAAGGTACTGCTGAACAAAAGAAGACCTTCCGTCCAATCGGAATTAACCGTAACTTCGAAACTCATATCTTGCAAATCAGAAATGATGTTCCGGCTGCTCTTGCAGGTGTACAATGGCTTGCATTTGGACCAAACACTTTCAACAGTATGGTTCCTTTCTACACTAACGTCACTGAAACCCCTGAAAGCTTCCAAACCACTCCTAAGTTCAACTTGAACAAGATCTTCTGGCTTAACAAGTTAACTGCTCAACTTGGCGATACTAATTATCGCGTTTATGGCGAACTTGAAGATGCTTTTGAACAAAAGAGCCTTGCTCAATGTCACAAGATTGAACATGACACTGATGAAGCAGCCAAGGATTTGAAGGGTGAAGATTTAGAAAAAGCTCTTAATGCCGCAAACGATAAGATGGCCAAGACCGTTTATAACAACACCGTTGATCTTTTAGGTCAAATGGTTGAAGAAGGTCATGGCTTAATGACTTTGAAGTATGACTTGCTTGATTAATTTAATAATATTTTAGATATAAAAAACCACATGACATCTCTGCCATGTGATTTTTTCTCTGCGCTACATAAATCTTATGCCACTCCACCCACTATTTTCATAAGTATCATTAATGATACTTAAATAAAATTGACCAACACTAGGGGTAAGCTGAGATTTAAGTGCTAAGCTTTTAACATCAGCTAAAAAATCATTCAGGACTCTTTGTAAATACTCTCCCTTTTCCAATCTGGTTTTTACGCGCTTTAGCGATTTACGTTCAATATCCTTGATATTAGGATCCCTCAAAATTTCATCAATTTGATTAAGTAGCTGCTTTTGTATTCTTGCCTGCTTTTTTCTTCCAAACATAAAAGCCTCATAATTATTTTCCAATTAGGTCAATTCCAGCAAGCATTACTTTATTGCAAACCAAAGAGTAACAAATTGACACCTTCGTCATTCATGCCGTCTTTTTGCAATTTCTTCAATGAACTTACAACAAAGCTTCTCTGTGAACCCTTAAGTTTCTTAGCAGCTTTCATTGCTTGATTGAAGTCACGCTTATTGTTAGCTTTCTTCAAATCGCGATCTTGTCTATTGGCAATTCTCTTCAAAGGCTTAGTTACACCTCTCATTGACTTGTCGTTGAGATAATAATATTGCAAGCCTGATTGGGTGGTCCAAGTACTATGTTTCTTATCTTTTGAAACAACTAAGTATGCGGGAGCTCCGGCAACGCGCTTACTTACATCTAATACCTTTTCCACTCTAAACTTAATGTTTTGAACTTTCTTAGGGCTAATGGTTTTAGCATTTTTAAGTAGGGTTGCGTTTTTAACTAAACGATTATAGTTAGCTTTGCCCACATAAATTGGGGATGCTTCTTTATTATCAAGAAAGCGAAGAATATAACCCTTCTTGGTTAAAGGAGTATTCTTGATTGAGCTTGAACTCTTCTTGGAAACAGTGGTTACATGTGCCTTAGTAGCAGCTTGCACATGGTTTGTTCCAAACAAAAAACCAGTACCAACAACAGCAGTTAACAATAATGCACTTTTACGTAAAGACTTCATTTTATAGTTCTCTTTTCTTTCAAACTCATTCAATTCCGGCAAGCATTAAGTTATTACCATTTTCATCAATCATGTCAACTTTGCCATCTTTTTGAGATTGTTTCAACGAAATCATCACTTGAGCTCTTAAACTGCTTGGTAACTTTTTAGCAGCTTTCATGGCTTGAGCAAAATCGCGCTTGTTTTGAGCATTTTTAAGGCTAGTGTTCTTGCGGTCAGCGATTTTCTTCAATGGTTTAAGAACTGGTTGGAGAGTCTTGTCGTGTAAGTAGTAGTATTCCATTCCGGCGGGAGTGGTCCAGAAACTGTACTTCTTATCTTTTGAAGCCAATAAGTAAATTGGAGCGCCAGCTGGGTGATCAACTACATCAAGTTCCTTCTCTACTCTGAACTTGACGTTCTTCAATTTCTTGTAACTAACAGTCTTACCTTTTTTCAAGAATTTGTCTTGGCTGGCTAGCTTCAAGGCACGGTTGTAATTTGCCTTCCCTACAAAAATCTTAGAAGCTGTGTTACTTGTAGCGCGCAAAACGTATCCTTGCTTAGCTAATTGAGGTTGATTCTTCACAACTGGAGTTAACTTCTTAACTTTTGCAGTAGTTTCAGTTTTAGCTGTAGCGGCATGAACGTGTACTTGATTTGATCCAAACAAAAATCCTGTACCAACGACAGCAGTTAACAATAATGCCTTTTTACTTAAAGACTTCATTTTATAGTTCTCTTTTCTTTCTAAATTATTCAAATATATTGTAAATCTTCTCTTAAAAGATGACACAATTATTTTTATTTAATACCAGTGGTGAGTTAACCAAAAACGTTTTGCAGCTACCCATGAACCATAACGATTCTTTACATATCTAGCAGCCGTACGTTCTTGGTTGGCTTTGCTATAATTTCCATGTAAATAGGCTCTATCTAATTGAAAACGTCCAATATACTTTCCATTTCTAGCATCATAGTTTCCACCAGATTCTCTATTAATGATCCATAATTTAGCAGCTCTTTCCCTAGCCGACAAATTATTATAATATTTTGCCTTAATTCCTCTAGGAACAGTAGTATCAACTGTCATATAAACTCCAAATAGACTTCCTAAGTTTTCATTCTGTGGAAGATACAAAGGCGTACCGTCTGGAATCACTTCATCTGGGTTTGAAATATCATTCAATTTTTCCAGTACGCCCAATGAAGCATTATTATCAGCAGCTACTTAACGCAAAGTTTGATTGTCACGACTAGCTACAGGAGAAATCAAATTCTTATCTGGAATAGTTGAATTTTGTTTAACAGTCAAAGTATTCGTATCACTAGTAATTGTATCAGCATGAACTGCTTGAGTATTTACAGCAAATACCATCCCAGCCATAACAGCTGATGAGACTAACAAAGTTTTCTTACTAAAGATTTTCATCTTTTACTCCCCTTATAAAAAATCTTTAAACAACTAAGATCTATAACTATAGATCTACTTTTCTTTGTAAGTTCATTTCTTATCGCTTACATGTATTATCCTATCAGCTATTTTTATTTGTGAACGAAACTCGCATATGTCATCTTTTTTGAATCCTATCTCATTTTTGAATCAAATTTGATGCAAAATCTAAAGAATTTGACATAAAAAGGCAGATACTAATAAAATCTGCCCTTTTTATTCACTTCTTATTAAATTTAAAATAAAGTCTATGTTTTTGAGTTAATGAACTGAGATCTAAAAATTATATATTACTTATTAATCCTTCCACCACATCATAATTATAATGATCTAGCATCTTTTTCATTTTCCCCACATGAGCTTGAGAGAAGTATTCTACATCCCCATTAACAAACTGAACTCGACAATTTTTTAAATCAATTGCCTTAATATTTTTAGGGTTTACTAAGCAAGACTGACTAATTTGAACTAACATCGCATTTGAATTGGCGTACTTACTTATGGTACCTAAAAATTGAGCCTGACCGTTTATTTCTACTAATAAGAGCTTGTGAGGGGTAGAAGTAGTAGTGATGTAAATAATGTCATCAACATTAACATTCTGCACCAGACGCCCAATTCGATATGAAAACGTCATCTTTTTCATATAATTAAACTTACGCAAATGATCAAGAGAAATATCAATTGTCTTCACCAAGCGTTCTTGAAAATCTCTAACTTCTGCTTCATTTCTTGGTTTCACAATGTAATCTACTGGACCAAGACGTCTCTGAAATGTAATAAGAGACATATCGTCATGAGTAGTAATGAAGATAATTTGGGCACGCTCATCTTGTTTTTTGATAATTTCAGCAAGATCAAAGCCATTATTCTGATTCTTATCATTGCCAAGTTCAATATCTAAGAAGTAGATTCCGCCCTCATCTTTATTCTGATCAAAATACTTCACAGCATCTTCAAAATTAGTGGCAAAACTCGTTCTAAATCTAATTTCATTGTTATCAGCTAAGATATCCTCGGCTTTTCCTAAAATTTGATCAATTATTGTAATTTGACGAGGTTCGTCATCACAAATGAACACTGGATATACGTGAACTTCTTCCATAATCTACTCCTCACTTCCATCCGGAATTACTACCATCGTAAAAATAAAAACTCCATTTTTAATTCTATAATTAATCATTACGGAACTTTCATACTTCGCCGCAATTTGCTTTATATTTGATAAGCCAATCCCAGCGTGATGTTTTTTAGTAGTATAGCCTTCTTCACTCATCTTTTCTGGACCGGCAGCATTTTGTTTTCTAACTCTATTTCTGATTTCAAACTCAAAATCACCATCTTCTTGATAATACATGGCATCAACACGAGCAGAATTTGAGTCACCAGTTTGCTTAATCAATGCTTTACTTTCCTCAATGGCATTATCAAAAGTAATACCGATAATCCGCGTTAAATCTAGAATGTCTACTGCTTTAGGAATTTGAAAAATATTCTGATTACACCCAAAACTATAATTGATTTCCAAGTTATAAAGTTTAGCAAGTTTGGCAATTGCAATACTTTTTAGTTCCTCCACATGAATATGATTGACACCTTTATATTTACGCAAGGCCTTCTCATCAAAGTAATTATCTGTGTAAGCTTCCAACTGTTTCACAACTTCTTGAACATCGCCTTTTTCTGCACTAATTCTTAATCCATTTAAGATATTTTGATAATCGTGCTTAAAACGGCGCAATTCATCCTCATTCTTATCAAGATAGTTTGTATATTCTTTCAGCTGAGCATTCTCAGATTTCAATTGGTTCTCTTGGAGAGACAATTGACGATTTTTAGCCTCAGCTATTTCTTTATCAGCTAAGGGAAGTTGATATTGAATGTGTTGTCTTTTTTGGGCTTCTTTATTTAGTAGATTTTTTTGAGTCTGTACCATTTCTACATATATTAAAATGGCAAAGATTGTTTGAAATACAAGCAATCCTATTGAAAATTGGACAATTTCTGTAGCTCGTTTATCTATTGAAATGAAATAGTTAATTATCGTTCCCGTCAACCAAATGTAGGTCAAAATGCTGACAAAGATTGTACTATTATTACCAATTAGGCGTTGGCGAATACTCTGTTTAGATTTAAGAATTATAAACAAGCCAATGAAGTTTACTCCTAAATCAAAAATATAATCAGTTTGAATATTAACAAATTTAGGAAATAAGATTTTATAGACAATTTCTATAGTGATAAAAACTAAATCCAAAAGTATCCATATTAATGAAGCCCCAAAGACTAATTTCTTGTTGTTTTTCCTAATCAACCCAAAATATATGTATAAACTACAAATTTCAATAATGGTTATCATTATATTTGAAAAGAATAACAGCGGCACAACCAGCGCTATTCCGATTAGAAGAACCGCTAAAATGATTAAGAATAAATAATCAGATGTAACTTTACAAACTTTTGATACTTCACTAAATATAATTAAATCTATGGTTATAGACGCAATGATAGTAAATAATTCTAAAACAAGATTTAACATTTACTATCTATCTTCTATGCTTTTTGGATCTTAAATACTGTTTCAATCTATCTATAAAACTTCGATTATCCCATTTACCAAAAAAACTTACAAACGGACTAAAACTTTCACTACTCGTTCCGCCCACAATTTTCTGTAATTCTTCTTCACTCAACTTTTTTGCCTTCATCATATTATCCCTTTCCATTCAGTTAGTTTTAACACAGCATATAATACTACAAATTTCAAATTGCGCACGAAATCATCAAATTTTAATGATTTTGCATCATATTCGCCCAAAACAAAAAAGCAGAACAGCAATTCTGCCATTCTGCTTATTAGTTTGCGACATCATCCATAATGCCTGGAACTTCTGGATCGTCTACAATTTTTACATCCGCCCCAAGTTGACGAAGTTTTTCTTGAATTCGATCATAACCACGCAAGATGTTGCCAGCCTTATCAATAACGGTTGTGCCATCCGCCATCAATCCAGCAATCATTAAACAAGCACCTGCGCGAATTTCTCCAGCAGTAACTTCTGCTCCATGAAGTTCCTTAGTTGGATGTGCCAAAATAATGTTATCTTCGGCTTTAATATTTGCACCCATCTTTTGGAGCTCAGCAATATGACCAATTCGCTTAGGATAGATATTATCAATTACTACCCCTTCACCGGTCTTTGCTGTAAGCAAAAGCGGTGTAATTGGTTGCTGCAAATCTGTCGCAAATCCAGGGTAAACATCAGTCTTAACCTGAACCATCTTCAAATCTCCAGCCGGATAAACATACAAAGAATCTTCATCCGCATCAATGACCACACCCATCTCTTCTACTTTAGCTAGATAAGAATCAAGGTGTTCTTCAATGATATTGTGAATTCTGATTCCATTTCCAATACAAGCAGCTAGAGCTACATAAGTTCCAGCTTCAATTCGATCAGGAATGATTGTATGAGGAATTTGTGCTTCTAATCGTTCAACGCCTTCGATTCTAATTGAATCAGTACCAGCACCACGAATAGTTGCTCCCATATTATTCAAAAACGTTGCTAAATCAATAATTTCTGGTTCCTTAGCAGCATTTTCAATAATAGTTTGTCCCTTAGCAGTGACACTAGCCATGATAATATTCATGGTTGCACCAACTGAAGGCATCTTAAGATGAATCTTAGCACCGTGAAGTCCATCTTCAGGAGCGGTTATTATAATTTGATCATTTTCATTTTTTACACTTGCGCCCAAGGCTTCAAAGCCCTTAATATGTTGATCGATGGGACGAGGGCCAATATCGTCACCACCTGGAAAACCTACAATTGCTTTACCGAACCGGCCAAGAAGTGCCCCCATAAAATAATATGATGCACGTAAACTCTTAATTTTGCCAGCTGGCAATGGGCTCATCTTAATGTCTTGTGGATCAATGCGCAAAGTGGTTTCATGAAAATCACAATGTACATCCATCTCGTTCAACAAGTCCATTAAGTTATCCACATCAGCAATTCTTGGGACGCCCTCCAAGATTACTGTTGTTCTTGATAATATTGATGCTGGAATAAGCGCAACAGTGGAGTTCTTCGCGCCACCAATCCAGACATCGCCCTGCAGGGGCTTTCCACCATGAATTATCATCTGCTTCATTGGCGAAAACAAATCCTTTTCTACTTTCAATAATCATAATAATGTTATAAGAAATTGAGGAAAAAAACAAGAGGATCAGCTCGCCAATCCTCTTATTTTTCAGCTTTTTGTATAATCCAACTAGAATTCTTGGGCAGGTAATCCGCTAGCTGCACCAATGAATGATTTAAATAATCCTTCAGGTCTTTGTGGACGACTCAAAAATTCTGGGTGATATTGAGCAGCGATAAAGAATTTCTTATCTGGAATTTCGATAATTTCTACCAAGTGGTTATCAGGTGAAACTCCACTGAATACCATACCAGCTTTTTCAAATGCTTCACGGTATTCATTGTTAAATTCGTAACGGTGACGGTGTCTTTCTTGAATAACATCTTGATCATCGTAAGCTGCACGAGTCTTAGTTCCCTTCTTAAGACTTGCTGGGTAAAGCCCTAAACGAAGAGTACCACCAATGTTTTCTTCATCACGCTTGTCAGCCATAATATCAATAATGTTATTCTTAGTATCAGGATCTGCTTCAGCTGAGTTTGCATCTTTAAGGTTAAGAACATTACGAGCAAATTCAACACTAGCCATTTGCATCCCTAAACAGATACCCAAGAATGGAATATCATTTTCTCTTGCGTACTTAATAGCAGTAATCATGCCTTCAAGACCACGAGTACCAAAACCACCAGGAACAATCAAACCATCTGAATCCTTCATGATTTCAGCAATGTTGTCTTCAGTTACATCTTCCGCTTGTACCTTATCTACTTCAATCTTAGTATTGTAAAGGTAACCAGCATGTTGAAGAGCATCAGTAACTGAAATGTAGGCATCTTCAAGTTCTACATACTTACCAACTAAAGTGATCTTTGTAGTGTGTTTTAAGGTCTTAGCACGTTCATCAAGCTTCTTCCAAGCTTCCATATCGGCTTCTTTCTTTGGACTTTCAAGGTGAAGGAAGTCGCAAACCTTTTGATCCATACCTTGAGCTTGGAAAGCAAGTGGCAAGTCAAATAGTGAAGGTGCATCGATTGACTCAATAATTCTATCTACAGGCACATCAGTAAAGGTAGAAATCTTGTCCTTTAATTCTTGGTTAATTGGCTTTTCAGCACGTAAAACAAGCATATTTGGTTGAATACCAATACTACGAAGTTCTGCTACTGAATGTTGAGTTGGCTTAGTCTTCATTTCATGGGCAGCGTGAAGGTATGGTACCAAAGTACAGTGGATGTACATTACATTGTCTTCACCAACTTCACGTCTCATTTGACGAATTGCTTCCATGAATGGAGTTGATTCGATATCACCAACAGTACCACCAATTTCAGAAATAATTACATCTGAATCAGTAGTGAGTGCAGCACGCATGATCTTCTTCTTAATCATATCAGTGATATGTGGAATTACTTGAACAGTTGCACCATGGTAGTCCCCACGACGTTCTTTTTCAAGGACTTCTTTGTAAATTTTACCAGTTGTAACGTTAGAATACTTGCTGGTTCTTACATCTACGATTCTCTCATAGTGTCCCAAATCGAGGTCTGCTTCAGTACCGTCATCGGTTACATAAACTTCACCGTGTTGGTATGGATTCATTGTACCTGGGTCAATGTTAATGTAGGGATCAAATTTTTGCATAGTAACTTTCAATCCGCGGTTTTTAAGCAAGCGACCCAAACTTGATGCAGAAATACCTTTACCAAGTGAAGATACGACACCGCCAGTAACGAAGATGTATTTTGTCATTAGCCAAACTCCTTTTTCTTTTAACTCATTATAAAAATAAAAAAAGCTCCCTCAGGGGAGCTAATACACACAGGGTGCCCAAGAAAGATATTATCCGCTTTTGACTCTTAAGTCAAGCAAATTAATTATCTTCGTCGTCATCATCGTCATTTAATTGTGATAATTGACCTTCAATACCGTCTGGTAAAACGTCATCATCATCGTCATTATCTTCATCAAATTCTGAATCATCAGCAGCGTCGTAATCTTCGCCATCATCTTCAGTAGCATCAAGATCTTCATCTTCTGGGTCATCATTATCGTAGTCAATGATGTCATCACTACCAGTAGCACTTGCCAAGAATGCGTTAACCTTCTTGTGGTGCTTTCTTGCTGAATCTTCTTCTTCATCTTCTGGGTGGTTAACTTCTTCGTCAACTGATTCATATGGGAACCATGAACGAAGGGCCCAAACATTTTCACCCATGGAGATAAATTCACCATCAGTATTCATATCAGTATAAAATTGTGGCAAGCGTTCACGAATTTCTTCATCACTCTTGTTCAAGTACTTTTGAACAGCATTCACAATGTCTGCAAAAGCCATTCTCTTGCCGTTATCTTCCAAAATTGCACGAGCAACTTCGATCATTGACAATTCATCACGATTTTTATCTTTAAATTGGTCTAATCCCACAGTTGTACGTCCTCTCTTTTTACAATCCTTACTATTATACTAAGCGTTTAAGCAAAAATCAACGTGACTGCATAGTTACCTATTAAGTATAGACCACTAAAGAGGTCATATTCAACACTAACTTTGTGCTCATCGCCATTTTTAGTCACTTTTAGTAAATTTGTCACGCTAGTTAAATCCATTTGTCGGCCTTCAACAAGATAGTGGCAATCTTCTTTTTCACCAGGAGTAAACCTCATTAAAGAATGATTGCGACTATCAACTCCTCGGCGCATAATCATCTCATTGTTCTTGATCATAATCTTAATTGGAATTTGCCCATCCTCTAAATAGGATAAGCGCATTATACCATCTTTTTCACTAAATTCACCGGGCATCGTTTTTTCAAAGGTTGCCGTTTCATCTTCTTGTGTAATTTTACTTGTTAAATGAATTTCTACTTTTTCCATATGCAAAATCACCTACTTCATTTGTATACATTTGATATAATCTAGTTAAGTATATTCTAAATTATATTTTCCAAAATAATAAGAATTAAGTTTGAGGAATTATCATGTTAAATTTTCAAAGTGAAAAATTAAAAGATGAGGTTCTTTTACGTGACCCCGTCCACGGATACATCCATATTGAAGATAAAGTAATTTTTGACATTTTGCAATCAAAAGAGTTCCAAAGAATGCGCCGGATTAAACAACTTGGGCCTATTAGCTACGTTTTTCCTGGGGCAACTCATACCAGATTTGAGCATAACTTAGGGGTATATGAATTAACAAGACGTATTTGCAATATCTTTAGTAAAAATTATCCTTCACGTGAACCCGACGATGGATTATGGGATGATAGCAATCGCCTCTTGGTTGAATGTGCAGGTTTACTTCATGATATTGGTCACGGCCCATATTCACATACTTTTGAGCACTTATTTGGGACGAATCATGAAAAAATTGGCCAACAAATCATTACGGATCCTCATACTGAGATCAACCAGGCATTACGACAAGTTTCACCTAATTTTCCTGAATTGGTAGCCAGTGTAATTGCAAAAACTTACCCTAACCCTCAAGTAGTGAAGATGATTTCCAGCCAAGCAGATGCGGATCGAATGGATTATTTACAAAGAGATGCCTACTTTACTGGTGTAAATTATGGTCAGTTTGACTTGTCTCGAGTTTTACGAGTGATCCGTCCATATCAAGATGGTATCTGCTTTACCAACAATGGAATGCACGCAGTTGAAGATTACATTGTTTCGCGCTATCAAATGTATCAACAAGTTTACTTCCATCGCGTAGGTCGCTCAATGGAAGTGATTTTGCATCATTTGCTCCAAAGAGCCAAGGTTGTCTATAAAACTGGCACTTTGCAAGTCACTCCAAGTTTAGCCAAATTCTTAGAAGGTAATTGGACTTTAGATGATTATTTAAAGCTGGATGATGGTGTCATGGAAACCAATTTTTCACTCTGGCTCAATTCTTCTGATCCAATTTTGGCTGATCTTGCTAGCAGATATTTATTTAGAAAACCTCTCGCTAGTATCAGAATTGATGAAGACACTAAAGGACTTTTACCAAAATTAAAGGATTTAATTAAGCAAGCTGGCTTTGATCCTACTTATTATACTGATACTAATTCAGCTTTTGATGAACCATATGATGCTTACAAACCCACAGGTAAGAATGCTAATAGCCAAATTGAAATCATGCAAGACGATGGCAGCTTAATTGAACTTTCTCAACTTAGTCCTTTAGTTAAGGCTTTAAATGGAACTTTTCAAGGCGATGAGAGATTTTTCTTCCCAAAAACTATGCTATCTCAAAGTAACGAACCACAAATTTTTGATCCACTTTATGAGCAATTCCAACGTTATATTAAAAATGGTGCGCTTCATTACTTGCGTCGTCCTCACAAAAAATAAAGATAAGAAAAGCTCCAGAAATCTGGAGCTTTTTATTATTCAAAAGTTTACTATCTACGCTTTTCTTCTTGGTATCTAGTATTGAACAATGGACTAAGTGGTTCATGTTCTTGGATAAGCTTAATTGCATCACCCATAAGTGGTCCTACAGAAACTAAAAGCATCTTATCAAGTTGCTTTTCAGCTGGTTGATCGATTGAATCAGTCAATACCAAGTTCTTGATTGGTGAGTTATTCAATCTATCAATAGCTGGACCTGATAAAACAGCATGAGTTGCAGAAGCATAAACTTCAGTAGCACCAGCATCAATTAAAGCTTGAGCTGCTAAAGTGATAGTTCCGGCAGTATCAATCATATCGTCGATAATGATTGCACGCTTTCCTTTAACGTCTCCAATAATATTCATAACTTCAGCGACGTTAGCCTTAGGACGACGTTTATCAACAATAGCAATGTTAGTACCTAAGAATTCAGCCAGCTTTCTTGCACGGGTAACACCACCATGGTCTGGTGAAACAACAACGGCATTTTCTTCTAAATTGTTACGTAAGAAGTAATCTGCAAGAAGTGGGGCACCCATTAAATTATCAACAGGAATATCGAAGAATCCTTGAATTTGTGGAGCATGCAAATCAAGTGAAAGAACACGATCTGCACCTGCAGTTTGAAGCATATCAGCTACAAGCTTAGCTGTGATTGGTTCACGTGCACGAGTTTTACGATCTTGACGCGCATAACCATAGTAAGGCATTACAATGTTAATGCTGCGAGCACTGGCACGACGAACAGCGTCAATCATGATAAGCAATTCCATTAAATTATCATTTACAGGATCGCTAGTAGATTGAATCAAATAAACATCTTTACCACGAACAGAATCGTCAATATTAATTTGAATTTCACCATCACTAAAGCGTTCTACACTTGATTTAGAAAGTGGAACACCAACACGATCAGCTATTTTTTGAGCTAATGGAACATTTGAATTAAGGGCAAAAATCATTAAATCGTCTTTGTAAGACATAGTTTCCTCCGTAAAAATACAACTACCTTATATTTTAGCAAAACTTGGCTAAAAAGAAACCGCAGATAGCTTTCTTTTATGATAAATTCAAACAAAAAACCAGATACTAGCATTTCTAGTATCTGGCTTTCTCAATAAATCGAAGTATTTAAAACAATTAGTCTTTTACAACATCTTTAGTGTTCAACCACTTGTTTGATGAAATCTTAACGATCTTCTTGCCGTTAACTTTCTTAACATCTTTTGCAGTAAAAGTTGAACCCATCTTGACAGTCTTTGAAGTCTTCTTAGCATCCTTGTTGTAAACTGCAACAGTTTGCTTCTTGGTGTCTTTAATAGTTACGAAAATCTTTTCGCCCTTCTTGATAGCTGGATCAGTTGGAGCAACTTCGGCAACACCCAACTTTGGAGCATTGAAAGTGGCAGCACTAACAGTTGAACCAACACCTAAAAAACTAACAGCAAAAACTAAACTTGAAACAACTTTAACTAACTTCTTCATTTTAAATACCTTCGATTCTAAAACTCTTCATTTCCTCTTGACAACTATATTATATAACATTCGTTATTAAATGCAAGTGCTTTTATAAAGAAATAAAAAGTGTCCTAAAGCCCGACATCATGGGGTTCTAAGACACTTTTAAGGTTAAAAAAGATAACAAATAAATAAAATATTTTTGTTATTTTGTAGATTTCACAAAAATTATAGGAGAACTGGAACCCACAAATTTCAATAAACTTAAATCTTCTTGGACAACATAGTCAATTATATTAACGCGTTCATCTGCTGGAAGATCACATTTAGTAATCTGTAACTCTCCTTGATAGCGTAAATAAAGGTCATTGTCACAAGTCACACTACCCTCTGGACGCGATAAAATCTCTTCTTGCGGAGTTAAATCAAACAGTTGCTTAATTCTACCTTCCACCAATCTAACCACATCACGCGCAACATCAGGACGATTGTGCCATTGATTTTGAATCAAGGTCGGGTTACCCTCTTGTAAATGAAGAGTAATCGCCTTCTGCTTCAAATAATTTATAAAAGTCGTAATCACGTCTGTATCTATGGAGGCATCCCCTACAAGAACATCATCACAATTCAGCTTTTTTAACTCTAACATTGCGGCTAACGGATTTACTCCTCGCAATTTTTCTAAAGTTGGCCGATAAAATCCAGCACTTTTATCACCAGAAATGAAAGCTCCCACTTTCAAGCCAAATTTATGCAACCAATGATTTCTTTCCTTAAACCATTTTGAAGCTAACCCGGTATGAGGGTGAGGATAAAAGTTATGCCATGCCGTTAAATTGTCAAAATCCGCATTCTCATCCTTCAACTCATCAATATCATTTTGAGTAATTGTACTTGCATTCAACACAACGGTGAAAGACTTAGAAATTTTAGCAATGTCAGGCATACTAATCCCTTCATCAGCTCGAATCCCTGTTAAAGGTAATTTTTCAAAGTCCGTTAATTGCTTAATTTCTAAAAATTTTAAGCTCTCTTTTGAAATATCTGCAATTACTTTTAAATCTAAATTTTTACACCATTTACCTAATTCATTTAAGCGTTCTACTTCTCCATTGTCATGGTCTAAGAGTGATGTAAAAACTGTATTAAATCCTGCATTTCGCATTGCAATTAAGTAATTATAATCATCTGCAGTCAAATCATGACCTAGATATACTGAAAAACCTAACATCTTATTCCTCTGTTAATACTTCCACTTTTTATTGCGCAAAAGCGCTTTCTTAATATTACTATTTTAAACTAAAAATGCACCCTATAGAGAGTGCACTTTCATTTGTATTCAAAATGTAAATCTAGTTGTTGTTAACAGGTGTGGTTGCAACTGGAGTAGCTGTTGCATAATCTGATACTGGAAGGTATTGATAACCATCTGGAGTATTGATTGCAAGTTGAGTGTTGCTGGTGAATTGAATAGCACTTTCAGCAGCATTATTTACACGAGCAACTAACTTAATAATGGCATCTTTTTCACTTTGGCTTAAATTGTTTAAGTCAGTTACTGGAACTTTCTTACCATCTAAGTTAGCAATTGCCTTAGTTAAATTATCAAGGGCATTCTTGACAACACTGATAGTTGCAGTCTTTGAAGTACGAGCATTTTGAGCAGCTTCATAAGCTTGCTTAAAGTTAGTCTTAGCGGCATCAGTTGCAAACTTGTATGCATCTGTCTTTTCAGCAGCATCAGCATTGTTAATTGCACTAATCAAGCTTACCTTATCACTATCAGTAGCTACAACAGCATCATTCTTAGCTTGTTCACGATCATTAGCTGGAGTAAGAGTCTTACCACTTACAGTGACGTCATCAGCCTTTACAAAGCCGTCCTTATCACTAACTAACTTGTAGAACAAAACAGCTTGGTTTTCAGATTTTATCCAGATGTATCTTAATTCACTGACACGAGCTTGGTGACCTTTACCAAATTCTTGGTTTGGCTTGATTTCACCTTTACTGTTATAAACAGGGCTTGAAGTAGTCCAAGTAGCAATCAATTGATTTGGATCAGTGGTAGAGTTAGTGTAATCTGCATTTGGATCTTCAGACTTTGGAATTAAAGCTGGACCACTAGTTACAACAGCGTTAACAGCCTTGATCCATTGACCATCACCAATACTGTAGTACCATTTGTCATTAATCTTTTTAGCAGCCAAAGCTTGGTAAGAAGCACCTTTAAGAAGGGGAGCACTGTCTTCATTATAAGTATTGCCGTTATCGTTATAAATAATAGCATTCTTAATCAAATTGATATAAGTATCTTCCTTAACTGGCTCAGTATCTTCAGTTTCTTTAGCATTGGTAGTCTTGATGTATTGACCCTTACCCATATCATAGTAATTTCGATCATTAATCATCTTAGTACCATAGTAATCGATAGTAGAACCCTTCTTTAAAGTTCCAGCACTCTTAATTCGTTTACCATTTGCATCATAAACGTATGAGTTCTTAATTAACTCTACTGACTTAACAATGACACCATTTGAAGCTTTAACATATTGACCATTACCCATATCGTAATATTCGACATCGTTAATATCTTTTGTACCAGTGTAATCAAAAGTTGCGCCCTTCTTTAAGGTTTTTGCACTCTTGATGCGCTTGCCATTTTTGTCGTAAACATATGAATTACGAGTTAATTCAACATGTTTATTATTCTTTTTAGCTGGAGTGGTAGTTTTGGCATTAGCTGCCTTGATGTATTGACCCTTACCTAAGTTGTAGTATTTCTTAGAGTTAATAGTATCTAAGCTAACGTAAGAAACCTTTGAACCCTTTTTCAAAGTTCCGGCACTCTTGATGCGCTTGCCGTTTTTGTCGTAAACATATGAATTGTGACTTAATTCAATTGACTTTGCATCACTATCATCATTAGTTGAAGTGGTAGTGGCGTTGCTAGTGGTATCCTTTTTGCTCGTATCCTTTTTAGTAGTGGTCTTCTTATCAGTTTTAGGAGTATCTTTCTTAGTTGAGCTAGTAGTGGTAGTAGTTGCTTTTTTACCATCAACCGTTGCCACATTAGAAGCCTTGATATAATTGCCGTCACCGATAGAGTAGTAACTTACACCTTTGATAGTAATTAAACCGTAAGCATTAAGTTTTGCACCTTTACCAATTACAGGGTAAGCAGTATCTCCCACCTTATAATTCTTATTACGAGTTCCATCTTTTAAGTAAACATATGCATTGCTGCCCAAAACAATCTTGCTAGACTTGGTAGCAGCTTGAGCAACACTAGCAGTATTAACTCCCCCTAAAACTGGAGTAACACCCATTAATGCTGCTGTTGATAACATAATTAATTTATGACTTAATTTCATATCTTTTTTTCCCTCAATTTCACGAAATAAAAAATCTCTAATTTCCATATTTAATTTATTAGAATATTTTCTATTAACTTATCTATATTACTAATAATTGCATCAGTAGTTTTATTATAACGCAAAAAGAAGACTGTTCACTTTTTGAAACAGTCTTCTTAAGAAAATGTAAATAAGTTAACACATTACTTCTTAATAGTAAAGTCTGAAGCCTTTACGTAGTAATGGTTTGGTTGTAAAGCGTAGTACTTAACACCATCAATAGTCTTAGTACCTAAGCCTTTAACTTGAACGCCCTTACCAATGATAGTCCACTTCTTGCTACCCATGTAAGTCTTAGCCTTCTTACCGTTCTTGTCGTAAACTTGAGCCTTACGCTTAGCAACAATGTTAGTTACCTTGATAGTCTTCTTAGTTGACTTCTTTGATGAAGTTGATTTTTCGTCTGATTTCTTTGAGTCTGACTTAGTTGACTTCTTTTCTGACTTTGAATCAGATTTCTTTGAAGTTGACTTTTCATCTGATTTTGATGACTTCTTAGTTGAATCTTCATCAGATTTCTTTGATTCTGATTTAGTTGAAGTCTTTTCTGACTTAGTTGACTTCTTTGAATCAGTCTTAGTAGTCTTCTTGGTGCTCTTAGTTGAAGCCTTCTTGGTTGATTCCTTTGAATCTTCATCTGATGACTTCTTAGCATCCGATTTTGATGAAGTCTTTTCTGACTTTTCATCTGACTTAGTTGATTTCTTTGAATCAGATTTTGCTGAGTCCTTAGTTGTCTTTTCATCTGACTTTGAATCTGACTTAGCTGCGTCATTCTTGCTTGACTTCTTTGAATCAGCCTTAGTAGTCTTCTTAGTGCTCTTAGTTGAAGCCTTCTTAGTTGACTTCTTTGAGCTTGACTTCAAAGTCTTTTCAGTTTGAACAACTTTCTTACCATCAGTAGTAATAGTTACCAACTTGTTACCATCTTGGTATTGAACAGAACCACGAGTAGCAGTTGCTGGAATCCAGTACTTCAAGTTACTTTGAATGCTGAAGTAAGTTTCACCATTAACTTCTTTTACATTATAAATAATGTAGTTACCATTCTTGTAAGCTTTCTTGCTAGTCTTCTTACCATTGTTGTTAACAAAGTACATAGTCTTAGTTGGCTTGATGCGACTATTCTTGCCCATAGTGTTGTAAACCTTAACAGACTTGGACTTCTTAGTAGCAGCGAAGGCTACGTTAGTATTTATAGCTGAACCAACAACTGGGCTAACTCCCATTAAAGCAGCTGCTGAAACCATAACTAATTTATGACTTAATTTCATATTATCTACCTCAACGCAAAAATATAATTATTTATACTCTAATATTGTAAATCCTCAAACACTATTTGTGAATTAAAGAATACATTAATTTTGTTATTTTTTACGAATTTTAACCTTTTCTAAATTGTTGTACTTAATCCATCCATGATTGGTTATATAGAACTTCTTACCCGCGACGAGCTTAATACTATAGCCCTTAAGAAGGGTTCCTTTTTTAATCAAAGTGATCGTCCCATATTTTGTGCGTCTCAATTGTCCCGCATTATTATATACGTATGCATTATGTTTAGTAATTAAACTAGTCACAGTAGGAACGGGATTATAAACAGAGTAAGACAAATTGCCTTTCTTATCTGTTGTCAAAATCATTATATTATTTGAAACCTGTTTATACCACACCTCACCATTGGTACTCTTTGCGAGTAGCCACAAATCAGATTTAGTCTTGTAATAAGTATGATTGTTTAAAGTCTTAATCTGATAAATTTTATAAAGAGTATTTTTCTTAGCCAGCTTCTTTAATTTTTTGCCAAAGCTATTATAAAATGGTGCATTCTTATTCAAGCGCACACTACTTTTAGAAACAATTGTATTACTCAATTGTTCTTCTTCATCTTCTGGCCCAATTACTTTGGTTTTAGATTTATTAGTTTGGGAAGTTCCTTTAGTTTTAGAATTGGTTGAGGTGGTTGAAGTTGCCTTTTTGGAAGGAGTGCCACCCAAATGAATAACGTTAGTCGGTTTAGCTGGATTTACAGTTACTGTAGCGATTGCTTTATTTGAAAAAAGGCACAATGTCGCTCCTAGAGCTGCAGATGTCAAAATCACTTTCTTTTTTAGGCTCATAGTTTTTTCTCCTTATTACTATTTTTTACATCAATATAATTATAAGCCTAAGAAAAAAGATGATCGCTTTTAACGATCATCTGCGGGTGCATTAATTATGACTAGTGGTTCCTACATTAGCAGCCTTAATATAAACTCCATCACCTAAGAAGTAATAAGTTGAGCCATTAATTGTTTTTGTTCCATAGTAATTAAGAACTGTGGTCTTCTTAATGTAAGAATAACCTAAATTAGTGAGCTTCTTACCATTTTCATCATATGGAATAGCATTTTTCTTCAACTTAAGCGTATCTTTACCAGCTACCCAATTATCTGGACGCCCTAATTTCTTAGAGTTGCTAGTAGTTGAAGGAGTGGGTGACGTCGAAGCATGTGGAGTTACATTACTGTTTGCCACATTCCCGGCTTTAATGTAACCAGTGTCAACAACATAATACAATTTGCCATTAATGCGTTTAGTACCTTTGTTAGCTAACTTAGCACCTTTACTATAGTAAATTTTACCTACGCGTTTTCCATTTGCATTATAAACATAGGCATTCTTCTTTAATGTAATAGTTTCACCTGAAGCATGTGGTACCACCGTACCGTCATTAACATCATCATTGGTACTAATTATATATGAAGCGCCATTTTTAACGTAACTTACCTTACCTTTTGTAGCAGAAGAAGGTATCCAATAATTTGAATCCTTTTCCACGTTATAGTAAGTCTCACCATTAATCGACTTAACATTCCAAACCGTATACTTACCGCCCTTTTCAGCAACGATAGGCATACTCTTACCATTTTGATCTACAAAATGTGCATTCTTGATGGTTCTAACAACACTTGTCTTACTGTTAGTTTTGTAAACCGTAGAACTTGCGGCCTGAATTGATTGAGTGCTAGTCAAAAGCGGACTAACTCCCATTAAAGCGACTGCTGAAACCATCATTAACTTACGACTTATTCTCATGTTCTCTACCTCATGTCAAAATCTAACTCTACCTAGCGTAGAATGCAATGTCTGGTATTTTATTCAATTTTCTATACTCTGTTAGTTTTTAAATTATATTTTCACTCCCACGTTATGTTTTTTTATCTACTCTTCTATTATAATCTTGCTTGCTAAATATGCTATAGTTACGCCAAAAAAAGAGCATAAAATTTTAAAAGTTTAAAATTCATGCTCTTAATATTTGTTATTTAATTTTTAAAATAAACTTTATTCCCATTCCTTGTCTTTTGATAAAGGAAGCTTGTGCCAGTAATCTGGCTTGTTAGTTTGACGGCCTCTAGCAATTGCCATATCGTACTTATTAACATCTTTAGTAATAGTAGAATCAGCTGCGATAAAGGCATGGTCAGCAACGTTAATTGGAGCAATCAAAGTTGCACCAGCGCCAATAAATGAATGGTCTCCAACTGTAGTATGGAACTTCTTAACACCATCGTAATTAGAAAAGATAGTTCCACAACCAACATTTACATCTTTACCTAAAGTTGCATCCCCAACATAAGTCAAGTGACCAACCTTAGTATCCACACCAATTTCAGCCTTCTTAATTTCAACGAAGTTTCCAATATGAGCGCCTTCACGAATAACAGCCTTTGGACGAAGGTGTGAATTTGGACCAATATCAGTATTATCATCCATTTCGGATTCTTCAATAGTTGAAGAAGTAACAGTTACATTATTACCAATCTTAGAATCGATAATTCTTGAACCATTGGTGATGTAACAATCACTACCAATTTCAGTATTCCCTTTAATTACTACATTGCCTTCAATGACAGTATCATTACCAATCTTTACATCGCTATCAATATAAGCAGTATCGGGATCGATGAAAGATACACCATTTCTCATATGCTCTTCATTGATTCTTCTTTGCATAATTTTAGTAGCTTGCGCTAAAGCAATGCGGTCATTTACTCCTAAACTTTCACTAAAGTCAGGCATCTTGTATGCACCAACGCGTTCGCCTTCATTACGCAAGATTTCAAGCACATCCGTTAAGTAATATTCTCCTTGAGCATTGTTGTTAGTAACATGCTTTAAAGCTTCAAAGAGCTTCTTATTGTCAAAACAAAATACACCAGTATTAATTTCTTTAACTTTTAATTCTTCAGGCTTGCCATCTTTTTGTTCTACAATTCGTAAAACATTTCCTTGATCATCACGAATAATTCGGCCATAACCAAATGGATTTGGTGCTTCTGCGGTCAATACAGTAGCTGCATTTTCTTTTTCAGTGTGATATTCAAACAAGTTCTTGAAAGTATCCGCAGTAAATAATGGGGTATCTCCAGTTACAACTAAAGTTGCACCATCTTCATCTGCCAAAATTTTGCCAGCAGTCTTAACTGCATCTCCAGTACCCAATTGCTTTTCTTGGAAAGCAAATTCTGATTTGCCATCAAGAACTTTTTCTACATCTTCAGCACCGGTACCCACAATAGTTACGATCTTTTTAGGATCAACACCTTCAGCTGCAGTAACAACATGTTCAACCATCGTCTTGCCACAAACTTTATGCAAGACTTTGTACAACTTGGACTTCATCCGAGTTCCCTTACCAGCAGCCAATACAACAACAAATTTTTTCATATTTTTAACCTCTTAATTAATATCAAAACTAGTGTCTAGTATAACATTTAGAAGCGATTGAAATCAGTAACTGAAAGGAAGTTCCCTGGTTGAGCTAAAATAATCTTTTTAGCAGTATCGATTTTGCTAATCTTGATTAATGAAATATAGTTATCCACCAATTTGCTCTTATCGAAATCAGCCTCACAAAGGACACAAATTCCAGCAATACTACAGTCAAATTCTTTAACTAGTTCTTCCATTCCAGTTAAAGTACCGCCGCCCTTCATAAAGTCATCAACAATCAAAACATTTGAGTTCTTTTTAAGCGCACGAGTTGGCAATTCCATTTTTGAAACACGATCTAATGAAGAAGAAATATAGTTAACTGAAACAGTTGCACCTTCGGTAACTTTTGAACGTTTTCTAGCCGTTACAAATGGCACATTTAAATAACGTGCTACTGATTGTGCCAAAGCAATTCCTTTAGTTTCAACAGTCATTACGGCATCAATATTAGAATAAGCATACTTAGTGGCAAGCAATTCACCGATTCTTCTTAAATCTTGAGGGTTGCCGAGAATATCGGATAAGTATACAAAACCACCAGCTAAAATACGACTAGGATCCTCAATTCGAGAAGCCAAATCTAATAAATATTCCTTAGCATGGTCGTGCCCTAAAAATGGAATATACCTTACTCCTCCAGCTGCACCAGCTACAGTTTCTAAAATTCCATTTTGATTATTTGCTAAAGTTCTTTTTAAAATTGCAAGATCTTCTGAGATTGATGATTTAGCTGCATTATAACGATCTGCAAAAAAAGGTAATGAAATTAAAGTGTGAGGACGTTCTAATAAATATTTAGTCATATCTACAAGTCTTTCTGAACGTTTCATAATATTTCCTTTCTAATGTTTGGATTTATCTGCTTATAAATATTACTCTAATGCACAAAAAAAAGCACTAACATTTTAACAATGTTAGTACTTATTCCAGCTTTTAAGCTTCAGCTTCCTCTACTTCATCATCAAATTCTAATGCAATATTCTTAGTTAATAAATCAGTGTAACTATAAGAAACATGTTTAAAATTATTTTGATCTTGATCTAAATCAACAACAAATACTGCAGGAAAGGTTTCTCTCAAGATTCCCCGTCTCTTTGTAACCTTCTTACGACCCGCTTGAGCTACTACTGTTAAGGTATCGCCTAAGTGAGAATCCAACTTATGTTTAATCGTATTAATCGATGTTGGCACTAAATAACAACTCCTTTTGGACGATTTTATCATAAAAAGGGTTAATTGTCAATTTTTCACAAGCTTTTAAAGCTTACTGCTTCATCGGAATAGCCTTAGCAATTTGGATAAATTGTGAAATCGTCAAATCCTCCGGCCTAACCCGTGGATCTACTCCTAGACTAGAAATGAGCTTTTCTCTTTCATCCTTATCAGGAATTACGTTTTTCAGATTGTTATTCAAAGTCTTTCTTCTTTGAGAAAAACACATTTTTACTACCCAATTAAAATGTTTACGATTAGGAATATCTGGTTTATTTTCCAATGGGGTAAGAACAACGACACTAGAATCAACCTTGGGACTTGGCATAAATGAGGTATTCTTAACTTCAAGTGCAATCTTAACGTCCATTTCAGTTTGAACCGCAATTGAAAGTGGCCCAAACGCTTTATTACCAGGACTTGCAACTAACCTTTCCGCAACTTCCTTTTGCATCATCAAGGTTAAACTTTTAAAATTGAGATTTGATTCAGCTAAACCAAAAATAATTGGTGTTGTAATGTAGTAGGGTAAATTAGCTACAACTTTCACGCCTTTACTCAAGTCAAAAAATCCAGCTAAATCATGATCAAAATCTGCCTTCAAGACATCTTTTAACATTAATTTGAATCGACTATCTAAATCTTCTCCATCGATTGTTTGTGGTAATTCATTGTGAAGAATTTCAGGAAGTGAATCATCCACCTCATATGCGAACACTTTTGCACCTGCTAAAAGAAGTTGTTCTGTTAAAGAACCTATTCCTGGTCCAATTTCAATAATTTGATCCCCGGGTTTTACTTGCGCTGCTTCAACAATTCCCATAATTGCATCATGATCAATTAAAAAGTTTTGTCCTAAATTCTTTTTAGCTTTAACAAAATAACGATTAACAATCGCCTGCGTTCTAACAGGAGATCCAATTGGAATATTATTTGCCATTTTCTATTTCCTTTACCACTTCTACTAACTCATCTAGAGATACGCCAAAAGTAACTAATCGTTTATAAAATTGTTTAGAATTGCCGTATCCAATCCCAAGTTTAATGCCCACTTTTTCACGTAAAATTTTAGAATTGCTACCACCAACAAATCCCAGGTTCTGATAAGCTTCTTTAGTTATGTCACTAACTTCTGGTTTTACTTCATAAAGGTCACTCAAAGCTCGCTCAATAGCTTCTTTTGAAGCATGTTCAACTCCAAGACTATTACCTTTTTTATCTGGTTTTCCTTCTTCACGTGTAATAAAAGCTTGTTTGGCATTAGGAACTGCCTCAGAAACAATTCTTCTGATTCTTTCACCGTTAAAATCGGGATCAGTAAAGACAATGATATCTCTTTTTTGGCTTAACTTTTTCAATTCTGCCAGAACTTCTTTTGAAACAGCAGACCCATTAGTTTCTATAGTTTCTATCCCAGGAAAAAATTGTTTAAGTCGAATTGTATCATCTTTTCCTTCAACTACGACAACGGCATTAAAATTCTTTTTATTCAAGACCATAAACTCTCACAGTATTCGCATAAGTAGCATCAGCCACTTCTTCTAAAGGCATCTCTTTTAAGTCCGCAATTGCTTGAGCAACATATCGAACATATGCTGGTTCATTTTGTTTACCACGATATGGCTTAGGAGTTAAATAAGGAGCATCGGTTTCAACCAAAATTCTATCTAAAGGAGCTTTTTTAGCTGACTCATGAACTTCCTTTGCCTTAGTAAAAGATACAACTCCAGAATAAGAGAAATAAACGTTTAAATCTAAGAATTTATTTAACCATTCAGCCGAACCATTAAAGCTATGCAAAATTGCGCCATATTCCAGATTGCTTTCTTTTAAAATTTTATAGCAATCCTCAAAAGCATCCCTAGTATGAATGTCAACGGGCATCTTTAATTCATGTGCAACTTCAATTTGTCTTCTAAAAACATCCTGTTGAACATCTCTTGGCGACTCATCCCAATAATAATCAAGACCTACTTCTCCTAAAGCAACCACTTTTGGCATTTGTAGTTGCTCAATCAACTTATCTTCAGCTTTTTGATCATAATTTTTGGCAATATCAGGATTCAAGCCAACCATCGCATAAACATTGTCAAATCGTTGAGCTAAATCAATTGCGCGCTCATTAAAATCAGGATCCTGACCAGCACAAATCACTTTAGTTACATCTAATTCTTTAGCCCGATCTAAGTAATACTCTTCCTTACCTCGGAAAGGCTCATCATTTAAGTGAGTATGATTATCAATAATCTGCATTAGCCTAATTCTGCCCCGATTTCATGTTCATCGCCAACAATTGCTAACTTCACTTTGCCATCTTTTTCACTTGATAAAAGCATTCCTTGACTTTCATGACCAAGCATCTTACGTGGCTTCAAGTTAGTAACTGCAAGAACCTTTTTATCTAAAAGTTCACTTGCATCTGGGTAAAACTTACGGATTCCACTTAAGATTTGACGTTCTTGACCATTACCAAAGTCAAGCTTAAACATCAAAAGTTTACTTGAACCCTTAACTGGTTCTACTGAAAGAATTTTACCTACTTGAATCTTTACTTTATCAAAATCATCAATAGTAATGTGCTTTTCTTTCTTCTGTTCACTTCTAGTTTGCTTCTTTGGCTTAGCCTTCTTCATTTGATCCTTGATGTACTTAACTTCAACATCGTTCTTAAGTCTTGGGAAAATTGGAGTTGGTTTTTCAATTACCTTAACATCCCAATCAAAGCCACCAAATTTAAGAACCTTTTGATCATCATTGTTCCAATCAAGCCCCAATTGCTTAAACATCTTAACTGGACTTTCAGTCATAATTGGAGAAATTAAAACTGCTACTAGACGAAGACTTTCAGCCAAATTAGTCATTACACGTGATAATTCTTCTGTTTTGCCTTCTTTGTTTAATACCCAAGGAGTAGTTTCATCGATGTACTTATTAGCACGTGAGATCAATTTCCAAATACTGTCAAGCGCCTTGGAGAAGTGCAATTCATCCATTTGAGTTTGGTATTCAGTAATCGCTTCAGTTGCAGTCTTAATTAAATCTTGACCAAATTCATCTTGAGTTTGGCTAACTGGAGCAACCACACCATCTTGGTATTGGTTAATCATTGAAACAGTTCTGTTCAAAAGGTTACCCAAATCATTAGCAAGATCAAAGTTTACTCTTTCAACAAAGTCTTCTGGAGTAAAGATACCATCAGAACCAAATGGGATTTCACGCATTAAGTAGTAACGAAGAGCATCTAAGCCGTAACGTTCCACGATCATTTCTGGGTAAACTGCATTTCCCTTAGATTTTGACATTTTACCATCTTTCATCAAAACCCAACCATGACCAAAGATTTGCTTAGGAAGTGGCAATCCAAGCGCCATCAACATAATTGGCCAATAAATAGTGTGGAAACGAACAATTTCTTTACCTACCAAATGAACGTCAGCAGGCCAGTACTTCTTGAATAATGAATCGTCATCAGAACCATAACCTAAGGCAGTGATATAGTTGGATAAAGCATCAATCCAAACGTATACTACGTGTTTAGGATCGCTTGGGACAGAAATACCCCAGTTTACGGTCGTACGAGTTACAGATAAGTCTTCAAGACCTGGCTTGATGAAGTTGTTAATCATTTCTTTTTCACGAGAATGAGGCAAGATAAAGTCAGGATGATCTTTATAATATTGCAAAAGACGATCTGCATATTTACTCATTTTAAAGAAGTATGAAGGTTCTCTAACAAGTTGAACTTCATGGCCAGATGGAGCCTTTCCACCCACTACGTTACCTTTATCATCTCGGTAAACTTCAGCAAGTTGAGATTCAGTAAAGTATTCCTCATCTTCAACTGAGTACCAGCCAGTGTATTCGCCTAAGTAAATATCACCTTGCTTTAACAACTTTTCGAAGATCTTTTGAACAGCTTCAACGTGTTCTTTATCAGTTGTACGAATAAATTTATCGTATGAAATATCTAACATCTTCCAAAGTTTTTTATAAGAAGCTGCCATTTCATCAACAAATTCTTGAGGCTTGATTCCTTTAGCTTCAGCTTTTTGTTCAATCTTAAGACCGTGTTCATCAGTTCCAGTCAAAAAGAAAGTATCATAGCCTTGATTACGCTTGTAACGAGCCATTGAATCAGCTGCAACAGTGGTATAAGCATTACCGATAGTTAATTTTCCAGATGGATAATAAATTGGAGTTGTAATATAAAAAGTTTTCTTTTCAGCCATAAAAAAAATGCTGCTATATAAAACATGGAAATATGTAGAAGAATGCGAATTCTCTACATATCAGAAAGATATATTTTTTCCTTTCTTTGTTTCATTTACTGTCGTCTTCACTAGTATTCTGATATTCCAATATAGGAGTAATCACATTGACCAGCTCCTCCAGATTAAGGACCTAGCCAGCCCCGTTTATTTTCTTTATTTTGCTAAAGCTAAAAGATTTAATACTGCATTTTCATCTCGATCATTATTGTAGCCACATTCATAACAGATATACTCATTATGCTTTGTGCCGTATTTTTGGTTGCCTTGCAAAGTGATCTTCTCGTCACCTTTTTTAACATAACCGCACTGAGCACATCTTTGCGTTGATGGGTAGGTTTTATCGGCTAAGATTAATTCTTTGCCATACCAATCGCATTTGTAAGTTAATATCTGTCTGAATTTACCAAAGAGCGATCTTTGCATACCTTTGGAGGCTACATGCGTCATCATCATTTGCTTTACTGCTAAGTCTTCAATTACAATTTGGTCGTAATCATTAACAAGCTTAGTAGTAAACTTCTGTAAAAGATCGTTTTGGATATTGGCTACTCTGCGATAATCTCTTTGAAGTTTGGTTCTCACTACAAAGTAATTATTAGATTTAGCAGCCAACTTATCATTAACCTTTCTTTTGCGAGCTAGCATTCTTTGATAATGTTTGATACGTCTATACAGCTTTTGCAATTTAGCAGGCAAAACAATGATTTGCCCCTCAGTATAGTTGAAATGACCAACATTGACATCAACTGCCGTTTTTTGATGAGTTTTAGTCTTAGCTGAAATCTCTTCTTCATAAGGAAGAGCTGCGTAATAACTATCTTTTTCTTTGAAGATGCTTACTACCTTAACTTCATCCATCTTTAAGGCTTCATAACTAGACAAATCAAACCAACTATTTTTTGAAATGCTTCTTGGACGATCAAGACGGAGCTTGCCGTTCACAATCTTGGCACGATCAGTTTTAAAGCCTTGTCTAAGTGCCTTCTTAGATCTAAATCTAGGCTTGCCCCAATCAGGTTGCGCTTTATCAAAGAAGTTCTTCCAAGCATTAGCTAGATCTTTAACAGCTAATTGTAAGCATCGAGCTGACAAATCATATTGCCAATCGGCTTTATTAGCCACTAATTCATCGCGAACTCTGCGTTCGTTAGGACTGGGATTGTCTTTTTTGTTTAATGTATGAGCTTCATACATTAATTGCCAAGTTTCTAAGCCTTTATTCCAGCAGTATCTGCGATAATCGCACAAAGCATCAAGATGCTTTTGCATGATCTTATCAACTTTTAGCTTTACTACTTGTGTTTTAATCATTGCTTCACCTCCTTAAATACAAACATAAGTTTATCTAAAGAGATAAAGCAAAACAAGTAAAAATTGAATCAAAGCCTATTTTCCATGTTTAACTTTCTAAATAAGCTTAATCTTTTGTTTTAATCTACAAATTTCTATATTTTTCCATAAATTTGTTAACAGTTAATCCGCTCCTTCAAATGAAATAGTTCTTGTTCTATGATACACCATCAAAAAAGGGATTTCTTTAACAGAATCCCTTTTCATAGAATTATATTAGAAATTTTTTCTTTTTTAAGTAAAAATATTTTACTATGCTTGCAACTAAAATGTAAAGCACCATCATTATTAATACAAACCACAAGTAGCTGCTTGGTAATTCCGAAAAGTGGAATAAGCCAGACAGATTTGAATAAGCCAGCATCGTTCCAATCAATCCGGCAATTATTGTTGCTAAAATCACCGTACTGGTAGCATGTTGCTTAATAAATGGAAACTTACCGTCACGCAAAACATGAATGATCAACTCTTGCAGCCACAAAGTTTCAATAAACCAGCCCGTATTAAATAGAGCCGCAAAGGCATTTTTACTATTTAAAGAAAGCTCATTATAATTTCCACCCATTAAGTAAGGACAAATTACAAAGAATAAGGCTGCAAAAGTAATTACATCAAATAAAGTCGAAACAGATCCAAAAATCACCATGAATTTGGGCAACTGTTTAATGCGCCAATTTCTCGGTTTATCCAAATATTCTGAGGACATTTTATCGTATGGAATAGCTAAACAGCTGATAGCAAAAATCAAATTCAAAACCACCAATTGAAATGGGCTTAATGGTAAAAATGGCAAGCAGAGCGAAGCAATTATTAAAGACAATGCCATACCAAAGTTTGACGTCAATAATATCTTGAAATACTTCATGATATTTCCTAAGATATTGCGTCCAATTCGAATGGATTCTTCTAAAACTAGCAAATCTTTATGAAGCAAAATAACATCGGCGCTCTCTTTTGCAATATCGACAGCATGATCTACCGAAACAGCCACATTAGAAGCACGCATCGCTGGAGCATCATTGATTTTATCACCCATGTAACTTACCACATGGCCATTTTTGCGCAAAGCTTGAATAATCTTTGTCTTCAGTTCGGGCGTTAGTTCTACGAAGATATTACAATCTTCTACCATTTGAGCCAATTCAACGCTAGTTTTATCTTTCAAGTCATCAGCAGAATAAACCACATCAACATTTAATCCGACTTGAAGTCCTAAAGCACGTGTTACAGCTTCATTATCTTCTGTCAAAATTTTAACAGTAATGCCGTCTCTTTTAAGTTTGGCTAATGAGACACGGGCACTTTCCTTTGGTGGATCTAAGAAAGTTAGAAAACCAACTAAAGTTAAATTATTTTCATCTTTAACTGAAAATTCACCAACAGGAGCTGGATTACGCTTATATCCTAGCAAAAGAACGCGCATCCCATCATCATTCATATCTTCAACTTGCTCTAAAATAAGTTTCTTTCTAACATCAGTTAAAGGTAGTATTTGTCCATTTAATTCAACTTTAGTTGATACTTTAAGCATCTCTTCAGCAGCACCCTTAGTCACCAATAAGTGCTCCCCATGCTCTCTATCGGAATTGGCTACTACCACACTCATTCTTCGACGTGTATAATCAAAAGGAATTTCATCAATTTTGTTATAATCACGTTGAATATCATCAACATCCAATTCATCTCCAGCCGCATCAATAATCGCTTCATCAATCAAATCTTGCATCCCAGTTTGATAGTATGAATTAAGGTAGGCTAGCTTTAAGATTTTTTTCGTCTCTTGCATCGTGAGATCATAGTGACGCTCTAACATAACCTTATCCTGGGTTAAAATCCCCGTCTTATCTGTACAAAGTACATCCGCTGAGCCAAAATTCTGAACTGAATTTAACTTTTTGACCACACTGCCATGCTTCGCCATCTCTTTACTTCCTCGGACCAAGTTCGCAGTCACGATTGTGGGCAACATTTCTGGAAGAAGTGTAGCACCTGTTGCAATTGCAAAAACCAAAGCTAAATCCAAGTTCTTTTTTATTAGACTGTTGATAACAAAAATCAAAATACTTACTATCAGCATCATAATCAGGAGCAATTTAGTGATGCTTTTAATTCCAATATTAAAAGTTGTTTCGCGAATCTTCTTACGATTTTCATCACGAAGCATTCTACCAAACATTGTGTGAGTACCTGTTGCAAAAACCACTCCCACTCCTGATCCAGAAAGAATTGTTGTCCCTTCATAGAGAATGTTAGGATAACTCAAATAATTATCTGCTTGCGCAAAACGCGGAACTTTAGTCGCAATCTTTTCCTTAGGTTCAAATTCTCCATCAATTGAACTCGTCAGGCAAAATAAGTCCTTGCTCCTAAGTAAACGCATATCTGCAGGCACCATATCCCCCGCAGATAAATTAATAATATCCCCTACTACCACTTCATTGGTAGGCAATTCCTGATCCTCGCCATCACGTTTTACATTCGTAGTGACAGAAACCATTTCCAAAAGCTTCTCAATTGCATCAGAAGTCTTTAGATTTTGAAAAAATCTAATCACACCTGCCAGAATCACCATAATCAAAATAATAATGATGGTACTCACACTATTTTGATCAGAAGGAATGACATCTAACACAATTAATAATACAGCTAGAACAAGCAGTGTAATTGTAAATGGTGTCAAAAATGATTTAACGAAGAAATGAAGCTTGGAAGTATTTGGTTGAACAATTTCGTTGGCCCCATATTCTTCTCGGTTAATATTAGCCTGTTTAGTTGATAAACCTTCTGCACTTGCATGAAGTCTAGCTAAAGTTTCTACTCGAGTTTCCTGTGCAATTCTTTTTACTAATCGCAAATCGCCGCTGAGCTTATTTTTATTCGGCGCTTTCAGCATACTACCCACTCCTTTAGTTATCTCTGCAAATAAACAAAAAAGATCACTTACAAAAACTGTAAGTGATCATGCCAAACAAGGCTTCTTAATACTCGTCGTTCAGTTTTAACACTACGTGACGTAAGCACATGCTAGCTATCTGGATCTCGCCTTAAGTCGACGACACCTATTTAACCCGTTGGCATCTCTAGATGTTTCTGGGCGATAGCGTGTGTTCACGTAGGAGTCTCACCTAACAGTTTATTTGCTAAATTATGTCCATTGAGAGTTTAATACTCAAGGTCTGCTTAGTCAAATTCAATTTATTGATTATTCGGATCGCTTCTAACCCTGCGGAAAAGATAAACTAAACCCATTACTACTAGCGCAAGAGCCAAAGCAATCGGAAGCGCCACTTTATGAGGATGACTAATTTTACTTTGTTCTTTATCAGATAAATCATACTTATCAAGAGTATACTGATACTCCTGATCAATCTTAGTTGCCACTGCTCGAAAAACGAATCTCAACCCCTGATTAAAAGTCGCATTATTCGAACTACGTAATTTATCAGCTTCAGCTCGAATAATATTCATCCGCACTTCAGCTGTAAAAGCACCGTGTAAATCTTTAGTTGAATAAATTTGCACATTACGCTTTTTACCTTTAACTCCTACTACAATAAAAACTGTCTTATCCGATTTATTTAAAGCTTTAGGAGTTAACTTATCGAGACGATTTACAGTTTTAACAACAATTTGAGGTTGCTCCCCTGTTTGCCAATAACGAGCATTTTTAGCCGTAATTAAATCACGGGTTTCTTTATTAAGAATATGAGCTTGATCTTCAATATCAGGTTGGCTAAATCCAGTTAAAACACAAAAAACCGCAATTAAACCAGCTATCCAGCTAAGAGTCTTTTTCGACATCTTCAAGTTTACGGGCCAAACTTTCCACGTATTTTCGATCGATTTTAATTTGTTCATATGGTACCCCACAATCATGAAGCAATTGTATTGCTAGCGGATTATCATGATAATCAAAATAATAATTGATCTTCCTCACTCCAGCCTGTAAGAGTGCCTTCGTACAATTGTAACAAGGAAAATGTGTTACATAAATTTCAGTATCAGCAGTTGAAACGCCATTTTTAGCACATTGAATTAAAGAATTCATCTCTGAATGAATAGTGCGCACACAATGTCCATCTACCATTTGATGACCAACATCATCACAATGAGGCTGACCGGAAACCGACCCATTATAGCCAGTTCCAATAATGCGATTATCCTTAACTAAAACACTACCAACTAAAGCACGATTGCAGGTCGAACGTTGAGCAATCACTAACGCCTGCATCATAAAATATTGTTTCCAAGGAATTCGATCGTGCATTTAAATTACCTCGATTTATCTATTTTCAAAATAATTAAGACCAATAGCATCCCGAACTTGCTTCAAAGTTTCATTAGCCTTTTCATTAGCTTTCTTTGAACCTTCTTCAAGCATTTCATAAACACTATCAATATCTTGAGCATATTTTTCACGACGTTCTCTAATTGGAGCTAGTTCATTTTCCAGAACTTGATTCAAATAGCGCTTAATCTTAACGTCGCCAAGACCACCCTTTTGATATTGTTCTTTAAGTTCAGCCACTTTATCCTTGTCTGGATCAAAGACATCAAGATAAGTAAAGACGGTGTTACCTTCAATTTGACCTGGATCTTCCACATGAATATGGTTTGGATCAGTGTACATTGACATAACTTTCTTTTGAACGGTTTTAGCATCATCAGAAATGTAAATAGCATTTCCAAGTGACTTAGACATCTTGGCATTACCATCAAGACCTGGAAGACGTCCTTGACCTTTTGCTGGGAAGTAACCCTTAGGTTCTACCAAAACATCGCAGTTGTATACACGATTAAAGGTCCGAACAATTTCACGAGTTTGTTCAAGCATTGGTTCTTGATCATCCCCAACAGGCACAATAGTTGCTTTAAAAGCAGTAATATCAGCAGCCTGAGAAACCGGGTAGTTCAAAAAACCAACTGGAATTGAATCTTTAAATCCTTTTTGCTTAATTTCTGTTTTTACAGTTGGATTTCTTTCCAAGCGAGCTACGGTTACTAAATCCATGTAGTAAGCAGTTAATTCAAACAAAGCTGGGATTTGAGATTGAACAAAAATAGTAGACTTAGATGGATCAATCCCCACTGCCAAGTAGTCAAGTGCTACTTGAATCAAACTGTTACGAATTTTTTCTGGATTACGTGCATTATCAGTTAACGCTTGTGTGTCTGCAATCATAATATAAGGCTCGTATTTACCTTCATTTTGCAATTTCACACGGTTTTTTAATGAGCCAATATAGTGACCAATATGAAGCTTACCGGTTGGTCGGTCTCCTGTCAGCAAAATTTCCTTTGCCATAATCATTCTTCCTTCTCTTTTTATACGTTTATTTACATTCAGTTAGAATAATTTTAACAAAAATTAGGGCTTGATTAAACCAGATAAAGGATTCCTAGACTATAATCAAAAGAAAAGGAGAATAATTATGTGCAATCAGTTCCATATTCCAAATTTAGCCACAATTCAAAAATACTTAAAAAGTGATCTAGATTTACCCTTAGCTACGCCCGATTTTAAATTAGATTCTGAAAATGTTTTTCCTAAAGGAATTGCGCCAGTTTTACTTTTTAAAAACGACAAATTACAATTAAAACAAAAGAGTTGGGGCTTTACGAGTCCATTTGACCCTAAGAAGGTAATTTTTAATGCTCGGATTGAACGCTTTTACGAAGCTAAGCCCTCCATGTGGGACAAATCTTTTGAAAAAGAGCGTTGCATTATTATTAGTGATTACTTTTTTGAAACCAGTAAAGAAACCTATTTAGGAAAAAACGGTAAGACTTATCGACAAAAGTACCGCTTCGATAATCCTAACCAACCACTAACAATGATAGCGGGGATTTATAAAAAAGATCAATTTTCAATGGTTACCACTGAACCCAATAGCATAATGGCACCAATTCACAACCGTATGCCTTTAATCATTACTCCAAATGAATTACGCCAATGGCTATTCCAAAACTTCACTAGTTTAGTTGATCGTAAAAATATTCCTTTACAAGTTGAAAAAGTAATTCCTAAAAATTAATTTGGCTTCCACATTCATTCATGCTAAAATAAATGAGTAATGCGGGTATAGTTAAATGGTAGAACGTCAGCTTCCCAAGCTGAAGATGCGGGTTCGATTCACGCTATCCGCTTTTTATATTAAAAAAACAGATGACATTTTCGTCATCTGTTTTTCTTTCATGTCATAATTACTAGCATTACACCATTTAAAACCGATAAATAGATTGGCATCCATAAAGTTTGGGTATACAAGTAAGACCATGCAAAGAGGGCACCATAAAAAATATTGATAAAAAATAGTGGGATTAACATTTGGAAATTAAACAAACTAAATAAAATCCCCGATGTTAACATTCCCAAGATGGCGACTGAAACTTCATTTCGTCTAAACATGTAATTAAACAAAAATCCAGTTGCCAAATACTCTTGCAAAATCGGTAAAACAATTCCAATTGCTACAATCAAAAACCAAAACATCGGGACAGATTCATGTTTTAAATATTCTGCTTGAAATCCATACCAACTAACTTTGTTATAAGCTTGCAGCCAAGAAACGCCGATTCGAGTCACAATTACAATCAGAGTTAAGATTACCGTTGCCCCATAGTTACCTAACCATGGTAAGACAAAGTCCCGCTGAAAAAAGCGCTGTTCGCGATTAAAACGATAAATATAAAACAACAAGACCATTGCCGTAATTAAAACGAATAAGATCAGATCCCATATTTTCAATGACGAGTTCATGGTAACTATTTTAACTACCCCACGCGCCATCAAATATCCGGCTAAATAAACAGCGTAGCGAATCAAGTTACCCTCTCTTGATTCTGGTGTATTCACTAAATTCACCCCTAAATTTGCATATATACCCTACAAATTCCTTATTATAGCAAAAAAGCGCCCTATTATAAAAGGCACTTTTCAATCAAATAGCGATTAGCATTATTTATTTTTTGTCTTGGCTTCTTTTTGAAGTTTCACTTCACTAATGGCGGTATAAATCAAGAAAACAATTGCAAAACCAGAAGCCACATAAAGAACTGTATTGCTTGCAATCCAGCCATACTTATTTACTAAGATTCCAATTAAAGCGGTAGCTAAAGTTTCACCAAAAATATATTGGAAAAATCCCATGAATCCCGTTGAAGATCCAACTGCAAATTTAGGGACAACTTCATTAACCATTAATCCTACCAAAGTTAGGGGTGCATAGATCAAGTTCCCCATAATCATTAAAGCAACCACAATCATGGTGTGATTAGAACTGAAAAAGTAAATCGTCAAGCAAATAAGCATCCCGATTACACAAGCAATTGAAACTAAAGCCCGACGTCCTTTTAAAGCATCTGAAATAGCCCCAATAATAATTACTCCAGGAACAGAAGCAAGTTCAAAAATACCAATTAACCATTTAGCAAAACTAGCATCAAAGCCTTTATTTTGTACTAAATATGATGGAATCCAACTTTGAATGCCGTATCTAACTAAATAAAGTGACATTGAGGTTAGAGTAACCGCCCAAACTAGTTTATTTTTCAAAATATATTTAACAAAGATTTGCCAAATACTTAAATTAGTAGAATCAGTGGTTGAAACTTTTCCATTGTCCAAATAGACCTTATCTCCAGTATAAGTAGAAATATCAGGTAAACCAACTACTTGTGAACGATCAGCACCTAAAATTAAGATTAAAATACAAATTACAAATGAAACTGCAGAAGCGGTATAGAAGACTGCAGAAATTGATCCAGCAAATAAGAATGTAGCTAGTTGAACTACGGCCACACAAATAAATGAACCAGCATTATGAGCTGATGACCAAATTGAATAAATGGTTCCACGGCGACGTTTTCCCCACCAAAGTTGAATCATTCTTTGACAAGCTGCTGCCCCCATTCCTTGAGTTACCGCAATCAAAAACATCAGAAACATCATCAAATACAAATTCCTAGTTGAACCCAAGAAAATATTCAAAATCGCCGACAAAAGCAATCCCAGCATCAAATACCGATTAGAATCACATTTATCTGCCAAGGCCCCCATGAACAATTTGGCAAAACCGTACCCAATACCAAAACATGAAAGAACCAAACCAATATCTGCAGTGGTAAAGTGATACACCTTCATGATATCCGTTTGTTCAGTAGTAAAAATCAAACGAATAATGTAGTAACCAATGTACCCAATACATGTTGCAAGCAACACACCTAATTGATGCCATTTATAAGAACTTGCAATTTTATCTTTAGGAACAAGCTTTTTGGAAGGTGGTTGTTTTAAAATCCAGTTTAGCATAATTATCTCTCCCCTCATCTATAAGCTAATGGTAGCACTTTCATAAGTGAGAGATTTAAAATACTTAAACTAAATCTGTAAAAAATAAGTATTTGTCAGTATTTACTGATGCTTTCACTTATTTAACTTCTAAAATTGTAACTTGATATTCGCCAGCAGGTGCTTCTACTGTAGCAGTTATGCCAGCTTTCTTTTTCATAATGGCTTGGCCAAGAGGTGAATCAAAAGCAATCTTTCCTTTAGCTAAATCAGCTTCCATCCGACCAACAATTTTATATTCTTCAGAGTTTTCATCATCGTCAAACTTTAAAACTACCGTCTTACCTAAATCAACTTTACCATCGTCTTTAGCTTCCACAATTTCGGCATATTTTAATTGTTTGCCTAAATAGCGTAATCTACTTTGCAAGTGGCCTAAATCTCTCTTAGCTTCAGTATATTCAGTATTTTCCGATAAATCTCCCATTGACCGCGCTTCTTGTAAAATTTTAATTCTTCTAGGGCGATCTTTCTTTAATCTAGCAATTTCCTCTTCAATTTCTTTATAACCTTCTGGTGTCATTTTTTGATAATAAACCATTTTTATCCCCTTTTCTTTAGTGATCACGATCACAAGGCTAAATTCTTTAAATTTCATTCTATCCGACTACAATGAAGATTGTAAGTCAAAAACATATTCTTATAAATCTAACTTGAAAGGATGTTGTACTATGGCAAATGATATGATGAATCGTCAAAACAATGACATGTTTGATGTAATGAATGATTGGTTCGATCTTCCAAAGAACTTCTTTAACGATACTGACTTTGTAAACATGATGAAGTCAGATGTTGTAGAAAACGACAAGGACTACATCGTTAAGATTGATATGCCTGGTATGAAGAAGGATAAGATCAAGATTAACTACTCCGATGGTATCCTTAGCGTATCAGGTTCAAGAGAATCACTTAAGAACTTAGACAAGAAAGATGACAGTGTCATTCATCAAGAAAGACAAGAAGGACACATTTCTAGAAGCTTTAGATTACCAAATATAGTTGCAAATAAAATCCATGCAAAGTATGATGATGGTGTATTGACTATCACTTTGCCAAAGCAAACTGCTGACAGCAGTGATAGCTCAATTCAAATTGATTAACTTAAACATTGCAAGAAGTTTAAAAATAAGTTATCAATAATAATTCTCTGGAGATTAGCGGATTCCTAGTTGAATCTGCTTTTCTTTTTTCTAAAGGTGGAATAAAATAGAAGATAAATTTAAAGATAGATTAAAAAAGGGAGATTTTTCTAATGGCTTATGAATTAACCTTGCAAGAACTTGAACAGTTTTCAAAAGAATTCAATGCAAATCCTCAAAACCAAGTTGTAGCTCGTGCTGCTCAAAAAAGCGGTGTGCTTGCTGCATCATATAATGAACGCGTTCAAAGTAAATTAACTCGCGTTTTCTCAACTGAACTTGACACTGATAATGTTACCAATCAAAAACATTCAGGTCGTTGCTGGGAATTTGCGACTTTAAACGTTTTACGCCACGCATTTGGCAAGAAGTACAAGGCTAAGAACTTCACTTTTTCTCAAGCTTACAACTTCTTCTGGGACAAGATTGAACGTGCTAACATCTTTTACAACAATATTTTAGCAACTGCAGATAAGCCCCTTGATTCACACGAAGTTAAGTCCCACTTAGACTTTGCTGGTGGCGACGGTGGTCAATTCCATATGGCCGCATCCCTTGTTGAAAAATACGGTGTCGTTCCCTCATACGCAATGCCAGAAAGCTTCAACACCAATGACACTACAGGTTTTGCAACTGCTTTGGGCGACAAACTTAAGAAAGATGCACTTGTTTTACGTAAATTAAAGAAGGAGAACAAGAACGACGAAATCGAAAAGACTCGCGAAAAATTCTTAAGCGAAGTTTATCGCATGACCGCAATCGCAGTTGGTGAACCACCAAAGAGATTTGATTTGGAATATCGCGATGACGACAAGAAGTATCACTTAGACAAGAACTTAACTCCACTTGAATTCTTGCACAAATACTTAAGTGACGTTGACTTAAATGATTATGTTGTTTTAACCAACGCTCCTGATCACGAATACAACAAGCTTTATGGTTTACCAGGTGAAGATAACATTCAAGGTGCTTACAGAATTAAGCTTCTTAATGTCCCAATGGAATACCTCACTACAGCCTCAATTGCTCAATTAAAGGATGGCGAAGCGGTTTGGTTTGGTAACGATGTTTTGCGTCAAATGGACCGCAAGACTGGCTATCTTTCAACTAATTTGTACAAGTTAAACGATTTGTTCGGCGTTAACCTTGATATGGATAAGGCTGATCGTTTACGGACTGGTGTAGGTGAAGTTTCACACGCTATGACTTTAGTCGGTGTTGATGAAGACCAAGGCGATATTCGTCAATGGAAAGTCGAAAATTCATGGGGTGAAAAATCTGGCTCCAAGGGTTACTTTGTGATGAGCAATGAATGGTTTAACGATTATGTTTATGAAGTTGTCGTTCACAAGAAGTATTTGACTGAAGAACAAAGAAAGATTGCAGAAGGCCCAATTACTGATCTTCCACTTTGGGATTCACTTGCTTAATTAGCTTAGAAAAAGAGAACAACAAAAAAGGCTTAGCTTTACGCTAAGTCTTTTTTTTACACATTCCATTCACTCATAAATTCATTTACAAACTCACGCATATATTCTGTGCGTCTGTGAGCTTCTTTTTTACCACCTGGGGTATTCATCAAACTTTCCAGATCAAACAATTTCTTATAGAAATGATTAATTGTTGTTTCTGTATGATTACGATACTGATCATGACTGATTAGTTTTTCAGGTTTAATTTCAGGATCATAGATCTTGTTGCCGTGCTTGCCACCATAAGTAAAAGCTCGTGCAATTCCAATCGCACCCAAACTTTCCAAACGATCGGCATCTTGGACGTATTTTCCAGAAAGTGGCAATTCATAGTGATGTTCAATATTAGCCGAAAAAGACATATGTTGAATAGTAAACAAAATATCCTTAACTTCTAAATCTTCAAACCCCACTTCAGGAAGTAGCTTTTGAATTTGTTCAATTACTTTATTCGGATTTGAAGTCACCTTTTCATCAATTGTGTCATGCAAATAGCTCCCAGCTCTGATAATTGCCACCATACGGCTCGTTTCATGAGCTTGTGGGTTATCTGCCAAGTACATCTTAGTTGCTAAATGAGCAACACGCTCGCCATGATAATAATCATGTCCTGTTGATTCACCATCAAGCTGTTCTTTAACAAAGTCCTTGAGCTTTTCTAAATCAATCATATCTTTAACCCATTGAATCCCAACATGGAACTGGCGTAGCTTCGCCTTCCGCAATTTCAACTAACTTCTTTGGTAGGTACTTTTTCTTCACCACAACCTTGAATAAATATTCATCAAACCACTTGTCATCCATCACGAAGTAGCCTTTTTCACCAACTTTGCTACCCCAAGAGTTTTCAATCTTCCATTGACGAGGCTTGCCGGCTACAACGTCAACACCCACCATCGTCATCGCGTGAGTCGAGCCACTAGCACCAGTTTCAAGGCGCTCTTTTTTGCTCAACTTAGTTTCAATATCAAAAACAGTGTCAGTTGCGTACAAATCAGCTGCTAAGAGTCCTTTTTGACGATCACTTTGCTTACCAACATCACACCCAAACCAGAAGGTTTCTCCAGCCTTAAGTTGCTTGATGGCCGCTTCTTTCAAGTTCTCAATTTTAGTATTCAAAAATTCAACTGGTGTGCCGTTTTCCACATTATCTTCAAATGGCAATGAATAAAGCTTGTCATATTCATGATCAGGTGCATTGAATAAGACCACATAATCATCTAAATCATCAGTGAAGTACTCTTTAAAGAAGGTTTGTGGAGTAAGATCTTGATCAATATGGTACTTACCATCGTCATCTTTAAATTCCAAGTCAAACTTATGCACAGGTTCACCAAAGGCAATCGTGGCCATGCGATAAACTTCACTTAAAAATTCCTGTCTCTTTACTTCAACTTCACCATCATGACCATCTTGGGCCAACTTACGCAAAACAATGGCATCTTCACGCAATTTCATATTCAAGGCTTGATTAAAGGCCGCAGTATTATTTGCAGTAAAGCTTTCAGCTTGAGCATACGCAGGCACCAAACCATACTTCCTAATCAACGACACTGCCATATGCCATTGACCACCATCCGTATCTGGAGCCTGCATATAATAGTGAACAGTTCGATCATCTAATGGCTTAGCGGCCGTTTCCAAGATATGATTGAAGAAAATATTTGCTCTTTCAATGCGATCCCAGAAAAAGAGATAGCTTTGTGAAAAGATAAAGTTCTTTGCCTTATACTTTTTAGCAAATTCATGACGTAAAACGTTTAATGCAGCAAACAACCAACAACGACCTGATTGCTTTTGGTCAGTCACATTATCAGTTGGAATTTCAATTGAAAATGTCCGATTTAATTCACGAGCTGCTTCTTCATTAAAACTTGCCTTCTGCAAACCATTATTTACTACCGCAAGTTCGGCGATCTTATTTTGTTTATGTTGACGATAATCTTTTTGAAAACCAGCGATTTCGTCAAAAGTTAATTCGTGACTCATGGGCCATCCCTTCTCTATTCAAAATTAGTGTCAATTCAATTTTACCACCAAAAAAGCCTACCCATTGTGAGGTAGACTTTTATCTTTATTCATAGCTTTTAGCTACTTGTTCATAATGAGCAACTTCATCATCAGTACATCTTACAAAGTGGCCTGGACGAATTTCGTGCATTGTCCGAACTTTACTATCCATCTCTTCTTTTTCTGGATCATAATCAATTCGGTGACGTTGACGTTCAATTTCTGGATCGGGTACAGGAACGGCTGAAATTAAACTCTTCGTGTAATCATGAAGCGGCTTATCATAAACATCATCCGCAGAACCAACTTCCAGCAACTTACCAAAGTGCATAACACCGATTCTGTCTGAAATAAACTTAACCATTGATAAATCGTGAGCAATAAACAAGTAAGTTAAGCCACGCTTCTTTTGCAATTCAATCATCAAGTTTACAACTTGGGCTTGAATAGAAACGTCCAAGGCTGAAATTGGTTCATCAGCTACGATAAATTTAGGTTCTACTGCAAGCGCACGTGCAATACCGATTCTTTGGCGCTGACCCCCAGAGAATTCGTGTGGGAAACGGCTAGCATGATTTTTGTTTAAACCAACAGTTTCAAGTAATTCTTCAACACGTTCACGACGTTCTTCTTTGTTTTTTACCAAATTGTGAATATCTAACCCTTCGGCAATAATATCTTCAACCGTCATTCTTGGATTAAGTGAAGCATATGGATCCTGAAAAATCATTTGAGCATCACGTCTAAACTTAAGTTTATCTTCGCGATTCTTCAAATTTTCAACGTTTTTTCCTTCAAAGATAACTTCACCACTAGTAGGATTGTAAAGTTGTAAAATTGAACGACCAGTGGTTGTTTTACCTGAACCGGATTCACCTACAAGACCGAAAGTTTCACCTTCGTAAATGTCAAAGCTAACATCGTCAACAGCTTTAGTGACTGTTCGTCCATTTTTGAAGTATTGTTTTAAATGCTTTACTTCCAAAATCTTCTTCTCTTCTGGCATCTAAATCCCCCTTAAAGCTGTGATTAATCTTGCAAGCTCTTTTCTTGCTTCATTAATTTAAATTTCTTCCAACGTCTTTGAATTTCTGCAGGTGGTTCTACCTTTGGTGCCCCCGGAGCTAAAAGCCAAGTTGCCGCATAATGAGTATCAGAAACCTTGAAGAATGGTGGCTTTCTTTGAACATCAATCCTCATTGCGTATCTATTTCTTGGAGCAAATGGATCACCCTTTGGTGGATCAAGTAAATCTGGAGGTGTCCCTGGAATTGATTCCAAAGTATCACTTTCCAAAGTAGGCATTGAATTGATTAATCCCCAAGTATATGGATGTTGTGGATCATAGAAAATATCATCAACCGTTCCATACTCCAAGAATTCACCAGCATACATAACAGCTACTCTGTCAGCCATCCCAGCCACAACACCTAAGTCGTGAGTAATGAAGATGATTGAAGTTTTTACTCTCTTTTGTAAATCCTTCATCAAGTCCAAAATTTCAGCTTGTACAGTAACATCCAAGGCAGTTGTTGGTTCGTCAGCAAGTAAAATTTCCGGTTCACAAATCAAAGCAATCGCAATCACAATTCTTTGTCTCATACCACCTGAGAATTGGTGTGGATATTGATTAATTCTTTCTTCAGCATGAGGAATTCCAACGGCTTTCATCATTTCCAAGGCCTTAGCCCAAGCTTCCTTCTTAGAAGCACCCTTGTGCTTAATCAAAGGTTCCGCAATTTGTTGACCAATCTTCATAGTAGGATCAAGTGAAGTCATTGGATCCTGGAAAATCATCGCAATCTTATTACCACGAATGTTTTGCCAATCTTTTTCAGATAAATCAAGCAAGTTTTGACCGTGGAAATTAATTTCTCCACCCATGATTTTAGCATTTCGAGCAAGAAGACCAATAATTGAACGAGTCGTTACTGATTTCCCTGATCCAGATTCACCTACAATAGCTAAAGTTTCTCCCTTATTTAAGTGGAAAGAAACATTACGGATGGCCTTAACTTCACCAGCGTATGTGTGGAAATCTATTTTTAAATTTTTAACATCTAAAACTCTTTCTGGCATTTAGGCAATCCTCCTATCTTTGGCCTCTAGGGTCAAAGGCATCACGTAATCCATCACCAAGTAAGTTGAAGGCAATCATCAAAATACACAAGACAATTGCTGGGTACCACATTTGATATGGTAAGAATTGGAAGTTCTTTTGACCTTCATTCAAAAGCACACCCAATGAAGTTTCTGGTGCAGTAATACCAATACCAATGAAACTTAAGAATGCTTCGAAGAAGATGGCTGATGGAATAGTGTACATTGTTTGAATAATAATGATACTTGAAAGGTTCGGTACCAAGTGTTTAATCGCAATCTTCCAAGGTGATTCACCAAGCGAACGTGCAGCTAAAACATATTCTTCATTCTTTAAACTCAGCGTCTCCGCTCTAACCTGCCGGGCCATTGTAGTCCAACTTGAAATAGCGATAGCCAAGATGATTGAAGTAATACCTGGCTTTAATACAACTAACATTAAAACAACGATAATTAAGTTAGGAACAGAAGAGATAATTTCGATTATCCGCTGCATCACGTTATCGACTCCTCCGCCTTTCCACCCGGAAATTATTCCGTAGGCGACCCCAATCGTTAAGTCAAAGAAGGCAGCAACTAAAGCTACGATCAATGAAATCTTAGTACCATAAACAATTCTTTGGCCAAGTGAACGACCTAAGTAGTCGGTTCCGGCAATAAAGTACTTATCTTTTGGTACATTGTTTTGGGCATAAGCATCAACCCATTGGCCGTTTTGTTTAATTTTTCCGTTTAAACCATTAATTGCACCAAAGCCTGGCACTTTAGCAGGTAAGTTAGCATACTCTGGATGTGATTTAACTAAAGTAGACTTATTGATAAATGGAGTAGAGCCAAATGCCACTACAATCATTACAATAACAATAATTGCGGAAAGCACGGCAGCTTTTCTTTGTTTAAATCTAAGCCAAACATTTTGACCAAAACTAAGTGATGGTCCTGCAATATTTTCATTATCTTGCGCTTCATCTTTTGGCAAAGGTTCAAAAGCATCTGAAGGAAGATTTAAATCCTCTACGCTTGTTCGATCAAGGCTACGTGATTGGCTAACGTTGTCATCAGTATCTTGTGGCATTACTGCCATATCTGGACTAAGTTTTAAATCTTTTTCATCCATATATTTAAGCCTCACTTCCAGCTAATCTAATTCTTGGATCAATCAATCCATACACAATATCAGTAATCAGTAAGATTACTACAAGTCCAATACAGTAGACCATCGTAATACCCATGATTGTTGGGTAATCATTAGTCAAAATTGACTTAACAAATTGTTCACCGATTCCTGGTACGTTAAAGATGTTTTCAATAACCATTGAACCAGTCATAAGTGCGACTGCGTAAGGACCAATCAAAGTCACAAGTGGAATCATTGAATTACGCATAGCATGCTTTCTAATAACTTGCATCCGGCTAAGACCCTTGGCCTTACCTAATTCAATGTAGTCACTACTTAAAGTATCAACCATACTTGTTCTAATAAATCTGGCCGTTTCAGCAAGTGGTCCTACAGCCAAAGCAATAGTTGGCATGATAGTTTGAGAGAAGGAACCCCAACCAGCGATTGGGAACCAGCCAAGTTTCAAACCAATGTAGTATTGAAGAAGTACAGCTAAAACAAAGTTAGGAACTGACTTACCAATGATTGAAACTACAGTGGCAGTTGAATCGACCCAAGTACCTTGCTTCATTGCAGCAATTGCACCAACGATAACTCCAAGAATAACTCCCAAGATTAAAGCTTGAAGACCAAGTTGCATTGAGGCACCAATACGTGCGCCAATTAAGCTTGAAACAGGTTGATTACTGTATTGGAATGATGTACCAAAATCGCCATGTAACATTCCAACAATGTAAATCAAATATTGTTCCCAAATTGGTTTATTCAATCCATATTGTTCATTCATAATATGTAATTGTGTTGGCGTCATCTTCGCTTCGTTAGCATATGGTGAACCCGGCATTAATTTCATTAAGAAAAAAGTAACCGTGGCAACAATGAACAAAGTGAGGATCATGTAAAAAACACGTTTTAGCAAGTACCTAGTCATATAAACAGCTCCTCATTTTTCTATTAATTTCCAGAACACTTTTTAATGTTTTTCTTATTATAGCAAATATGAGAAAAAATTCTAGTGAAAAAATGATAAAAATTAAAAAAATAAGAGAAAAAATCAAGTTTTTCCTCTTATTAATTAATATATTGATATTATTCTTTTAAACTATGACTATATACTTACTTATAGTTAGGGGCAACTTTAGTCATTTGCACATCATGTGGGTGTGATTCTTTCAAACCAGCGTTAGTAATTTGAACAAATTGAGCCTTTTCAATTAAACTCGGAATATCAGCTGCACCGACATAACCCATTCCTGAACGAAGTCCACCATCAATTTGGAAGACAACATCTGAAACATCACCCTTGTATTCAACACGAGCTTCAACACCTTCAGGAACTAACTTGTTAGCTTCATTAACTCCACCTTGGAAGTAACGATCACTTGAACCATGAGCTTGAGCCATTGCTCCAACTGAACCCATTCCACGGTAAGTCTTAAATTTCTTACCATTTTCTTCAAAAAGTTCCCCTGGAGCTTCAGTAGTACCACTAAGCATACTACCAAGCATAACCGCGTTACCACCAGCAGCTAATGCCTTTACCACATCTCCAGAATACTTAATACCACCATCAGCAATAATTGGCTTGTGGTATTCGCGAGCAGCGGTTGCGGAATCGTAAATTGCCGTAATTTGTGGAACCCCAACACCTGCAACAACTCTAGTAGTACAGATTGAACCAGGTCCAATTCCAACTTTAACTACATCAACCCCGGCATCAAACAAAGCTCGTGTTGCATCCCCAGTTGCCACATTACCAGCAATCAAAGTTTGGTTTGGAAAATGATCTCTAATTTCCTTAATTTTACGCAAAACTCCAGCTGAATGACCATGTGCAGTATCGATTACAATTGCATCTGCCCCGGCTTCGAGAAGAGCTTCGGCACGTTCAAAAGTATCGCTTGTTACACCAACTGCAGCTGCAACAAGCAAGCGATGTTGATCATCTACTGCAGCTTTAGTAGCACTAGCTGGTACAATTACACTTTTCACATTGGCTACTTCACCAGCTTGAGCTTGGATTGACATGTTCTTATGAACAACACCAAGACCACCTTGAAGAGCCATTGCGATTGCCATTGCCCCTTCGGTTACAGTGTCCATTCCGGCACTGATCAAAGGAATATTTAACTTTAAGTTATCAGCTAACTTAGTGCTCAAATCTACTTCATTTGGTAAAACATGACTTTCTGCTGGAATCAATAAAACATCATCAAAGGTTAAACCTTTTTTAGCAAACTTTGTTTCCCAATTTGACATCGAAAATAACTCCCCTTTTCTTGAATCACAAATTTAATTTAAATTAGCTTTACTTTACTAGGCATCTGAGAGTTGGTCAAGGGAAAAAGAAAAGAAGTTAGAACTTTTTTCTAACTTCTTTATTTGGAGAGGAGATTTTATTTATAGGGTTGATATTAAAATTTAGTTTGCTACGTAGGCGTTCTTGAAACTATATGGTGCACCAGCGCCATTGAAGACTACGCCTTTAACTGATGGACGTACCATCCAAGCTTCTTCTGGGTGATACAAAGGTGTTACACCTTGTTTTTCTAATAATACTCTTTCTGCATCCTTCATGTTATTCCAACGTTCATTTTCACTAGAAGTAGTCTTAGAATTTGCTACTAACTTATCATATTGTGAATTTGACCATTTACCAAAGTTATAACTATTTTTGGTAGTTTCAAGATCTAAGAATGAAATTGGATCTGAGAAGTCAGCAATCCATCCAGTAAGAACTGCATCAAAGTCACCTTTCATGGCACGATTTAATCGTGTCTTCTTTGGAATACTTTGCACATTAACATCCAAATTATCTAAATTACTTTCAAGTTGACTTTGTAAAAATTCGGCAGCCTTCTTAGAAGTATCATCATCGTCACTTAAGATAGTGAATGAAAGTTTCTTTTTACCTAATTCGTTCAAAGCTTGTTGATATACTTTGTTAGCATTAGAAGGATTATAGGACATTACATTCTTAGTTTTATTATCCTTTACTAAGTTTGTGTAGTCTTTGCCATTTACCTTCACCATATCTTCAGCTGAGAAAGTAGTAGCTGGTTGATTAGCACCGCCAATAGTATTCGTCAAATTATTTCTATTGATTGCCATTGAAAACGCGCGACGCAATTTTTCATTCTTAAAATCAGGATTCCTTTGCATATTCAATTGCAAATATTGAGTAGACGCCATCTTTCGAATGGTATAGCCCTTTTGATTCTTTAATTGTTTAGTTCCTTGGGCATTTAAGACTGCAGCATCTAACTTACCTGACTGGTATTCATTATATGCTGTTGATGGAGTTTTCTGAACACTATAATTAATTGTGTCTAACTTAACATTCTTTTTATCCCAGTAATTTGGATTCTTTTCTAACTTCCAAGTTAAATTACTACCATTCCAACCTTTTTGTACAAATGGACCATTGTAGTAATTATATTTTGAAGCCATAGCATAATTCTTACCGAATTTCTTCACAGCATTTTCATTTTGAGGATAAAATAATGGGAAGCCCATTAATAGTTTAAAATATGGGATTCTCTTATCTAAGTTAACTACTAATTTATAATTTCCCTCAGCTTTTACACCCAAACTAGAAACTGGTTTTTTACCCGCTACAATTGCATCTGCATTCTTTACTCCAGAGAACAAGTATGAATATTCTGAAGCGGTTTTTGGATTAACCGTTCTACGCCATGAATATACGAAGTCTTTTGCAGTTACTGGATCTCCATTAGACCATTTACTATTTTTACGTAAAGTAAATGTCCAAGTTTTACCATCTTTGCTTTCTTCGGTCTTAGTGGCCAATCCTGGTTCAATCTTGGCATTATTACCAAGACGATATAAACCTTCCATCGTATTATTTAATTGTTCATAGGATACTCTATCCACCGCTTTAGAGATGTCCATGCTTGGGATTTCTGCTTGTTCCATCCAATTAAGTGTTTTTTTAGTACCCGAAGAAGAGCTATTAGATTGATTAGAACAAGCTGTTAAAGCTAATCCACAAGCTCCTACTGCAAAACCTACTGTGAATACTTTTCGCCACTTTTCCATTTTTATAACCTCATTACCTTATTTTCCTTAATCATATATACAAAAAGAAGCAACCGTCTACTTACAGTTGCTCCTTTTCAACCTCTTTATTTAATTTTAGTTGCCTGAAACGTAAGCTTCCTTGAAGTTGTAGTTTGCACCGGCAGCGTTGTAAACAATACCCTTGATTGAAGGACGAACCATCCATGCTTCAGTCTTGTAGTAAAGTGGAGTGATTCCTTGGTCCTTAAGTAAGATCTTTTCAGCCTTTTCAAGGTCTGAGAATCTTTGTTCATCGTTTGAAGTTGTCTTAGAATCAGCAACCAACTTGTCATATTGTGAGTTTGACCACTTACCATTGTTTTGAGCATTCTTTGAAGTCATCAAATCATCAAATGAAATTGGGTCTGCGAAGTCTGCTGACCAACCAGTAACTACCATATCGAAGTTACCATTAGTTGAACGGCTCAAACGGGTCTTGAATGGTACATTAGCTACAGATACCTTGATTCCCTTCAAGTTTTCTTCAATTTGACTTTGAAGAGTTTCAGTGGTCTTTTGACCTGCATCAGTATCATCACTCAAGATGCTTACTGAAACGTTCTTCTTGCCTAATTCTTGAAGTGCCTTCTTAAAGAGCTTCTTAGCTTCGGCTGGATCGTACTTGCTGTAGTCAGTATCAGCAGTCTTTGCAGCAAAGTCAGTATCTTCAACCTTAGTCAAACCTTGGGCAGTGAAGGAGTTAGCTGGCTTGTTTGAACCACCTAAAGCACTACCTAAAGCTTTTCTATTGATTGCAAGAGAGATGGCACGACGTAAGTTAGCATTTTGTAAATCTTTATTCTTTTGGTTGTATTGTAAGTAGAATGTTGAAGCTGTTGGACGAACAGTGTATCCATTTTGGTTCTTCAAATTCTTAGTTTGTTGTGAGTCTAACAAGACTGCATCGATCTTGTTAGATTGGTACAAGTTATAAGCAGTTGATGGGGTCTTTTGAACACTGTAGTTAATAGCATCAAGCTTTACAGCCTTCTTGTCCCAGTAGTTAGGGTTCTTCTTAAGCTTCCATGAAAGGTTTGAACCGGTCCAACCTGTTTGAGTAAATGGACCGTTATAAGCCATGTACTTAGAAGCAGTACCATACTTAGAACCATACTTTTCAACAGCCTTTTGTTGTTGTGGGTAGAATAGTGGGAATCCCATCAATAACTTGAAGTAAGGAATTCTCTTGTCCAAGTTAACAACTAACTTATTCTTACCTTCTGCTTTAACACCCAAGCTATTTACTGGTGCTTTATTTGCAGAAATCTTAGTTGCATTATGGATACCTTCAAATAAGTATGCATATTGTGAACCTGTCTTTGGATCAACTGTTCTACGCCATGAATATACAAAGTCCTTTGCAGTTAATGGTGAACCATCAGACCACTTAGAATTACGTAAAGTGAAGGTCCAGGTCTTACCATCATTTGAAACTTTAGTATTAGTTGCCAAGGCATTTTCAACCTTGTTGTCTTTACCCAAACGATAAATACCTTCCAATACATTGTTCAATTGATTAAAACTTGTAGCGTCTGTTGCCTTGGACAAATCCATAGTTGGGATTTCTGCGTTTTCTTCCCAATTGATAGACTTCTTAGCAGAACTTGATGAATTATTCTTAGATCCACAAGCTGCGAGTACTGAAGCAGATACTAATACAGTTGCACCTGCTGCAAAAAGCTTTGTAAATTTCATATATTTATCCCCTCTCAAATTATGAGAAAATTAATAGATTTCTTAAGTTGTTTATAAGTATAAAACAGTACATTCTCATATGCAAGACATTTTTTAATTTTATTTTTATCATAAAACTAAAAAAAGACTGTAAACGGCGAATTTACAGTCTTTTATGATTTTAATTTTTTAAAAGCCGCTTCCCAGATTTGAACTGGGGACCTCCTCCTTACCACGGCGGTGCTCTACCTCCTGAGCTAAAGCGGCGAGTATATTGTATCAAAAAAGAAGGCATTCAACTAGAATACCTTCTTTTATTTTTAATCGAAGTATTTAAAACAATTAATCTTTTACAACGTCCTTAGTATTCAACCACTTATCTGATGAAACCTTAACGATCTTCTTACCGTTAACTTTCTTTACATCCTTAGCAGTAAAAGTTGAACCCATCTTAACAGTCTTTGAAGTCTTCTTAGCATCCTTGTTGTAAACTGCAACAGTTTGCTTCTTGGTATCTTTAACAGTTACGAAAATCTTTTCGCCTTTCTTGATAGCTGGATCAGTTGGAGCAACTTCAGAAACACCCAACTTTGGAGCAGTAAAAGTAGTAGCACTAACAGTAGAACCGACACCTAAAAAACTAACAGCAAGAACTAAACCTGAAACAACTTTAACTAACTTTTTCATTTTAAATACCTTCGATTCTAAAACTCTTCATTTCCTCTTGACAACTATATTATATAACATTCGTTATTAAATGCAAGTGCTTTTATAAAGAAATAAAAAGTGTCCTAAAGCCCGACATCATGGGGTTCTAAGACACTTTTCAGGTTAAAAAAGATAACAAATAAATAAAATAATTTTGTTATTTTGAGTTATTTAATGTGAACTAAGGTGTATTTTCTCTTACCTTTTCTGATAATGACATACTTCCCATTAAACGCAGCTGATGGATCAACTTCAAAATCAGTAGATTGTTGACGATCGCCATTAACGTAAATAGCACCGTTCTTAACATCTTCACGAGCTTGACGCTTGGAAGGTTCAATCTTAGTATCAACCAAGAATTCCACAATATTCTTCTTTTCGGCGGCTGCTTCAGCACTTGGAGCAGAACTTAATCCTTGTTCAATTTGCTTAACTGATAAATCTTTAATGTTACCAGAGAAGAGTGCATCAGTGATCATTTGAGCTTCCTTCAAGCCTTCTTCACCATGAACAAACTTGGTAACTTCTTCAGCTAATCTCTTTTGAGCAGCACGCTTCCAAGGTTCTTTTTCAGTCTTTTCAGCCAAATCTTCAATTTCTTCACGAGATAAGAAAGTAAAGTATTTAAGGTATTTAATTACATCGCGGTCATCTTGGTTAATCCAGAATTGGTAGAATTCGTAAGGACTAGTCTTTTCAGGATCAAGCCAAACAGCTCCACCAGCAGATTTACCAAACTTAGTACCATCAGCCTTAAGCATCAATGGAATAGTCAAACCAAATGCTGGACGATCAGCTCCTTCAAGCTTGTGAATAAGATCAATTCCGGCAGTAATATTACCCCATTGGTCACTACCACCAATTTGCATTTGAACTCCGTTATCCTTGTTCAAGTGATAGAAATCGATAGCTTGCAAAATTTGGTAAGAAAATTCAGTAAATGAAATTCCGTTTTCAAGACGACTAGCAACAACATCTTTGTTAATCATGTTATTAACTTGGAAGAACTTACCATAGTCACGCAAGAAATCAAGCAAATTCATCTTACCAAGCCATTCCGCATTGTTGCGAATTTCAAAGTTTTCAGTTCCAAACAACTTCTTCATTTGAGCAGTTAACTTTTCTTCGTTGTGCTTAACTTGTTCAGCTGTTTGAAGAGTACGTTCAGTCTTTCGACCAGATGGATCTCCAATTGCACCAGTTCCACCACCAATTAAAATTACTGGGTGATAACCTGCCATTTGGAATCTCTTCAAAATCATGAATGGGATAAGGTGACCAATATGAAGTGAATCACCAGTTGGGTCAGTTCCACAGTAAAGAGCCAAATCATCATGTTCAGCTAAGTACTTGCGCAAACCTTCTTCATCAGTTTCTTGGTTAATTGCGCCACGCCATTTTAAATCTTCTAAAATGTCAAATTTTGCCATAATTTCCTCCAATAAAAAACGCCCCCTAATCCAAAGGATTAAGGGACGACTAAATATCATTATTAGCCGTGGTACCACCCACGTTCACGCAAAATGCGCCTTAAATAGCCTCTAAGGGAGCCACTCCTTATTGTATTTCGTTAACTTGACCTGCCTAGCTCACACCAAAATGCTAGTTCTCTGAACACTGAATCAATTAACTACTTGTCTTAATAATGATATTACTGAGTTTTTCAATATTAGTCAACTATCAAACAAAAAAGTCGGATAATTATCCGACTTTTTCATTATCTATAAAAACCTTTTGCGGTTAAGCCATAAGCCTTACCTGCAGTCATATCATATTGAACAGCTTCATAATCATTAAGAAGTGCACGTTGTTCTGAGGTTAGAGTCTTAGGATTTACTCTTTCACCCTTTTGGTTAATGAGTTCAAATCCTTTATCACCATCAAAGTTGATTGTAATTGCAGGAAGTTTTTCATGAACTTCAGTTAACAATGCTTGGTAAGGAGTTACCTTAGAGTTAGTTTGTTCAAGCATCATTGCAATGAAGTCACTAGTATTTACAAAGTTAGTGTTCTTAACCAATTTTTCTTTAGCACCATGTGCTCTAGCATACTTGTTTGAGTAAATGAAGTAACGAGTTGAGTGCATTTGAACTGGATACTTAGCAGTGTAACTTTGTGACAAAATACTTGGGTAGTGGTCACCGTAGAATACCACAGTGATTGGCTTATTAATCTTATCAATTTGACCAATAAACTTCTTTACAGCCTTGTCAGTGTATTGAACACCCTTAATGTAGGTTGCCATTTGTTCACGAACAGCACCACTGTTGAACAATTCACCAGAAATCTTACCCATGTATTCATTCTTTGGATACCAGTTGTTGTATGGCATGTGGTTTTGAATAGAGATCAAGTTAATGAATTGACCACCATTTTGAGAATTGATTTGTTTCAAACCATTTGCATAGGCAGTGTAGTCAGAGTTATAGCTACTCTTTCCAAGTTTCTTTTGATCGATAATCTTGTACTTAGAACCTAAGTATTCAAACTTGTTAAATTTGAATCTCTTGTAATCTTCTACTCTTGAGTAGTAAGTACCAATAAATGGGTGAAGGGCAGACTTGTAGTCAAAGTTCATACCAATAGTTGGGTAGAACTTGTAGCGAGGTACAACTTGAACATATGGAGTCAAAGTTGATCTAAACATCCCCATGTTAAGACCAGTCAAAGTTTCCCATTCCATGTTAGCAGTACCACCACCGTAACCAGCACTAAGCATGTTACCGTAAGTTGACTTATCCTTCATTGATTGAATAAATTTAACTGGATTTGGAGCTGATTTATCAATCTTGATAGTTGGGAAAGTATACGGATCAACAAAACTTTCACTCAAGTTAAAGACAACTGTTTGATTCTTAAGGTTGTTCTTTCTTGTCTTATTAATTTCGTCCGCAATCTTCTGATACTTGCTATTCAAATGATTAATCGTAGATTGTGAATAATTGGCAGGTTGATCCATAACTTGCAAGTCAAGATAATTCAAGAAGTTCAAAATTGGACCGTTAATTTGAATATCACGTTCAGGGTTTCTGAAGGATTGCTTATTATCAAAACCACGATTAATGTGGTAAATGAATCCACCATCATGATTGAAACGAAGTGGAGTTAAGAATAAAAGCAAACTCAAAAGTGCCCAAATTCCACGACGCTTCCATGAACCCTTTTTCTTAATTGGGAATTTAACTTCTAAGAAAACATCCAAAGCAATAATAATCACTAAAGCAATTCCAACTACGATCAATAAAGTTGATCCAATCATTGGAATCAAAGTCTTAAAATTGGCTGCTTCACTCAATTCACTTGGGTAAATTGGTTCCCCACGTAAGTTAAGCTTAACCTTGTTAGCAATTGCCCATCCAATTGTAATTACACTAACTAAAACTGTGGAAGTCCAATAGCGTGTAGTTACAAAATAGAAAATTGAGAACATTGCATCTAAGAAAATAGTAGTCAAAATAATTGCAAAGAATCTCGTACCAAGTAAGAAGACTACGGCATTGATATCACTAGCAGTTGAAATTTGAATTCTCAAATTATCTGATTCAATTAAGAATGAAGCAAAACTCAAAATATAGAACCAGATCCAAGTAAGAAGCATTACCCGATGTTCCACACACCAAGCAACAAAATTCTTCCAGCAGCGAACCAAGATGTCTACTAAATTATCATCTTTGCTCAAATAGAGCATTGCTCTTCTGAATGGCTTAATTCTAAAGAGATATTTTTCATAAATCTTAGTAAGCAATACGCTCACAATCATCATAATAATGATCATAATGAGCTTATTTACACCTGCACTATTTGTGAAGCGGAAAGCATTCATAAATGAAGTGGAAATTGGTGCTTGCATGAAGATAATTACTGGAATAAAGTAACGCATTTCACGTGCACTATAAGACATGATAGTTTTTCTAAAGATTAAGAAAATTGCAATAACCATCAAAACCATAAATGGTGATGTTGGATTATTTAAGAATTGTCTATTCCAGCCGCCGCCATTACGAGCGGATAATACTTGGTACCAGAAAACTCCGTTGAATCCAGGAACCCCAATAAATACTATGAAGAAGGATACAATTCCTGAAAAGATTGACCACTTGAATTGAGTCTTAGTAATCTTCCAGTTTGCTAAAAACATCCCCCACGCAAAGTACAAAATTAGGTACACGCCAAAGATTGAGTAACGGAACCCCATTGCACCTGCACATGTTGCAAAACCAACTACAGTTAGCATACACAAAACTAATAAGTTTTGTTTAACTGTTAATTTTCTTTGCAAATCATACAAATATGGTTGTACTAAGATACTAAATATCAATCCAGCAAGTAATACAGACGTACTAGTTAATACTGGGAAGAACACACCCCATAACCGCCACATATTAAATCTATCTGGCAATTTAAAAAAGTATGCTAAATAGAACAATACCAAAGTTACAACGGCAATCAGCCAAAATCTAAAGGCTTCTGTCGGATGAACTTTTTTCTTGCTGTAAACTGCACCAAATACCATTGGTACAAAAATCATAAAGGCATTTTCAGCCATTTTTGGCACAAATCTAAGCAAACTACCTAGAGGTAATCTCCCGAAGCTGCCGCCAAAGCTATAACTTAAAGCGATCATTCCAAAGGTAGCGATACCTAGACAAAGATATTGCCAAAATGTCAGTGATTTTCTTTTTCTACTTTCACTCATCGTTTTTATCTATGTCCTTACTAAAAATATCCCTTTTATACTACACCTTAATACCCAATTTTTTCTTAATTGAATATAAAATATCAACTTTTTTGCCATGACCAGTAAAGAAATCGATAATATCCTTCCAAAACTTGAATATCATGATGCCCGTAATAATCAGAAATATGATTCCTGCTTCCTGGTTTTTGAAGAATTCAAAAACACTAAATAAAATCATAAACACAAGAGGAGGAATCGTCAAATTTTGCATTATTGCTGTCAGCACTAATGCAATGAGCAGAGTAATAATTCCAGCTTTCCAATCATACACTACAGTCAAAAGGGCTGCGACAGCCACTCCTTTCCCACCCTGGAAATGATTCCAAATTGGAAAACAATGCCCTAAAATCAGCCCCAATCCTGCATAAGCCAAATTTATTTTTCCCGGGAAAGCAAGATGAACAATTAACAAGGCAATTGCAGTTTTTAATAAATCACCGCTACATGTTAATATTCCCCATTTTTTGCCAAAAACAGCCCCCATATTGGCAGTTCCTGGATTTCCCGAGCCATATTTAGTTGGATCAGTATGAAGAGCTAGTCGCCCAATAATCATCGCAAATAAAAAATTGCCGAAGATATATCCAATTAAAATCGACCAAAGTCGTGCCATTAATTATCACCTTCTTCGGTGTAATCATCATAAATTTTGTATTCTTGATTTTTCTTACTCTTAAAACTAAATCCATCGGCTACATTACGCTGATTCTGATAAGTTTCATTACTATTAATAAACTCTTGCTCTAATCCTAATTCTGAACGAGCGTAGTTAGAAACACGCTGTAATTCAGTTGTGGGTTGAATCTGGTAAGAAGAACCATCAATTGTAGCATTATAGCCATGCAAATAATCACTTACTTCATGGTCAGCACAACTGCGATAATTTAAGGCGATTGACTGTAACGCTCTAAATGGCAAGTTGGTTTTAACATTACCAGAAACCGTAGACAAGATTGAATCCAAATTTGACAAAGAACTCAAGGAAACGGCCTTTTTAATTAAAGCGATGATAACTTGGCGCTGTCGTTCTTGGCGACCATAATCTCCTTTAGGATCGTCATAACGCATTCTGGAGTAAGCTAAAGCTCCACCACCACCCATATGGGTCATTTTACCTTTTTTAAATTCATATCCACCATATTCAAAAGTCAAATTAGGCCTAATGTTAATACCTCCAACATAGCGGATCATTTTCATAATTCCACCCATGTTAACTAAGGCATAATACTTAACTGGAACGTTAATTAGTTTAGATACACTATCCATCGCCATTTTAGCCCCTCCGATAGTGTAGGCAGCGTTAATTTTTTCAACTCTAAAACTTGAATTTCCTACCATTTGAGCCATTGTATCCCGCGGGATCGACATCAAGGTATAACGCTTCTTTTGCGGATTTACAATCGCTAAAATAATAGTATCTGTTCTCCCACGCTTTTCGGTTCGATCTAAAGCCCCAGTATCAGTTCCCATTAACAAAACAGCAAATTTATTTTTCCCATTAAATTCGCCATCTCGAACCTCTACCTGATTTTTGGGATCATAAGTCTGATCGACAGCACTTTTAGCTTTGAAATAAACATATGCGGAATAAGCTGCTGCGGCAACTGCGCAAATCGCCACTATACTTATAACCCATCCTAATACTCGATGCTTTTTGTGATAATCAGCAGAGTGCATCTTCACTCGACTTGTATCTGGTCTTTTTTCGTTATTTTTCATATTCCCTTTTACCTGAGTATTTATTGACAATGAGTGTATTATAGCAAAAAAAGCAAATCACTGCTGATTTGCTTGGCGTATCTTATTGAAATTGTTATATTTTCAACTTAATGTGAGCGATATCGTAAAATTCTGACTGCTATCACCAGCTAAGTTAAGTTCATGATTTTTGGCTAAAATTTGATTTTCATTTACTTCCAGCTCAAAATCAGTCGACTCAACAGTCACCTGATGATTATTAACACCTTCAAGTTGAATTTTATTTAGGTCTTTACTTGGCGTAAAACCTGCAAGTATAGGAATAATTACCCCTAAAGAAACAGGCATTTCTTTATGAGAATTATTCTTTAAATAAAAAGATACATTTACTTGATTGCCCTCCAAAGCATAAGTAAGTACTACCTCAAAATGATACGGAAAGTACTTATAGCTCTCTTCAGTGTCAATCAATGTGAGGCTCACTCGACTATCTCCCTTATCGACAACCGTCCAAGGCAATTCGAGCGCCCAATTTTTTTCTTGGTCAATTGCTGGAAAAGCAACCGCCACTTTCTCTTGTCCATCTTGTGACTTTAGATAATCAAATTTATCATTCTGGGACACGCAGTTAACCATTTGTGCTCCATTTTCGTCAACAGAAACTTGCAAGAGAGAATTTTCAATAGTTTGCATAGTGTGTTCTCCCAACTTTTCCCCTTTTTGAAAATAGCACTTTAAGGGTAGGACTGTCAATTTCGTGAAAAACATTCTAACCCAGAATTAATTATTTTGCTATCGTTTTTTGTCCTTATTACTGTTAATTTTACCATTCCAATTAACAAAATGTGGCAATTAATATACCCTTATAATATAATTAATCTGTTCCAATAAGTAAAAAAACAGTTTTTGGAACAAGTTGATAAAAAAGGCGTCTCTTTTTGCGGAGACGTCTTTTTTAGATTTGATAATCGATTCGATTGCCAAAGGCTTCTGTTAAATCCGCAGAAACCTTTACTACAAATGAACCATCATTAGCAGTCTTAATGTCATTAGGGTCACTGCTTTTGGGCAAATTATGCTTGTTATACAGACGACTTGCCAAAGTATCAGCGGCCATTTTCATTGCATCTCTCAAACCTTTTCCTTCTGTAATTGCACCCTTAACATCAGGAAAGTTGATTACATAAATATCATTTTCAAGTGGTTTAAAAATTGCTGGATAAGTAACAACTTTATGATCCAATGCGATTCCTCCTTACTTAAATCTTTTACTCCTAATTTTAATCTTAACGCTAAAATTCAATGATAGAGCAAAATTTATCGAAAGAATGCGTTTTCAACACAAAAAAACCTCAATCAAAAGATTGAGGTTTTTAAATTTGAATGAAAATTAGTCATCCAACTTTTCTTTGTTAACAACATCCAAGTTTTGGTCGAATGTGTAAACAACTGGTTCACCAGTCTTCATTTCTAAGTCCATAATATCGTCATCAGAAATGTTTTCAATGTACTTGGTCAAAGCACGAAGTGAGTTACCGTGAGCTGCGATAATTACGTTCTTGCCGTCAAGTAAGTCTGGAGCAACGTTGTCTTCCCAGAATGGCATTACACGGTCTAAAGTTACGTGTAAGTTTTCTGCCTTAGGAACGATGTGTGGGTCAAGCTTTGCGTAACGACGGTCATGTGCTTGGCTGAATTCTGAATCGTCATCAATAACTGGTGGCAAAACATCGTATGAACGACGCCAAATGTGAACTTGTTCATCGCCGTACTTTTCAGCAGTATCCTTCTTGTTCAAACCTTGAAGAGCACCGTAGTGACGTTCGTTAAGTCTCCAGGTCTTAGTTTCAGGAATCCAAAGTTGGTCACTTTCTTCAAGTGCGAAGTGCAAAGTCTTGATAGCACGAGTTAAAACTGAAGTGTAAGCTTGGTCAAATTCAAGACCGTGTTCCTTGATTAAACGACCAGCTTTTTTAGCTTCTTCAACACCTTTTTCTGAAAGGTTTACATCAACCCAACCAGTAAATTGGTTTGAAAGGTTCCATTCACTTTGTCCGTGACGAATTAAAACTAATTTAGACATGAAATATCTCCTTTGAAAATTCAATGTTTCAATCAATATTTTACACGCTTATTCAAAAATTGCATAGTTTTTCCTTAAAAAATCTAAATCAATCGCAAACTCTTAGAGGATGATAAAATAAAAGTAGATTTAATAAGTAAGAAGGATGGTAATATTATGGAAAAAGCAATTCAGCTTGAAGGTGGGAGCCTTTCCTTAGAAGAATTAAACGCAATTTTTAAAACTATTCCCCAGGAAATGGATGTATTGGACGAAAACGATGTGGTTATTTGGTCATCAATGAATGAACATCGTTTATTCAAAAGAACGCCTAAAGATATTGGTAAGACAGTCTTTGAGGTGCATCCCGGCCACAGCCAAAAGCATGTCAAAGAAGTTCTTAAGCAAATGCATAATAACCAGCGCAATTCTATTTCAATCATGATTCACAAAAACGACATTCCAGTAAACATTTCCTTTTACAGTCTTCATAACCCTGAAGGCAAATATATCGGCTGTATTGAAGTCACTCAACCAGTGGAAAATTACCAAGTCAAAGGCAGCAAATTACGCAACATTTTGAATATCTTTAAGAAAAATTAATCGATTTGAGAACTTTTCTTTACTATCCAAAAACTACAATAAGAAGCGTTATCAATTTTAGTTGGGAGAAAATTATGTCAAACAAAGTAAAGAAAATATTAGCCCTGGTTTTAGTAGCAATTTTGGTAGTTAATCTTGCAGCGTGTTCCAATCAAAAAAAGAAAGCAGCCGCTACAACCCCCTCTGCTCAAACAATCTTAACTAAGGCGCAAAACACTAACTTAAAAAATATGAAGGCCACTTGGAAACAAACTTCTCCATCCGGACAAATTTTACAAAAAGCGAGCGCTAAATATTCTAAAAAGCCATTAGTAGTCTATGCAAACTTTACTACTAATTCTAACCACTATAAGATGTGGATTGAAAATAAAACCAACTACATTCAAATGCAAGGCACTGACACCAATAAATGGTTCAAAACCAAGCTTACTAAAGCCAGCAGCTATGCTCAATTAACCGATGATCTCGCTAAAAGTACTCTGCTTACTTTAAGTACGTCAAACGCTAACCTATTCAAAACAAAGCAGACCAAAAAAGGCTACGAAGTTTATTACCATGGAAATAATAAAAAGCTTTGGAATGAAATTATTCAAAATTCGCCGGTTACTTCTGTAATTGGCGTTGATTTAAACAAGGCTAAGCCAAAAAAGATCAATATTAAAATTAGGACTAATAAAGACTACAAGTTAAAGTCAGTTTCAATTGGCGCTGATTATAAAGATAGCAGCAAAGATAAGAAATTATCAATGAAGATCAAGGATATCAACAAGTTAAAGACACTTGAAGTTCCTGCTTCTATTAAAAAGAATGCTGTTAATTTAGGAAACATGTCAAAATAAGAAAAAAAGCTCGAAGTCACTTAGGTGCAACTCGAGCTTTTACTGTACAATATACTTAGAAATATTAGAGAAAGAGATATAACAATGAAATTCAAACGTATTTTTATTGCTGCATGTTTAATGGGTGCTTTAATTGCTGGTGGTTGTAGTAAACAGCAAAAAAAGGCTGAACCTGTTTTAACTAAGAGTCAAGTTGTAGATCAAACTAAGAAAAGTTTTAAGAGTGGTGAAGTAATTCAATCGATTCGCTTATCTACCGATACGTCCACCCAAATTGTTTCCGCTAATACTAACTTTGGTGGCGATCCGACTGTTTTCCATATTACTAATCAAACAACCAGTAAAGGTAAAACGCAAAGTTCTGAAGAATGGATCAATATGAACAACGTTTACTTAAACGGTCGCAGTAGCTGGTACAAGGCTAAACTTGATAAACTCAGCGGTCACAGTTATGCCGAACTTCTTGAAGCAATTACTAATAACACAACAATGACTGATCCAAGTCCAAAATTGGTTAAAGCTTTCAAAATGAAGCGTAACAAGAATACTTATACTCTAACTGCTGATATCAAAGACCAAAAGTTGATGAAAGATGCAGCTGATCCAATCTTTGGAACTACTGGTCAAAGTGCAGCTCAAGAAAAAGTTTTTCGCCGCGTTCAAAAATACGGCAAATATCAGAATATGACTGTTAAAGCTGTTGTAAAGAATAAAAAGTTAACTTCTTACAATCTCTTCATCAACATGAAACTGGGTAAATTGATGAAAGTTCGCTTAGGTCAAAGCTATGGTAACTTTGGTAGCCATGACTTCTTAAAGGTTCCTGACTCTGCTTTAAATGCAAAGCCAATGCCAAAAACAAATACTAAGAAAGGAAGCAATTAATTGAAATTAGGAATTGTAGGTAGCGGAAAAATTGTCCATGATTTTTTAACAACTGCTGATAAAATTGATAATTTAGAACTGATTGCTATCTCCGCTACTAAACGTAGTGAGCAAGTAGGTAAAGACTTAGCTCTTCAATACGGTATTAAACATACTTATACCGACAACAGTGATCTGTACAATGATCCAGAAGTTGATACAGTTTATGTAGCTGTTCCTAACTCGCTTCATTTTATTGTAGCTAAAAATGCCCTACAAGCCGGCAAAAATGTCATCTGCGAAAAACCTTTTGTTACTACAGTTAGCGAAGCTGAAGAATTAAAGCAAATCGCAGACAAAAAAGGTCTGATCATTGTTGAAGCAATCACTAACATCCACTTGGAAAACTTCAAACATATTCAAAAAGATCTTGAACAGATCGAACCAGTTCATATTCTTTCTTTAAACTACACCCAATACTCTAGTCGCTATGATGACTTCTTAGAAGGAAAAATCGCACCAGTCTTTGATCCTAAAAAAGATGGCGGTGCTTTAAATGATTTAAACATCTATAACATCCATTTAGCTGTAGGCTTATTTAAAAATCCAAAATTAGTTAAGTACTATCCTAACATTCAAAAAGGTGTAGATACTTCTGGAATTTTAAATATGGCCTACCAAGGAATTCAAGCAAGCTTAATTGCCTCAAAAGATAGTTACACAATGCCGCCACGTTCATTTATTGAAGGTGAAAAAGGAACTATCTACTTTGATGGTTCACCCGGCGAACTTAATAACTACATCCTTGAACTCCGCGATAAAGAGCCAAAGAAGTACAACTTTAACACTCACTCTCATCGCATGGCAGCAGAATTTGATGATTTTGCTAAAGCAATCGATGAACATAACACAAATCTTGCTAATAAATGGTTTGAACATAGTTTAAACGTTTTGAAAGTTTTAGCAGAAGCAAAAGCTTCATATTAATAAAATAATTGAAATAAAAACCTAGATCAAAAATGATCTAGGTTTATTTTAGTTGTGGCCCAAAATTTGTCTGATTTTATCTGCAACTTCATATTGTCCTGAGAAAATCACTTCATCTCCTGCTTCAATTACCGTTGAACCGTGCGGTGCAAGCCATTTGTTCCCACGTTTAATTCGACTTACTGTAATTTGATCGATAAAGTCCCAATCTTTTAATTCTTGGCCAATATATTTTGGATTACGTACAACCACTGAATACAAAATATTCTTAGTATCAGTCATAATTTGGTAAACAGCTGGTGATTCAATCAACGCCCTCATCAAGGCAGATCGAACATTTGTAAAGTTAAATACTTCAATTCCCTCTGCTCTTAATTGTTCAATAGTAGCCCTAGAAGGCTGCTGTAAACGGATAATGATTCTTTTCACCATTTCTGTTTTCTTCGCTAGTTTTACGAGCTTCAAGTTTATATTGTCATCATGATTAGCTGCTACAAAAATATCACCATCAAAAGCGCCAGCTTTTTCAAGAGACTCTTGAGTCAAATCCTTAATTAAAGTTAAATCTTGTACTCGACTTTTATAAGTATTGTAGTTTTCTTCATTATCTGTAAACATAGCAACTGAATACCAATTATCATGAAGATCATGAACTACAGGCATTGTAAAAGTATTAGCACCCATAATAATTACTCGCTGTTTAATTCTGTCCTCTGGCAAAAGCTTAAAGCTAGAATTAAAGATAATCGGACTAACAATACATACAATCACCGCTGCTAAAATAAAAGCATCAGATTGAGTAGAACTAATTGCATGTAATTTTCTCGCAACTTGCAAAGTAGGAAGAACAATTGTAATTGTAGTTGCCGTTAAAAATCCACCTGCAAAAGCATTACGTCGAGCGAACTTTGTCATATAAACTCCCAAGACTGGCATTTTTGCAAGGAAGAAGAATAATACCAAAATCGGCAATAGCATTAATGAACTTGGATGAGCAAACAATGATTTCAAATTCAAGTTTACTCCTGTCATTATAAAGAAAATTGGAATAAAGAAACCATATCCAATGGATGTCAGCTTATCCTTGGTTGATTCACTTGGCTCTAAAAGTTTCATTACCATCCCGGCCAAAAATGCTCCTAAGATATTTTCGGCATCCACTCGCTCAGCAACAGTTACTAAGGCAAAAATAAGGAAAAACGCCAAACGAATATCTAATTGCGTGGTGGCCTTAGTAACTTTACTAAACCAGATATATGGCTGCTTAAAACGATGTAATAGAAAAATAGCAGCCACAAATAATAGGATAATCAGCCACAATCTTTCCGCATTTCCACCATGAATCGATGCATAAATTGTTAACAACATTAATGGCACTACTTCTCCCATTACTGCCGTTAGCAAAATCGTCTGACCAATTGGCCGATTTAAAATTTCTTTTTCCTTTAAAGTAGCGATTACTACTCCCAAGGCAACTGTCATAAAAATAATTGTAGCCAGCATCACTTCACTAAAGAGCCCAATCCATTTCAAAATAAAGGCTAAAATAACTGCCATAATCGCCAATCCACAAAAAGCAACAACTGCCGTTTTGAGCGGATCAACTTCTTTTCCTGCTTGAGATTTACCTTTAGGGTTATTTTTTCTACTTAATAAGTCAAAATCAATTTCCATCCCTGATAAAAACATCAAAAGGATAACCCCTAAATTGGAAAGAAAAGTTAGATCATGAGTTGATGAAATAATATTAAATCCACTGGACCCCATGATAATTCCCACAATAATTTCAGCAACTGCTGTCGGCACATTAGTCACACGAAACCGTGCCATAAAAATTGGAATCACTAATGCTAAAAGCACTACCAAAAACAAAGATAGTTGTTCCAATTCAATACCCCCTTCTATAATTACAAAAATTATACAAAAAAATACACCTTTTTCACACCGAAAAAGGTATATTCTTCTTAACTTAGAAATTATTAGCTTTTACAAATTGAGCTGGGCTAATTGCATAATACTTAATTCCTTGAATAGTGACTTTAGAGCCATAAGTTTTTACAGAATTACCTTTTAAAAGCTTGGTAACTCCAACTCTAACACCAACAGTATCATAAATGTAAGTATTACGTTTTAATACCCGGTCTGTCCCTTCAACATTAGTTGCATTGACGTATTCATTTTTACCAATTTGTAAATACTTCTTCTTATTAATCGTCTTTTCACCAGAAACGTTTACAGCTACACCGGCTTTTTTCAAAGTTTTGGTCTTTTTGCCGTTTTCGTCATAAACATAAGCATCGTGCATTAAGGTTTTACCATTTGTGCTTGGTGCTTGAGTAACTGCAGGAGTTGCAGTTGGTTTCTTTTCAGCAGAAGCATTTCCCTCTTGCAAGTTGTAGTAATGTTGGATTAAATCGAAAAATTCATCCATTGAGTAACCCCAACTAGCAAAATAACCATCTGGATCACCATGGTCCGTTCCACCTAAAAACTTTGAAACTGCCAAGTGAGACCAAACCGTCCCTTGGCCAGTTTTGGTGGCATTAGTTGGCGTCAAATTATAGCGGTGCAAAAGTTTAGCTGCATAAATTGCATCATTATTGATACTTTTAGCAAAATTAGTTCGATCCGTTTCTTCACATAATTCAACTTGCATGAAACGGTCGTTAGCCATTGGGCCCGCGCCCCATACCCCATAATCAGGGGTCATCATTTGAATTACACCGCTATGATCAACGAATGCATGTACATAGGCATACATGTTCATCCATTCCCGGTTAAAATAAATCGCCTCATCATGGGCAGTCGCTCCTGGAGTTGCCGTTTCATGAATGACAATCCCCTCAGGCTTACCAGTTCTATACTTGATTGGATTTTCAGTATAAAACTTATTATATTTTATGCCTTCTGTTTTTAACATCTTATATAAGTAGGTAGTGCCACTATAACTGTATTGTTGTGCAATACTGTTCATGGTGGCTGCGTGCACTTTGGAAGTATTAGCTCCAAGGCTAATAGCGGTCAAACTACCAGCAGCTAACACTGCAAGTACCATTTTTTTAAATTTCATTCCATTTCTCCTTAATTCCCAACTGAGAAACTTCAATTTTTAATTAAAAGTTTGCCTTCTTAACGTATTCGTGAACACCAACCTTGTAGTATTTCTTACCTAAAATCTTTACTGCACTACCGTACGTGTTGACAGCTTGACCTTTCTTATACTTCAAATCGTTGTCGCGATTTGCGTATTGGTTGTAAACATAGGCGTTGTGTTTAAGAACTCTCATAGTTCCATCAATGTTACCGGCTGCAATGTATTGATTTTCGCCGATACGGTAGTACTTCTTGTTCTTGATAGTCTTAGTGCCGTAAGTTGGAATGACATTGTCTTCTTGCAAAGGTTTAATATCCTTAATACGTTCGCCCTTTTCATTGTAAACATAGGCATTATGCATCAAGTTCTTTTCGACCTTAGTTGCACCCTTTGGCGCTTCTGAAGATGGAGCTGCTGGAAGTTGGCTGTCTTTTTCAAAAACAGTAGAGTTTACCCACCCCTTACCAGCAATGTGCATCCGCTGAGAACCATTGTAGTAAGTGATGGTCTTATCAACAGTTACCTTGTCGCCTTTGTTAATGGAACTTTCCTTCTGCGCCACTGAATGATCGGTTGGCCAGTTGTAAGTGTCAGCATTTTTAGAAACTGTGTAAGTTTTAGCTTCATTAGAAATCTTTGGGTCGTATTGCGTTAAATCATAAGTAGCAATCTTATTATCAAGCATCTTGTTGTAATTGCCAGCTGTAGCATAAGTCCCAGTCAAGGCCTTAGTTACAGCTTGATAAGAGTTAGCATTTTCAATCCAAGCACCCTTATAACGATTTGCATCCCAACTTACACCGTTTCTAAGCTTGTTGCCATTATCATCGAAAGATCCTTCATAAGTTGGATACTTTCTAAATGCGGCATTAATATAGTAGCTTTTACCGTTGCTTTCTTCGCGAGTTCTAGAAGTGTAGGTTTGGCCGGTCCAACCATCACCAGCTTTAATTCCGAAAAGATTATTAGCACTAGTAGCTAAACCTGAGCGACCCCAATCAGATTCAACGATTGCTTGGGCAATCATTACTGATGGGTATACACCATACTTCTTAGCTGCTTTTTGAGCTTGGCGTGAAGCTTTATCTAAAAAAGCTTGTTCAAAATCAGTAGCTGCTTTGGTTTGGTGCACATTTGCAGATTGAGCAAATGGCATCTTGTTAAGAACAGGTACAGCGGAAGTCAATAGCGCTGCTGCAGCGACACCTGCAAAAAATTTAGTCTTCATGAATTTAAAAATCCTCCTTATAATGACAACTCTATTGTATATGCCTATTTGCACTAACACAATAGATGTAGGCTTTTTGTATCATAAAAAAAATATATGCGCGTTCTTTTTAACAAAATTTTGTACTTCCGTAATTAAATCCGCTATTTTCATTTGTGGAAATTTTAGCAAAACAAAATCGATACTTAGGGTGGAGGTCTAAGTATCGATTTTTTCTAATATAGGAAACCACAAATACTATATTAGCTTAATTAAATTTTCGAGTACAATATTTCTTTCGCGCAACAGACCTAAAAAATCGCGCCATTGTCTCTACCCGCCTCCCAGCCCTCCCTTCAGCATGTTCAACTACCTCAGGAGAGTTATAAACTCCTGCCTCATGCTCGAATGGTTTTGTACATTATAGACCCTTTTTTTACTTGCTGAAGCCTTCTGCTCCTATTGCTAGTTTTTTGTTT
>CATLCE010000004.1:0-83357 GCA_949888035.1 Lactobacillus johnsonii | reverse complement strand
GTAGAATGTAAAGAGTCCATTTTGACCTCCAATAGAAAGTTTTTGTGGTTATTAACATTCTATCAAACAGGTCCGAATGGACTTTTTATTTTTTATCAAGTGTTCAATTTAATTTTACAATCAGCGATTAATTATTTTTTCGTTTTCTGCTATCATTTTTAAAAGTAGTTCTGCAGCTTTATCTTCAACTATGATTTTTGATTTATTAACTATTGGAATTTCTAAATCGTTAAAAACTGTAGATGGCTGACAATTCTCTAAAATCGATGATTTAGAAGATGTTGGATCATAATGTATTGCTTTAATAGAGTCATCAGGAAGCTTTGAAACAAAGCGTTCCGAATGTGTTGAAATAACAACTTGACTTTTTGTTTTTCTTATTATCCATAATAAATAGTTCAAAAGACGTTCTTGGGCACCTGGATAAAGTGAAGTTTCTGGTTCATCTAATAAAATTAAAGTGGGTTTTTGAATTTTATTAAGCCTATGCACTAGTTTAATAATTGCATATTCTCCGCTACCAGCATTTGCTTCAGTATATTTCACCGCATCTTTCGTTATGAGTGCAGAGTAACCCCATTCTCTATAAAATTTATGTTCTAACAATTTTCCTGATATATATTTAGCATTAAGAATATACGAAATTATCTCTAAGTCTTCCTTACTCAAGATTTCAACTTTTTTATTTTGAATTTTTCCCTTAGCACAATATATTCTATTATTAGTTAAAGATTCTTCTAATTTTGGGGATATACCTCTAATAAAATTTTGACGTGTATCAGTTTTTAAATCATCAATATTTCCAAAATAAAAAAATTTATCATAAGCACTTAATTGTTGTCTAAAATCTAGTAATTGTACCTCTTCTTTTATAGGAGAACACCGCTCTTGAACATTCATCCCCAATCTTTTAACAGGTTTTGCTGACTCCCAATAATCAGGATCCTTTTTCTTAGTCTTTGTTCCAGGTCTATGGGCTCTATGAAGTAATACTTCCTGATTTTCTTTATACTTATTATCTTTTGATGAAATTCCACTATACTTATATATTAATGACTGTCTCTCATTTTTTCCATTACCATCTTCTATAGGATCAGTTGCCGTAGAAAACCAATATTCTCTAATTGAATACCTATAGGGACATCCATACAAAGCATGAAGTAATGAACTTTTTCCACTTCCATTCTTTCCTACAAAAACAGTTAATGGAAAAGTAAAATTAATCTCGCTATTCTCAAGAAAATTTTTATAAAATGGAAATCGGATTTGGTGTATATAACTCTTAAACACATCATTTTCTTGCATTTTCTTAATATCTTCAATTAACGATTTACTATTAGCTAATTTATCAGCTATATTCATTTTCTAAAAAATTTCCCCTATCTAATATTTAAATTAAATAAAACATTACTTTACCCATTAATGTTTAGCTTCTTATATGGCACATATTATTTTTTTACAATAAAAGCAACTTATTACGTTATTGATATTAGTAACATTTTCTCTATTATAATATTTCATCAGCTACTTTCTGTAAACAGATTTTAATAATTCATTTAATCTTTCAATCTATTAAAAACTAATTTACTACTCCTATTTGTTTCTCAACACCATACACAAAAAAGCAAACCCCAAAAGAAGCTTGCTCTTTTTTCTATATTCAATTTAAGTCGGATTTACTTCCCTAACTCATCAAAGAAGCCGTCAGCTTTTAAAATGTCTAAATAGCGGCTGATAGCATCTGGCCAAGTTGGAAGTGGCTTAAAGCCGTTTTCTTCTAACTTACTCTTGTCTAAACGAGAGTTAAATGGACGAACAGCCTTTGATAAGCCATATTCTTCAGTAGTTACGGGAGTAACCTTAGTCTTGTAGCCTGCTTGACGATAGATTTCTTTAGTGAAATCGTACCAAGAAATATAGCCAGTCTTAGTACCATTTTCGTCATGGTCGCCTTCACTTGCTGGTAATTCCGCATTAGTTGCATGGTAGTAGCCGTACTTATCAGTTTCAATCATGTCTACCAATAAACGAGCTAAATCAAAAGTATAAGTTGGTGTACCTACTTGGTCGCTAACAACTTTAACTTCATCATGGTTTGAACCAACTTTAAGCATTGTCTTAATAAAGTTAGAACCATTTACACCAAATACCCAAGCAATACGAACGATGAAATACTTGTCCAAAGTATTAGCAACAGCTTCTTCTCCGCCAAGCTTAGTTTCACCGTAAACATTTAATGGCTTATAACCCTTAAAGTCAGGTTCCCAAGGAGCAGTTCCTTGACCATCAAAGACGTAGTCAGTTGATAAGTAAACCATTGGGGCATCTAGCTTTTTAGCAACATTAGCGATGTTTTGCGTTCCATCAACGTTAACTTTACGAACAGCAGCTACCTTGTCATCATCTTCAGCCATGTCAACTGCAGTCCAAGCAGCACAGTGAACAATAACATCTGGATTTACTTTAGAAATAACTTTGTCTACTGCGTCTGCATCGGTAATATCTAAAGAAACGTATGGAGCCTTAGTCACAGCTGTGTCGTCAGCTACACCAGCGTATTCAGGTGCTAAGTCTGATCCCACACCTTCATAGCCACGTTTAGCAAGTTCATTCATTACGTCATGGCCAAGTTGACCATTAACGCCAGTTACAAAAACTTTCATTAATTTACCTCACTAATTAAAACTTAAAAGTATCCTTTAAGCCCTTCCATTCTTGATCACGGTCAGATAAAGTAAGCTTAGTACCATCATCAAGAGTGTAGCCACTAGCATCTGGACTGCCTGGGTAATCACCCTTAAGATGTGGCCATTCGATACCAATTTCAGGATCGTTCCAAGCCATACCACCTTCATCGTTTGGATGCCAGAAATCGTTAACCTTGTAGCAGAATTCTGCTTCATCACTTAAAACAAGGAAACCATGAGCAAAACCTTGTGGAATTAAGAATTGCTTCTTGTTTTCAGCAGTCAATTCAACACCGTACCACTTACCGTAAGTCTTTGAGTCGCTACGAAGGTCAACAGCAACGTCAAATACACTACCACGAACAGCACGAACCAACTTGATTTGTGGGTATTTCTTTTGGAAGTGTAAACCACGAAGTACACCCTTAGTTGAGCTTGATTGGTTATCTTGAACGAAGTTAATGCTGAAGCCAGCATCCATCATATCTCTTTGGTTAAAAGTTTCCATGAAGTAACCACGATCATCACCGTGAACAGTTGGGGTGATAACTGCTAAACCTTCAATTCCACCAACATTTTTTTCAACTTTAATTTGTCCCATTTTAAAAGCTTCTTTCTTAATTAAAAATTTTAGTAACGAACTTTACCTTCAGCAACAGACTTTAAGTGTTTACCATATGGACTCTTGCCATAGTGCTTAGCTGCTTCTAAAAGTTGATCCTTGTCAATCCAGCCGTGAATATAAGCAATTTCTTCTGGAGCTGAAACTGATACGCCTTGACGTTCTTCAACCATCTTAACGTAGTTAGAAGCGTCAACTAAACTTTGCATTGTACCAGTATCAAGCCATGCATAACCACGACCCAAAAGTTGTACACCTAAGTTACCGTCTTGTAAGTACATATCATTTAGACTAGTAATTTCTACTTCTCCACGTGCACTTGGCTTAACTTGAGCAGCCTTTTCACTTACACCGGCTGGGTAGAAGTAAAGACCAGTAACAGCATAGTTACTCTTAGGTTGTTCTGGTTTTTCTTCGATAGATACAACATTATCATTTTCATCAAAACCAATAACACCAAAACGTTCTGGATCATTTACGTAGTAACCAAAGACAGTTGCCTTACCATTTTGGGCATCTTCAGCAGCATTCTTAAGTAAGTCAGTAAAACCATTACCGTAGAAAATGTTATCACCTAAAACCATGGCACATGCTTCACCGTTAATGAAATCTGCACCTAATGTAAATGCTTGAGCCAACCCATCTGGACTTGGTTGAACCTTGTAAGAAAGGTTAAGACCAAATTGTGAACCATCACCTAATAGTTCCTTAAAACGTGGAGTGTCAGCTGGAGTAGAAATAACTAAAATATCTTTAATACCAGCTAACATCAAAGTAGATAATGGGTAATAAATCATTGGTTTGTCGTAAACTGGCAATAATTGCTTACTAGTTACTAAAGTCAATGGATATAAACGAGTACCTGAACCGCCTGCTAAAATAATTCCCTTCATGCTGAATTAGTCCTTATCTAAAACTTGCTTCTTGCCGTACATTTCGTCGTAATAGTTTTGGTAATCACCAGAAATGATGTTTTCCCACCAGTCTTTGTTGTCTAGGTACCATTGAATGGTCTTCTTGATACCATCTTTGAACATAGTTTCTGGAAGCCAGCCTAATTCGTTATGAATCTTTTCTGGGTCGATAGCGTAACGACGGTCATGACCCTTACGGTCAGTAACGTGTTCAATTAATGAGTATGGCTTGTCTAAGTAATCACAGATAAGTTTAACAATATCAATGTTAGCCATTTCGTTGTGACCACCAATGTTGTAAACTTCACCAGGCTTACCATTTTCTAAGATAAGGTCAATTGCCTTGCAGTGATCTTCAACATAGAGCCAGTCACGAACGTTCTTACCATCACCGTAAACGGGTAATTTTTCATTGTTTAATGCTCTTTGAATCATCAATGGAATCAATTTTTCTGGGAATTGATATGGACCATAATTGTTAGAACAACGTGAGATGGTTACTGGCAAGTTGAAAGTTCTGCCGTACGCACCAACTAACAAGTCTGCACTAGCCTTACTTGATGAGTAAGGACTTGAAGTATGAAGTGGAGTATCTTCGTGGAAGAAAAGATCTGGACGATCTAATGGTAAATCACCGTAAACTTCGTCAGTTGAAACTTGGTGGAAACGCTTGATACCGTATTTACGGCAAGCATCCATTAAGACAGAAGTACCAATAATGTTAGTTTCTAAGAAAATTTCTGGATTTTCAATAGAACGATCAACGTGACTTTCAGCAGCAAAGTTAACTACTATATCAGGCTTTTCTTCTTCGAATAACTTGTAAACACCTTCACGGTCACGAATGTCTAACTTAACGAACTTGAAGTTAGGGTTATCCATAACACCCTTTAAGGTAGATAAGTTACCTGCATAAGTTAAACTATCTAGACAGATAATTTTATAATCAGGATGCTTCTTTAACATGTAAAAAACAAAGTTTGAACCGATAAAACCGGCACCGCCAGTAACAATAACTTTCATATTGGTCTCCTCTTAAACTAATCTGAAGTATACAACATTACGTTGCGTCACCTTCAAGCTCAAAATAAAAAAGACTATGCTTTTTTACAATAAAAGTATCCAGCATCCTTAGTAATATAGAAGCCATTCTTCACTTGTTTTTCAACATAGTCTTTAAATTCATCATAGTGATCAATCAGAAGTTCATTTTGATTACCATGACAGGATAAAATGTAAGAGATTACTGGTGTAGATTCAGATAGCTCAATTGCATCTTGATATTTGTGACAAGAAACGTCAGTAAAGTCTTTACTTAAAATTTCCGCGCCATTATCGAGACCAAAACGATCATACAGATTTGTAGAAGATAAAACTATTTCAGGGTTAAATTCTTGAACTAAATCAGTAATTTCATGCATATGTCGTTTTGAATAAGTTGAACATGCAAAGAATCCACCCTTTTTCATTACCCTGCAAACTTCTTTTAAAGTCTTTGGAATATCGTCACAATAAAAGAGCATGTGATTAGCAATTACCAGGTCAAAAGTATTATCAGCAAAAGGAATATTCTGAGCATCAAAAACTGCATATTGAAATTCAGAATTATCGCCAATTTCATTCTTAGCATCGGCTAAGATTCCTTCTGAAATATCAGATAAAACTATCGTTAAACCTTTTGGCAGTTTATCTAAGTTCTGAGACCATAAAGCACCGTTACCAGCCCCTAATTCAAGAATCTTCATCCCTGGCTTTAAGTCAAGCTGCTTAAACAGCCAATGGAACCATCCCTCTTTATTGAGAGAATAATCTCGATGTAGCCTAATTCGAGCAGAAATATTTGAAGCATTCTGATACTGCGTACTTAAAGATTGATTCATTGAAGTTAAATGGATTAGATCTAGCATCTTGCTCCAATCAACTTCTTGTCCAGCCTTTAAAGTGCTACTCGTCGAATCAATAGCAGTTGCAACGTTCTGCATTTCTTTTAGTCGCTCTTCTACTAATCTTTTTTGAATTTGCAGTGAGTCAAGTAGCAACTGTCTATCTCCTGAACCCAAAGTCATCTCTCGAATATCGCTTAGAGAAAATCCTAGGTATTTTAATAGAAGAATTTGTTGCAATTTTGCAAAATCTGTATCAGTATACCGCCTGGCACCACTTGCAGTATACGTAGATGGCTTTAATAAATTTTTTTGATCATAATAGCGAATTGTACGAATCGACACATGTGCCTTTTTCGCAAATTCACCGCTTGTGTAGTATTTTTGCATTTTTATTTTAATCACACTACTGTTTCAATCTAGGTTGAGTTAACCATTCATTTGGAAATTTCAATAAATTTAGTATTTCTTGTATATCTATGGAGTTCAGGTGTTTTTTTAACAAATTTAATCTTTTTCGAATAGTATTACTCAAAATTTTAAACTCAGTCGGACTTAAAAAGCATTGCATGCTTACAAAAACTGAATATGCGTACCTTCTACTATTGTCATCTTCAATATCATACTTTAAATGTAAAGCACTAAAATATCTTGAATCTGCCTTACATCTAAAATCTAGTAAACGATTATTATGTGCACAAACATTTCTTAATTCATGAACATTCTCAATAAATGAAATCATAATTTCTGGTGTAAAATGTTCATTTATATCCCCTATATTCTCATGAATAAAAGTCGTTAGATCTTTACAAATTTTATTTTGAATACTCCTCTTAGAATTTTTAATCATCGCACATAATTTTCCAAAGTCTAAAAATTCAACCATAATCCAAATAGGTACATCATTATATTTTTTAACATAATGATGAATCGGATTATTAGACTTATCTTTATAAAAATTAATTATTCGCGACAAATCACTAATTAATCTTCCGACGGAAAGTATTTTATTTGAATCATAGGAATTAATATCTAAATATGCATATCTTTTATTCTTAAATTTTTCTGCAAATCGATACGCAAAAATAGATTTTAAGTGATGTTCTACATTCAAGATAGAATTAAAAAAAGCTTGTTTTAATTGTTTATCACAAAAATATAAGCTACGGACTTCATCAAAAGTTGTTCCTTTAATAAATACATCAGTGTTATTTTGAAAATACTTTCCATACCCATTAATAATATTATAGTAATTATTAGTAAGAAGATATCTTTTAGCTGAGTTCAAGTCTTTAAAAACTAAACCACGATTTTTCAAAATCTCAATTTGTTCATCAATATTTTTAAACTCTTTCATACAAAAAAACACCTCTATTAATAAAATAGAGGTGTTTTTCCGCAACGGCCTCACTTAGAGTCCACCGCCACTCTTCTTAATCTCTATTCTACAATTTTTCTAATTATTGTCAATCATCAGACGCATATTCGTTTTTAACTAATTCAAATTATATCGAATATGTGTTCGAAGAACAATAGATAAAAATATTTAGAGATATATAGTAGATTAAAAATAGTTTTTTATCGTTTATTTTCAAATTCACCTGTATACAAAAACAGGATATGCGTAAGACATACCCTATTTTTCGATTGCATAGTAATTAATAAACTTCTAGCTATTGTATTCAAAGTGTAATAGTCATAATAACTATCTTTTTGATCGGACAAATCCTGTAGCTTGAGCTTCTTCTTCAGAATCAAAATACACTGCATTTTCTGAATTCATATTATATCCAGCTTGTCCTGGCACATGGTATTTACGAGTTCGTGCATTACCAATAATCTTATTTGAATTTCCTGTATATACTTTTCCATCTTGTGTTTGACTGGAATTATCAGTAGTTCTTTCAGTATTATCATCATTCTTTGAAGAGCTATCATCATTTGATTGAGATTTAGCATTTTCACTGGCAGCCTCTGAATTATCCAACTTTGATGTCTCTTTATCTTCTGCTTTAGTCTCTGACTTATCTTCAGATTTCGCATCAGTCTTCTCATCTTCTGTATCTGCGGAATTACTGTCTGAATCATCCGTTTCATCAGAATCATCTTCGTCATCAATATAATAGTCAGCTAATTTACTATCAACTGTCAAAGTAACAGGATCAATTTCTTTGGCTATTATTTTTCGTACCTTTTTAGTTAAATTTACATATGAACAAGGGCTAGTAACTATATTTCTTTGTTCAGAATCAAAAAATAAGAAAAGAGCTCAATATAGATTGTTTTGAATCTCTGTATTATTATCTATTGACATTTTTTCTTACCTAAATATTTATGCTTTAAAAAATTGTAATAATTACTCCTAGACAAATAGAAAAATTAGAATTTATTCTAATTTAATCCAATCTGAAAGTAATGAAGCTGTATGTATTATTTCACTTCTCTGTCTACTACTAAAATGCATCTGTCCTGTACTAAACTCAGACTCTTTTCCTTCAGAATAAAAAATAGTAAGATAGATTTTTCTTAATTTCTCTTCCTTATCAAAATTTTTTTATTCTTTTCGTTACTATCAAATGTTTCTTCATCCCGATTTAGAATAGGTAACCATTCATAAACACGATCAAAATTAGATGTATAACTAATCCAATCTTTACATTCTTTTCCTGCAACGAATTTATTGTATTTATTAATATCCCTCATTCTCAATCCGATTAGATATGGAACAAAAACTATAAAACTAAATAGCCTTGCATTTTCTTCAGGGAAATAAATATGATCAGATTGAGAAAAATATCCATCCATTCCTACTTTTACCTGCAAATAAAATCTTGTTATTTCTCTCAAACTAAAATCAAAATGTCTTATAAGTCTTTGAGAAGATTCAGCGATCCACGGATTTATATCTTCATCTTTTATTTTCATTAACGAATAAACTGCATCCATTTTAGGTTTAGGCAATGATAAATTAAGATTAAAGAATCTGTCTAAATAAGCCTCACCATCAAACCCTACCCCATAGCTTTTTTGAATCATATGTTTTAATTGATCAATATTTACAGAAAATACAAATATTATTCTAGAATCACTAAAATAATGTTTAATCCTTTCCATTAAGTTAATTGCATAACTGGGTTTACATCTATCTAATTCATCAATAAAGACAATTAATTTTTCATCCTTTTTTCCTAATAAATTATTGAAAAAATTTTTTATTTTATTAAATAATTTCTTTTGTTTTTCAATTGGATCAATTATTTTTTTACCTATGATGTCTTTTTCGACATTTTCTTCAATTTCTTTTATATCATTTACATCTACATATTTACCAACTGTTAAATCTGCTACTTCGCTGACAATATTCATTACCCCCCCTTTTTAATATCTCTATTTCGCGGAGATTGTTTCTTATATTCATGACAAATTGTAAATAATATAGATAAAATAGGATCACAATCATTATCATTTTTCCAAGCATCGTAATATATCGAACTAAACTCATTTTTCTTTTTTTGTAAGGATTGCATATTCGGAATATCTTCTATATTTAGTTCAGAATTATTTTTACTAAGTAAATCTAAAACTATACTTGTTTGTTTAATAAAAAAAGTTTTTCCACTTCCCCAATTTCCATTAATAGCAACAGAAAAAGGTGCTTTTATATTACATAAAAGATTAACAAATATAGCAATATCTTTATTTCTTCCGATTGCATCTACTTTTAAAGTCTTTTCCAAATTATCTTTCGTAGGTTGTAAATCTAATGATTGCATAGAATTAATTATACTCCTTCAGGTTTTCGAACATATGTTTTTGTACAATCAGAATTATATATTTTTTTATATTTTTTGACAATATTACTAATTCTACATTTATTATTTCTATAAACGTCAAACATATAAAAACCACTATAGCAAATACCGTAATTTTATCACTTTGTTAATTCTTATACTAAATTATAATTACAATATACTCCTGCTATAAAAATAGGACCAAGCTTGTGCTCGATCCCATTCCTTTAAATTTATTACCATATTCATTTAACTTAGTTACTTAGCGCATTTCTTCAATATCAAGAAACCATTCCATAATTAAAAATGTCTCGTTCATATAAAATCTTATATCATTTTCAGTTAACCCTGTTGGTTCTCCATGCTTAAATTTTTCATTAGAGATATACAAAATTGCAGACGTAAGATGTGTAATAAAATTAATGACTTGAGGATTAATTTTATTTTGCTTCAAATATTTACCTATCTCTGATTTCATAACATCACGATTTGGAGCTTTTATTTGATTTTCTAAAGACTTTTTATTACCTAAAATGTCACGTAGTAAAAATTCAAAAGTTTTTCTTATATCTTCTCCGGACTCAGAATAATATTTTCCCTTAAGCATTTCGATGCTGTGTTTCCAACATTGGAATGCTTCTAAATGATCTACTTTTAATCTCTCAGCAAAATTTTCTTGAACTTTTACAGCATCAGAAGTAAATGCAGCCAATTGTTCAAACAATTTTTCCTGTACTTCTTCATAATTATATTTTTTAATAAATTTATTTATAAAATTAAAATCATATTCATTATTAATATAGTCTGCTTCTACTATTTGTCCAATAAAATCGAGCTTATTGGCATCTGGGAAATCATTAATTTTGTCGCAAAGAATTTGCCAGCCGTGTCTATTATCATTGACCTCAACTTTTGTAATATCTAAATGATATTGCGTAATATAAGCATTTATCAAATCAATTATTTCATCATCATTAATATAGCTTGCAATTTTTTGACAAATACTATGTATTGTAATAATTGGCACTATAATTTGATTCATCAATATCTCCTTCTTCTTATATAATACTTATTTATATTCTACTCCTATTCCCACCTATTCTTCTCCAAAATAAGTCTAATCTTAGTCATAATCCTATCTTCTGGAATCATAATAGATTGGCTAGGGAAAGCCTTCTGCACTCTACTTAAATAAGTAAAATAATTGCCTTTTCCATACTTACCATTTGGGGAATACAGTTGATATAATTTATCCGAACCTTGGTAGCCATTACCTCGATAATATTGATGGGCAACGCCTTTGGCCTTATGTCCCATTCGATAATAATACTTGCTCGTCGTTTTATCACGAATTGTTATTGCAGTGCCATCAAAGGTAAAACCAAGAAAATTAATTGTTTTATTCTTTTCATTCAGGCGTGGTGTAAACAGATGTCCAATATTAATAACCGAATGATTCTGTAATTTATAGACTTGCGTTTTCTCTGGCTGCAGCTCCAAAATACCTCGGTCCTTAATTGATTCAAAACGCTTAATAATTGCTTCAATATCATCTAACGAACTCGTAGCCATCGGCAAAATAATTATAAAATCGTCGCTATATCTTCTATATATACCGCCATGCGATACTACGAAGTCGTTAATCATCTTGTCAATTTCTAACATATAAACATTTGCTAGACATCCACTAATCGATGATCCTTGCGGAATTCCTTTATTATCTTGATGATGCTCAATATGTGAGCGATATTTCTTATAATCACTTTGAGAGAGAATTCTTAACTTAGAATTTAGCTTAATTTTGTCTTTTCTCTTTTTTAGATCAAGATTGTTTAAACGATAAATATCCTTTAAATCCCAATAGTCATAGTTGGTAACTCTCTTAAAAATTGCATAGTAGTCTGCCTTGAGTCGATCTACCTGCAATAAATCACATAATTGCTTCTTTAAATATTGATGGTTAATTCTATCAAAAAAGCTAGTAAAATCGCCAATCATGATATACGAAGAAGAGTATTGAATCATAAACTGATACAGCTTGTTAAATTCGGCAATGGTGTCCGTATGTAAATTCGTTCGGTAGGCAATCGGAACTTTATTAATATCGTCTTGTCTTAAACGAGAATTATATTTTTCATTAATCAAGCAACTATAATATTGAAAAATACAACTATCAATATGAGATGCATAACAAATGGTACGCTTCTTTGTTTTTCTTCCTTCCGTCCTATTATATTTATGATATTTAAGATCATATTTTATAAATGGATAAAAACCATGATGCGCAATATTTTCAGGCTTAGTAATATAGTTTCTACATTTACTTAAATCAGTTCGAAGATCAAAATGAGCATATCCTCTTTTACTCTTTTCTAATACTTTCGGATCTTTAAACCATTCATTAATATTCATACTTACCCCAATAAATGACGATACCCACTGGCAACGGAGAATAGCGTTCCTAACCAGTGGGTACAAAAAATCAGACTTATAATTCATAACAGAATAAACAGTTAGATGAATTATAACTACTCAGTAATGTCATGTATCTTCATGTTACCATAAAGATGAAAGGACCCAATATGAATCTCTCTCCTAGAATACGAATTCTCCTGTTAATTGTGGGAGTCTTCTGGATTACCCTAGATCAAGAAACATATTCTATAGTAGCCGATCTTGGGACTGACTTTATTACTAATATTATTAATAAAGTCTGGACCGAGATCTTGACAACAATCCTTTTCCGTTATGCCTAATTTCATCATAACGCATATATAATAATATAAATAAAAAATAGATTTATCAAGTTTTTCATAAATATAAAAATATTCAACTCCGTGAAAATATGTTTCCTTTAACTTTATACATATAATTTTTATATTTAAAAAAACTCATGATAAAATACTATATGCGGGGAGAAAATAATTAAATTTATAAGCTTTCCAACTCCTCGATAACTTACACTAATGTGCATTTTTTGTACATTAGTGTTTTTTTACAAATAAATTTATAATTGCAATCTTTCCTCATACATTTTCCAAGCTTTTTTTAGAGCTAATTCAACTTTTTTATCTTTTCCATAAACATACATATATATATCTAGTGATTCTAAGTTACGAATATTTTTCGTAACCTTTCTATCAGAATATATTATTTTTGCTAATTCATTTAACCATCCTGATGTTTTCTTAAAGTTCATTATCCAATTATAGAATTTAAGTTCTTTTATACCATTGATTTTATTATCCAAGTGCTTTTTTAATCTTTTATCTTTATCAATATAATTACTTCGTAATTTAGAATAGCAAATTGATCTTAAGTATATGTTAGGCATTAGATCAACATATTTAATCAACTGTTCTAATTCTTCACCTGCTATTATATTTTTAGTAAGATAATTCTTTATATTCTTTTCAAAATATTTAGTAGAAACAAAATTAATAACTTTTTCTAAGGTAAAAATCTCCTCTAAATTAGTGATTATAATTTCAAAATTTATATAATTTTTTCTATACCAATTTTCCCTTACTATTGTTTTCATTAAATCAGGGTAATCAACTAAAAAAGTGATATTTTTAAACTGATAATTTTCTATACTTTTTTGAACTAAGTTAGCAAATGATGATCTATAATTTTGGGAAACAATACTACGTTGTACTTCATTAGCTTCTAAAAAGGCAACGTTAGAAGTTAAAAATTTAGTTATTCTATCAAAATTCTCTTGGTTTTTAATCCAGATTCGTAAAATTGAATCTATGATATTGAATCTAGACTTATTCGTAGTAGCCAATAAATCATCTAAGAAATTTCCCCAATACTTCAATATATATTCCAGATTCTCTTTAGCAGTTTCTTTCAAAAATAATCTATTTACAAATTCAAAATCTTTATTTCTTTCTATTTGATGAATCATAACTTCTATTTCTTTTAAGTAAGCCCCTGGATCATTTTTAACCATTTCTCTTAATAACTCTACTGAATATGCACACCTATAATCAATATTTATTTGTCTAAAATAATTCAAAACTTCAGATGGATACTCGAGAGTCTCAGATTTTTTTATTACTTGATGATTCAATACTTTATTAATAAACATTTTGTCTTTTGGTGATTTTAAAGAAAAATAAGTAGGTGAAAGATAATTATAATAATCTTCACTCAAAAGACCATTAGATATAAGATATAAAAGAATAGGATGTTTGAATAATTTCTTTAAATCTCTGTTAACTTTATCTGAAAAAGAAAAAGAATTAAAATTATCTTTATTTAAATATTGAAATATATTAATCCAAGTATTAGTAGGAAATTTTTCTTTTTTTATTTTACATAATTGCTTTATAACTCTGTAAATATCTTGTTTATCTGCAATCAGCTGACTTAAAAATGCTTGACCGGTAATTAATTTATCAAAATCATCAGGGTATACATTCTTATATACAATTAATCCAAAAAGCTTATTACATGCTTCACGCTTATCTTTTTCATCTTCAAATTCAATCTTATAAATTTTTAGTTTTTGAGCATATGTATCTACGTCAGATATTATAGTAATAATTTGACGTCTATCATGTATATATTTTCCTATTCCATAACAATACTTATCATCAATTAACAATCTTTTACATTTATCTCGTTGTTTAATAAATACATCATAACTGTTTTCCAAACTATGGAGTGGAAAAATAGATATAATATAATCAAAAAATTTAGCTCGCATTTCAGCTGCATAATTCTCATTATAAAAACTAGTATCATCTATTTTTTTAGAGAACGTCGAATCTTTTAAAGTATAAATAAAAACTATTGGACTTTTTGTAAAAGTATTATTTAATCGTAAATTTAATGCTCTTAATCTTTGAAAAATAAGTGGATTGTTATATCTATCTAGATCTTCAAAAACTATAAACCTTTCTCCACTTTTTTCAAAATAATATCTTAATTCTTCGTTATATTCTACGAACTTATCTCTTTCTGCTACTTCATTACCAGGAGTTAAATTACTTTCAATAGTAGTATTAGAAATACTAAATTTTGTTGACAAACTGAGTGATATTTTATTTAAAAAATGTAATAAATAATAATATATTATAAATCCGAAAAATCCAATAATTATTAATCCTATAATATTTAATAATGTGTTTGAATTTAGAATGAGTTTCTTTGAAAATATAATTCCAATCAATAAAACTATCATAAAGTAGCTAATTAACACTGTAAAAAAACTAATTGGATATATTCTCTTGATAGAAGAATCAGGAAATCGCAATCTAGATGGTTTACTACCTAACAGTAATTGATCTAAAATATCTTTTTCTAGTTCTATCTCACCTTTCTTTTTATCATTTATGTCTTCGAAAAAATTAGGAACACTAATAAACCTATAGCTTTTATTTCGCAATCCTAATAATCTGAGGAATCTATGCGTCGGACTTTCTTCTAATTTATTAAAAAAACTTAACATAAAACTACTTTTCCCAGTATCATATGGCGCTGAAATTGCTATGTTAGTAATATTTTTATCTTTTAATGCATTCTCAAGTTTTGTCCATTCTGGCTCTTTACTTTCTTTATTTAAATTGTTATATGCATATAATGCGCCAAAGGTCTTTTTAATTTTTTTATTTTTTTTGCAGTTTAAATTCATTTTATTTTCCATTCTAATCACTTTTAATTGTCATATAATCTTAAAATTAGAGTACACAATAAAACCTCGAATTTCATGTTCGAATTTCGAGGCTTTATTAATTATCTATTCAATTTCTTAATAAACAAATCTTTACCCTCTTTAACAATCGATGCTTTAAGTATAAAGATTATTACTCCATAAACTACTATACCAACAATTATTTCAATACCCATCATTAACCACGAACTTTTTAAATGTGTATTCATCCAAAAAACAGGTACAAACATTACTAACCCAGCTATAAAATATTTCCACGAATCTGCAAATAATTCTTTAAAATTAAGTAAATGTCTTACTGCCCACATTTGATAGAGTGTGACTGAAATCTCAGATAGCACTGTTGACCACATAGCACCATTTAATCCCCAAATTCGTATTAATGGCACATTTAAAATTAGATTGACAACAGCACCTAATGTAACTGACCAAGTGAATTGTTTTTGCTTATGGATAGGTAACAAATACTGCACACCCAATACATTACTCCATGCAATGATTAAAATTACAATAGATTCAATCATCATCGCCGGACCAACAGGACCATAACCGGGACCATAATATTTAGGTGCTAAAGTTAATGAAATAGCCGCTAATCCAAACATCATAGGATAGGAAACCGCAGAAACAAAGTTAAATGACTTATACAACATTTTATTTACTTTATGCATATCACCATGTGAAACTGCATTAGCAACATGTGGCAACATAACAGTACCTGTTGCTGTAACAAGTGCCAAAATTAATTTAACTAAGTTATCAGAATACTGATAATAACCTGAAGAAGTTTCATTTACCATTACACCAAGCATTGTTTTATTAAGCTGAACATAAACCTGAGTTGCAATCTGGGGAATGAATAGTTCAGCCATAGGTAAAAAATGTTGCCATGGATTCAAAAATTTAATTGAAACTTTATCAAGATCACGTCTAATATTTGGCCATAGAGTTAAATTACCAATTAATGTTGATAAAGCAAGAACAACAATATATAAAGTTACATCATTTGGTCCTTTGATAAATATAAAGATAGCAATCATCGATAAAATTTTTACAAATGAATTTTTTAATACTGTAACTTTAAAATCTTCTATTCCTTCATAGAACCATGAAATGTCAAATGCAATTGCAATTAAATTTAAAGATTGTGCCCACATATACTCAGGTTGACGAGTATAAAAAATCATAAAAATTTCAAACGCAATAAAAGCATAAAGAGTCATAATAGTCTTTACAATTTGGATCTCCCAAAAAGTTTTTGACATTTGATCTTTATTTTCTCTCACATAGGCTATTTGTCTATTTCCATAATATCCAATTCCCATATTTGCGAACAAAATAAAATATTGAATTATGGAGTTAGTAAAAGAATTAGCACCGACACCTTCTGGTCTTAAAACACGACTGACATAGGCTGAAGTAATCAGAGGCACAATTATTGCTAATACTTGATATCCAACATTGTAAAGGTAATTTTTAACGACCTTCATAAACATTATTCACCAAACTCATTTTTTACAGATTCTAAAGCAGCTGCAATTACTTGATCCATATTGTAATACTTGTATTGTCCCAAACGACCACCGAAAATAACTTTATCGTTTTCTTTTTCAGCTAATTCTCGATACTGGTTATACAATTCATTGTTTCTTTCATTATTAACCGGATAGTACGGTTCATCTCCACGTTTCCAATCCGCCGGGTATTCGCGTGTGATAATTGTTTTATCTTTATCACCTTTGCCAAACTCGAAATGTTTATGTTCAATTACACGAGTATATGGAGTTTCAGCATCAGTATAATTAATTACTGCATTACCTTGGTAATTATCAATATCTTTTTCTTCAGTTTCAAAACGAAGTGAACGATATTCTAGTTCGCCTAACTTATAGTCAAAGAACTTATCAATCATACCTGTATAGACAACTTTATCAAAGTCTTTTATATAATCATCCTTATTATCAAAGAAATCAGTATTTAGTTTAACTTCAATATTTTTATTATCAAGCATTTTTTCAACAATTTGAGTATATCCCCCCTTAGGAATTCCTTGATAATCATCATTAAAATAGTTATTATCATAAGTTAATCGAACTGGTAAACGTTTAATGATAAAGGCTGGTAATTCAGTGGCTTTTCTTCCCCATTGTTTTTCAGTATAACCTTTAATTAACTTTTCATAGATATCACGGCCAATTAATGAAATAGCTTGTTCTTCAAGATTTTGTGGCTCTTTTCCTGCCATTTCTTGACGTTGTTCATTAATCTTATCCATAGCCTCTTGTGGAGTTTTTACTCCCCACATTTCACTAAAAGTATTCATATTAAATGGTAAATTATACATCTTCCCATAGTAATTTGCTACAGGACTATTAGTGTAACGATTAAATTCAGCAAATTGCTGTACATAGTTCCATACTTCTTTATTTGAAGTATGGAAAATATGTGCTCCATACTGATGAACTTGAATTCCATCAACTTCTTTAGTGTAAATATTTCCTGCTAAATGATCTCTTTGCTCAATTACTGTAACCTTATTACCACGTTTTGCCGCTTCATGAGCAAATACTGCTCCAAACAGGCCTGATCCTACAACTAAATAATTATGCATTTTTCATTCTACTTTCTATTTCGTTTAAAGCGTTTAATAAAAATTTTCCCTCTTCTAATTTTGACTTTACATCTTTTACTGCACGATTCATTTTTAAATAGTCATCTTTAGAAATATTATTAATTTTTTCAGGAATTTCATTTAATGAATTTATTGTTATGCCTAATCCATTCTTCTTCACAAAATCAGCTTCAGCAGCTTTATCCCATATTATTACAGGCATATTTGCTACAAGATACATTGATAATTTATGAGGATTGTTATAGCGCAAATAATTTCCCACATTTCCACTGCACGTATCAATGCGGTCTCCATCCCAAATCAATCCATATTTTCCCTTTATAATACTGTTAATCTTATCAGAAGGGAAAGCACCCTTATAATCTAATCCATTTTGATTTCCAGTATACCCATTACCATATAGATTTACTTTAGATTTCTTAAGTTCAGAAGGGAATTTATAAATAAATTTTGATTTTTTTAAATTCCCCGCATAACATAATAGGGCTTCATCTTCATAGTGATTAGAACTATTTTCAGTTGAAGTTAGATAATCAAAGATTTCTAAATTAATAATTTTATTTTGATCTATATTATTATTTATCAAATAATTTGTCATCTTTTGATTATGGGAAATAATATATGCTGCCAATTTAAAATCAGAAATATTGTTTCTAGAACTCTCAAAGCGCAATTGATCGATATCATGTATTACTAAAATTAATTTATTTCTTTTTGCAAGATGTTCCAATATGAAACTACAATCCAACCATCCTTCTCCATTTTTGTACGAAACTAAAAATGGATACTGAACAACTAAATATTCATTTAGAGGTATTTTTTTTAAGCGTCTCAAAAAACTGCTATTCTTCAAAAAAAATGATATCTTGTTTCCATGTTTTAATCTTTGGATACTTTTTGGTCCTTCAATTGGACTATACTTTTTTTTCTTTAGAATAGTTTCTGTATCCATTCTAGCTTTATTTCCAGCATTAGTTCCTGTTGTAGTATTTTCACTTAAAAAATAAATCATTAATTTCTATCCTCAATTTATTTAAATCTTTTTTTATCACTTGCATATATAAAAAACGGAAAATTTAGTAAAAGCCAAAAATAAATTTTTTGTTTTTTACCAATTAGCTTACTTTTATAAAAATCTTTTTTATAAAAATTCATCATTTCTGTAAGTTTTTTTTCCAAATTTTTATCTATGGGTATAGCATCTTTATTCAAGTGCATAGTACGTAAAAAATCTTCACAAATACGTGCTATTCGTGCATTTATATTTCTTTGACATGAATAATACTTAGATTTATTTGGAATCATATTTTTCAATTTTAAAGCCATATCTAAGTAATTAGAATACGCTTCATTAAAACTTTCGTCCCTATTGTACAAAGTAGCAGCATGACTCAAACTATCGCTATATTGAATGTAATTGTACTGCAATGAAGAAACAATATTAATTTTGCGTGCGTTCAATAAATATTGAATACAAAAAATCAAATCCTCTCCGACATGAATATTAGGATCTAAAATAATATTATTTTCTTTTATAATATCGGTTTTAAAAATTTTTCCGGTAATATAGCCTTGTGGTCCATTTTCATCAAGCAATATATTTATACCGTCACTTGCATTATAAATACCAAAATCATAATGAAGCGTAACTAGTAAATTTAAATTTTCATTTAAATAATTTCGATCAGTGGCAACCATATCTATATCTTCAGATACAAAGCCTCCTATAAGATCTTGAAGATAATTTTTGTCAACGTAATCATCTGAATCAATAAATGTAACATAGTCTGTATCTACTAATTCTAACGCTTTATTTCTTGCTACGGATACCCCACTATTTGAAATATGAATAATGTGAAATCTTTCATCGCTTTTGTAATCGTTCAAAATAGTTGCAGTATTATCTGTTGATCCATCATTAACTACATATACTTTAAAATTACTACTTGTTTGTTCTACTATACTATCTAAACATCTTTTAATAGTTTTTTCTGCATTATATGCAGGTACAACTATTGAAACTGTCTTATTATTCATTTTCTTTCTCTATAACTTTCTGCAAGATTTAACATAAATGCTATATATAAAGGTAAAATAGTAATATATTGATTTCTCATGGGATTAAAAGTAGTACTCGTAACTAATAAATATATAGTAAATCCAATTACGTAGAAACCTTTATCTTTTAAAAAGAAGAAAATACTCTGCCGACATCCGTTTATAAATGGAATTAAATATACCCCTATTCCAATTATTCCAAATTGAAATAAATTAGCTAAAAATCCATAATCACTTAGCCAATAAGTCATATTCATATATTCCATATTATCATTCGTAAAACCAATACCGGTCCAGATATTTATATTTTTCCATTCTGCCTCTAAAAACGGTAATCCCTTCAATCGCGTCGAAGTAGAGCTCCCATTTATTGCGGTTGCAGAAAATGAACTAATAAAATCAGTAATTAGATTCCGACTTATTATTAAACCTACACCCACTAATACGATGAACAAAAATACTGAAATAACTCGATTATTAGATTTATAGGTTTCTTTAAATAATAATATGAAAAATACCATTAAAAAGGCTAAACTTACCATTCTATATTGACTAACAAAAACACTATATAAAAAAATAAATAGTATTCCTATTAATGGTACGACCTTCTGTTTATGATATCGCATCCCATAAAAGAACTTCTTTAATGAATATAAAAATGTATATATATCAAGAAATGTTCCTGCAATTCTAATAAAATCATGACCTAATATTGATCTTCTCCAATCTAAGCCATGGAGTAAATATGGTGCAGGATTTCCTCCAATAAAATTATACATTCCCCACACTATAAATCTAACAAATAGCGCCAAATATCCTAATATCGCTAAATTCCTAAAAAACACTTTAGTGTCAGTACTTTGAAAGATTTCGTATATTGGGAATATTAACAGTAATAAAAATATGCCTTCATAGTTATTTATCACCGACAACAACGACATAGAAGAAATATTAATTTTCCTTAAACGAAAAATGTGAAAAAAGAAAATTATAATTACCAAAATAATATAAATTTGACACCAACTACTTGGAATTTTATTTTTTAATGGCTGAAAAACATATAAAAAAAATACACTTATCGCTAGTACAGTAGATATAAGCATAGAAGTATATTCAAAAGAACCGAATAAATTCAAAAATCCTAAATTTAAAAACATTATTATATAAATAATTAATTCATATAGTGTTATATATTTAATTTTCATATTTTTTCCTACTTTATTGTTGTACTTAGAAACAATTTTTCTACTCTTTCTGCTTCTAAATCAATATCATAGTTAGCCTTTTGAAAGTTTGTAACAATTGCTTCTTTACTTTTTATTCGGGCATCATTATCTAAATTATTTTTTATTTTTTCTGCCCAATATTTTGCAGATTTAGATAGACTTATAAATTCTAAATTTTCATTAACCTTTACATCAGTAGGTATCGTATCTTTAGTTGCCAATACTGGAACTCCGTTAGCCTGAGCTTCCAATAACACTAAGCCGAGCCCTTCAAAATGCGAAGGAAATACAAATATATCAAATACACTATACCATGGTATTACATTTTCTTTCATTCCCAAAAAAATCACATTAGATGCTATATCTAGCTTCTTTACCTTTTCTTTAAGGGCTCTTTCCTCTTCTCCTTTACCTATTAATAGTAATTCAGCATTTTCATCTAACAAAAGATACTGGGCGAAAATATCCAATAAAAATGATTGATTTTTTTGATAGTTCAATCTTCCTATATTTCCGATAATGGTTTTATTTTCTAAACCATACTTCTTTCTTAATTTTGTCCTATTTGATTCTTTATATGAATACTTATCTTCTTTTAAGGCATTCTTAATAATACATACTTTTGACAAAATCTTTTTATCATAAAACCAATTAGCAGCATCTTGTGAACACGCCCAAAAATCAGTAGCATACCGTAAGAGCTGTTTTTTATTATACTGATGGATACCTTCTCTAATTTTTCCCTTTATTCCTGTTTCCATCAATCTAGTATTATGAGCATGTATAATAATTCTTTTTATCCCATATTTTTTTGCCAATTTTAAATAATCTATATTCACTAAATTATTCATATTAACCCAAAAACAATCATATTCTTGAGCATGATTCTTAAAAAATTTATTTACACTTTTATGATAAGCAATAGGTGCATCATGACGAGAAGGAATAGAAAAAATTTTTCCCTCATATTTCTTTATTTCAGAAGAATATGCAATTTCAGATGAAGATGTAACTAAAAAATCCATCTTTATTTTTTTATGATCAAACCTTCTATAATAATTCATAATTACGGATTCAACTCCTCCGTAATTATCTGTCATTCCAAATGTTAAGACTTTATACATCTTTATCCTTTCATCGATACTATAGCTTTTTTTTCAATTTTGCTGGCAGTCCTACATATACACCTGAAACTGTATTAGATCCACTAATAACTGCATTTGCACCAACTATACTATTTTTTTGTATTGTCGTATTTCTCAATACCACTACATTAGTTCCTAGCCAACAATTATCTCCTACTTCTATATCTCCACTAATAAATCCTTGATCAGCAATTGGTTTGTATAGATCACCAAAACAATGATCATGATCATAAATAGAAACATTATTAGCTAATAAAGAATTTTTACCAAGAATTATCTTATTTCTACATACTACTCTACTAAATTCACCAATATATACACCATTATTAATTTGAACATTAGCATCCTTTGATAAGAGTATTTGACAGTAGGAACTTATATAGCTACCATTTTTCAAAACTAGCTGGGCACCTTTATCAACATTAATTTTAGCCTTCCAAGCAATATATGGTGGATGAGATAATCCATTAATACCAAATTTTATTCTTTTTCCATATTCCAGTTTAAGAAGTAAAAGTCTTATATAGTTAAAAGACCATTTAAATACTTTTTTGATTTTTTGCATTATATTCCTTTATATATAAGTTCATTAATTTTTTAGCACAATTTTTTATATCATATTCAGCAGATATAAAATTATTTTTTCTACTCTTTAATAAGTCTTCCTTTGAATAATTTTCTATTTCTTTTACCCATCTATTTACTTCTAATGGTAAAAACTTAATATTATTTGAAATCTTTACAGTTTTTGGAATTCTATCAGATACTAGCGTTTGCAATGTCGCATATTGGGCTTCCACAGCAGCCATTCCTAATCCTTCCCAATTAGAAGGAAATAAAAACATATCAAAAGACGAATAAAACTTTCCAATCTCGTCAGTAGTTTTTAGCACAGTAAACATTTCTTTATTTGCAATCTTAGATATGAATTTTTCTCTTTCACCATCACCAATTAAAACAAAATGATATTTTTTAGGATTTAATTTTTTTGAAAGTTTCAACAAAAAATCCTGATTTTTTTGTTCATTAAAAGTTCCAACATGTCCTAAAATTATCTTATCGTCAGTAATATTAAGCCTTTTTCTTATATATAGCCGTTCTTCTAAATTAAATTTAAAATTTGAAACATCTATACCATTTTTTATTACAACAAATTTTTTTCTATTATATAATTTTTTTCCTGCTTCACTACTAGCAGCAAAATATAAATCTGCATGATGCATTAGATATGGTTTTAATAAGACATTAAGGACTTTTGCTTTATATTCCGTATTATGTGTATGGACTATGGTTAACGCAGAACTACTTCTACAGGCCAGTAATTCCAAAGCCATAGTTGAACTATTGCCATGAATGTGTACAACGTCGTAATTATTCTTAGCTACTATTTTTCTTAATTTAGAAATATATAAAATTGGATTTTTAGTTCGCGGAAGTTCATAGAGAACCGTTTCATTTTCTAACGGCATGGTCTTTAGTATTTTTTTATCGAAACTTTTTGCCACTATATCAATTTTATTATTCTTTTTTAATTCATTATAATAATTTCTTATATGAACAGGGATTCCGGTTAATGAAAAATCTACAGTACATACTTCTAATATTTTCATATTAAACCAACTCTTCTACTATTCGTTCTAACTGTTCATTAAAGTTACTATTGTTACTACTTTCGTCAGCATTTTTATTTTTGACAATCTTATTATAGTTTTCTATCGTTTTACCAAGTTTTTTTAGATCATAAACAGGGATTATATTGTTCATTCTTTTTTCAATTAATTTAGTAAAGTCAACTTGATGATCATTTACATGTTCATTATATTCTTCACGCCGTGGAACAACTATAGGCACTTTTCCAAATTGTAATGCCTCAATAAAGCTTGAAGGACCCCCATGTGTTATTACAATTCTCGCATCTTTCAATGCTTGTTGCATCTCATCAAAGGACATCATCTTATGTGTTTCACAATGATTTGCATTATATGTACTAAAGCCAGTTTGAATAATAACCTTTTCTTTTATATTACCTTGAGCTACTAAATCATCTACTTTTTTTACTAAACGATTAAACGGTTGCTCATGGGTACCTACAGTAACAAAAATCATCTTACCACCCTAAAAAATACTTCCGAGATTAATTGCCTTAGGATAAACTTTTTTCATTTCTTCCCATTCAACAATAAATTTGTCAGTTATTGGATATACTAATTTTCCAGTAACTGTTGGCTTATCATATCTATCAAACACTTCAATATAAACCGTCTTTGCCCCCATTAATTTGCCGATATAAAAAAATGGAACTGCTACTGCAGCCCCACTAGAAATAATTACATCAGGACGTTCTTTACGGAGCACTTTAATTGCTAGAAAAGTATTACGAATTAAATTTTTTAGATTACGGTTTGTTGGATAGTGACATCCATACATCTTTTCTCCCTTTAGTTTACTTCGAGCATCTTCTTTATCAAAAGTAACCCAAAATCTATCTTTATTTTGCCAAAAAGGCTTTAACATGTATAGATGCGTTAAATGACCACCACTAGAACCAACTAAACAAACTTTCATGCTTTCTCTATCTCCCTAATACGCACTATTTGGATGAACAACTACGCCAAACGTTTTGAGTAAAATCTTAAAATCAAACCATAAACTACTATTATTGATATATTCCAGGTCTAATTCAACCATTTCATCAAAATCTGCATCATTACGCTTAGTTACTTGCCAAAGGCCAGTACAACCAGGCGTAACAGTTAAACGTAACTTGTCATATGGTGTATAATCCTCCACTTCCATTGGTAGAGGTGGACGAGGTCCAACCAAAGACATATCACCTTTTAAGACATTCCAAAGTTGTGGCAATTCATCTAAGCTATACTTTCTGATAACATGACCAACTTTAGTGACACGTGGATCATCTTTGATTTTGAACATAGCGCCGTCAATTTCGTTTTTTTCTTCTAACTGTTCTACCATTTTATCGGCATTAACAATCATAGAGCGAAATTTCCACATTTTGAATGGTTTTTCATTTTTACCAATTCTCTCTTGCGAATAGAAAGCTGGTCCGCCATCTTCTCGTTTAACTAGAATAATTAAAACTAAAAATAATGGAGATAATAATATTAATGCCAATCCACTGGCTAAAATATCAAATCCACGTTTTACAGCACGGTATCCTATACGTCCATGAACTTTTGACGGATCTAGTTCTACCTTTTTAACCTCTTGTGCCATCATTTAAAACTCTATCCCCCAATAATAAAACTAAAATATCCAGAAACGTTTCTTTTTCTTTAAAGGTTTCCAATTTAAATTAACATTATCAGAATTAATAATGTTTCTTGCATTCTGCTTAAAGCTATTAGCAACATCCAATCCTTGCGTCTTTTCTAATTTCTCATAAGCGTCATGCATACGACTTTCCCGTTTTGGCAACGTATGTGCATCTGAAGCAAAAGTAGCTACTTGACCAGCTTCTACAAATCGATCAGCTAATTTTTCGATCTCTTTACCAAATACTCCCACATACGAACTAGCAGTTATTTGCGTTAAACAGCCTTGCTCAATAAACTCTTGTAATTTTTCTGGATGAGCCAAGATACCAGAATTTCTTTCTGGATGAACAATTATTGGTGTTATTCCCCGTCCTAACAATTTAAAAGTCATATCTTTAGCATAAGTTGGTACATCTTCACTTGGAAACTCCAATAACATATATCTACCATCTTCATCACAGAATAAGATATCATCATCATCTAAAGCTTGCGGTAAATTACCATTTAGACGAACTTCTTGACTTGGAAAAACAGTCAAAGGAATATTGTGCTGTTCTAATTCCTTTTGAAAACTAGCTGTCTCTTTAATGATATCCTTTTTATGATTTGAATATTTTCCATTTAAAGTATGCGGTGTCATCAGCGCATGTGTAATTCCATCCGCTACTGCAGCTTCCGCTAAACCTAATGATGAATCTAAATCGGGTGATCCATCATCAATTCCTGGTAATATATGTGAGTGAATATCAACTAATACCATTATTTATTACTTCGTTTCTGTATCTTTTTCTTGACTATAACCGTATCCATAGCCATAACCATAGCCGTATCCATCTGGACCAGTTCTTACATCATTCATTACATAACCTAAAACATGGGTTTTAGTTAAATTAAGCATTTCAATTGCTCGTTCAACACCCGCTTTTTGAGTAATTCCTTGGCGTACAACTAGAACTACGCCATCCATTTCACCAGCTAAAATTTGGGTATCTGAAACCTCTAAAACTGGTGCTAAGTCTAGAATTACTAGATCATAGTGCTCTTTAACCATATTTAGAAACGCACGCATTCTATTGGAACCTAATAATTGAGCTGGATTAGGTGGAATAGGTCCAGCGGGCATTACCGAAAGGTTAGGAATAATATCTTCCTTCACAATGTTAGCCATGTCAACTTCATTAGAATGTGACGTTAAAATAGTAGTCAAGCCTACTCGATTTGAAATATCGAATGTTTGATGCAATGTTGGTCTATGCAAATCGGCATCAATCAACAATACTTTTTTACCTGCTTGAGCCATTGTGACAGCCACATTAACTGTTACCGTTGACTTACCTTCACTAATATTAGCTGAAGTAAAGGCCAAGGCCTTAATTTGATGATCAACACTTGTAAAGTCAATATTAGTCTTAACTGTTCTAAACTGTTCACTTACTGGATTTTGTGGTTTTGCTACAGTAATTAACTTAGCACCATATTGCATGGTTTCATCAGTACCACGTTTTCTACGTCTATTAAACAATCCCATTTATACTCTCCTATACACGCTTCTTTTTACCAGAATTTTTATCTTTCTTATTAATACTAAAGTCATTAGATAAGTGGAAGTGAGACACATGACCTAAATTAGTTAAACCTAATTCCTTCGTCAAGTAGTCATCATCTCTGACTGTAGTATTAAATGAATCACGCAAGACAATTAAAGCAATACTGATAATTAATCCCAGTACAACGCCAGCTAGAGTAAATAATGAAGTCTTAGGGAAGGTCTTTGCTCCTAAAGAAGCAGGTGAAACAATCGTTACATTATTAACATTCATAATGCTCTTAATTTTATTCTTAAATGTTTGAGCAACTGCATTTGCGATTGCTTGAGCCTTTTCTGGATCATTACTCTTAGCACTAATCGTAAACACTTGTGATTGTTGTTGCGTAGATACTGACACTGCTTTTTGCATTTCTTTAGCACTAACGTTGTAGCCACGACCCGCTCTTCTTACAACAGCTGGCTCAGCGGGACTAACAAGCTTTTTAGTACCATCAGCTAAAGTCTTGTACTTAGCCTTTTTAGCTGGCTTTACGACTTCAGTTGGATTCTTAATCCACTTAGAAGCATCCTTTAAGATAACTGGACTAGTAACAATATCCTTATAAGTATTGATTACCTGTACATCGGCTTGTTGAGCATTATATGCTTGATTTGCATCAGTTTCATTACGTTTTTGATTAACCAAAATCTGAGTAGTTGAAGTATATTTTGGCTCAACTACAAAAGCAGCTAAGACAAATCCTACTGCTCCTAAGCCAACGGCCCAGGCGATAATTGCCCAAATATGTGCTCGAAGAAGCATCCATAATCTACGTAAATCGATTGTATTTTCAGTTTTTGTACTGTTTTCCACTTTTTCCTATTCTCCTGTCTTTAAGGTTTCCGGCTTAAGCCCTAAGGCAGCACGTAACTTATTACTAATTCTTTGACATTCTGCTTGACTAACTGACTCGTAAGCAACGCCATTCTCCCAATCACCTTGTCCCTGAGCATGATCAGTTGTGACATTATCGGTTGCATGACGATAGTTTTGAGCTAACGCAACCATATTATCAAATGTCAAGTTGGTCATCGTTTGCTTAGAGATTGAATTTAAGAATTCTTGGTTTACGACTGTCTTGTAAGAAATGGAACTCTTTAATAATGCCATAATTACAAGTCTTTGTCTCTCTTGACGCCCATAATCTCCTCGTGGGTCATCATACCGCATTCTACTGAATGCCAAAGCCTTCTTCCCATTCATGTGATAAGTTACGCCCTTAGTGAAGTGATAACCTTCATAATCAAATGTTAATGGCGACTTAACTGTCACTCCCCCAACTTGATCAATAGCCTTCTCTAATCCTCCCATGTTTACCATTACGTAAGCATCCGTCGGAACATTGAAGTACTTCTTGATCGTTTTAACAGTTTCATCTACACCACCATAAGTATAGGCTGCGTTAATCTTAGCTGGTGAATAGTCTGGATAATCCGGTAAGTTAACTTTCATATCTCGCGGCAAGCTGACAACTGTTGTCTTATTGGTTTTAGGATTGATTACCATCATCATAATGGTATCTGTTCTCCCCTTGTAAGAACGTCCAAATTCACCTGTATCTGTTCCCAATAAAAGCAGGCTCATTGGCTTCTTATCTTTCAGTGTGTCGCTAACCTTCCGATCACTAATTTCATTACTCATCGGATTATACATATTGTTAGTGGCAACATGGATATTGTGCCAAGCGATAATAACCGCAATGATGTCTACTGCTAGGAAGACACCTAATACAATCCAAAAGATACGCCAAAACTTTTTACGTCGATGATGACGGTGATGATGTGAGCGATGTCTTAATTCATTATCACTATTCTTATGATCCATTTTATTCCTCTTTTATTTTTTGCTTTTTAGTAACACTAAAAATCATTATACAAAAAATATATGAAAATTCATAGAAAATTCACAATTAGCATAAAAAAACACATTTATTGAATCAGAACATGCTCTAAATAGCGCTCTAACCACCTTCACGTTGATAAGTATACTGGCACCCCCCCCCAGAAATCAACCTAACCTCGGCAAAAATACAGTTTTCGTTATTTAATTTGCTGCGTTTTTTATTTAATTTTTCAAAGCGTTTTTCAATTTAACCATTAAATTCTTCTTTACTCTCTGCAGAGTTCGCCTTGAACATCCCGCCACCTCAACCAAATTTGTAATTTCTTTTTGTGCGAGCAAATGTTCAAAAAACACTAGTTTTTCAATTCCATTTAATTCCTTGACTTTATCTTTCAAAATTATTAAGTTATCCCATTCAATTTTTTCCTTCTTTAATTCAAGCTCGTTATTTATCTCTTCGCTTCTTTCTTCGCGGCGTTGAATCTTTCTTAACTCATCTAACGTATGCCAAAGAATCTTCTTAAAAGCCAGCCGATCAATATCTTGACCCGGACTCTTCTCAAGCATCCCCGCATAAATCAAAACCCCATCCTGGACCAAGTCCGCATACTCTTGATAATCTTTCCTCACACCAGCAGCCTTAATTGCTCCGCAAACCAAGCGGCGATTTTCCCAGGCTTTAATAAAATTCTCTTCTTTAATCATGTGACCATTCCTTTAAGTAATGTCACAAGCGCTTGTGCAGATATTAGATTATCAGGAACGCAATTTTTCTAAAATCCAAGACCGACCCCCTACAAAAGCACGATACACTGCAATTCCTATTTTTTTCTCTTCACTCTTTTTCCTTTCTATCTCTTTATCCTTCACGGTACTTCTTGTAAAGAAAAAGCACGCTTTTTAAGCGTGCTACAGGATTGATTTTATTCTTCTAGATAATCGATAAATCAAATTATGGTCATTTATCTGCCAATCTTTGATATCAAAAAAGTCAGCACAGTGTCGACCATAATTACGATGAAATTCTTCAATTGCTTCTTCAGCAAGTTCAGTTAAATTTAAGGCATTTTGAATCTTAGTTAAGTAAAAATATTCTTGGTTAGCTACTAGACTATTCTTTCTGCACTTACATAAGTTCAGATGAAAACCATGCGACTTAGCGTAGCCTACTAGCATTTGTCCTAAAACATGATTATGGGTAATTGCTTCTCCCAATCGCTTATACATATTCGGCGCACAGTCTTCAAACTCAAAGTTATAACTATAACCATTCTCTTGATAGGAAAAAGTAACGCGACCATTTTCTTGTTGTACCGTCTGCATATGATGCAAGCCAATCCAAGAAGTATGCTTTTCTGAATGGGCTCGAAGTGAAAAGTAGGCAATTTCTCCTAAAGAAATTGTATGACGGTAGTAAAAGCCCAGTTCTTTTTGTAGTTTCTTTTGTAAAACTGCTCCTAAAATCAGCTTGTGCTTTAAAAGATGGTTAATCAGCTGGCGGCTATTTTTTTGGCATAAAATAATACCAGCTTTTTTATCAAAAATTACCGACTGGTATTTATTCTTGATTGGATTAGTATGGAAGTCATACAAGGCTACCATATTCTCATTTAGTTCATAATCTGGTGCTTCTGACACAAAGGGAATAAGATTGCCACTGATATTGTGATCTAACCTTTGCTTAATGCAGTCTTTAGACCAAGTATTTAAGTCTTCACTAGTTGGTAAACCAATGTTAAAAAGATTTAGTTTATTATTCATTGTCATCTCCTTTTTCTATTAAATAACGTTTTTTATTCAATAATATAATAATACCAAAAAATCACTATATAAAAAAGGTCCTACACCTATAAAAGTGTAGGACCTAATTAAATAACTTTTTTAGAAGTTTAAAAATTCATCTGGCTTCATCCCAAAGCCTGCTCCAATGACAGTTTTGAAGGTTGAAACATCTTGAACACCATCAAATTGCTGACCATTAATTAAAAAGTATGGTACAGATTCAACTCCGCGACTTTCTAAGTCAGCTTCTTCTTGCATAACTACATCTTGATATGCATTTGAATCTAGAATCTTCTTAACTTCTTCGGTATCTAGCTTATTCTTCTTTGCAACATCTAATAATACTTTATGGTCTGCTAATTGCTTATTTTCAGTAAAGTAAGCATAGAATAAATCATCAGCTAGATTTTCAATTAGCTTAGAATCGTGATAAGTTGCCTTAGCCCATTGAACCATCCGGTGAGCATCCATGGTATTTGTGTTATAACCAGTTGCTTCATTAATTGTTAAACCAACTGCCTTACCCATTGCCTTAGCATGATCATAGGCTGCGTTTGCTTTAGCCAACGGAATAGCCTTTTCATAGGCTAGAAGGACTGCATTAGTTTGCTTAGTTGACTTAGGTGCATCTAAATCAATTTGAAAAGCATTCAAGTCATATTCAATCTTATCTTGAACACCTAACTCTTCAATTGCCTTTTGTAAGTTAGTTTCACCAATGTAGCAGTAAGGACATGCATAATCGCCCCAAATTGAAATTTTCATTTTTCAACTCTTCTTTCTCTTATTACACTCTCACCTCTACAATAGAAACTTTATCCGTATAAAGCAACTATTTTCGCTTACGTTTTAAGTCTTCTTTAGTTGCAACTAAGTCAATTATTTTCTTTGGTGCTAGATTTGGATACATATGAGTAAGGTAAGCTAATAACTCAACGAAGTTTAGTAAGTAACTTGTTAAATTATTGTCTTTTATCATCCCACCAGTGAAATTATTGTCCTTAATATTTGCAAACGTATAAAAATCACGGACTGTATCCATATTTTGATAAGTTACTAGCTCACTGAAAATGTTATTAATTTCTTTTCGAATTTCTTGACCATCAGTCACCTCTCGTTTCACTGGTAAGTCAATTGCATACGCAGAATCCTTTCCATGAGCTAAATCAAGATAAGACTTTCTCTCAAGCATCATATCGCTAATTTCTTTAAACTTTTCATCAGTAAAGTCCATATTTACTTCTAGACTAGTTAAATATCCACCTAAGGCTTCTACTAAGTCATCTTCTGTCTTAAAGGATGGGGTTAATACATAAACATAGCGGTCTGTTCTCACAAATAAAAGAAAATATGTCAAATCTAAATTTTGCAAGTTTCTACTATATTTAATTAGTTCTTTTTCAAAGCGATAACCTTCAGGATTTTCTAAGTCAAATTGGCCGCCCTGATAAGGAGCTCGATATATTTGCCAAAAGTCTTCTACATTGAAGCCATCAATATTTCGATCTTCAAACGCAGCTTTATTGAGTAATTTAGCTTCACTAGGACGCTTGTTTTCTAAATCTTTTATTAGAGCTAAAGGATTAAGAATATTGCGGTTTGCATATTCCATGAGCATCACTTGAATATCATGATAAGTCGACATATTTTGATCGCTAGTATCATGGAAGAAAACATCCCCTAACTGGTCAGTATAATTAACGACCAAGACATAGTCACCAATCTCTTTTTCACTAGCTAGTTCTTCAGCTAAATCAATGATATCTTCTACTCGGGTTTCTAGTTGCTTAAGCTTATCATCAGTAATATTTTTACTAGGGCGCTTGAGCTTTCTCATCGCATGGACATTAAATAGGTCACTTTCTAAATCGCCCTTTAATACATCAATGAATTCATAATAATCTAGATCAAGTCTTTGAACAAAAGTCCCAATTAACCTAAAAACAAGACCCTCAGCTCGCGCTGGTTGATAAGAGCGGCGTAAATTATCACTAATAAAAGTTTCTTCAAAGTCCGGTGTCTGTACTACCACTGCCAGGTCCATTGTATTTGGTGTTTCATACACCTTATCAAGCAGTTCTTTCATTTTATTACTTAACATTTTTATACCCTACCTATTCCAATCATCTCACTTTTCATCTATTATACGGATATTTATTTTTAGAAACAAAAAGTCTGCAAAGAAGCAGACCTTAATCTAGATATTTTCACCATACATAATGTTTGAAAAGCTACCATTTAATGACTTGTCTTGACTGACATGTAAGTTAACAACATTTCCCTTACCAGACTCATCTACTAAAACAATTGGTTTTTGCTTGTGCCAGCAAAAGAGAAAAGTCTTATGTTGTCCATCTTTAGTTAAGTCATGATTATAGATAGCCAAGACGTCATAATCATAATGATGTTCGCCTTGTGGACTCCAGCCAATGCTTATCTTTTTACCATTTAACTTAAAAGTATCATTCTTAAAGGCATCGGGATAAACACGATTTGCTGAAGTAGAAAGCTTGTTTTTACCATCATATTTGGTATAGGTTTGTCTCTTCTTTTTACCGTACTTATCCATTTCCTTAGCTAGTTTTTGATCTTTTTTCTTATCCCAGTGCTTCTTTTGAGTAGTCTTTGAACTCTTAGCGCTACTATTATTAGTTGAATTAGAGTTATTTGAACAGCCGCTTGCCCCTACTAAGCTGAGAGCAATCACACTCATTAATAATATTTTCTTCATAAATATTTCTCCTTTTCTTCCATTCTTATCCTACCATTAAATTTCAACTTTAGAACCTTTTTAATCTTGAATAAAAAAGGTGTAATTTCACTTTTTAGGCGAAATTACACTTTGAATAGAAGAAATTTAGTAATAGAGGCTAGTTTGCCTTCTGATATATTAAATTGTTGATTGCTTCAATTAGAGCTTCTTTAGTAGGCACACCTTCATCATGATAATGGCCAATTTCAAAGTATGGTACTGCATCCGCATTTCGATTGGCTAAGTCATTTTCATCTTCGATAACTACGTCCTTATATTCTTCACTTGTAAGAATCTTTTTGGCAGATGAGTCATCCAATCCAGCGTCTTTTGCTAATTTTACTAAGACGTCATTATCAGCAATATTTTGATTTTCAACAAAATAAGCTTTAAAGATTGCGTCAATTAACTGGGCTGTCTTTTGATTACTTTGTGTATCATTAGCCCATTTAGTTAAACGCAATGCCTTCATCGTATTGACTGGAAGTGTATTTGCATAATTAATTGTTAAACCAGCATCTCTAGCTTGTTCAGTAATATTTTGAAATCTTTCATGAAGTTGCTTTTGGGTTAAACCATCTTTTTGCATCAACTTCTCTCCCCGCGTTTGCGTTGGATTTTCAGTAGCAGTTGGATCAATTTGAAAAGCGCGAAAGTTATAATCTAACTTGTTTTGATCAATTCCTACTGCCTTAACTGCCTCAGTTAGCTTATGAAAAGCAATATAACAAAATGGAGATGCATAATCCATCCAAAAACTCATTCTCATAGTATGCCTACTTTCCGGTTATTTAGTAGCTTCTTTAATTAAAGCCTTCAAATCATCATCAGAAAAGTCTTTACCGTATTTATTTTGTAATTCTTCTAAAATAAAGCCATTGTCACGATTACGGTGAATCATTTCACGAACGTCTTTCATAATAGCTTCTTTTTCACGATCAAATGTTGGAACTGTCATAATTACAGCCTTCTTTCATATATAATCCGCTTTCACTTTTTATTGTATGAGCTTAAAGGCATAATGACAAAGATTTAGTCTTAATATAATAAAAAGATAGTCTTACTATAAGACTATCTTTTATAAATCATGTTGATATTTCTTCAATAAAACAACCGCAATCCAAATTGAAATAAACGATGGCAAAATGATTACTACTAGTAAATCCGGATTGAGGATACGAACTGTTTTTATCATTTTAGTAATTGTATGGATCTTAGCAATGTTATTGAAGATCGATTGATAAACTGTGACATAAACTAATGCCCATTGAATACAATATTCAATTAAAGTTAGAGTTATCTCTGAAATTGGATGATATTTATTAAATCTCTTTAAGCCTTCATATAGTAGAAGACCTGATAAAATTACCAAGGCTGCTAGGAGCAAGAAGAGATTCCCTAGTTCCATATCATGAATTCGATCAATAAAGAGAGCCGCAAATCCAAAGAAGATTGAGAAATTAATTGTACTTAGCAGTAACAATACTAAAAACAGAATAATCGCTCTCAGAAAATAAAAACGATGTTTAGAAGTAAAAATATATCCTGATACGACTATCGCTAAAATAACCAGGAAAATTGGTAAAACTTGCATTACTTATCAGACATCTCGATTTTCTTAATAAGAGCTTCACAGCCTCGATAAATATCTTGATAAGCTGCTTCAAAGTCACCAGTGTACCAAGGATCATCAACATCCATCATAGAGCCAGCAAAAGATAAAAGTTTATATTCTTTTCTTTCTGGATCTCCTGCTGAAATATGATTCATATCAAAGAAGTTTTCTTCATCCATCCCTATAATGTAGTCATATTTCTCATAGTCGCTCTTAACCATTTTTCTAGCCTGACGATGGTTAAAAGGAATTCCATGCTCATTCATTACTCTTTGAGAACGCACATCGATATCATGGCCGATCCCACTAATAATTGCATCTTCGGTTGTAGCAGCAGACGCAATTTCATATTCATTTTCTTTACCTAGATCTTTAACAATCTTTTTAGTAATAAATTCAGCCATAGGTGAACGACAAATATTACCATGACAAATAAATAAGATTTTTTTAGTCATTTCTTTCCCTTATTTCTTTAAAGTGTATATTTTAATTCTAAAGCTAATACATTTATTTAGGCAAGAAAAAATACCGACTAGAGCTTGTCAGCTCCAACCGGTATTCTTCTTTTTCAAAGGTTGTTGAAACATTATTAGTTCAATATTTTCAACGTATCTAATTATATCAAAGATAGATGAATTTAATCAGTAAATTATGCAATTTTTTTAAATTACATCTTATCTTCGACCCAATCCCAGAATTTATCTACATTTAATTTAGAAACACTAGAGAATGGTAAAAAAGATACATTTTCTTGTGACAGATCCAAACTCTTGCCGATTTTTTGCTTAATCTGACTTGCTTCCATCTTTTTCAACTTATCCATCTTCGTTGCTACCACCAAGATTGGAATATCGAGATAGAGAGCATAATTAAACATATTGATATCATCAGCAGTTGGATTGTGACGTGCATCAACTAAAAGAATTAATCCCTTTAAATCAGCCCGCGTTTCAAGATAATCTTGAATCATTTCACCAAAAGCAGCTCTTTGCTTTTTAGAAACTTTTGCATAGCCATAACCTGGTACATCAACCAAATACAACTCATTATTAACCTTATAAAAATTAAGAGTTTGAGTCTTACCGGGTTGTTGGGATGTACGGGCTAGTTTACGGCGATTAACAATTGTATTAATCAAACTAGATTTACCAACATTGGAACGGCCAGCCAAGGCAAATTCTGGTAAATCATCTTTCGGATACTGTTTTTCAGAAACAGCACTAATGACAAATTCAGCATCTACGACTTTCATTATTTAGTCGCCTCACTCGTCTTTTCAGCTTTATCCTCTTTATATGTAATCTTAGGCTCTGCATGCTTAGTAATAACATCCTTAGTAATTTGAACTTCTTTGATGTTATCATCACTTGGTGTGCGGTACATTACATCCATTAATGAATTTTCAACAATAGAACGTAAACCACGTGCACCCATATGACGACTAATAGCCATATCTGCAATGGCTTGTAGGGCTCCATCAGTAAATTCAAGGTCCACATCGTCAAGTGACAATAATTTCTTGTATTGTTTTACTAAAGCATTCTTTGGCTCAGTTAAAATTCTAATTAAGTCCTCGGTACTCAACTTATCAAGAGTAGCAATAATTGGAATACGTCCAATAAATTCAGGAATTAAACCGAATTTAACTAAATCTCCAGTTGTAAGATTCTTTTGCCAGGCATCTGCATCTACTTGGTTAAGACCATTTTCTGCGCCAAAACCAATTGTTTTCTTACCAAGACGGTTTTTAACAATATTTTCAATACCATCAAAAGCACCACCGACAATGAATAAGATATTAGTAGTATCAATCTTAATCATTTGTTGTTGCGGGTGTTTACGTCCGCCTTGAGGAGGAACAGAAGCAATAGTTCCTTCTAAGATCTTAAGTAATGACTGTTGTACACCTTCACCGGAAACATCACGAGTAATTGAAACATTTTCTGCTTTTTTAGAAATCTTATCAATTTCGTCAATGTAGATGATTCCGCGTTGGGCACGCTCTATATCATAGTCGGCATTTTGCAACAATTTGAGCAAAATATTTTCTACATCTTCACCAACATAGCCGGCTTCAGTCAAAGTAGTAGCGTCCGCAATAGCAAATGGAACATTCAAAATCTTAGCCAAAGTTTGGGCTAAATAAGTTTTACCAGAACCAGTTGGTCCAATCAAAGCAATGTTTGATTTTTGCAACTCAGTTCCAGTGCTATCAATATCCATTTGACTGATACGTTTGTAGTGGTTGTAAACAGCAACGGAAAGTACCTTCTTGGCACGATCTTGGCCAATTACGTACTCATCCAATTGCTTTTTAATTTCCATTGGCTTAGGTAAATCTTTAGTTTCTTTAATGGAATCTGCTTTTAATTCATCATCAATAATTTTCTTGGAAAGATCGATACATTCATTACAAATGTAGACTCCATTTCCAGCCACAATTTTTTTAACTTGTGACTGTGGTTTACCGCAAAAAGAACATTTTACTTCTTCTTGCTCAGTAATTTCGTTAGCCATCAGCCATCCTCCTTTTCACTTACTTTATGTCAAAATAAGCTTAGCAGTTCACTTTAACAGAGTAAAGAAAATTGTCTTATTAATTAATAGTAAAGAAAAAAGCGACTGTCATAGCCGCCCTTTTCTTAAACTAGTTATCAACTATTATTTATCAGCCTTTTTGTCGTCTTCTTTGGTTGACTTCTTAGCAGTTGATTTCTTAGTAGCTTTCTTAGCAACTTGCTTTGCCTTGTCAGCTACTAAATCAATAGCTTTTCTAATAGCAATATCATGCTTAAGCATATCATCACTCAAGCTACGACGAACAACTTTTTCGTCCATGTTGTAGTCGTGTGCTAAGTCTTTGATTTCTTGCTTAATTTCATCAGCAGTTGCGTCAAGTTTTTCTTTAGCAACGATTGCTTCCAAAACAAGGTTAGTCTTAACACGTTCTGCAGCACCCTTAGCTAATTGTTCACGCAATTGAGCTTCAGTAGTACCAGTTAACTTGAAGTAAGTTTGTGGGTCAATACCTTGACGTTGCATGTTGCCTAAGTATTGGTTCAATTGATTTTGAACATCTTCGTCGATCATTGCTTGAGGAACCTCATCAATGGTTGCATTTTCAACTGCACCCTTGATTGCAGCATCTTGGATAGCGTCTTTTGCGTCATCTTCCTTGTGCTTCTTCAAGTCTTTCTTGATCTTATCTTTTAATTCATCAAGTGATTCTACTGAATCATCAACATCTTTAGCAAACTCGTCATCTAACTTAGGTAATTCTTTAGATTTCACTTCATGAATCTTAGTAGCAAAGTGTGCTTCTTTACCAGCTAAGTCTTTTGCACCGTAATCTTCTGGGAAGGTTACAACAACATCTACATCATCGCCAGCTTTGTGACCAATAAGTTGATCTTCAAAACCAGGAATGAAAGTACCAGAACCTAATTCTAATGAGTAGTTTTGTGCACTACCACCATCAAATGGCTTACCATCAATAGTACCAGTGTAGTCGATAGTAACAGTATCGCCTTTAGCAGCCTTACCGTCTTTCAATACTAATTCAGCATTTTGTTCACGGCGCTTGTTTAATTCTGCATCTACGTCCTTAACTAAAACGCGAGTGTTTTGCTTAGGAACTTCAATACCCTTGTAGTCACCTAACTTAACTTCTGGCTTAACAGAAACAGTAGCCTTCATTACCCAAGGCTTGTTCTTATCCATTGAAACTGGAGTAATTTGTGGTTGGCCAACTGGGTCAATACCAGCTTCTTTAACAGCAGCAGTGTAAGCTTCTGGTAAAACGATGTTTAAAGCATCTTCGTAAAGAGCTTCTTCACCGTAAAATTGATCAAAAACAACACGAGAAACGTGACCTTTACGGAAACCAGGTACACGTAAGTTCTTCTTAACACGTTTGAAAGCTTGATCTAAGCCCTTTTTTACTTCTTCTTGTGAGATTTCAAAAGTTAATTCACCGGATGTTTTACCGGTCTTTTCCCATTTTACAGACATTAATTAAATACCTCCGATGTCAAATTTGGGTTTGCTATTGCACACTTAACTATCTTACCCTAAACGTTGCTAAAACACAAATCCAGAGAGAAATTTGTTAATTTTTGTATAAAAAAAAGATGTATCCTAAGATACATCTTTTTTAAGAAAGTTTGGAATTAGTCAAGGATTTCAGTAACTTGACCAGCACCAACAGTCTTACCACCTTCACGGATAGTAAACTTAGTACCCTTTTCAATGGCAACTGGCTTGATCAATTCAACAGTGAATTCAACGTTATCACCAGGCATAACCATTTCAGTACCTTCTGGCAATTCAATCTTACCAGTTACGTCAGTAGTGTGGAAGTAGAATTGTGGACGGTAATCTGAGAAGAATGGAGTGTGACGACCACCTTCATCTTTGTTCAAGATATAAACTTGACCCTTGAAGTTCTTGTGGGTTTGAATTGAACCAGGTGCAGCTAAAACTTGACCACGTTCAACTTGATCACGGTCGATACCACGAAGCAATACACCAACGTTATCGCCGGCTTCACCAAGGTCAAGAGTCTTGTGGAACATTTCCAAACCAGTAACAGTTGACTTTTCAATCTTGTCAGTTAAACCAACGATTTCAACTTCATCGCCGACCTTAACAGTACCACGGTCGATACGACCAGAAGCAACAGTACCACGACCAGTGATAGTAAATACGTCTTCAACTGGCATTAAGAATGGCTTGTCAGTATCACGTTCTGGAGTTGGGATGTATTCGTCAACAGTTTCCATTAATTTTCTGATAACGTCTTGTTGTTCTGGGTCACCTTCAAGTGCCTTCAAAGCTGAACCACGGATAACAGGAACATCGTCACCAGGGTAATCGTATTCTGATAACAAGTCACGTACTTCCATTTCAACTAAGTCGATCAATTCTGGATCGTCAACTAAGTCAACCTTGTTTAAGAATACAACGATGTATTGAACACCAACTTGACGAGCAAGTAAGATGTGTTCACGAGTTTGTGGCATAGGACCATCAGTTGCAGCAACAACCAAGATAGCACCATCCATTTGTGCAGCACCAGTAATCATGTTCTTGATGTAGTCAGCGTGACCTGGAGCATCCATGTGAGCGTAGTGACGATTCTTAGTTTCGTATTCTACGTGAGCGGTATTAATAGTAATACCACGTTCCTTTTCTTCTGGAGCAGCATCGATTTGTGAGTAATCTTCAGCTTGTGCCAAACCGTCTTCTGCCAAAACAGTAGTAATAGCTGCAGTTAAAGTGGTCTTACCATGGTCAACGTGGCCGATAGTACCAATGTTAACGTGCGGCTTAGTTCTTTCGTAATGTTCTTTTTCTGCCATTAATATGACCCTCCTGTAAATTTGCAAGAAGTCCGTTGAGTAAGTAACGGATAATTCTCTGTTGATTATTATACTACTTTCAAAGGTAAAAGCCTAGCTCGTACCCCTTTGAAAATATCCTTTATTGATTATACTAGATCCACAGAAAATGTAAACCTTTTTTGCTCAATATCGGCACTAAAAATCAGAATTTGTTGCTTTTTCATATGCCAAATATTCATATATTTTATTTAAAAGTTTCTGATTAGCTCCGCCCTTCTTTTGCTCAAGATAATTTCTAAAATCATGAGCAAATTGATCCGGATCTCTAATATAATCATTTAAACGCGGATATAGCATCCCTAAACAAACATTCATCTCACCAATCATTATTGGCAGTTTGCTTGGATCCTGTCTAAAGTAATCCGCTAAGCTAACACAAACTTCACGATAAATTGGACTTTTTTCAAGTAAGTCCGTTTCTTTAGGAATAAATTCTTTTAATTCTCCTAAAATGTAAACTTGAACTTTTTCGTTGTATCCAAGTTTTACTAAATCTTCACATAAGGATAAACGCAAAGCAAAATTAGGAGATGGATCAATTAAAATACTTTTTGCCAAATTAGTAAAGTTTTCTGTACTTAAGCAATATAAAAGTAAATAATCTTTTTCTTGAATATATTTAAGCTGTTTAAAATTTTTCATTATTTCTAACTGCTTAATTTGACTAACCGGTTCAATTTTTACTGGTAGCTTTTTTTGCAGTAAATACTCAAGCTCAGCCGCTTCAATTGCATAATGCTGAAAAGCTAAAATTTTAAGATAAGTATCATATACTCTTTGATTAGAAAAAAGGTCAGGCTCTTCCTTAATCAAAGAATATGCCTGATCTCCCTTCTCTTGGCTTAAATATATTTCACATAGCTCACAAACAATATCTGAATCATGACCTAACCGTAAAGCTTCAAGTAAATATTGCTTAGCTTGCGGCAAATCATTGTGCTTTTTAGCCTCTTTTGCTAAAAGAAGAAAGTTATCTTGACTTGCATGTGACATTAAGCTTTTGCCTTCTTTTGTTCTGAATCTTTTTTATGATGATTTTTTCTAACTGGACGTTTCTCAGAATTATTTTCTTGATTGTTTCGTCTAGCCATTGCACGGTGTCTATTTTGGTTAACTTCCATTACAACTGGTAAAACAACTGGACGACGCCCTGTTTGCTTGTAAAGATATTTTTCAACATCATTACGAACATCTTGCTTTAATTCAGTCCAATCAAATTTCTTATGTTCAAAGTTATTGTTTACTGCTTCTTTAATTACATCAGCAGCGCCATTCATCAAGGCATGGTTAGCCTTAATGTATACAAATCCTCTAGTTGAAACACGTGGTTCTGAGATGATCTTCTTTTTCTTTCTGTCAATAGTAACTGCAGCAATGAAGACACCGTCATCAGATAGAACTTCCCGGTCTCTTAAAACGATGTTTCCAACATCACCGACACCAGAACCGTCAATCATGATATCTTCACCAGGAACAGCATCTGTACGATAGAAACGACCCTTTTCTAAAGCATATGCATCCCCGTTATGTGGTAAGAAAATATCCTTCTTATTCATACCTGCCTCAATGGCTAAATCTTTATGGATCTCAAGAAGACGGTATTCACCAATAACTGGAATTAAGAACTTAGGCTTAAGTGTATCAATTAACATTTGCAAGTCACGGCCAGTGGCATGTCCACTTGTATGCTTATCTCTACCGAGTTCTTTAACTGTTCCGCCAGCACGATAAATCATATCACTAGTTTGGGCAACCATAGTTTCAACTGAGTGTGAAGGAGTGGTAGCGATGAAAACTAAATCACCCTTCTTAATCTTAATCATACGGTGACGGTTAGTTGCCATCTTTTGAAGGGATTTAAGTGGTTCACCCATCCGACCAGTTTCTAAGATTACTAATTCATTGTCAGGAATCTTCTTTAAGTCCTTACTGTGAACAAGTAATCCTTTAGGTACGTTTAAGTAACCTAATTTCATTGCTGTATAGACAATCTTACCAGCATCTCTACCTGTCAAGAAAACATGTCTTCCAGTGGCAGCCGCTGCTTGGAAAATCTCTTGAACACGGACGATATTTGATGCTTTTGCTGCAGCAATAATTCGACCATCATAATTCTCAAAAATATTGTAAATGTATTTTTCAATACTAGTCTGACGATCATTTGGGAAGTTTGCTTCAGCATTAGTGGAGTCACTAAGAAGTGCGAGGACGCCCTTTTGGGCAATTTCAGATAAACGAACAAAATCAGTTCGATAACCTTTTTTAGCTGATGGATCAAACTTAAAGTCACCAGTGTAGACAATCTCTCCTTCTTTAGTGGAAATATCAATTCCTAAAGAATCTGGAATTGAGTGCGTAGTCTTGAAGAAAGAGACATTTGCATTTTTAAATTCAATTTCTGTGTCAGCGTCAATAACATGGAACAAGTCATTTTTACGACGTCTATTTTCACGTTGAACAGCGATCTTAGCCAATTCAATAGTTAATTTTGAACCAAAAACTGGAATATCGTGATCTCTTAAAATATATGGAAGAGCACCGATTGAGTCAGCATGACCATGAGTTAAAAAGATACCGGCAATTTTATCGGCATAATCTTGGAAAAATTGTAGGTCAGGAATAACAACGTCAATTCCTAATAAAGATGAATCAGGATACTTCAAACCTGCATCCATAATAAAAATTTCGTCTTCTACTTGAACAGCGTACATGTTTTTACCATTTTCACGTGCGCCACCCAAGATCATTATCTTAATCTTTTGTGACATTTTTTTGCTTCTTTCTATATTTACTTAAATTATTTATGGATCTTAATGATCAAAACGAAGTTAATCTAATTAATTTTACCATATAATAGTATGAATTTGAAAGGAACAAAAAAGCTACTCTTTAAGATAAAGAGTAGCTGAGGTTTATGAATTATTAAAATTAACGACGTAAACCTAACTTGTTGATTAATTCACGGTAACGTTGAATATCTTTGTTCTTCAAGTAACGAAGTAAGTTACGACGGTGACCAATCTTCTTAAGCAAACCAACGTATGAGTGGTGGTCTTGCTTGTTAGCCTTTAAGTGGTCGTTCAAGTTGTTGATATCACTAGTTAAAAGTGCAATTTGAACTTCTGGAGAACCAGTATCGCCATCGTGACGTGCGTATTCTTTGATTAATTCATCTTTCTTTTCTTTTGAAATAGCCATTAGAAAAATACCTCTCTTTTAAATAATTGCCATTAACAACGTTAACCGTCGGCGGCGGGAAAACAGCGTCAATGGTTCCAACAGATATTAATATTACATGGAAGTTTTTAAAAAAGCAAGTCCAAATTACCTTGCACCAACGGCTTGTATTAAGTATAATTAACGAGTAAATCTATTTTATCGAGGTGATTTTGATGCCACAAATTAAATCAGCAATTAAACGTGTTAAGACTAATGCTACTGCTAACAAGCGCAACGCTGCTGAATTAAGTAAATTGAGAACTGCTGTAAGAAAATTCAACGAAGCTGTTGAAAATGACGCAAAAGATGTCCTCGATTTAGAAGTTAAAGCTGCACGTGCTTTAGATAAGGCTGCTTCTAAAGGTCTTATTTCTAAGAACAAAGCTAACCGTGATAAGTCACGCTTATCTAAGAAGGCTGCTAACAAGTAATTATTTACTTGACACCTGATATTAGGCAAAATAAAAGCTCGGAGTTTTCCTCCGGGCTTTTTTGTTGTCTAAATTTTTAATAAAAAGAGCTTCAAGAACTCATCCCCGTGATAAGTTCCGTTTTTGTAGCCAAAATCAAGTTCAATCGCCTGCTTTAACAACACTGTTAATTTACTTAATGAGACTTTATTTTCAAGGGCTAATTTTACTCGATACGGATTCACTTTTAACTCTTTAGTAATTTGATCTTTACTCCACCGTCTATTCTGCAAAACTTTAACACAAGTCAAAAATTCAAGTTGGGATTCAAAAATAGCTAGTAGCTGGATCGCACTTGCTCCTTCTCGTAAATGATCCTCTAAACGTTGAGTAGCCTCTTGATATTTTTTATCAAAAGCAGCTGTTAATATTTCAAAAATATTTTCTGAAAGAGAACGATCAATATTTTCATTAATTAGTGTTTCCGTGATCCTTTTATCTTCACCAACAATATTTTTTAATTTTACATAGTTACTTAATGAGACGTCTAGAACTTGGTCACTTCTTTGGATCAATATTTGAAGCGCCATATTAGTAATTTGATATCCTTCTTCTTTACTTATGGCCTTAATTATTCCACTAACTTCATAGGGTTTAAACGTAGTTTCAACCACATTAACATGTTCAAGCAAAAGTTTACTAATCTTTTTTCTACGATCAATTTTTTCATAATTAGCCACAAAAACAACTACATCTTCTAAATCACTCAAATGTTCAATGATTTTAGTTAATTTTTCAACTTGTTTTTTAAACTTTTGTGGTACTTTAGCCATTAAAAAGAAAGGATTCTTCACAACCACAACTTTCTGGTTACTGAATAAAGAAGACTCGGTTAAAGTTGCCATTAATTCATCAAGTCCATCTTCAAGGCAGTCTACAATCACTTGATCAAGTTCAGAAAAAGATTTTTGATTGAGGTAGTTGCGAACCAAATAATCATTAAAAAATGAATCTGGTCCTTGAATCAAAAGATTAGCATTCTTAGGATTAGTCTGTTTAAAAAGAGAGATTAATGTCATTTTGTATTTCCTTTATAAAAAGTCGTCATCTTATCACCTTGAAATGGTGAGTAATTCCAAGTAATTGTACCACTATCTTGCGTATTTAAATATGGAATACTTAAGTCTTTCAATGTTTTTAAAGTTTCTTGATGGGGATGCCCAAAACGATTATTGCGTCCTGAAGAAATAAAGACTAGACGTGGATTTAACTTCTTTAAAAAATCTGGATCGCTAGAAGTTTTACTACCATGATGGCCTAATTTAAAGTAATCAACTTGGAAATTATAGTGGTTTTGTATCTCTTTTTCTCCTTCTCTGCCCAAGTCCCCAGTAAAAAGCCAGCGTTTATTCGCTAACTTAAACGTTATAGATAAAGAATCTTCATTCTTACCTAAGCCTGGTTTAAAAGGATAAACCACGTCAAAGTCGATCCCGCCTTTTCTAACTTTATCCCCTGCAAGAAGTGGCATCAGTTGCACATCATTTAAATGATTACTTATTTTCTTCCTAAAAGACTGATTATCAGTCAAACCTCTAGCAAAATATAGATGCTTTACTGGAATTTGATCCAGTAAAGCTTTTAAGTCACCGATATGATCTGCATCCTGATGACTTAAAAAGACTCCATCAAGATGATCAATTCCCTGTGCATATAAAAATGGTATAGTGATCCGATTTAACTGCGGCTCACTTTTTCTTTTTCCAAAATTTAGCTTTCCGCCCGTATCTATTAAGTATGTTTTTCTATTTAAGGGCGTCGTAATTAAAATGCTATCTCCTTGTCCTACGTCAATAAAAGAAACTTGTCCCTTAAGTGGAAAATGAATCAAGCAAAAAAAGCTAGTATATGCCCCAAGCAAAATTACTCTTAATTTTAATTTCTTTACTTTGTTCTTAGGCATAATAATCAAACCTAAAGTCACAGCCAATAAAAATATAGTTTGAAACCAATTTATTTGCCCAAAAGTTATTAATCCCACCTGCTTATCAGCAATAAAATTAGTTAAGTCCGCAATGACTTTAAAAATTGGTTCACTTATTCTGACAATATCTGGTAAACACCAAAATATAAAAATCACAATAAAGGTTAAAGGCAAAAGAATAAAATTAAAAATTGGAACAATCAAGAAATTATAAATGATAGTTAAAAAGTTAATCCGATAAAAATTATGTAATAGAATTGGCGTAATTAATAAATTAAGAACTATATTTTGTTTAACTTTTTTAAAATCTTTGCTTATTTCTAATCCAAAGACTAACAAATAACTTAAAATCGCCCCACTATTTAAAAATAATAGCGGATTAAATAGGAGATGAGTTAACGCTACTATTCCTAATTTATCTCCGCTACTAATCATAACCTTTTTTCTTTTAAAGAATACATTCCAAAAGTAGCTTAAACTTGCCCGCACAAAACCAGCCTGAAAATTAGAAAGTAAGATTTCAATTATTAAAAAAAGAACACAAAAAATCGTTAATTCTTCTTCTGTTCTTTTCATAATTGTTCCAAGCCACATAATTCCCAGAATATATAAACTTACGTGCAGACCAGAGATACTTAACAAATGGATAATCCCTAAGTCACGATAACTATTGAGTAAAACCTTATTTTCTGGACTAGGATTTTGTGCTAGAACCATTTCACTGGTAAAAAATCTTGTAAACTGGGGCATTTTTTCAAAATAATCGATCAGCCACTTACGTAAAATATGGATCCAATCAAAAATAGTAATTTTCTTAGGATAAAGCTCATAGCTTTCAAGTTTCACTCTCTCCCTTATTTTTTTACTACGATAATACTTTTGGTAGTCAAATTCACCTGGGTTAGTTGCTGGCATAATTTGTTCTACTTTTGCCTTGTAGTTTACTAAATAACATCCCCCAAAGCGATTTAATTCTTTTTCAAGTGACTTGTTTATACTTCCACTAATTAAAACTTTATTCTTTCCAATTCTTCCCTCCCCATAGAAAAATTGGTCACTCACCTTCACCTGATCACTATATATTTGAATTGGTTCTCCAATTTTCGTTTCACGTGTTTGCTGATTAAGTAAAGTTATAAGAGATATTATTCCTAAAAACAAAACCAGTAATTGTCGATACTGAGGAAATTTATAAATGAGCAAGAAGCAGAAAAAAAGCAAAAAAATTACAGCTACAACTCTTTGAGCAAAAGAAGTAGCTTGCAAAATTAGAAAAGTAACTGAAATACCTCCCAAACTAAGTAATAAATAAAATCCGGGAGCATAAAAACTAGAGAGCCAATTGATCTTTAAGCTTTTCAAAAGTCTTTTCACCAATTCCTGTCACTTTAGTTAAATCTTCAATTTGTTTGAAACCTCCATTTTGATCGCGATACGCAATAATTTGTTCTGCTTTCTTCTGACCCACTCCATTTAATTTTTGTAAATCTTCAACTGTTGCAGAATTTAAATGGACCTGCTCAGAATTTGAACTAGCAGAATCTGAAGCAGATGAGTTAGCAGTTGTTGTATTTCCGACTGCTGGCACATTCTCTATTTTTTCACCAATGTGGGGGACATAAATTTGATCTTGATCCTTTAAAAGAGCTGCTCGATTTATTGCTCTTGTCTCTGCCTTATCGGTTAAGCCGCCACATACTTTTAATAAATCATTTAAGCGTGCCCCATTTTTTAAGGTATAAACTCCACTATGTTTAACAGCTCCAGCAATATCTACAGTTACAGTATTTTGTTTAGATGGGCTATTAACTCCAGTAGCAGAAGGAGTATTATTACTTTTATTTTTAGAAAAATCTGTTGATTGGTTCTTATTATTTTCACTTAAAACTTGATTATTATTAACTACGGGCTGATTATTTTTTTGAATAAAATATCCACCAATTAAAATCATCGCAATAATTCCAATTACTAGTCCTTTCTTTTCTAAGATGAAGTCTTTTATTTTTTCAAAATCCATTTTTATCACCTCATTATTTATTACGAAAAAAAGCAGCAATTTTTTTGCTGCTTTTTCTTATTTTTCTAAATAATTTAGTGCATCTTCAAATCGAGCTACGGGTACAATCTTCATTTTTGTATGAATTTTCTTAGCAGTTTTTACCGCTTCTGCATAGTTCGTTTCACTCTTTTTAACTCCCGCTGGTTGATCAGTTGGAGCAAAGAAGACTTTCATTCCCTGTCGACTAGCTGCTATTACTTTCTTATCAACGCCGCCAATCATTCCTACTTTTCCTTGATCATCAATCGTCCCAGTCCCTGCTATCTTTTTAGAACTAAGATTTTTTCCAGTAAATAATTGATAACATTCGAGCGTAAACATTAATCCAGCTGAAGGCCCACCAATATCTTCCGCATCAATTTTTACTGCAGGCTTTGTCACTACTCGCGTATGATCTACAAGTTGAATACCGATTCCGTAACGGTTAGTTCCAGAAAGTTTTACCGTTTCACCAGAGAAAGTTAGGTGTTTTTTTCCTCTAATAACTTCAATTCTTACCTTACTCTTCTTTAAAGAAGAAACATATTTAATTAATTCTTGACTAGAATTGAATTTCTTACCATTTACGCTAACTAATACGTCTCCTACCTTCAACTTATTCTTAAAAGTTGAATTACTCATTATTTCCATTACGTAAACGCCTAAGAACTCTTGACGATGCGGAACATTTGCCTTTTTAGCCGCATAGTAAATAGCATTATTTTGACTAGTTTCCATGTAATACTGCTGCATTTGATTATATTCTGCACCAGTCGATGTTCCCATTAATTCATCCTTTGAGTAGCGACTATCTGCCGGTCTCAAGAAACTCGTTAAATAATCAATCATTACCGCTGGTCGTTCACTTACGGTTACCAAATAAAAATTAGGATTAGCCTTTCTAGTACTTTTTACATATTTACTAATCTGAAAAGCTTCACCAGGAGCTTCAATATAATATTGCGTTGGCCACAGACAAAATACAACTGCTATTAAAAATGCTGCTATTCCTAGCAGCCAAAACTTTAATTTTCTATTTTTTTTCATTATTTCTATTCCTCAATTTTTCTTCCAATGCAGCTGCGACTGGCTTTGGAACTAAGGTTGAAACATCCCCACCAAAAAATACAGTTTCTTTAATCATACTAGAAGAAATAAAGCTATCTTCTGGGCGAGTAAACAATAAAACTGTATTTAAATCTGGATCTAAGGTCTTGTTGATTCCAGCTATATCACGCTCGTAGTTAAAATCGGCTGTATTTCGCAATCCACGAACAATTGCACCTGCACCAAGTTCATGTGCTACTTCCACGGTTAACTCGGCTGGTCGAGCAATAACTTCAACTTTTTCGTTGTTTTCAAAAACTTTTCTCGCCAATTCTAAACGTTCTTTTTCAGTAAAAAGATACTTTTTACTAGTATTGGTCATAATTACTACATATAATTTTTCAAACATATGAGACGCACCTTCAATCACCTCAACATGTCCATTAGTTATTGGGTCAAAACTTCCGGGAAAAATCGCCTTTATCATTTTAATCTCTTTCGTAAACCTTTACCTTTGTTCGTCCTAACTGATGATCCTTAATAATTGAAAAGCCAGAAACCTCTGGTAATTCATCATGTTCATCTGTCTCCGCTACAACAAGTGCCTTCTCATTTAATAGGTTATTCTCAAGCAATTTCGTCATAATCTTTACAATTTTTTGTTTAGCATAAGGTGGGTCAAGAAAAATAAGATCAAATTTCTTACCCTCATCCTGCAAAATTTTAATTGCGCGATTATCACTACACTTTAAGACTCTGAATCTTTCTTCTTCCTTGGTGAGTTCAACATTTTTTTTGATAACCTGGCATGCCTGACCACTAATATCTACTAAAACAGCCTCATCATAGCCACGAGAAACAGCTTCAATTCCTAAGGCACCACTGCCGGCATATAGATCGAGTACTTGACCGCCATCAAAAAATTGCCCCAAAGAATTAAATAAAGACCCTTTTACCTTATCACTAGTTGGTCGAGTGGCATTACTCTTCAATGTATGTAAATTACGCTTAGCATATTTTCCTGCAATAATTCTCAAACTCGTAAATCCTCGTTTTCTTCTCGTAATTTTTCTGCTTCTTCTTTTAGTTCCCGCATCATTTTTTCCTCGTGTTCAGCAGAGAAATCGAGCTCATCAGTTTTTGATGTTTCCACAGACTGCACATAACTTTTGCTTCTGAGCTCTGCAATTGTCTTAGCTGCGTATTGTGAACTGACATATAAAATCACATACTTATTTTTACGTGAAAAATAAATAATATTACCAAATCTACGCAACTTATACTGATCGCTAATTTGATTCAACCAAACAATTATCTGCGTACGGGGAGTCATTTTTTCATTTGACTCATCCTTAAAAACCAAACTCAAAGTACACTCCTACTTTCTACTAATGCTTTCTTTTCAGCAGCTGAAATATTTAAGACTAAACCTAAAGCAGCAGTTAGCACAATCATTGATGATCCCCCATAAGAAATAAATGGTAAGGTTACCCCAGTAATTGGCAATAATCCTAAAACTGCCCCTACATTAAAGAGCGTTTCTGTAAAAATCATGGTTACAACCCCGAAACAAACTAAAGCATTAAATTGTGAATCGGCATGAATTCCTACTTCCATAATGCGCCACATTAAAAAGAATAATAAGGTAATAATCACAATAGCGCCAATTACTCCCAACTCTTCAGCGGTAATAGATAAAATGAAATCAGTATATGGTTCAGGTAAGTAGCCTCTCTTTTGCATACTATTACCTAATCCAACACCAAACAAACCACCATTATGAATTGCATAATAGGAGTTTACCAGCTGTGCACCACCTGTTTTTTCTAGCTTAAAAGGATGGGCGAAAGCGAGCAAGCGCTGAAATTGATAGGAATCTTTGATGAATCCTGGGGTCCAAAATAATAAAATTGCCATCAATAAAACAATTCCTAGCAGTAATCCTACTAACCAATAAACGGCTAATCTTGTGGGGATTCCTGAGACACTATACATGACAAAAACAATCATAAATAGAATTGCTGAACCACCAAAGTCAGGCTCTAAAATTACCAAGCCAATCATCAAGAATGAAATTACAGTTGGCCCAAATAAATTATGCCAAATTTGTCCCGGAACAAACTTTCCATCTCGTCTCGACAAGACAAAAGCCAAATAAAGAACTAGAGATAATTTAGCTACTTCCACTGGCTGAATATTAATAAATCCTAAATTAATCCAACCAACAGCACCATTAACAGCAGCTTTTCCATGACTAACAATTTTAAGAACGATTAAAAACATTAACATCAAAAATGAAATTCCTAAGTAGGACATAACAAATTTTCTGTTTTTGAATACTTTTAATTTTAAAGCAAAACAGGGAATTCCAAAGGCTATAAATGCTGCCAAGAAATATATAATCTGTCTTTTCATATATACACTCGGTGAAAAACCATTTACTAATAAAATGTCCGAGCTTGCTGAATAGACCATAATAACCCCGATAGTTGACAAAACAAGATATGGGATCAAGATGCTATAGTCTAAGTATCTTAGTTTTTGTCGCACAATATATCTGCCCCTTTAGTTAAATAATCTTTCTTATTATATCACTACCTCTGCATAACAAAAAAAGTAGCTCAATAAATTGAGCTACTTTTAAAAATTAAATAAGAAATAAACTATTTGTTACGTTTCTTATCTGCCTTTTTTCTTTCGTTAGTGTTTAAGATCTTCTTACGTAAACGAATACTTTCTGGAGTTACTTCACAGTATTCATCATCGTTCAAGAATTCAATAGCTTCTTCCAAAGTCATAGTCTTAGGAGTCTTAATTGAAGCTGAGTGGTCCTTACCGGCAGCACGGGTGTTAGTTAAGTTCTTACCCTTAGTTACGTTAACAGCAATATCACGTTCACGTGATGATTGACCAACAATCATACCTTCGTAAACTTCAACACCAGCACCGATGAATAATTCACCACGTTGTTCAACTGATTGAAGTGAGTAAGTTGTTGATTGACCTTGATTGATTGAAACTAAGGCACCGTTACGACGACCTGGTTCCCAGTTCTTAACAACAGGCTTGTATGAATCAAAAGTATGGTTCATAATTCCGTAACCAGCAGTTTGGGACATGAATTCGTTGTTGTAACCAATCAAACCACGTGATGGTACTAAGAATTCAAGTCTAGTTTGGCCGTTACCAGTAGATTCCATATTCTTCATTTCACCTTTTCTTTGTGAAAGAGAGTCGATAACAGAACCTACATAAGCATCTGGAGTATCTACTTGAACTGCTTCAAATGGTTCACACATTTGTCCATCAACTTCACGGTAAATAACTTTAGGACGTGAAAGTTGTAATTCAAATCCTTCACGACGAAGTTCTTCAACTAAAATTGACAAGTGTAATTCACCACGACCAGAAACAGTCCAGGCATTTAATTGGTCAGTTGGTTCAACCTTTAAAGAAACATCAGTACGAGTTTGACGAATTAAACGGTCTTCAAGTTTCTTAGGTGTAACTTGATCACCTTCACGACCAGCAAATGGTGAATCGTTTGCAACAAAGTCCATTTGAAGAGTTGGTGGATCAATCTTAAGAAGTGGTAGTGCTTCAGGCTTGTCAGCAGAAGCAATAGTTTCACCAACATAAATATCATTAATACCAGAAATAGCAATGATATCGCCGGCTTTTGCTTCTTGAATTTCGTTACGCTTCAAACCGAAGTAACCAAATAATTTAGTAACACGGAAGTTTTGAGTTGAACCGTCACGTTTCATAACAGTAATGTTGTCACCAACTTTAACTTTTCCGCGGTAAATACGTCCTACACCGATACGACCTACGTAGTCATCCCAATCAAGCATAGTGATTTGGAATTGTAATGGTTCATCAGAATTATCAACTGGAGCAGGAATGTTCTTAACAATAGTATCAAAAATAGGATCCATTGTTTCTTCTTGCTTAGCTGGGTCTGATTCGTATGAAGAAGTACCGTTTAAAGCAGATGCGTAAACAACTGGGAAATCAAGTTGTTCATCACTAGCACCTAATTCGATGAATAATTCAAGAACTTCATCCAATACTTCCTTTGGACGAGCACCTGGACGGTCAATCTTATTAATAACTACGATTGGCTTAACGCCAGCTTCCAAAGCCTTCTTAAGCACAAAACGAGTTTGTGGCATAGTACCTTCGTAAGCATCAACAAGCAATAAACATCCGTCAACCATGTGCATGATACGTTCTACTTCACCACCGAAGTCAGCGTGTCCTGGTGTATCCAAGATGTTAATAGTAGTATCACCGTACTTAACAGCAGTGTTCTTAGATAAGATAGTAATACCACGTTCACGTTCAATAGCATTGGAATCCATAGCACGATCTTCTAGATTCATGTGCTCTGGCAATGTATCTGATTGTTTTAACAATTGGTTAACCAAAGTAGTCTTACCGTGGTCAACGTGTGCGATAATGGCAATATTTCTAATATCGTCTCTTCTTTGCAAAAGAAATTCCTCCCCGAACTTCATAAAAAAACTGTGACTCCAGTCACAGCCCTTTTACGCAAAAATAATAATGCAGTTATTGAAGCTTTATATCTCTATAGTTTCGTTTTACAATTCTACTCTAAAAATATAATGTCGTCAACGGAAGTACAAGCTGTGAACTGTTTATTTTTAACAAAAATATTATACCAAAAACTTCGGTCGTTGCCGTCTTTTCTTTCAATTGTTATTATAGTTTATAGCAAATTATTTAATTAAGGAGATATAATTTTGATTTTAATGCATGATATTACGCGCGATGGCAATCCAGTTTTAAGACAAGTTGCTAAGCCTTTAACTTTTCCATTATCCGATGAATACAAAAAATTAGCTGATGACATGATGCAATACTTAATCAACTCACAAGATCCTAAGATTGCTGAAAAGCATCAATTAAGAGCTGGTGTTGGTTTGGCTGCTCCACAAGTTGGTGAAAGTGTTCAAATGGCTGCTCTTTTAGTTCCAAACGACAAAGGTGAAATCATCTTTAAGGAAGTTTTTGTTAATCCTAAAATTCTTTCTGAATCAGTTAGAAGAACTTGTCTTGCTGAAGGTGAAGGCTGTTTAAGTGTAGACAAAGACATTGAAGGATATGTTCCTCGTCCTGATAAATTAAAAATTCGTTACTATACAGTAGATGGTGAAGAAAAAACTATTCGCTTAAAAGACTATCCAGCAATCGTTGCTTCCCACGAAATTGATCACTTAAATGGTCATTTATTCTATGATCGCATCAATAAGCAAAATCCTTTTGAATTAGCAGAAGATACAATCGTAATTTCTTAAAATTAAACTTTTAATTTTCTACTAGGCGTTAGAGCAAGATGTTCTATCGCCTTTTTCCATACTATATATGAAGCAAATTGGTATACTTAAAAGTAAGTTTATGATAAAATTTTAATAGCTATGAATTTCTGCAAGTTTATGCAGAAGTTTTTTTGAACGTTTTAATATAAGGAGATTATAAGAAATGATCTACAAAGTTTTATACCAAAAAGACCAGATCGTTAATCCAAGAAGAGAAACTACTAAGACTCTTTTTTTAGAAGCAGATAATGTAGTTGCAGCAAGAACTATGGTTGAGGATAATACCCCCTACAACATTGAACTCATCCAAGAATTAACTGGAAACTCCCTTGCTTACGAAAAGCAAAGCCCAGATTTCAAACTGACAACTTTTGATTCTAAGGATAACTAACGACCTTGAAATTAAAGAATAACGAAGTCGGCGTTTACGCTATAGGGGGTCTAGGCGAAATCGGCCGTAATATGTACTGCGTTGAGTACCAAGATGAAATTATCATCATGGACTGCGGTATCAAATTCCCTGAAGACGATATGATGGGAATCAATTATGTTATCTCAGACTATTCCTACTTAGTTAAGAATAGAAAAAAAATCAAAGCATTAGTTGTTACGCACGGACATGAAGACCACATCGGGGGAATTCCTTACCTTTTAAAGAAAATTCCTGAAATTCCTGTCTATGCTACTCCATTTGCTTTAGCCTTAATTCGAGGAAAACTTGATGAACATGGAATTTTAAACTCTAGTGAACTTCATGAAGAACATGAAGATACTGTTTTAAAATTCGATAAATTATCAGTAAGTTTCTTCAGAACCACTCACTCAATTCCGGATACTCTAGGAATTGCAGTTCATACTCCTGAAGGAGCCGTTCTATTTACTGGAGACTTTAAATTTGACTTAACTCCAGTTATGAATCAACCAGCTCCTGATTTTCAAGAGATGGCTAAGCTCGGAAAAGAAGGTGTCTTAGCCCTTTTATCTGACTCTACTAATGCAGAAGTTCCTACATTTACAAAGTCAGAAAGATTTGTTGCTCATTCATTGCACGACATCATTACTGGAATTAAAGGCAGAATTATTTTTGCCACTTTTGCTTCCAACCTTTACCGTGTATCGACTGCTATCAAAGCTGCTGTTGATACCGGAAGAAAAGTAGCTATTTTTGGTCGTTCAATGGAAAATGGGGTTCAAAATGGTATTGATCTTGGCTACTTAGATATTCCTGAAGGAACCTTAGTTGATGCCAATGAAATTAACCATACTCCACCTGAAAAGGCAATGATCTTATGTACTGGTTCTCAAGGTGAACCTCTTGCTGCTCTTTCAAGAATTGCAGATGGAACTCACCGTCAGATTTCATTACAACCAGGCGACACAGTCATCTTTTCTTCTAATCCAATTCCAGGTAACACCACTAGCGTGAACCACTTAATTAATAAGTTAACTGAAGCTGGTGCTAATGTTGTTCATGGTAAGATTCATAATGTCCATACTTCCGGACACGCTGGACAAGAAGAACAAAAAATGATGATTGAGTTAACTAAACCTGAATACTTCATTCCAGTTCACGGTGAATATAGAATGCAAGTCGTTCATACTGAAACAGCTCAATCTACTGGTATGCCTAAAGATCATACTTTCGTTCTTAAAAACGGAGATGTTCTTGCTTTAACGAAAGATTCTTCTAGAATTGCTGGTCACATTAATATTCCGGATGTCTTTGTTGATACTTCTGGTAGCGATGATGTTGGTAATATCGTTGTTCGTGACCGTCAAATCTTAGCTGAAGAAGGTCTTGTAGTAGTAGTAGCAACTGTTGACTACAAGCACCAACGCGTTCTTGCAGGGCCAGACATTTTGAGTCGTGGTTTTGTCTACATGCGTGAATCAACAGAATTGATTAGTCAAGCTCAGAAACATGTCTACCATGTTCTTAAGACAGAAATGGCGAAAGTTCCACAACCAAAAGAAAATGAAATTAGAAAGGCAATTATTGAAAATCTTCAAGATTTCCTATATTCAAAGACTGAAAGAAGACCAATGATTCTGCCAATCCTAATTGAAAAGAAATAAAATAAGCCCCATCTCGGGGCTTATTTTTATATTACATAGGCAAAAAATAATGAAAAAGATTCATTTACTTGTAAACCTAAAATCCGGGAGCAACAGAGGCGAAAAAGCTCTCGAGCAAATTGAAACTGTACTTAAAAATGAAAAAATAGACTATGACATTCATATCTCCAATTATCCGGGACAATTGGTTCCACTTGCAACCAAGGTAGCCAATGAAATTAGTTCCGGAACTGAATATGTTATTGTGGTCGGTGGCGATGGTTCTCTAAACCAAGCTTTAAATGGTGTTAAAAATTCAGAGCAGCCTAACACTCCCCTTGCCTACTTCCCAGCAGGCACTGGAAATGATTTTGCTAGAGCAGCTAAACTTGAAACAGATCCTCTAAAATTGATTAGACATCTAAAGAATAATCCGACCGTTACTAAAGTAGATTGCGGAAAATACCATGATCTAATTAACGGTGAGACAAGATACTTTGTTAACAATTTAGGAATTGGTTTTGATGCTTATGTAGTTAACAAAACTAATCACTCAAAACTCAAAACTAAATTTAATAAAATTAATTTAGGTAATTTAACTTATGGGATTAATATTATTCAAGCCCTCAAGGGACAAGACAATTTTAAGGTCAGAGTTTCAACCAATGGTCATACCTCTTACTATGAACACGCCTATTTAGTTACTACTACTAACCATCCCTACTTCGGTGGCGGCGTACCAATCTTACCGATTGCTAGCATTCACAATCATCACTTAGATATTGCAATTGTAGAAAAGCCAAACTTAGTAAAATTTATTTATCTATTTTCTAAGTTGCTAATTAATGGATCACACATGAAAAGTAACCAATTTCATTATTTTGAATCATCTGCAATTGAAGTTAAAACTGATGATCCTGAGTATGGTCAGTTAGATGGAGAAGAATTATCAAAAAGAAAGTTTCATCTAAAATTTGAAGTGGATCATTTTGATCTTTTGCAATAAACGACAAATAGCCAGCTCATAATGAGCTGGCTATTTTGCTATCTTTTTGCTTCTAATTTAATATCTTCCATACCAATCATGGGATCAATCTGCCCAGAATAAATTAGCTCAGGAGTCAAAATATAATTTTCTGGCTCAACATTTTCTTCTTTAAGTTCAGCTTTGTTTTTTTCTTGTTCCGCATTTACATTTGAAGTATTTTCAACTTCTTTAAGACCTAGTTCATGCCTAATTTTAGCTGCTAACTCAGTCTTACGGTCATTACCTGGAGTACGCAATGCCATAATATACGCCTTTTTTTCTCCTACCATAACTAAGTTTTTTTCGGCACGAGTAATGGCGGTATATAACAAATTCCGCCTCAACATCATATAATTTTGCATCGTAAGATTTAAAATTACTAACGGAAATTCTGATCCTTGGGACTTATGGATGGTAATGGCATACGCACGGGTAATATCATTTAAGTCTTTAATACCAAATTCTATTTCACGACCGTCAAAATCAGCAATTAATATTTTGGCTTTATCATCAGGATTAAGGCCAATAATTTTACCAATTTGACCATTATAAATATCTTTTTCTGGATTATTTTGTAATTGTAGGATTCGGTCCCCGATTCTAAAACTTTCATTGTGAGCTTCAATTACTTTAGTCTTTGCTGATAGTGGATTCATCACATCCTGCAAAATATCATTCAAGTGAGTAATTCCACCTTGACCATTGTACATTGCTCCCAGAACTTGAACATCATCCTTTTTGAAACCACGTTTAATAGCCAAATTTACGATTTGATCGATTGCATCCCCCACCAAGCTTGGTTGACATGGAATAAAGGAGTAATTTTTAGTTTTATTAAAAATAGTCTCTTCTGCTTCTTCATCATTAATTGCATGGGCCAACTTAATAATTGAGGAGTCTTCTCCCTGTCTATGAATTACTTGCAACTTTGTAGTTGGAAATGCCCCTGAACTTATTAAATCGCCGAAAACATTACCCGCTCCAACTGAAGGAAGCTGGTCTTTGTCCCCAACAAAAACTATCCTCTTTGTTGAATTAATACCGGATAAAAGCTGTTTAAAGAGAAACATATCAACCATCGACATTTCATCAATAATTAAGATCTCACCGTTTAATTCGTTTACATCAGTCGCTTCATTTTCACCGATGCCTAACCCTAATAAACGGTGAATGGTTTTCGCTGAAATATCTGTAACCTCACTCATTCGCTTGGCAGCTCGACCCGTTGGTGCAGCAAGTAAAAATGGTGGATCATCGCTATACAAAGCTGCACTTGGAATTTCCGTAAGTTCCTTTAAGCACATTAAAATTCCATTGATAATTGTCGTTTTACCAGTACCAGGACCACCAGTAAGAATTGAAATTGGATTATTTAACGCATTTTTAATTGCACTTTTTTGAGTATCATCATATTCAATTTCAAGTGTTTCTTCGACATGCTTTATTGCTTTTTCAATATCGCTATCATCAAATTCTTCTTTTTCGACTTGATTATTAACTACATGTTTTAATTCAGTGGCTATATCAAGTTCAGTTTGAAAAATTGTCTGCAAAGCTGCCTTATCACCTGAAACAACAACTTTTCCTTGCCTTTGAAGTTCATTAACACTATTAGCAAGCTCATCATAAGAGGTAGATTGAACTAAATCATAAGCCTGTGTTAATAATTCATCAAGTGCAACATAAGTATCTCCCAAGGTATTAAGAGCAGTCTGTAAAATACTTAGAAGTGCTCCCCTAACTCTCCTAGGATCATTTAGTTCAATTCCCAGTGCCTGTCCCATATTATCGGCAGTTTTAAACCCAAAACCGCGAATCTCGCTAACAGCCTGATAAGGGTCTTCCTCTAATTTCTTCAAGGAATCACCATGATATACTTTATAAATATTACCAGCTACTTTTTTGTTAATCCCATATCTAGCCAGCTTAATCACAATCTCTGAAAAAGAATCCATCTGATTAATTCCAGATAATAAGCTATCTTTTTGCTTTTGAGTTAAATCAAGATTGTCAATTTCAGTTGGATTTGACTTAATCAAATCTAACGCATTGGTTCCTAAACTATCAATGATCTTTTCAGCAGCCCTCTTACCAATCCCAGGAAACTTATCAGAACTAAGGTATTTAGCTAAACTACCCTCTTCATGAGGCAAAACTGGTTCATAAGAACTTATACGAAATTGTTTACCAAACTTTTCGTGCACGACAATATTACCGGTAAATTTATAAGTTGATCCAATTTGGATATCCCCAAAATTTCCAGTTACTCGGATATTATCACGATCGTAATCAGGTAATTTACTGATTAAATCTACATCAATAATCTTGAAAAGATCTTGATTGTTTTCAAAAACAATTCCATTTATTCGTCCAGTAAAACTAGTTTCTGCCATTTTTACCTCTAATCAATTTTGCTACCGCATTATATTGCTTTTGTGCTTGAGCAAAATATTTGGGATCTTGATTTTTTGATAATTTAAAATATTTTTCTGCTTCATCAGGATTAGTATCAAATAGAGTTAACCCCAATAAAAAATTAACTTTTGCATTTCTTTGGTCTTCTGAAATTTTATTATAAGTTTGATTTGCAGATTTTAAATCACCCAAACTAAGCCAAATATCACCAATTAATTCTAAAGTTCGCTCATCCTGATTCTTTAAAGTTAAGGCATAGGCTAGTGCCTTTTGATACTGCCCTAATTTCATAAAGATCAAAGCTTTTTGATACATTGTCTCTTCATCATCTGCAATGGAGTTAAGCAACGTAAGCGACTTGGCAAAATCTCCTTGCATGTAGTAGCAGACAGCAATGTTATAGGTTAGATCTTCAGGATGCTTAACAAGGCCACGAGCTTTTTCTAACAGTTCTAGCGCCTGATCAGCAGCATTTTGTTCAATTAAATAAGTTGAAAGCTGCAAATAATTCTCAATATCCTGGGGATGTTTGTTTATCTTTTCAATTAATAAATGTATAGCTTTATCTACGTTGCCAGCATCATATAAGTTGGCTATCTTTTTATCCATTTTAAATTGTATCCCTACTAGTAATTTTTCGATCTAGGTAGCTTGTTTCATTCCACGCTACTTCATCAAAAGTCTTTCCATTATCTTCCGTATCAAGAATTGTAAGACTTGTATTAGTTAAGCCGCCACGCTTTCTAATATCGGCAATATCGTACCCCTCTAGAGTTCTAATTAAGGCACACAAGGCAGCTCCATGACTTACTAATAATACTTTATCATCCTTGTTAGGATATCTTTTTACAATATCAGCAATCAATTTCTTTCCACGTTCTATCATATGGTCAAAATTTTCACCATGGAAAGTTGATGGATCATAACGATCAGGAAAATACCGAAATGCTTTTATTTGATCTGGATATTTACTTTCAGCATCAACAAATTTCATTCCTTCCAGCTCCCCTAAATTGAACTCCTTTAAACGGTCGTCAATAATGACTGGGACAGTAATTCCCATATCATCTCTAAGCATTACTGCAGTTGTTAATGCGCGCTGTAAAGGACTAGAATAAAAAGCTCTAAACTTTGTTCCTTTTAAGTATCCAGCTAATTTTTTGATATCTTCGTAACTTTCAGGCAAAAGAGGTGAATTACCACTACCACCTTGATAGCGTCCTTCTAAGTTCCATTTTGTTTTTCCATGTCTTACAAAATATAATTGCATAATTTGCTTTTCCCTCCACTTTTATTACTATTATAAGTTTTAAGAGGAGAAAATAACAGTTTATAAAAATAAAAAAGAAGCCTCAAAAGAGACTTCTTCTAAACTATACTAGTTGTAATTGCTTTTCATTTTGGTATGCACGGTCAATTGTAGCTCCACCTAAGCACTCTTCACCATTGTAGAACACAATAGCTTGTCCAGGAGTAACAGCACGTGCTGGTTCATCAAAGTCAACATGAACTGTATTCTCTTTTGCATGGTAGTGCATAGTTACACCAACATCAGGTTGGCGGTATCTAAACTTAGCAGTACACTTCAAATCAACGTCGTGATCTGGTTGACCTGTAAAGAATGAAACACCACTTGCATCTAAGCTAGTAGCATATAAAAGCTTACTATCATAACCTTGCTCAACAATTAACTCGTTCTTCTTTAAGTCCTTACCTACTACAAACCATGGATCAGTTGATTCCTTAGTTGAACCTAAACCAAGGCCAGATCTTTGACCAATAGTGTAGTACATTAAACCAGCGTGCTCACCAACAACTTTTCCATCTGGAGTAACCATTTTTCCTGATTGAGCTGGTAAAAATTCACTCAAGAATTTTTTAAAGTTACGTTCACCAATGAAACAAATTCCTGTCGAATCTTTCTTTTTAGCAGTTGCTAATCCTGAAGCAATAGCAATTTCACGTACTTGTGGCTTAGTTAAATTAGCAAGTGGGAAGATTACCTTCTTCAGTTGATCTTGTGAAAGTTGGCTTAAAAAGTAAGTTTGATCCTTATTGCCATCCTTTGGACGCATCATATGAACAACACCGTTGTCGTCAACTCTGGTTGCCGCATAGTGACCCATTGCAATATAATCCGCATCTAAATCCATTGCGAAATCTAAGAAAGATTTAAATTTTATTTCTTTATTACACATTACATCAGGATTTGGAGTTCTGCCCTTTTTATATTCATCCAAGAAATATTCAAATACGCGCTCCCAATAATCCTTTTCAAAGTTAATAGAATAGTAAGGAATACCGATTTCATCTGCAACTTTTTTTACATCTTCGTAATCCTCAGTTGCCGTACAAACTCCGGAATCATCAGTATCATCCCAATTCTTCATGAAGACGCCGACAACATCAAAGCCTTGTTGTTTGAGTAAAAGTGCAGAAACTGAAGAATCAACTCCACCGCTCATACCAACAACGACTCTAATTTTGCTGTTATCTACCATTTTATCCTTTTCTCCTTTTAGCAAGGTGCAATAATTTGGCGATCTTCAAGATCCTTTAAAATGAAGTTAAGCAGTTCAACCATTGGCGCTAGTTGTTTATTCTTAAAAATATTAACCTTTTGCAAACCATTAGTATCTGTAACTACCATTGTTAAATGATCTAAATCTTCATTAATTGTTAACTTTAATTGACAGGTAGCATTATAAGGGGACTCATTATATAAGGGATGCTTATACATAAAATTACCTCTTTTAGTTTTTGTGAAACCTGCATCAATCAATGCATAACGCTTAATTTCAGGATTAATCGTAAATTTACGATTATCGCCGTTAATAATTACTGTATTTGCCATAAAAATATCACTCTCAATATTATTATCTTATTTTTTGTAAGTGTCAAGTATATGATTTTACTATTATTATACCTTAAGACAAATTCTCAAAAAAATAATTTTACTATTTAGCTAGACGCTTGCACATCTTAACTAAATCTGCTGCAAATTCTTGAATTTCTTCTTCAGTATTAAATCTACCAAAGCTAATTCTAATTGATTCCTCAATTCTTGGTGAATCTTCCCCATACATTGCCTGTAAGACATGTGAAGGAGTAAGAGAACCTGCCGTACATGCAGACCCACCAGAAACAGCATATCCACTTAAGTCTAAATTAGTTAAGGCAGAGTAAGTACCTACACCTTTTAGCCATAAGTTCAAAACATGGTGAGATACTTTGCCTTCAAGAGTTCCATTGACTTCATAATCAATTTGATTTTTATCAAGTTCATCCAGAATTATTTTTTGAAAGTTTTGGTACTTCTCTTGCAGCTTCTGCTTATCCATTTCATTTAGTTCTTGAGCAGCTATACCAAAGCCGGCAATACCTGGTACATTTTCCGTCCCGGGACGGCGTTTAGTTTCCTGTTCGCCTCCTAAAAGTAAATTACTTACTTTTAGACCATCTTTTTCATAAAGAAAACCTAAAAACTTTGGTCCATTAACTTTATGAGCAGAAGTTGATAATAAGTCGATGTTCATTTCTTTAACATCAATTTCAATATTTCCGAAGCCTTGTACGTCGTCTACATGAAAATATGCATTAGAATCTTTTACTAATTCACCAATTTCTTTTAACGGCATAATTGATCCAACTTCATTATTAACTGCCATAATAGAAACTAAGATTGTATCTGGTGTTAGTTCTCTCTTCAAGTCGTCTAAATTAATATGGCCAGTTTCATCGACATCAAGATAGACAATTTCGTATCCTTCCTGAGCTAAGCGTTTCATAGGATTTAAGACAGAAGGATGCTCAATTTTAGTAGTAATAATTTTTTTACCAATATCTTTTCTAGCACGTACTGTACCAAAAATAGCAGTATTATTGCTTTCTGAGCCACCACTAGTAAAAATTATTTCTTTATCTTGGGCATTAATTGTTTCTGCTAGTTGATGACGAGCTGTTTCAACTACATGACGTGCCTTACGACCAAATGCGTGTTGACTAGAAGCGTTGCCAAAATCATCAGCCATTTCACTACTAATTTTTTCAATAACTTTTGGATCCATTGGCGTAGTTGCCGCGTTATCTAAGTATACATTTTTCCTAGTCATATTATCTTATAACCTCTTTACTTTCCTTACATTTCGGAAGTGGCTCTTTTATTTTAACATAAAAATAGACTAAGTTACGATGAACTTAGTCTATCAATAGTTTAATCTAAAACTGTTTCTTCAAGATAGGATGCAATTATACTTGCAGCTTTTGCTCCAACTTCCTTGACGAATTTATCAAAGTCATTGTCAGCATTAGCATCCCCATTATCTGAAATAGCACGAATTGCAACCAATGGAGTATTAAAATGTCTAGCTACTTGTGCAAAAGCAGCTCCTTCCATCTCTACTCCCAATGCGTCAGAGAAATTCTTTTTAATCTCATCTTTTTGTGCTTCAGAAGCAATAAAACTATCTCCAGTTACAATCAATCCTTCTTTAAAAGGAATATCATGTTCCTTTAAATATGCTGCAAATTTTGTACGGAATGAATTATCCAGAGTATAGCCTGCAGGTTCCTGGGGAATTTGTCCTTCCACATAGTTACCTGCACTAGTATTATGAGCATCATAGTACATAAACTTATTAGGCAAAATTAGATCTTTTCTCTTTACATCTTCTTGCAGTGATCCAGCAGAGCCAGTCATAAAAATTACATCAATATCTTCTTTAGTTAACAGGCTAGTCAAATTCATAGCTGCATTAACTTTACCGATTCCACTTAATCCTAAGTAAATGTCATTTCCATTTACTGAAAAATGATCAAATTCAGTTGTGCCAAAGACTTCTTTATTTTCAGACTTAAAATGCTTTTTATAGAATTCTGCTTCTTCTTCCATTGGGACAATAATTGCGATTTTCATTTCTTACCTCTAAATCTAAAGTTTAAACAAAGCGAACAAAACTATAACTAACAAAACAACAACAATTAAAATCGCATAGTTCAGACGTTTTTTTAAACGATCAACCTTATCTTCACGCTTTTCTTTTAAAGCACGATTTGCGAGATCCTCTCTTGATTCAAATTTTGAAGAATCTTGAACATCAACTTTTTGATCACTTACATCAGCTTGATGCTTATCTTTCCTCAATCGTTTAAAATTATCGAAAATTTTGCTTACTTTTTCTTTTTGTTGCTTTTTACGATAATCTGCTCGTTTTTCAGTCATTACTTTGATTTCCTGTTAAAATCATATTTTCCCAAAATGTAATTGCCATTACAGTTTTTGCATCCATAATTTCTCCAGAAGCAATTAACTGTTTTAATTCTGGCAGACTGTACCATTCTTGAGTTAAAAATTCATCTTCATCAAGAGGACGTTTATTTTCAATTTTTGACAAAGTATCACAATAGAATAAATGAATTTTTTCATCACAAAAACCAACAGATGTATAAAATTCACTTACCTTTTCCCAATACTCGGCCTTGTAGCCACCCTCTTCATTCAGCTCTCTTTTCATTGCATCAAGAGGTGAAGCGTCTGTCTCATCAATTAAACCCGCAGGAATCTCCAAAGTTAATTGTTTAATGGGCTCACGCCATTGCTTTACAAGAAGCATTTTTTTCTCATCATTGATGGCAATTGCAGCACTAGCATCAGGATGCTTAACTATCTCACGAGTAGCTGTTTTTCCATTAGGCAAACTAATAGTTTCAACATTTAAATCAATAAGTTTACCCTCGAAAATAGGTTTATTTGAGATTTCAGTTTCTCTCAGATTCACTTAATTTCTCCTTTTAGTCATGATCAACATAAACGTTGATACATTGTAGACCCTTTTTTCCTTGCGCTAATTGATAACGAACTCTTTGACCTACGTTCAGTTTTTTATAACCTTCTTCTTTAATTGACTTATAAAAAACAAAGTAAGATGAATGAGTTAAATCATCCTCAATAAATCCATACGCAGAGTTTGGATCAAATTGTTTAACAGTACCTTTACGCATTATTTTTCTAAACCTTCTTTTTCTGCTTCAGGAAAGTTTTCAGCAACGATAGCTGCACAGCGCGCACATAATTCTGGGAAACGTGGGTCACTACCAACATCGGTTGTAGTACGACGACATCTTGGACAAACTTCACCAGCAGCGTGTTCCACTACAATGGATGCAGTTGGCAATTTTTCAGCATTTTCAGGTGCTTCTTCATCACTAATAGTTAAATCAGAAACAATCAAAATTTGTCTGATATTAGCGTTTAATTTATCGAGAAGTGCCTTCGTTTCTTCAGTTGGGTAGAGAGTAACGTGTGCTTCAAATGACTTACCAATTACCTTAGCATTCCGTGCTTTCTCAAGTGCCTTCAACACATCTGAACGAACTTTCATAAAGGCATTCCAATCTGCTAAAACTTCATCCTCATTAGCAAAATGGTCTACTTCTGGCATATTAGCAAGTTGAACGTAATCTTCTGGTTCCTTGAGATAACCCCAAACTTCTTCCATAGTATGTGGAAGGATTGGTGTCATCAATTTAGTTAGCTTAACTAAAACATCGTAAATTACAGTTTGCATTGAACGACGAGTTTCACTGTCTTCAGCATCAATGTAAAGAATGTCCTTAGCAAAGTCTAAGTAAAAGGCAGATAAATCATTAGAAATGAAGCTAAATACTTTCTTATAAACACTATTAAAATCAAACTTATTGTATGCTTCAATTGCCTCTTCAATCAAGCGATTTAACTTGATTTCCATATATTGATCTACACCGGACATATCTGGATAAGCAATTGCATCTTCCTTAGGATCAAAGTCAGAAGTATTAGCAAGCATGAAACGCATAGTATTTCTAATCTTACGGTAGCTTTCAGCAGATTGACGTAAAATATCTTGAGAAACTGCTACATCAGAAGTAGTATCTGCTCCGGCAACCCATAAACGAATGATTTCTGCACCCATTTGCTTGATTACATCATTAGGTGAAATTACATTACCTAATGATTTAGACATCTTGTGTCCCTTGTCATCTAAAACAAAACCTTGAGATAAAACTTGCTTATATGGAGCTTTACCAGTTACCGCAACTGAAGTAATTAAACTTGAGTTAAACCAACCACGGTATTGGTCACTACCTTCAAGATATAAATCTGCTGGGAAACCTAAACCATCACGCTCTTGCATTACACCAGCCCAAGAAGAACCAGAATCAAACCAAACATCTAAGATATCAGTTTCTTTTCTAAACTTACCATTTGGTGAATGTTCTGACTTAAATCCTTCTGGAAGTAGTTCTTCTGCAGTATGAGTGTACCAAGCATTAGAACCTTCTTTTTCAAAGATTTGAGCAACATGTTCAATAGTTTCTGGAGTAACAATTGGAGTATCGTCTTCTGCATAGAAAATTGGAAGTGGTACACCCCATGCACGTTGACGAGAAATTACCCAATCACCACGATCTTTAATCATATTGTAAAGACGGGTCTTACCCCATGCAGGGATGAAATTAGCTTTTTCAATTTCTGCTAAGATTTGATCTCTAAATTTGTCAATTGAAGCAAACCATTGAGTAGTTGCACGGTAAATAACAGGTTTCTTAGTACGCCAGTCGTGTGGGTATGAGTGAGTAAAGAAACTAAGCTTTAAGAGTGCGCCAGCTTTTTCAAGCTTATCGGCAACAACTTTATTAGCATCATCATAAAACATTCCCACTAAGTCTGGATCAGGTACTTCTTTAGTAAATCTACCTTGCGCATCCATTGGACTAAATACTGGTAAGCCATAGCGACGGCCGACATTGTAGTCATCTTCACCAAAACCAGTAGCGTTATGAACTAATCCAGTACCATCATCAGCAGTAACATAAGTATCATTCATTACCAACCCAGTTACATCATATAGTGGATGTTGGTAAGTCATTCTATCAAAGTCGGTACCCTTTAAGGTCTTAACAACCTTATAATCTTCCCAACCTAAATCTTCAGCAACTGCTGAAAGACGTTGTGAACCGATTACGTACTTTTTACCATTAACTTCAACTACTGAATAATCAAATTTAGGATTTACAGTAATTCCGACATTACTTGGAATAGTCCAAGGAGTAGTAGTCCAAATTACTAATGATGTATCTGAATCTAGAATACCCTTTCCATCTTTAATTGGAAAAGCAACATAGATTCTTGGTGATTTAATGTCATGATATTCAACTTCTGCTTCTGCCAAAGTTGATTCACTTGACCAAGACCAGTAAACAGGTTTTTTACCCTTATAGATATAACCTTTTTTGAACATTTCACCGAAGACTCTAATTTCTTCAGCTTCAAATTTTGGTTGTAAAGTAATGTAAGGGTGATCCCAATCAGCCATTACTCCTAAGCGTTTGAAGTCAGCCATTTGTTTTTGAACCTGTTCTTCCGCAAACTGACGACAAAGTTCTCTATACTTAGCCCGATCTAATGTTTTACGGTCAACACCCTTTTTAGCTAATTGTTGTTCAACTGGAAGCCCGTGAGTATCCCATCCAGGAACATAAGGAGCATAGTAACCATTCATATTTTTGAAACGAACGATAATATCCTTCGAGATCTTATTTAAGGAGTGTCCCATGTGAATATTACCATTAGCAAATGGAGGACCATCATGAAGGTCAAAACGGGGTTTGCCTTCATTAAGTTTTAATCTTTGTTCATATAATTTATTTTCTTCCCATTCTTTTTGCCATTCAGCTTCACGAACTGGAAGATTACCGCGCATTTTAAATTTAGTTTTACCTAAATTCAATGTATCTTTGACTCTCATAAAAAATCCTTTCTTAATCAAAAAAGCTTCATCCCAAATAGGACGAAGCTTCTCGTGGTACCACCTAAATTGAATAGGGTACACTTACCCTATCCCACTTATTCTCTGTGTATCGTACAGAAAACGTTTAAGTCAATTGGCAGCTGATTAACTTTCGAAAGTTGTTAGTCTTTCACCATCACTAACTCGCTAAGGTATCTACTTGTTGTTACTGTCGACTTAAATTTTAATTATCTTTTAAATCATCAGGAAAAATAATTACTGGACCATCGCGACGCTCAGAACTTTCTTCTGTAGCATGCATACTTTCCTTAACGGAGTTTTCCCCATCTAAGAGTTCAGTATTATCTTCCTTTTCTTGAACAGAGTTTACTTCATTTACTGTATTATTGTCAACCTCTGAAATAGCAGAAGTAGTTTCTTCAGCTGGTACTTCATCATCTACCGGACCATCTGGAATAGGATCATCCTCAAGTGGTTGTGAACCGTCAGCTGGATATAAGCGGGAGCGGCCATAGTATTTATCTAGGTAATATTGCCAATCAGAATCACTTAATTCTTTGATCTGATCTTTTAACATTCCTTGAACTGCTTCTCTAAAATCTTCTACTTTTGCCTTAAGTAACTCATAATCATGATTTAAGGTATCATATTGCTTTTGAAGGTCAGCTCTTTTTTTCTCGCCCTCATCTCGAGCTTTATTAACTATTTCATCAGCGTCTTGGTTAGCTTTTTGAATAATTTCTTGTGCTTCTTTATTTGTTCTTTTTTTAATTTCTTCAGCATTTTCTTGTGCTGAAATTAAAGACTCATTAATCGAATCTTTAACCTTTTCAAATTTATCTACTTTTTTCTTTAGTTCAACATTTTCATTTTTTAAATCAACAATTTGATCGAGTGCATCCCCATATGCATCAACAATTCGATCTAAAAAACCATCTACCTGCTTGGAATCATATCCACGAAGTTTTGTACTAAACTCCTTATTATGGATATCCATTGGCGTTAATGTCATATTATCACCTTTTCTTTGCTTGCCATACTTTTATTTCAAGTCTTCTTTTACCTTTCTTCGTAGTGGCAAGATTAATAATCTCATATCTCCCATAATGGCGAATACTAAGCATATCCTGTACAGAAATAATTATATTAGATTGTGTTACAAGATGCCAATTTAATTTCACTTCTCCCGCTTCAATAATTTTCTTAACTTGGCTTCTGCTTAAGTTCGTAATCGCACTGATAACAGCATCAAGTCGAAGTGAGATCGCTACTGAAGTCATTTCTTCGCTATCATCTTCCTGCACTAAAACTTTGGATAGGGGCAGTTCAGATAATTTCACTTTTGTTCTTCCAATTCGATCAATTTCCTCAAGAAAATAATCTTTCAATTCAGCTTTAACGAAGAACTGCCAATTTCCGTTTTCATCATTGATAATATCACCAAAAGTATCCAATTCAATTCCTAGGTGCGTCAAAACACCTAAGATTTGACTATGAGTGAGTTCAGACCATTTTTGAGGATAAGCAATTTCTAAAAGCGAAATATTGAATTCATCGGGCTTGTACCCTTCACTCCACTCACATAAAAGCATTCGCTTCTTTTCCGCATTCGAAAAGCCGCCAAAACTATATAACTGTGCATATCCTCCAACTATTTCTCGAAAAATATATTGTTCTCTAGGATTAAGAAAATCAGTTAAAATCGGTTCATTTTTAAATAAAAACTGATTAAAAAGACCGACGAAATAATCCACCGTCGGTCTTTCACTTTCATCAAAATGTTGATAAAAACTACTAGCTTGTCTTTTTTCCATTTTATCTAATAAACACGTACCTAATTATATTTGCTATCCAATAAAGGACATAATTATTTACAAAATAAATTACTAACAAAGCTACAACGGGAGCAAAGGAAATTCCAGCTATTGGAGGAATAAAACGTTCAAATATCTCCAAATAAGGCTCAACAATTTTCCCTAGTACTCGCCCCACTTTAGTCACAAGTAGTCTTGGGATCCAAGTTAGTAAAGTATAGATGACAATTAGAAAGCTATAGATATTTAATAAATCAGAAATAATGCGTAATATCCAGCCTATAATTGAAAATACCATTAATCCATTTTATCTTTCTTTTCAACCAATTCAGCAATTTTACCATCAGTTTCAAATTTTGGTGGAGTTGCTAAGAAGATCTTGTCCCCCACACGTTGAATTTCACCGTTTAAGGCATAAACAGTACCAGTAATAAAATCAACGATTCTACGTGCCTGTTCATCATCCATACGTGCAAAATTAATAATAACAGCCTTGTTATTTAGAAGATTTTGAGCTACTTCTTTTGCATCAGAATATACACGAGGCTCGTATAAAACGATTTTACTCGTAGCACTAACACCAGAATTAATAGAAACAACATTTGCTCTTCTCTCATTTTTTTGAGTTTGAGGGATTTCTTCTTGTTGTTCCTCTGATTCAGTATATGGCACTTCATTCATTTCATCATCTTCAGAGATACCAAAAAATCTACCTAATTTATCGAAAGCCATAATTTCTTCCTCCAAATACTAATCTTGACGACGATGTTTGAAGAATGGAATATCATTATCTGATTCATCATCTACACTAGTTTCAATTTGAGAAATACTAGTGGAGTCGTCTGAACTAAATGAATCAAATTCATCGTCATCTTTTTCTTTATTCTCTACAGGTTGTGGACGATTGTTCTCTTTTCTATCTTGCTTCCAAACGCTTGTGGGGTCAAGTAAAGTATCTTGAGATTCTTTCTTTTCTGCTTTTACTTCAGGAATAGATTGAGTAGGAGCTTCGTGAGAAATAGTATTTTCAACCTTAATTTCGGTATCATCTGCTGAAGCAGGCTTAGATACTTCTGGTTGTTCACTCTTTGTAGGTTCTGGAGTTACTACTTCTTGGCGTGCTGGACGTGAAGGGCGACGCATTGGTTGTTTTGAAGCTTCTTCCTCAGCCTTTGAGTCAATTCCTGTTGCAATAACAGTAACTACTACTTCATCACCTAAGTTTGCATTGATTGACGTACCAAAGATAATATTTACACCATCTCCAGCAGCTTTTGAAACAATATCAGAAGCATCTTGCGCTTCAAATAAAGTTAAATCTGGTCCACCGGTAATGTTAAGTAGAACTTGCTTAGCACCATCAATTGATACTTCAAGTAATGGAGATGAAATAGCAAGTTTAGTAGCTTCAACTGTTCTATTTTCTCCGCTAGCACGACCAATTCCCATTAAGGCAGCACCTTGATTTTCCATTACAGTCTTAACATCTGCAAAGTCAAGGTTAACGTAGTCAGTTGAAGTAATTAAATCGGAAATACCTTGGACACCTTGACGAAGAACGTTGTCAGCTTCTTTGAACGCATCCATCATTGGTGTCTTCTTATCAACCATTTCTAATAAACGATTATTAGAAATGATAACCAAGGTATCAACATATTGCTTTAATTGAGCAATTCCTTCTGCCGCATTTTTTGAACGCTTTGGACCTTCAAATGTAAAGGGACGAGTAACAACCCCAACAGTTAATGCTCCAGTTTCACGTGCAATCTTTGCAATTACAGGAGCAGCACCAGTTCCAGTACCACCACCCATACCAGCAGTAATAAAGATCATGTCAGCGCCCTTTAAAGAGTCTTCAATTGTTTGTTGGCTCTCTTCAGCAGCTTTTTGACCAACTTCAGGATGAGAACCTGCACCTAACCCACGAGTAAGTTTAGGTCCAAGTTGAATCTTATTTTCTGCTTTATTACTATTAAGAGCTTGTACGTCCGTGTTAGCTGCGATAAAGGAAACTCCTTGTACTCCTTCATCAATCATTCGGTTTACAGCGTTACCACCGGCACCACCAACACCGATTACTTTAATGACTGCATTTTTGTTGTCATCAGAATCGAAAGTAAAATCCATTTACTAAACCACCTTATTTAATCAAAAAATTTCTTAAAGAATTCTTTGATTCCTTTTTTATTATTCTTATTATCATCATTCTCTTCAGACGTAGAGACCGTTGATGTAGCACTAGTCTTATTATAATCTTCTTTGGGCTCCATTTCACTAGGAGTTAGGCGTCTTTTGAAAAATTTCATATTTTCTTGAGACGAAGATTGGTTAGAAACCGGAGAAGTAATCTGGTTTCCATAAATAACACTGTTAACCAAGTAATCAATATCAGCCAAACTATAAGCATAATTTACTACTCCATAGCTAGCAGCGTACATTGGATTGCGTAGTCCCATTTGATCTGGTTGAAAAATTCTAGCCTTTACGCCAAAATCTTCTTTTACAATGTCATCAATTCCCTGGAGTGCACTACTTCCACCAGTAATCACAACTCCCCCTGGCAACTTGAAGGCATCATGAGATTTTAATCCTTTTCCAATTCGACTGAAAGTTTGATCAAGACGAGCATTTATTATTTCACTTAAATACTCTTCATCAATCATTTTTGGCGCATTTTCACCCACTACATTAACTGGAAATTGATTATCACTAGAAGTTAAGCTTGGATCTGCATAACCAAATTGTAGTTTGATTTTTTCAGCTTCTTTTTTCGAAGTATTTAAAACAACTGAAATATCATTGGTAATATCAATTCCACCCTCTAAATCAATTGTCGCATACTTAATCTTATTTTCATGAATAACAGTAGCAGTAGTTGATCCTCCACCTAGATCCAGAAGAACTGTACCAAAGGTTCTTTCTCCTTCATCAAGAGCAACACTAGCAATTGCTAACGGTGTAGGTACAAAGAAATTATTCTGATATCCTGCTCTTTCGATGGCCTTGCGAATATTATGTAAATCTGCACTAGGTGCCGTTAATAATATACCGTGTACCTCTAGTGAATGAGCAATCATTTTTCTCGGATCATCTACATCAGTTTTTCCATCAATTAAAAATTTATTAGGTAAGAAAGCAATTGCTTCTCGGCCATCTTTTAATGCTGTATCAATAGCAGTTACTAAAACACGTTTTACATCATTATCAGTAACTTCTCTGCCATTTTCTTCAATGTTAATTAATCCAACAGCATTTTCTAATTGAAGCAATCCAACTGGAATTCCAGTTACTACGCGATAAATCTTTGAATTTGTCTTTTGCGCTACTTTCTTTAAAACAGCACTAATACTTTCAGCAGTTTGATCAATATCAACAATTTTTCCATGCCGCATTCCTTTAGTAGGACCATTTGCAGCACCAATAATTTGCATTTCATTAGATGCAGTGTCAGCGACTACTGCTTTTACGCTTGTTGTTCCTATATCCAAGCCTACAAGTAAATCAGTTTTATCCAAGGTAATGCCCCCAAAACATAACTATACAATAAATTTTAACATATGGTTTAAGTTCTCACTAATATCAAGTCAGTCCTAATTTGACTTTTTCTGCCTGTGTGAGCGGTCTACTATAAGCACCAATTTCAAAATCAATTACAGATGGTTCTCTTAGCTGACTTTTAATTTTGTCATAGTAGCGCATCTTACTTTTAATGGTAGAAAGATTTCCAATAACTATATTATTATCTTTCATTACCAAAATAATCTGCGTTGGCCTTCGTGTTTCACCACTCAGCATTTTAACTTGGTCACGGATATTTTGTGGAAGACTGGCATAAACCTTGATATCTTCGCTAAGAGAGACTTTTTGATTATATCCAGTAAACAAAGGCTTATTTTTATCAATTTTGTTACTTGCGATAATTTGGCTACCTACTTTTCCAGTCGCCAAAATTTTGCGATAGCCGTCACCTTCATGAATATATCCGATTACTGGTCGCTCTTTGATATTTAAAATCAAATGATTTGCTTTTTGGACGCCCACTTGTACTTTCGCTATTTCTGGGAAAGTAGCTGATAGTTTTTTACTGTATTCTTTTCCTTTTAGGAGACAAAAAACAACCTTGTTTTCAGGAGAAATACCTACAGTCTTTACTACTTGCCTACTATTTAATTCAGGCGCTCCTTTAACCTGTACGCTTGCTACATTTGCTTTTGGAGAAATATAGTATCCTAAAGCTAAAATACAACACAGTGAAAAGAAAATTATAAAACCTAATCGAGTCAATAAAGCATGCCGACGTTCAGCTTGCAATTTAGTTAGTGAGGCAGAGACCCGTCTTTTTTCATTAGTGTTTGTCTTATTTTTATAATCAATCCATCCTGATAATTCTTTTTTAGGATCTTTTTTGGTTATTTTTCTTTTAGCCACATGCCTCACTCCCTTTCACTATTTATTTTTAATTAGACTTTCCATCACCGAAATTACTTGATCAGATGCATCTGGAACACCTAATTTCTTAGATGCTTCACTCATCTTCTTTGCATAATTTGTATCGAGTAGAATATGATCGATTGATGAAACAAAGTTATTAGGATTTAAATCATTTTCTGCAATAACTAAAGCAGCTCCTGCTTTTTCCATATCAAGCGCATTTTTCATTTGATGATTATGCGTTACATTTGGACTAGGTATTAAAATTACAGGAACACCAAGGGCGGTAAATTCAGCCAAACTAGTTGCACCAGATCGTGCTACAACGCATGTCACTTGTGGTAATAAGCCTGGCATATTATCAATATAAGGAACAATCTTTATATTTGAATTCACTTCTTTACCGGCTAATTTTTTCTTAACATCGCCATAATACAATTGTCCAGTTGCCCAAATAACCTGATATGGTTTTGTTTCAAGCTCTGGCAAAGACTTTTCAACGATTTGATTAATTGCTAAAGCACCGCGTGAGCCACCAAAAATCAGTACAGTTGGCATGTTAGGATTTAAATCCCATTTCTTAGCAATATCAATGTTTTCTTTATTTAAACCAAGAACTTGTTGTGAGCGTGGATTACCAGTTTTTACTAATTTCTTTTTCTCTGAAAATTGCTTTGCAGCATCATCAAAGGTATAACAAATTTTATCAACATAATGAGCTAAAAACTTATTTGCTAGTCCAACTACTGAATTAGATTCATGAATGATAGTTGGAACATGCATTTTAGCTGCCTCATAAACTATGGCACCTGATACATATCCACCCGTTCCAACGACTACATCAGGTTTAAAGTTCTTAATAATTTGTTTTGCTTCTTTTGTAGCTTTAATGAATAATTCGATTGTTTCGAAATTCTTTAGAGGATGCTTTCGATCAAATCCTTTAATTTTTAAGGTCTTAAAAGGAACTCCTGCCGCAGGAACAATCTTCGATTCTAATCCTCGATCAGTCCCAACAAACAAAATTTCATCATTTGTAACTAACTTACGTTCTTTCAAACGTTCAATTAACGCCATAATTGGATATATGTGGCCACCAGTTCCGCCACCAGAAAAAATTACTCTCATTTTTATTTAGTCTTTAATTCCTTAATAAATTTTACAAAAAAGTCTCCACGTTCTTCAAAAGTGTTAAATTGATCCCAAGATGCACATGCTGGTGAAAACAAAATAACATCTCCTGCTTCACTTAATTCATATGCTCGCGGAACAGCTTCTTGTAAAGTATTAACAATTACGATATCTTTAATACCCGCTTTACGAGCGGCATCAGCTAAAAGATATTTAGTTTCGCCATAAAGTACAATTGATTTTACATGCTTTTTAAATAGTGGAACTAGTGAATCAAACATAAATCCACGATCTAATCCACCCGCAATCAAAACTTCAGGCTCTTTAAATGATGGAATAGCTACAGTAGCAGCTTCAATATTCGTTGATTTTGAATCGTTATAAATTTTACGATCATTATAAGTCATTACATATTGCAAACGGTGAGTCGCACCAGTAAAAGTACTTAATGCATATTGAATGTCACTATCATCTGCACCCATTAATTTAGAAATGGCAATGGCTACTAAACAATTTTGTTGGTTATGAATACCTGGGATCTTGATATCACTGATCTTCATAATGTGATGATCGTCTTTGCTTTCAAGATATTCATCACCAATAAAATAGTCGGCAGTTTTATCTGTTTCTGAAAATGTCTGAACCTTAGCTTTTGTCTTATCAAGCTCTTTTTCTAAAATATTCTTTTGATCAAAGTTAGCAATGAAATAATCATCTTGATCTTGAGATTGAGTAATTCTAAGCTTAGCTTCAACATAATTGTCAAAAGTCTTATGGTAGTCAAGGTGAACATTATTATAAATATCAACAATGGCAGCTACTTTAGGTTTAATATCAGTTACCCCAAGTAATTGGAAACTGGACATTTCTACTACTAGGAGATCTTTAGAGGTTGCTTTTTCAACTACTTCTGAAATTGGAACACCAATATTACCAACTGCATAAGCATGACCACCATTTTTAGATAAATGATGATCCATAATTCTTTGGGTAAGCATGACCGTAGTTGTCTTTCCATTTGAGCCAGTAACACAAACATATGGTGCTTCACTAACATTAAGTGCAATTTCAGGCTCAGTAATAACTGGAATATCTAATTTTTCGGCCTTCTCTACCATTGGATTTTCATAAGGAATTCCGGGGTTTTTAACAAGATAATCAAATTTTTCCTCATCAAAAATCTCTACTGGATGGTATCCAGAAATAACTCTAACTCCTAACTTGTCTAATTCAGCAGCACGATCATCGTTAGACAAATCTTTTTTATCATTTAAAGTCAGCTTAGCGCCAAGCTTTAAAAGAAGCTTAGCAACAGAAAAACCACTTTTTCCTAAGCCTAAAATCAAAATATTTTTATTTTCGTATGTCTTAATTTTTTTCATTTTAAAATTAACCCCAGATAATTAAATAAATAATGCTTCCAATTAAACCAACAATCCAAAATACAATGTCAACCTTCCATTCAGACCAGCCAAGCATTTCGAAATGGTGATGGATTGGTGTCATCTTGAAAATTCGCTTTCCAGTAGTTTGGAAAGAAATAACTTGTAAGATCACACTTAAAGTTTCTAATACAAAAACAATTCCAATTAAAAGCAATGACCATGGACGATGAAGGAAAATCGATACAGTGGCTAATCCTCCACCTAAAGCTAATGAACCTGCATCTCCCATGAAAATTTTAGCTGGCTTATGATTGAACATGAAGAAACCTACTAAACCACCAATTACACTGAGAGTAAATACAACGATAACCCAATTTCTTTCTTGGTAAGCTATCCAAGCATAAGTAGCATAAGCAATAATGGATAAACCAGTTGCTAATCCATCTAAACCATCAGATAAGTTAACTGCGTTAGAAAAACCAACCAACCAGAAAAGGACAAATAAACTAAAGAGGAAGGAATTTCTTACCATTCCTGCAAAAGGAATATATAATTCAAAGGCAAAATGATCACTAAAGGCTAGTGTAATAATTAAAGCTGCAATAATAATTTGTCCTAATAATTTTTGCCATGCTCTCAAGCCTAAGTTACGTTTGAAATATAGCTTAATTCCATCATCTAAAAAGCCAATAATTCCGTATCCTAAGAAAGCAATAATTAAAATCCATGCAGTCTTATTTAAATCTTTTTGCCAAATCAACACCCATAAGGTAGAAATAACACCGGCAAGCATAAAGACTACTCCACCCATAGTTGGTGTACCTGATTTTTTCTCATGCCACTTAGGGCCTTCATCTCTAATAACTTGTCCTTCATGTTTCATTCGCATGAAACCAATAAACAACGGTAAGAAGATAACCGTAAGAGCAAAGCTGCTAATGAACGGTATCAAAGAAAACTGCATTTTGTATTACTCCTTTAACTTTTACTATTTTAAGTTTACAGATAGCTTACTATTTTTATCAATTACTTTCCCAGCCGGAATAGACTGTTTAGTAACTTTTCCTTTTCCATTAATCGTAATTGGAATATCAGTTGTCGTCATGAAGCTATTAACCTCATCTTCGCTCCAGCCAACCATATTTGGACATGTAACTTGTCCTCCAGTATATAAGAAAATCTTTGTGTCGGTATCTTCTTTTACACCGGCTCCTACTGACTGCCGACTAACATTCTTTCCAGTTCCAATCACTTCAACTGAAACTCCTGCATTATTAGCATCTTCTTTTGCTTTTTCAACGCTTTTACCAGTTAAAGCTGGAACGGTTACTTTTTCATTAACCTTTGCTGAAGAATCAGAAAGTGAAATCAAGCGATTCATAATTGGTTTAAAAATAGAAGAAAGAATTGTTTCAGCTGGTTTGGACATTTTTTGTGGTTGCTTCATGGTTAAATAAACACAATAACGCGGATTATTAGCAGGTGTTACCCCAACTACTGAGAAAATATAATTATTATCCCCAGTCAAATATCCTCCATGAGGTCCAGCTATTTGTGCCGTACCAGTTTTTACAGCGATGCTCTTTCCTGGCATTTTATAAGCTGCACCAGTACCGTAAGATGCGTTTACAACATCTTGCATTCCTTTTAGAACAGTTTTAGCTGTTTTAGCAGAATAAATAGGTGTCCCGACTTTTGTACGGTGAAACTTTTCTACTACTTTACCAGAAGGTGAAACTATTTTTTCGACAAATTGAGGTTTTACCATCTGACCATTATTGGCCAAGGCACTATATGCTTGCATCATTTGCATTGCATTAACATTAACCCCTTGTCCAAATGCAGTAACAGCCTGATTCAACGGAGTAGAAAAGTTTAAAATACCTGCGGTTTCTCCAGGAAGCGTTACGCCTGTCTTTTTACCGATTCGGTATTTATTCAAATATTCTTTCCAAGTTTTTGAACCCATCTTTTGTTCAAGTTTTACAAAACCAACATTACTGGAACGAGGAAAGGCTTGGCTAAACGGAATGCTTCCCCACCCACTATTGTTCCAGTCATGAATTGTTGAGCCCTGAACAGTGACTGCTCCAGACTTGTATTGTTCATTAGGATTGTAATGACCACTTTCAATTGCACTTGAATAAGTTAAAACTTTGAAAACTGATCCCGGTTCATAGGAATCCTGCACTAACATATTTCGCCATGATGTATCTAATCCCTTTTTAGTTTGAGGATTAAAGGTAGGACGCTGAGAAGCAGCCAGAATTTTACCAGTTTTAATATCTTCTACAACTGCTGTTAAAGCTTTGGGCTTGTATTTATCTTGCACTTGCGACATTAAAACCTCTAAGTAAGTTTGCAGTCGTGAATCAAGTGTCAAATAAATATTGTCTCCATCTTTTGTGGCACGTGCATTCTTTTGACTATTAGGCAATTGATAATTTTCTGCATCTACAAACGCTTCGCGATACCCATCTTTACCGGCTAATTGCTTGTCAAAGTATGCTTCAATTCCCATCGTACCAACTAAAGTACTATTTCCTTGGTTCTTTTGGGGTTGTGCCAAACCAATAATGTGAGAAGCAAAGTTTCCATTAGGATAAAGTCTAGATGGAGTTTCGATAAATTTAATTCCTGGCAACTTCATCTCTTCAATTTTTTCCTTTTGAGATAAAGTTAAGCCTGTTCCAGCTGAACCAAATTCAACCTGGAAAGCCTTATGCTTCGGAGTCAAATATGAATATATTTTTTCTTCACTTAAAGGAAGTACTTCAGCCAACTTTTGTGCTGTTTTGCGTTTATTCGTAACATACATTGGCTTATTATGATAATCAATTGAACTCTTATCTAAGATGGCATATACAGTAAAGACATGCGCATCTTCAGCAAGAGTTAAACCATTTTTATCATAAATTGTTCCTCGGGTTGCCTTTAAAACCTCATTTCGCCTATAAATCTGATTTACACGCTTATTTAGGTTTTCGCCAGCAACCTGATTTGAAATCCCTATATATAAAAATCTACCTATAAATACAAGAAAAACCAAAGCCAAGACTAGCTGGAGGATTCTCCCCACCGTAAAGCGGTAGCCGTGGGCTTTGGATCTATTTCTATTTAAGTTATTAAACTTTTTCATTAACGGACATTCCTAATGTTACTCTCAACCAAGTGCAAGCCTTGATCACGGGCAATTTTATTAATTCTAGTAGTTGACGTTAATTCACCAATCTTCTGACGAAGATCAGTGTTATGACTTTTTTGAGAAATTATTGTTTGCTCAACATTTGCTAATTTATGTTGAGCACTAGTAGCGGAAATGCTAGCTGAAACCAATAAAATCATTAAACCTAATGTAATGAGTGAACCTAGAACGACTAAACTTTTTTCAAATGCTGTCCAAGGAACGCTTTTAGGATTAAGAACAATTGCTTTCTTTGGCTGCTCAGTCTGCTGTTGACTTTGTTGATAATTTAAATTTCTTGCTGAGCTATCAGCCATCTTTTTCTCCTTAAATACTAACTAAAAATTATAATTTCTCTGCAACCCTTAACTTGGCACTGTGTGAGCGATTATTTTCCTCTAATTCATCGCTACTTGCCATGATAGGTTTGCGACTAATCAATCGCAATGTTGGTTTACTGTCAGCCGGTACCATAGGCATTCCCCGTGGTATTTCGACTTCAGAATACTTTTTAAATATCTTTTTGACGATTTTATCTTCATGAGACTGAAAAGTAATTACACTAATTCGACCACCTGGCTTCAATAGCTTAATTGCTTCTTCAAGAGATTCTTGTAATACACCTAATTCATTGTTAACTGCAACTCGAATAGCTTGAAAGCTCTTCTTCGCAGGATGTCCCCCACTTCGTCGTGCATATGCTGGAATGGCATCCTTAATCACATCTACTAAATCAAAAGTAGTTACAATTGGCTTCTCTTTTCTTCGATCAACTATTTTTCTAGCAATCTGACGAGAAAACTTTTCATCTCCATACTTATACAAAACGTCACTTAATTCTTTTTGTGACCACGTGTTTACTATTGTATAAGCATCTAACTCTTGGCTTTGGTCCATCCTCATATCTAATCGAGCATCGAAACGATAAGAAAAACCCCGTTCAGGTTGATCAAACTGTGGAGACGAAACTCCGAGATCGTAATAAATACCATCTATTCCATCTGAAATCCCCAGCTCTACCAGATTTTCTTTCAAATGACAGAAGTTATCATGAACCAACATTAATCGAGGTTCTGCTCCTACCTGTAACTCCTTGGCAAAACTCTCTTTTGCCATAGAAATTGCATACTCATCTTGATCAAATCCAATCACAGTACCCTTATTTAACTTACTGAGTAGATATCGGGCGTGACCACCACCACCAAAAGTTGCGTCTACATAAAGACCACCATCTTTTGGATTTAAATTGTCTATTGTTTCGTGCAAAAGCACGCTTTTATGCTTGAATTTCATAATTTTATAACTCGATGTCATCCAAGTCTTCTGCGATATCGTCATAGTTTTCGTTGGCTTCCTCTGAGAAATCATTCCAGCGTTCTGCTGACCAAATCTCAATTCTATTGGAAACACCAACAATTACACATTCCTTAATGAGTGCGGCATGCTCTTTCAGTGTCATGGTCAGATTAACACGTCCTTGCTTGTCAAACTCACTCTCCATCGCGCCTGAGTAGAAAAGTCGCGTAAACTTACGTGCACTTCTCTTAGTCAGTGGAAGTTTGGCTAACTTAGCCTCAATTTTTTGCCATTCTTCAATTGGATAGCCAAAAATACAGCCTTCCATTCCACGAGTAAATATCATCTTATCACCAATCTCAACTCTAAATTTGGCTGGTATAATTAGCCGGCCCTTGCTGTCGAGATTATGATGATACTCGCCCATGAACATGGTCTAGCCCCCTTTCCAATGAATAATTTACCACACTTCCCCACTTTCTACCACAAGTTTTATACTTTTTATTTATATATTACGTTATTTTATGATAATTATAATTTTATCCAACAAAAAATGCCCTCATTATTATGATTGAGGACAGTTTAAGGTTTATTAAAAAAGTGGGGGGAAAATTTTTTATAGTAAAAGCAAAATTAAGAGACCAACGTACCAAACAATAGATGATGCTGCTAAATAGTGCCATAACATTCCAAATGTCTTACCCACTGAAATATTTTTGTTTTTAATTGCAGTATAAATTGAAACAATTACAACTAAAATAAAGTAAAGTAAAAATCCATACGGTAAAAAAGATGGCTGCTTTGTTTCTTGAGTTAATAACTGACAAGCAACAATAAAGAAAAAAGGCAAAATGTCATAACCACTAAATTGAGCCTTAGGAAATAATTT
>CATLCE010000003.1:0-124296 GCA_949888035.1 Lactobacillus johnsonii | reverse complement strand
GCTTTTTTTGAAATATTTTTTATTTCTTTTTGCTTGCCTGCTTCTGTTTCGCTTTCTCTCAAAAGCGACTTTATTAATATACCTGATTTATTCTTTTTTGGCAAGTACTTTTTGATAAAAAAATAAAACCTTAACAGCAAATTCTTTGCTATCAAGGCTTCATACGAATATTTTTTATTAAATTAAACTAGGTTGTTTAGTGATTTTCTTCATACCATTCATGTAAGGAACTAAAACTTCAGGTACAGTAACACTACCATCTTCATTTTGATAATTTTCTAAAATAGCGGCAACAGTTCTACCTACAGCAAGTCCTGAACCATTTAAAGTATGAACCAAATGAAGCTTGCCATCTTCTCCACGGTATCTAATTTGGGCGCGACGAGCTTGGAAATCAGTACAGTTTGAACAACTTGAAATTTCACGATACTTATCTTGATATGGCATCCAAACTTCAAGATCATAAGTCTTGGCACTAGTGAAGCTTGCATCCCCCGTTGAAAGAGCAACTACATGGTATGGCAAACCAAGCTTTTGAAGAAGATGTTCAGCATTGTGGGTCAACTTTTCAAGTTCATCCCAAGATTCATCTGGCTTACAAATCTTAACCATTTCAACTTTTCTAAATTCGTGCATTCTAATTAAACCGCGCGTATCACGGCCAGCTGAACCTGCTTCACTTCTAAAGGCTGGAGACATTGCAGTAACGTTAATTGGAAGCTTATCTTCATGAATAATTTCATCACGGAAGTAGTTAACAAGTGGAACTTCGGCAGTTGGAATAAGCGTCAAGTCACGTGGCTTGTCTGGATCATCGTTATCTACAATAGTGTATACGTCTTCGCGGAATTTAGGGAATTGGCCCGTTCCTTGCATTGAAGCGTCATTCACAAGGTAAGGTGGAATAATTTCTGTATATCCTTCTTTGGTGTTTTCATCTAAGAAGAAGTTAAATACAGCGCGTTCTAAAAGCGCACCAGCTCCCTTATAGTAAACAAAACGAGCACCAGAAACTTTAGCACCGCGGTCCCAATCAAGAATATCTAAGTCAGTACCAAGATCCCAGTGAGCTTTTGGTTTGAAATCAAATTTAGTAGGTTCTTCCCACTTACGAACTTCTTCGTTATAGCTTTCATCAGGACCAATTGGATCAGAATCAGCTGGGAAGTTTGGTAAACGAAGCAAGATATATTCTTGCTTTTCAGATAAATCTCTAATTTCATTATCGAGATCTTTAATCTTGTTACTTACTTCTTTCATTGATTTAATGGCATCGCTAGCGTCTTCTTTATTACGCTTTGCTTCACCAATCTTCTTTGAAACATTGTTACGTTCTGCTTTTAATTGTTCACTTTCATTTAAAGCTTCGCGACGTCTTGCATCAATTTGAATTAGTTCATCCAATTCTTCTGGCTTAATTCCACGAGTTGCAAGCTTATCTTTAGCCCAATCAAGATTCTCACGAATTACTTTTATATCTAGCATTTATAAAAACCTCCATAAAAAAGAGCCGTCCATCCCTAAATTGGGACGAATCGGCTCTGTCACGACTTCGCGGTACCACCCATCTTCAGCCTAAACGGCTGCACTTCATTATAAGGCGAATAACGGCGCCAAGCCGTGCAACTATTAATTGCCCACATTTAGAAATCTGGAAACGACATCCGTTCGCTCACACCAACCGCGAACTCTCTGAAGTAGTCTTAGGATTTCGTGTTTTGTTCTATTTTAAGCCATTCTGTTTTTTTGAGCAAATAGTATTTTTCCTTATACGAAAAAAGATCACTAATTTGGCTATAGTCGATTTCATAAATGTATTTAAAGCCTAGCTTTTTCAATAAATTTTGCGATTTGAGATTATTTTCAAAAGTTCCGGCCCAAATTTCATTTTGATCTAAATTAATAAAAGCGTCTTTAACTACTAAATTAATAGCTTCGGTCATCAAACCTTTTTGGCGGTAATCTTTATCCATTAAAAAGCCTAATTCTTTAGTCTTAAGCAGCCCGCTTCTTTCATCCATCCCACGTTCATTTAATTCGATTAAGCCGACGACCTGATCGTTTTCTTTTAAACAAATCAAGTAACTATTTTTGCGCATGGTATATTGCTTGGCTGCTTTTTTGGCTTCCGCTAAATTCTCGTAGCTACCAAAACCAGCACTATCATGATAACTTTGATCTTTACCCCATTTTAATAAAATTGGAGCATCGTTTTCAGATACATTTCGCAAATAAATTCGTTTTGATTCTAACATTACTTACCAACTAACTTAAGGAGCCAATTTGCCCCATATACTAATCCGATACTATAGGCTGCAATCGTCCATGGCTTACACAAAATAATAATCCAAAAATATGTCCAGAACTTCATTTCTGTTAGCCCCGCTAATAAACATAGAACGTCATCTGGAGCGGCAGGTGCCAAGATGCAAAGAGCAAAAAACCAGTTGAATTTCTTTTGATTTTTCGTCCACTTCATGTATTTATTCAAAGTTTCTTCTGAAACAATATGAAAGATAAAAGATCTCCCATAGTATCTTGCTAAGAAGAAGTTAATTATTGATCCAATACAAATCCCCACATAATTATAAATAAATCCAGCAACCGGTCCAAAGAAAACCACTCCTCCTAAAAGAGAAACCCCTCCTGGAATAATCGGAATTACTACCTGTACAATCTGAATTAAAACAAAGACAATTGGTCCAATTATTTGCTTATTTTGCAAATATGCCTTCATTTTTTCTTGATTGGTAAAAATCCCCAATCGATACCAATAAATCACCAACAATATAATTATGATTCCACAAATAATAGTGGCATAATTAATTAACTTTCGACTAGTTTTAGCTGATAAGTGCATTTAAATCATCCCCTAACTTAAATTAATTTTATCAAAATACTTATCCTGTACCCTAAATCTTAAATATATTTAATTATGTTTATCGAAAAGTCAATTTTTAGTTAATTCCATACTTTATAATATATAATATAAGCGACATATGAGTTTTTTAAAAAGGATGTGTTTATAAATGGTTGTAATAAAAAACGACATTACTTATGATTCAGAAAAGAAACTTAAGACAGACATCTACTATCCTAACGATACAACTTCAGCGACAAAAATTTTAATCTTTTGGCATGGTGGCGGTTGGTTCCGCGGAAGCAAAGACGATGCCAAAAAAGTTGGAATTAATCTTGCTAATGCTGGTTTTATGACCTTTATTCCAGATTATAGTCTTGCCCCTGAGCATGTTTTTCCTGAAGCTCATAATGACGCAGTCCATTTTGTGAAGTGGCTTTTAAATTCAAAATATACTGATGAAGATGATCAAAAAAACATCGTCCAAATCGGGGCCAGTGTTGGAGGGACGCTCGCACTTTATGTAGCGGGAAAATATGGCTTTCCTACTGTTACTTGGTCAGCACCAGTTGAATTTTCAAAATGGATGAAAAACCACGAGAGTGTTAAACCTTCATATGAAGGAGCCAAAGAGTTGGGTTTAACGGATTTACATGACATAAATAATTCATTCTATAAATATTTCACCCTAACTTATGCAGGAACTGCTGATCAAAAAGTTCTTAAAAAGTTAGACGCAGATTCTTATGATTATAGTCATTTAAAAGAACTCATGATGATTAATTCGGCTGATGAATTGAATCCTTTACCTAACGTTCTTAATTTCGTTCAATTTTTAGCTGATCAAAATTTAGGTGTTGAATTACTCGTCATCAAGGGACATCGTCACGCTATGGCATATGCGAGCGATTATATTGATGAATCTCTTGATTTTTTGTATCAAACAATTAAGCGGCAGAAATAATTATGATTAACATTGATAAATTTATAAAAATAAGAAAATCAAAGAAAATTTCACAAAATGAACTTTCTCATGGAATTTGTACACAATCCACTTTAAGTAAATTCGAAAACAATGGTCAAGTACCTTCTTTTAAGATTTTAAAGCAATTGTGTGATCGAATGGGGATTGAAGTTGGCGATATTATTAGACAAAGTAGTGATAATCCTGCAACAAAAAACATGTTTGAAGCAGAATTTGCATTCATTACTTATGATTATAATAAGATCCGTGACTTACTCTCTAATATTCAAGAAAAAGATTTAAAGCATGAGCAAGATCGCCTTCATTTTGATTATTTGCGCGGGCTTTATGCGCTGGACGGCGAAAAAAATGACATGACTGCCCTTTATTATTTCAACAATATCCTTTCCAACCGTGATATTGCCGATAATAATATTTATCGATTGCTTGCTTTAAATGGATGTAGTCAAATTTATGCTAGTGAAAATGATATGGCAAAAGCCCATCATTATTATGATCAGATTTTGAGCTACATTAAAGATATTGACATTGATGATGAATTAACGGCTTTACAAGTTTTGGCTATCTTATGTGATGCGGGTGAATTTTTCGGCAAACAAAAAGAATATAAGAAATCCAACTCTCTTTTACGTTATGCTTATTCAATTGCCTCTGAGAAGCATATAGTTTACTTCTTAGCGCGTATTTTATTCCGCTGGGGACTAAATGATATTGAGCAAGATAAAGGCCTGGATAAGGCCTTACAGCACCTCTATGATGCCTGTGCATTTGCCCGCTTGAATAAGAATCATGTCATTTTAACTAAGACGAAAAAATTAATTAAAGAACTCAATCAAAAAAACGTGGATTAATTCCACGTTTTTTCTTTAGATAATTTTGTATCCCACGACTGGATCAGCTGGGCAAGAATTGAAATCATAGCTTGCTAATTTTTCAAAACTGTCATTTCCATCAATAATGGTTGTTACGCCTTGCGCAAGCATTAAATTCATTTCTTTTTCTTTATTTTCAATTTCGGTAAATGGAACTAAGATAACTGGCTTGTGAAGGGCACGGAAAAAGCCAATTTCAAAAGCACTTCCGTCATCAATATTGTCCATGTCATACAAGAAAACACCACAAGTAGCATTCACAATCCCATTTAAATCATTTTGGTAAGTTGCAACACGCCAAGTCATGCTGCGAACGCCACCAATTTCAGGATTCTTTTCTTCCGGATCTACAAAATTTTGGTCAAATGGGAAATGCACTTGCCAAACTGTAGGATTTTGAGCAAGCAACTTTCTTGCTTTAGTAACACGTTCTCTTTGAGCATCATTGTAAAATGGTGATCCTAAATAAATCTTTGCGGTGGAAATTTCTGCCGTCATAATTTACTCCTTTTAAAATTAAAAATATTTATTTTTAATTTTACCATGATCGGGATGCAATTTTAGTCAAAATTCTGGAAGTTAAATCTGAAAACGCTTAGAATTAAAGTGTATTAATTTGAAAAGAAGGTTTGACAATGTCTAGATATCAATCAATAAATCCATATAATGGCGATGTCTTTGCCACTTTTGAAAATCCTACTGACAAAGAAATCGAAGAATCACTTAACTTAGCTCATATGCTTTATAAAAAGTGGCGTCATGAAGATCCAAGCACTCGTAGTAAAGAATTGCTTGCAATTGCTGGAGGTTTTCGTGAAAACGAAGACAAAATGGCCCAAATGATGACCTTGGAAATGGGTAAACTTTTCAGCGAAGCCAAAGAAGAAGTTGAGCTTTGTATTCAAATTTGTGAATATTACGCTGTCAACGGTGCAGATATGTTAAAGCCACAACCTCTTGAATCAGGTTTAGGAAATGCTTACTACTTAAAGCAACCAACCGGCGTAGTTTTAGCATGTGAACCTTGGAATTTCCCACTTTATCAAGTTATCCGCGTCTTCGCTCCTAACTTCATGGTAGGTAACCCAATTATTTTAAAGCATGCTCATAATGTTCCATCTTCTGCTGCTTTAATGGCCAAAATCATTAAACGAGCTGGTGCTCCAGAAGGCAGTTTAATCAATCTTTACTTAAGTTACGATCAATTAGCACAAGTTATTCGTGACCCTAGAGTTCAAGGCGTAGCTTTAACTGGCTCTGAACGTGGCGGCAGCAGTGTTGCTGAAGAAGCTGGTAAGAACTTAAAGAAATCAACCATGGAACTCGGTGGAAACGATCCATTTATTGTATTAGAGGACGCTGATAAAGATGTTTTACGTAATGTTTTGTCTGACGCGAGAACTTACAATGATGGTCAAGTCTGCACCTCATCTAAGAGAATCATTGTTGTTAAGTCCCGTTACGAAGAAGTCTTACGAGAATTAAAGAGTTTATATGAAGTATTAAAACCAGGCGACCCACTTGATTCATCAACTACTCTTGCTCCAATGAATTCTGAAGGTGCTAAAGAAAAGCTAGAAAAGCAAGTTCAAGAAGCAGTTGATCATGGTGCACAAATTTACTATCAACACCCAGAAATCGAATCAACTGGTGCCTTCTTCCCACCAACAATTCTTACCCACATTGGTAAGGACAATCCTGTCTTTGACAAAGAATTGTTCGGCCCAGTTGCTGAAGTTCACTGTGTGGAAGATGAAGATGAAGCTATTAAATTAGCTAATGATTCAAGCTATGGCCTTGGTTCTTCAATCATCAGCAAGAATGCTGCTCATGCAGAAAAGTTAGCTGCTAAGATTGAAACCGGGATGACTGTAATTAATGGCCGCTGGGTAACTGCTCCTGAATTACCATTTGGCGGCGTTAAGAAGTCTGGCTATGGCCGTGAATTAGGCAAACTTGGCTTGATGGCCTTTGTCAACGAACACTTGGTAATTGACACTACTTCAGAAAACGAATAATTAAATAATTTAAAGAAATCTAAAAGTGTCTGGGAAAAAAGTCTTATTTTGATTTAAAATATAATTTCTTAGAAAGAAAAAAATACTGATATATCAGCATTCGTTTAAATGCTAATTATCAGTATTTTCTTTATTCTAGAGTTTTTTCCCAGACTCTTTTATTTACACTTTTTTATCAAATAATGTATGCATTTTATGAGTATTTCGTACAGAAAAGTACTGGACATCTCCGTTAACAAAATAAATCTTCTTTTCTCTAAAACTTACTTTATCAATATTTTCTGGATTAATCACACAAGACTGACTTATTTGTACTAGACTCTCATATTTTTCTGGAATTTCCTTTAATTTTCCAATAAAATCTCCCCAACCTGTTGTTTTCACCACCCTTAATTTATGACCCACTGAAGTTGTAGTAATATAAATCACATCACTTAACTTGATATTTCTAACTTCTTGACCAAACTTATAAGAAAATATATTTTTCTTGATAAGGTCTGCATTAGAAATAGCTTGAGTTGCGTTCTGTAAAGCGTAGTTTATATCTTTTTGCAGATCAACCTTATCACCATTCTTTACAATAAAATCTACAGCTCCTAATTTTCTCTTAAAAGTTAAAAAGGCCATATCTTGATGACTAGTTATAAAAATCAATTGAGCATTTTTATCTTTTTGTTTAATAGCTTCGGCTAAATCTAAGCCATTTTTTTCGTAAAGCTTCTTTCCTATTTCGATATCTAGAAAATAAATCCCTGACTGAGGAGAAGAAGCTTCAATAAAATTCATTGCGTCATTATACGCATTCACCGTCTTAATAATATCAAATTCCAATTTATCTTCATCACTTAAAATAATGCTAGATTTTCGAATACATTCTTTAAGGATATTTACTTGTTCTTGCTCGTCATCGCATATAAAAACTGAATATTTTATTTTTCTATCCTCCCTTAAAATTAACCAGTTGGCAAAAGAACTAAACTGAAAGTGAACCACTTTTCATCAGTATCTACATCAATCATAATATTTTCAAAGTACTTATTTGCAATTTCCAGAGCATTGCTTAAGCCAAGCCCGTTATGGTCGTTCTTAGTAGTAAATCCTGCTTTTAGAATTTGGTCCTTATCCACTTGATCAATTTTATTTCTAATTATGAATTCTAAATTTCCTTCACTTTGATAAAGCATAGCTTCAATTTGTGCATTTTTTAATCCTTCACTAGCTTCTATGGTATTATCAAATGCGATTCCAATGATTCTAATAACATCTAGATGCTCATTCGTTGAAATAAAAGGAAAATCGTCTATATCATTTTCACAACTAAACCGATAAGGAATGTTTTGGTCATAGATCTTAGCTAATTTGGTAATGATAATACTTTTCACCATATCATCATGAATATGATTCACATCTTTAAACTTAGACAATGTGTTTTCATCAAAATGATCTTGGCTATATTTATCAAGTTGCTTTATTAATTGTTTAGAGTCATCTTTTTGAGCCGAAAGTTTTAAACTATTCAAGATATTACGATAATCGTGTTTAAATCTGCGTAATCTATCTTCATCTTTTTCAAGGGATGTCGCATAATCTTTTAATTGTTTATTATTTTGCTCTAATTGATGATTTACCTCTTTAAGTTTCTGTTGTTCCGCTCTTTCAAGTAAATTGGTCTGAAGCTGAATATTTAATTTCAAACTAATTACAGTATAGACTCCTTGAATCATCAATATTCCCAAAATAATTATGGTGCCAATAGTAATTTTTCTTTCTAAAGAAGCCACTACATAAGCAATCGCAGTTGAAATATATAAATAAATTAGGCTATAAAAAATAGTTTTTTTATTTATACCGGAGAATATCTTATTTAATTTTGAAGAATAGTATCTAATAATCAGATATTCTATAATCGATATCAGTAGATAGACTACATCACTTTGATCTGCCGTCCATAAATTATCACTTACTGTACCAATAAGATCGTTTATTACTCCCAATATGGCTACCATTAATCCCGAATTGATGAACAACATTTTGCTCTTTATTCGTTTATAAAATACTATCCCAAATAAGCCAATTTCTATAAGAGTAAAAAGAAGATCGGCATGCTTCCAAAGAGTAAAATCTGAAATTATCTCCAGTAGAAGTATAGCAATCAATACTCCTACTAGAATAAATTTATCCTTGGTATTTCTTGCCTTCACTCTAGTTATGTTTAAAAAAATTAGTAAATCGACTAAGGGAGATATAATCAAAAAAATAATAAAAGTCACCATTACTTAAACAGTTTTCTTAAAATTCTAGCAAACTTAAATTTATTTTTAGATCCCTCCCCAAAAAAGCTAACATATGGATTAAAAAGATTATTTACCTCAATTAATTTAATTTTTTCATACTTTTATATCTCCTTTTTTATTTTATATACACCAAAAAGCGTAACATAAGTTACGCTTTTCTTATCCAATCTCCTATCTAAAATGGAAGATTGTCTTGATCTTATCCCAGCAAATCACAGAGAAATTATAATTTTTAGTTCCACCGTGACCATGACCACGACGTCTTGCTAGACTAACAAAAGGTGTAGTTCCTTGCAAATTAAGGATGTCTTGATTTTCGTTGTTAATTTTATTCACCTCCCTTAAATAAAGAAAAATTATCACTATGAACAATCGGTAGCCACTGGCTCCAATCATTTTTAATAATTCCTTGTAGAGTCAACAAAACTCCCAATGCGCCAGAATCCAAATCCATTGAATTTTTTAATCCATGTCGTCCAGGAACAAGGATTTCATCTTTTTTGATTACCAAGTAGTTATTTAGAAGATCAGCCTTCTTCTCTAAGGCATTCGCATAATTATAATTCTTTGCTGCCAAATCAGCTAGCATTAGTCCACAAAATCCATCAAATATTCCATTCATGTAGGTTAACTTAACATCATTTGTACTAGATAATGCATTAACTAACTTTTTTCCATTTTTAATATCTAATCCATTCTTGATAAACTCTAAAATAACTATTTCAAGACCGGCTGAACCCGAATTAAGATATGGAAGATAAGTAGATTGTATCTCATCCATTAAATATAATCCTTGATTGGTTTGCTTAAGTTCATTTTTAATAAAGCGGTTAATTTTACTTTCTACACTCAACATTAAAGAGGAATCCTGAAGATAGAGTCCTGCTTTTTCCAAGAAAAGTAATAAGCCTAATTTTCCATCTAATAGTCCAGATATAGCGCACTCATCAAACTTATCATTGATAATCTGAGCTATTTCTTTTATTTTCTCTCGGCGGAAAATTTGAGGTTCTACCTGATTTAATGCTAACAAGGCTAAACCAATTCCTGCTAGCCCATCTTTCAATGACAAACTTAGAGTTTCATGGTAATCAATCTCATCTATCAGTTTTCGCCCTAAATCTTTATCAATATGGGAATATATTATTGAACCAATTCCAGCCGTTCCTGTAAATAAACCGGGATCTTTCTGTACACTTCTTAATATATTTTCTTCATTTTGTGAACACCATTTTAAAAATTGAGTCTGCGTATCCTTATCTAAATCGGAAAAGATTAAACCCAATCCCACTGCGCCATTCAAAACGTTAAGCATTCCTGTTGAAGAAGAATACTGGGCGATATCTCCTTTTAACAATCTTTTGCTTTTAAAATCTAGATTATGGATAATTCCCTTTCTTAATTTAACAATCGCATCTTCTAAATTACTTGAATCAATAGATGGTGGTACTTCTTCGGCCAATATCTTCTCTTCTAAGTCCACTTTTTGATAGCATTTCTCTTTAAATGTCATCAAAAGATTGTAAACTTCTGGCTCATATTTTTTCAAATTTTGATCTTGATAACTTTCACTAGCATTATTAGACAACTCATCAATATTAATTATTGGTAAAAAAGCATGTCTAATTGTCTTGTATACCGCAATCCAATCGGCTTCTGCATATGTATGAACATCAAAATCAACAAACCCTGTGGTTTTTAATCCCGGATTATACTTTTCTTTTTTTCTATTTGCTTGTTCAAAGTCAATCAAAATCACATTTTTATTTTCATCAATTAAAACATTATCAGGTTGTAAATCTCCTACTGCTATCCCTCGGCTGTGTATGTCTTCAACCACTTTGACTAAATTACATGCTATTTTTTTGATAACATTCACATACTCTAAATTACTCCCATGAAAAGGAAAATTATTCGTAATATAATCTCCCAAATTTTCATATGGTAAGTACTCTTCAACTAAATAATCATGAATCCATACAGTAAAATATTCTTTAAAGTTAACCACATATGGTGAATCCTGTAATTTTTCAAGAATCTTCGCTTCATGTTTAATTCTTGAAAATCCATCTTCATAATTAGAATCTATTCCAGCTTTTGATCGACCTTCTTTTAAAACATAATTCTTATTTTGAAATTCTCCTACGTATACTCCTCCAGCATTACTGAATTGCAATGCTCCGGTAATGTGGTATTTGTCTAATTTTTCTTTATTGGTAATTTGCTGCTCTGAAATATTTTGCCCATCTATTAATGGATCTTCTACAAAATCGGGTTGCTGATAAAAAGGCTGCCGCGAATCCGGAATTAAATTTCCATCCTTATCTCGAATGCATAAAATCCCCTTATCATTTCGGAGTTCTTTATAAGCTCCATAACGATAATATAGATTAGTATTTTTATATCTTTTATCCGACAAAATATACGGTCCAATTTCAAAAGATACAAGTTGAGCAGATAAATCATGTACTAATTCTTTAAACTGTTCAGTATTTTGTGGATAAATTGTGATAAATTTTCCCGATGAAGTTCTATTAGCCGATTTTGAATTTTTAATGATCCACTCTTCTTCACTAACAGTGACCTTAAAAACCACTTTTTTATCAAATAAATATTTTGCAACAGTTTGAAATAACTCATTTGTATCACTATATCCAGCTGAAAGATGAATTTTCCATCCCTGTTCAGGTAATTCAATTTTTGGGTTTAAAAAATACTGCCAATGCAAATCATAAAAACTCTTCCATCCTTCGGGAATGGGTATGCTGTAGCCATGCGCATTCCTATTCGGATCGCTGAAGAAATTGTCATCATTTACGGTAAATGGAAGATAATCCTCAATATTGTATCCCATACTATCCCTCTTTAGATATAAATTGATCATTTACAAATTCTTTATACTTTGGAACCTTTTGTAATAAATCTATATGTTTTCCAACTCCAGAAATCTTATGATTATCTAGAAAATAAATTTTGTCGGCATTAACAATAGTTGACAATCGATGAGCAATTACTATTAAAGTTTTCTCGTGTGCCAGTTTATCCATTGATTTTAAAATTTCTGCCTCTGATTCTGGATCTAAGTTCGAAGTAGCTTCATCAAAAATAATAAAAGGAGTATTTCTCAAATAGGCTCTTGCAATTTGAATTTTTTGTCGTTGTCCTCCTGATAAATTACCTCCTTTTTCGCCAACTTCAAAGTCCAAACCATTTGACAAACTTGCAATTAACTTCTCTAGTCTTGCAACTTCAATTGCTTTATTGAGTTGGAATTGAGTAGGAATGTAATCTAACACTAAAGTTAAATTATCTTTAATACTTCCGGAAAAGACACTATTTTCTTGAGTCACTACACTAAATAGTGAACGCCATCCTTTTAAAGCAAAACTTTGAGCATTGATGCCATTCCATAAAATCTCACCTTTAAAATCATTTTGCAGTCTAGTAAGAATATTTATCAAAGTGGTTTTACCAGCACCTGAAGGACCGACTAAAGCTATTTTATGAGCTTGCTCAAATGATACATTTACATCATTTAATACTTCACGGTTTGAATCTGAATATTTAAATGATATATGCTTCATATCCAACTTAGCAACATAATTATCCTTAATTTCTTCACCTTGAAAACGTTCTTCCCTTTCTTCCATAATCTCATTGATAACCTTGGAAGCGCCTTTTGCCTCAGAATAGCTAACATAAAAGTTAGCTAAATTGTTAATCGGTGTAATAATTTCAAAAATATACATCATAAAGGACGCTAAAACCCCCATAGATAATGTATGGTGAGCTACTCGTGAACTTCCATAAAGGATAATTACTAAAAAAGCCAAAAGAGTAAACGAGGTTTGAAGAGGTCCAGTAATACTAAAAACTTTGTCTACTTTTTTGGATAATGAGTAAACTTTATTATTCTGTTTTTTAAAATTATCTTCTACTTCTGTTTGTGCATTATATAATTTGATAATTTTAATATTCTGAATATTTTCCGTTATAACTTGAGATAATTTACTCAAATATTTTTGAATAGAAAAAGAATAATTTTCATTAACTTTTCCTAAAGGATAAGCAATAAGTGATACTAATGTAAACGAAGCAATGATTACAAGCGTTAGACGCACGTCCAATACTATTAAAATAAGAATACTTCCACATAATGTAACTATGTTAATAATCGCGCTGGGCAACTCGTTTGTCGTAAATTCTTTAATAATTAACGAATCATTAATCACCCTGCTCACTAATTCTCCACTGGACACTTTTTTATAAAACGAAATTGGCAAGTTTAATAATTTCCTTTCCAACTTTGCTCTTATATTTCTTATCCTTCTATCTCCGGAATAACTTATCAAATAAGAACTAATAGCACTTATTATCGATCCTGCTATCAATAAAATCACTATAGGCAATAAAGTATTAACTGAAAATTTGACTTTTGATCCTAGATCAACAAACCTTTGAACAAAAAGCGGTAAAATCAAATTAAATAAACTTCCAACAATACTCAACAAAACAGCTACAACTAGTAATCTATCTATTGCAAATAAACTAATCTGATCTTTTTTCTTTTTCATATTATATAAATAGAGTAGGTGGTAAATAGATATTTCTCATTTTATGTTTTCCATGTCGATTAAAGCAAAATACACTAATTCTTTTACTTACCAACAAAAATTGAGAAGAAGTTCCATTTACAGTCATCTTTTGTAAATTTAAAATATTAGAATTTTCCATTTTCTTTTCCTTTAAAATACATTCCAGCAAATTATTGTTACTCGAGTTCTTGAAGCTCTATGCTTTTTACGCTTTTTCACAAAATATTCTGCAGGTGCTTGCGTAGGATAGGCTTGCATATTTATAATTGAATCCATTTTTTCTATCTTCCTTAGAATTTAAACCAATCTGTAAAATCATGGAAGCAAATTAAACTATGTCTAACTTCATTGCTACCATCACTTTGCTTATGATGTCTCTTTTTCTCTCTTTTCTTTTGCAACCCCAAAATGGCATCTATAATATTTTCCATTTTACTTTTCCTCTCTTATTTTAATTTGATGAATTTTATATTATCACGATCTCTCTATAATTTAAGAAAACCACATAAACGGTAAAATTTACATCAGATTCGTTTAATTTCAATATTTTGAGCAAAAATAAAAGACCTGATTCATAAATCAAGTCTTAAATATGGTTAATTCAAAGACCGCTTCTTAAAATAGTTATATCCTGCCAATCCTGTTGTCAATAAACTCGCTAAAATCAAGAAATATGCCGATGAGCCAATTGAGACTGCATACATCAAAAATTGATTAGTTAATTCGCCAATTACACCATGATTTGATGAATTATTGGAAATCTTAAAGACAATATAAATCAAAAATGCAGTTTCAAGCAGCGACAAAATAAAGGCAAAGAATTGACTATTTTTCGTGTTTTTGAAAATATTGTAAATAATAAAAATTGGGAAAAGAACCAGTAGTAGCCAAAATACATATAAAATAATTGCTGACATAGAAGTATGACTAGAGGAAAGTAGACGATTAGCCAAATTGAGAATCACCTTGGAAAGAGAAAGTTTTTGAGTATAACTTACATCTGCCACAGCGGCTCCTGAGCCTGTAAATAGCACAATTAAGCTGATTACAGAAGTTAAAACTACAGAAAGTTGAATATAGCTAAATTTTGACTTGCTACGCTCTTTTACTTTTTCAACATGCCGATTAACGTGGGGATGCGTTTCAGTGAAATCCTTCCCCTTTTTTCTTACTTTATCCGTGTGCTCTTTAGCAGTATTGACCACATCTGAGCCTGTTTTATTAATCATTTCAGTTAGCCGTTTATCAGCTGTATATTGCTCAATTTTATCTGCTTTATCGCAAACAATAAAAAGCCACACCATCAAAACTAAAAACGATATCCAACCTAAGGCTCGTGAAAAGCTCATGATTACTAAAAGAACTACTCCTAATAAGAAGACAATTGTCGCATTACTTCTCACCCAAGCAATCATCTTTTGAATAGTCGTATTTTGTTTTTTCGGTCGAAATTCTTCACGATATTGTGCACGTTTAGGCTGAGATGGGACACTCTTTTTTTCAGAGTCATCTTCAAAAAAGGTATCACGATACTTCTTTAAGTTAAAACCACAATTTGGGCAAATATCGTCATCTTTGGTAACAGATTGGCCACAATTGGGACATGTAGTCATAGTAATCCTCTCTTCTCAAAATTAATTTACCTAAATTATATCATTTTCATTCTTAAGGTGTTAGAAGCTATATTTTTCCTTCTCAGCCTTTCTTATTCTAGAAATATAATTATTCCTTTTCACATCTCTTCTCCTCGTTATGCGCCATTTTTTATTATTTAAGCAAAAAAATAGAGCAGGTCTCAGACCTACTCTATTAATTTATTTTATTTAGTCATTGAGTGCTTGTGCTTTCCTAACTTAAATCCAGAAAATCCTTCATAAGTTAATTTTACACCAGCTGACATTGTAATTGGCATGATAAATACTAAAATAATCAAACCAACAATAACTGTCAATGCAACTTCAATTAAAGTTGGGATCCCGGATGGAATAAGGGCAGCAAAAGTACCACCTAAAATAACCGCTGCAGAAATTACTACTGTACCGATAATACCACAAGCCTTAAGGATTCTAGCACTTGGGCTAGTCAGACCCTCAGTTTCGAGCTCACGATATCTTGTCATAAGGAAGATACTGTAGTCTACACCTAAGGCAATCAACATAATGAAGCTGAAGAATGGTGTGTTCCAAGTAAGAAGATCTCTTCCAAGAACAAGCTTAACAATCCATTGATTGATTGAAAGTGAGCAGAGGTATGCAATAAGCAAAGTTCCTAAGATATATACAGGTTGAAGTAATGAACGAGTTACGAACATTAAAGCAATACCAATACCAATCAACATGATTGCAGCAGTTCTGATAAAGTCACCACTTGCAACATTCTTGGTATCTTCAATCTTAGAACTTTGTCCACCCATTGCAACCGTAGCATTCTTAAGTTTAGTACCTTGTAATGACTTTTTAGCCATTGCACTAAGCTCTTGTGAACGAGCTGTAGCTTCAGGAGCACTTGGATTTGAATTGAAGACAACAATTAACATTGCTGACTTCTTATTTGGACTCAAGTAAACATCAATTGACTTTTGGAACATTGCGTTATTAATGAATTCCTTAGGGATGTAGAACGTATCTGCTGCAGCAGATGAGCCAAGACCTCTTAAGTAAGCTTCTCCTTGACCTAAACCACTGTTAACACGATCAATTCCTGAGGTAAGTTGGGGCGTACTATCAGCCAAACGACCTGCGCCTCTACTCAATTGACTTGCACCGCTATTAAGTTGACCGATACCGTTACTCAATTGCTCAGCACCACTTGCACCCTGTGCAAGACCTGAGTTAAGTTGACCTGCACCGGAACTTAATGTGCCAAGACCACTGTAAAGTTGACCTGCGCCGGAGTTTAGACGGCTTGCACCTGAACTCAAACTACCAAGACCGTTGTAAAGTTGACCTGCACCGGAGTTTAGACGGTTTGCACCTGAACTTAAACTGCCAAGACCTGTGTTAAGAGTGCCGATACCTGAATTTAATTGAGCAGCGCCGGAGTTCAAGCGACTTGCACCTGAACTTAAACTACCAAGACCGTTGTAAAGTTGACCTGCACCGGAGTTCAATGAAGCAACTCCACTGTTCAAACGGTTTGCACCAGCAACACCTTGAGTTACAGCGCCTTGAACTTGTGATAAACCAGAATTCAATTGGTTAAGGGCAGTTACTGCACCTGGAATTGCTTGGTTAGAAGCAGCAGCTAAAGCATTAACTTGTGTCTTCAAAGCTTGAATTTGATTCAAAGTATTACTTTGCTGCATTGCTTGCATAGAACTTTGAAGTCCTTGAGCTGCAGAATTTGCTTCAGCAAGAGTACTTTGAAGTTCACCACTTGAAGATGAACCACTATTACCACTAAGAGCCTGTTTTACTGCTGAGCTTGCTGCACTAGCACCAGCTTGAGCAGCGGCTGCTTTTTCTTCATCGGTTGCTTTAGAGTTACTCAAAGCTCCTTCAACAGCTTTTTGAACAGCGCCAGAAATTGCACTTTCAGCAGCAGAAGCGTTAGTGTTAGAAGAACTACCAGCACTACCTGCTAAACTTTGCAACTTACTTAAACTACTTTGAAGTCTAGCTGCATCCCTTTGAACACTTGCTAAACCATTAGTAGTTGCACTTGTATCAACTGCACCATTTAAAGCAGTATTCAAAGCCTGAATACCATTATTAATTTGTGGAAGTGCAGATTGTAATTGTGCAAGTTGAGCACGATTTGAACCATTCAATTGGGTTGACAATTGATTATTTAATTGATTCAAGCCATTTACTAATTCTTGCGTACCATTTTGTAAACTTTGGGTACCATTTCTTAAGTTACCAGCACCATTTTGCAAACGAGCAGCTCCGCTTTGTAGGCTGCTTGCACCATTTTGAAGGGCTAACGTACCACTAGCTAATCTACCAGCACCAGCTTGAAGACGACCAACACCGCTCACAAGAGAACTAGTACCGTTCTGTAAGCTGCTTGCTCCACTTTGTAAGCGATCAGCACCGTTTTGTAAGCTTTGAGTACCATTTTGTAAAGTACCAGCTCCGTTTTGTAAACGATCTGCTCCACTTTGTAGACGACTCGCACCATTTTGCAAACGAGCAGTTCCGCTTCTAAGTTGGTCAGCTCCGCTTTGTAGACGACCGGTACCATTTTCTAATTGTTGGGCACCACTTTGCAAACGGCTTGCACCATTACTTAATTTTTGGCTACCCTTACTCAATTTACCAAGTCCAGAACGAGCTTCGTCAACACCTTCATTTACAGTGCCTAATTGATTATTTACATAAAGCTGATCAATTTGTTCACCATAAGGTTGAGTTACAGAAGTTACAAATGAAACATCTTTTGAAGCTTGAAGCTGTTTAGTCAATTGATCAATCAACTTCAAATTAGCTTCATTATCTAAACGATGGTCACTCTTAATGTACAAGTATGAAGGTTCAGCCATCCCTTTAGAAAAGTGTTTTTGTACTACCAAAAGGCCAGCCTTCGCTGGTACATTATCCGCAATTTCATCAGTATCATCATAGTTTAGTTGACCATGATACATTAACATAAACGGAATAGTTACTACAGCTAAAACCACCAAATAGATGACCGGATATTTCAAAGTTTCAGCTGAAATCCCATGCCAGAGTTTATCTTCACTTTCACCAGTAAATTCTTTAACTGGCCAAAACATATTTTTACCAAGAACAGCCATAAAGAATGGATTTAAAGTTAAGAGAACAACCAATAAAGTTGCAACCCCAACAGCAACTCCGACTGCTGATTGATAAATAGAGAATTTAGCTAAACTTAATGCTGTAAATCCAATTAAAATTGATGAACCTGAGTAAAGAATTGTTTTACCCGCATTACGGAGAGAATCCCTAAGTGCCTCATATTTATCCATTCCTTTACCCAGATCTTCTTTAAATTTATCATACAGCAAAATGTTATAGTCGGTACCAATCCCAAACAATACGATAACCATAAACACTTGTGTAAAGTTAGAAAATGGGAAGTTCGCATGTTCTACCAAATTGGTAACGATTGAGAAAGATGTTAAGAATGACACACCAACAGTTAATAATGAAATTAATGGTACAATTGGTGATCTGAACACAATAATAAGTACGATAAAGATAAATACTACTGTGATAGCTTCTGTCTTCTTAATACCTTCTTGGATTGAAGTTGAGAATGCATTTTGTAAAATATCTGCACCTGTTACATAGGTACGAACACCTTGCGTTTTAACAGCTTTAGTGATTTGATCCTCTACTTCACCGATACGACCATGCTTTTTAGAAATATTAAGTTGCATTACCCAAGTAGTGCCATCTTTTGATTGCAACTTCTTTCGTGTGGCAATGTTAGAATCAGGAGCTAAAACATCCGTAATTCCATATTTCTTTTTATGGTTTTCTAAATAGCTGACAGTATTATTAATCGCAGCTTTGTCAGCATCATTTAATTTGCCATGTTCCTTATTAAAAACAACCGCAACTTCATAGGTGTTCTTTTTCTTCTTTCCCCATTGATTTTGGATTGTTTGTGCAACTTCGCTTTGAACATTGCTTGGTAATGAAATCGTTGAATGTTCACTAGTCAATCGACTAACATTTGGCAAAGCGAAGACGGAAATTAGCAAAATTAAAATCCATGCAATTAATGAAAACACATGGTTTTTCAGAAATTTCTGCAATTTTCCTTTCCCCCTATTATTCCTGCAAAACGGCAATTGGTTGTACTAGTCGCAATATCATTTCATGATAATTACGATTGGCCTCATCTTCACTTTCATCAGGAAATGATGATGATTTATCTAAAAAGACATAGCCAAGTACTGCGCCGATTAAGGCATGAGCTGAAATAGTGCTAGTTGTTTTAAGATTTAATGTTTCACCTAATTGAATAATGTTGAGAATCTCTTTATTAATAGCATCATCTTCAGAATATTCATTCAAGTGATATAGAATACTTGATAAAGCCGGATCCTTTAATACAAAGTCACGTGTCACATCTGCAAATTTGAGGAGAGCTTCTTTCCCTGAAACTCCCATCAAATTTTCAATTAATTTTTGATGTAAAACTTTAATTCGACTCGCACCAACTAGAGATATTAATTGCTTACGATTAGATACGTAATGATAAAGAGACTGCGACCTCACGCCTAACTCTTTAGCAAGAGCTGGCAGAGTAGTCTCAGTCAACCCTTTATCTCGAATCAACTGAATAGCTTTATCAATTATTTTATTTAAATCTAAACTTCTCTTTTGCGTCATTTCCACCCCTCCTTGTCACGCATAGTAAATAATATATCACTACACAATGAAGATTACAATCTACAAACTGTAAATAACTAAAAAAAGCAGAAGATTTCTCTTCTACTTTTTCTTTGCCGTAAATGATGCATTTATTGCTTTACCTAATTCATTAAACTTTTTATTATTACTGCTCCATACGCTCATGCAATATGAATGACCTTGGGTTTGAACAATTGCAACAGCTGAATGATTATCCCCAATTGCATAAACTCCACCATTTATTCCTTTAACAAAATTTGGTTTAGAATTCAAAGCTTGCAAAAGCAAACTAGCATGTTTCTGATTTAAGATTCGGCCTTGATAAATCCCAGCCATCGTTTTTACTAAATCATGGGCTGTAGTCTTTCCATAGGGAGCTTTACTAAAGTTAGCAGACATTGTAGTCTGATCGGCACCGAGTTTTTTAATGATAGCATCGATTTTATCATGACCAACTTTACGAATTAAAGCATTTGCGGCAGTTTTATTACCGCGCATCATTGCCTGTCTTAAAAACGAAATCCCATAAGACATATTAGTCTTGAGTGCCTTTTCACCATTAACACGGTCAGATTTCTTAATTTTAATTACAGTCTTAGATGTTAACTTACCCTGTTGCTCTTGTTCATAAATTGCTAAAAGCAGGTATAATTTCATGGTATCATCCACATTATGTGCCACCTTGGTATTAGCCACTCGGCAAAACTTAGCCGGATTATTTAAATCTTGAACTGCAACTTGATAACTATAATCTTTACCCATAATCTGCTCAATCTTTTGAGCAAGCTTTTTTTGACTACCCGATGCAACTTTCACATGGTTAGCATACTCAATAGTTTTGATTTTAGGTTCTTTTATTTTAGGTTTAGGCTCTTTTACTTTCTTCTTCGGAATAGTTTTACTAGTTTTAGGCTCAATTATATTAATGCTAGAATTTTTGACCCTTTTTAAATTAGCAAAATAAAGTGAAAAAGAAATAATTGTTGCAATCAAAGAGACGATAAATACTTTATTCTTCATTGATTTTTTCCTTAAAAGAAGTGATGCTTACGCATTAAAACTACTAACCAGACCATCAGAACAATCATTAATACAGTAATGATTACCCAATCAAATGGACTATGAATCACAGGAAGATCCACATTCATTCCATAAAAACCTGTCAAGATCGTTGGAATAGTCAACACCAAAGACCAGACAGTTAAGAATTTCATCGTGTCATTTAGGTTATTGTTCATCATATTATTAGAAGTCGCCGATAAAGTTTTCGTTACTTGTTGTGAAATCTGAATCATTTCGGCCGCCTGATTAGATTCAATTAATACGTCATCTAGCCGTTCATGGGCCGTTTTAGTAAATGACAGTTTTGAATGATCTAAACTATGAAGCATCATTAGATCAGTTTGAATGGAACTAGATAAATAAACCAAACTCTTTTCAATGTTGGACAATTCAACTAAATCCTTATTATCAATATCATCAGACAATTTTTGATCTAAACTATTTCTTTCTACATCAAGCTGAGTGACTGCTCTTTGAAAATATTGAGAAGCGTAAAGTAAAAATATCATCAAGAGTTCAGTCACATCTTTAGCTTCAGATAAACGCTCACGCATTGGTTCATCATTAAATTCATCAAAAACATAACTAGTTGATTCAGTATGGAAAGTAAAAACATTTTCCCCCACAACTAAGAAAGTAATTGGATGAGCCGTAAAGTGCTTAATTGTATTAGTTGGCCAAATAGGAACATCATACACCAATAAATGACTATGAGTGTGAACATCGTAGTCATAGTGAGGACGTTCGTGACGGTCAGAAATATAGGAAATAATATCTGGAGTGAAATTAAATTCATCTTGCAATCGATCACTATCTTGCTCACTTAAATTACTGATATCGTACCATTTGTACTTTGTGTCAACGGGAAAATTCTGTTGTCTAATCATCTAGTCTCACCTGCTTTAATATTACTCATCTAATCGTAACATTCATTTTTCAACTTTACTATCTTATCATGATCCGATCTAAAATAATTAAAAAACAGGCCCATTGGCCTGTTTTTCATCTAAATTGTTATTCAGCTTTATTGCTTCCAAGCAGCATCAAATTTAGATTTACCAGTGTTAATTGCATTGTTAACATTTTGATCTTTTTGTGCTGCAGAAAGAATATTTTGCATAATGCTGTTCAATTGAGTGTAAGCAGCATTTGAATTCTTTTCAACTGGAACACTGTATAAGTTCTTCATTGCAGAATCAAGCTTAGCAGGAAGTTTAGTACTCTTGTTAGCCTTGTATTCCTTTGAAGTAATTACATTGTTATTTACTGGAATATAGCCAGTAGCATTAGCCCATTGAAGTTGACTTGACTTAGATACTAAGAACTTCATGTACTTGAAAGCAGCTGCTTTTTGATCAGCTGAAGCATGCTTAAACATGTAAATATCAGTACCTTGTTGCATAGTGTACTTACCTGGACGTGCAGCAACATCATAAGTAAACTTGTTGCCTACACCTTGCTTAACGAAGCCTTCACCTGCAGAAGTACCAATAAACATTGCTACCTTTTGGTTAGCAAATGGTCCAGACAAGTAGTGTTCTGAACCGGCAACTCTGAAGTAGCCCTTCTTTATACCATCAGCATAGTAGTTAATAACTTTCTTTGAAGTTGAACCATTGAAGTCAATGTTCTTAGTAAAGTTTACACCATCATCTTTCATTCCTAAAACATAGTAGTTAGAAAGAGAATCGAAGCCTGCACCCACAACCTTATGATTACTCTTCTTGTAGATAGTTTCCGAAGCGGACTTTAATTCTTCCATAGTAGTTGGAACCTTCTTAATGCCATACTTCTTAAACATATCTTTATTGTAAGTTAAAGTTTCAATTGATTTATTAAATGGAATACCATATTGAGTTCCCTTAATCTTAGCCCCATCTAACAACTCAGTTCTAATATTTGAAGCCTTAGCGCTTCCCCAACCCACACTCTTATTGTTAATGTATGGGGTTAAGTTTACAAGCATGTCATTTTGCGCTGCATTCCAAAGCCAACCTGGGTAGGCTTGAGTAATAGTAGGTAAATTATTTGGTGATTGCAAAGTTGAATTGATTTTGGCTTGTAAATCGTTGTATGCACCTTGATTTTCAAGCTTAACAGTGATCTTAGGATTTTCTTTTTCGAATTCCTTAGTCAACTTTTGCAAAGTAGATTGTTGAACACCAACCATACCATGCCAGAAAACAACAGTAGTCTTTTTAGTAATCTTTGATGGAATCTTCTCAGAACTTGATGAAGATTTGCTGCCACCGTTTGAACATGCAGCAGTCCCAATCAAAGCTAAACCAGCAACAGCCGCCATAGCAAGTTTCTTACTAAACTTCATTTGGATAAATCCTCCCAAAATAAAACTAAATAACAATTTTTTTGATTCACTAAAGCACGATAGTTTGACCGCGCTTAGGTAAAATCCGTTCTCCATATGGGTTTTCTTCCAGCTCCGGATGCAATGTGTGCACTGGAATTAAAATTGCTGGTTCAACCTCAGAAATAATCTCTTTGAGTTCTTCTTTATCTGCGTGTCCAGAGCAACGCAAAGCTTCAAACTCAATCTTCTTCTGCGCAAACTTTTCTACAAATGGCTTGTAGGCCGGATCAAAATCTCCTAGCGGTTCCGCATTAGAGTGGATATATAAGCCACCCTCTTTGAGATCATCATAATTTTTGACTACTTGCCAAAGGTATTCATGATCATCATCTAGAAGTTTCTGATAGGAAACTTCCAGCTCCGGATTTAAATCATTAAATCTTTTCTCCTCTGGCAAGTAATAGTAAGGATAATCCTGATCTAGACTGTCTTTTAAAAGATGGGCTCTTTTTGCATGAAGGACAACCTTTCTTGGCGAATCAGAAATGATTCTAAGCAATCGCTCCACATTAGTTGGATAAGTATTAAATGTAATTTGGCGCTTAGGATTTTCTTTTTCTAACTTAACAATTTGCTCAGTAAGCTCAACTTCATTCTTAGGACCGGTAAATTCCTCGCTGTTTTCGTCATGCTTTTCTTCAGGCCAAGAAACACCAGTACCTTCAATAATAAACATATCGCAATGCTCGGCAGCCTTTAAAAAATTATGTACCCAATCTGGATGGTAACCATGTAAACGGATATCGCCCGTATAAGCGATCGTTTTATCAGGAGTTTTAATAATTAAGCCAGTGGCGCCATAGGCATCATGATCACTTGGCCACACTTCCATAGTAATGTCGCCTACTTGAATCGGCTTCTTATATTCAGCTGCAATTATTTCCCGGGTATAACCTTTGTCATGTCCTGCAGCAGGTAATAAAAAGTCACCATCTTCATTTAAAGCCGGCAACAATTGAGCAGTAATTTTACCAGCATAAAGTGGAATTTCTGGCGCCAAAAGATTAAGTGCTTTACTATGATCTAAATGTAAGTGAGAGATGTAAGCAGCAGCATGCTTCCAACGATCTTTATCAATTTCTTTACCTGTAATTTTAGGATCATAGAAGTTGGGTACATCCCCAATCAATTGATACTTAATCAAAGTTTCAAAATCTTCATCTTCCATACTTAGTTTAAGTTCAGGACGATAAACTTCTCCTAAATCAAACAAAATATGAGAATCATTATAAGCAACTTCAATCATTGGTCCACCAATAGTGGTTAAACCATTATAAAAGGTTACTGTAGTTTTATCCTTTAAGGTCATTACGTACTACCCCTCTAATTATTTGCTTTCTAAAGATAAAATATAGAATCAATATCGGTAAAACGGTTAAGGTTGCAGCAGCGAGTTGCAATTGCGTTTCACTTCCTGAGTCTGAAGTAAATGCAGTTAATCCATTGTTAAGCAAACGCATACTGTCTTCGTTGGTGACAAGAAGTGGCCATAGGAATGAATTCCAGCCAGAAATAAAACTTAAAAGTCCTACGGTAAAAAGTCCGCCTTTTGACATTGGAACCAGAATTCTCCAAATATATTCCCAATCACTAGCACCATCAATCATGGATGCTTTATAAATTGTCTTAGAAATTGATCCAAAATAACTTTGTAAGTAATACATATAAAATACAGAAGTCAAAAATGGTAATACCAAACCAATATAAGTATTCAACAATCCCATTTGAGCAATTGTACTATAATTAGTAAAAATAATTGCTTCTCCCGGCACCATTAACAGTGAAAGTAAGATAATTTGAATAAAATGCTTACCTTTAAAGTGCAAGTTAACCATCGCAAAAGCACCTAGTAAGGCGTTAAACAAACTGACAATTGTCGTTACACTTGCCGTTATAAATGTGTTTAAGAAGTAACGTCCAAAAGGTGCTTGAGAAAAGACCTTTGCATAGTTGCTCCATTGTGGATTTTTAGGCCAAAGAGTTGGTGGAATAGTAGTTGTTTCTTGAAAACTCATTAATCCACCTAAAATCATGTAAATAAATGGGAAAACCGTAATGATTGCAAAAATCGCTAAAATCACATAAGCAACAACTACACCCCAGCGAATTTTTTTCATCCCTTAGCGTCCTCCAATCTTTTTCATCATTTTACGTTGTAAGAAAGTTACAAACATAATGATAATGAATAAAACTACTGTCGCAGCCATTGCTACACCTGGAGTACCTACAATTTGGAATTTATTATAAATATAGAATACCGCGGTTGTAGCTGAATTGCCGACCCCTGCTTGTCCATTGAACAAAGCATATACAGAAGTATAAACTTTGAATGCAGCAATAATATTCATCGTCAACAAAAAGGCAATTGTTGGTACTAATTGAGGCATGGTAATTCGCCAAAACTTCTCAGTTCCTGATGCACCATACATATCAGCAATTGTGTAATAATTTGGATCGATATTTCTCAAAGCTCCCATCAAAATAACAATATTGAAAGCTAATGAAGTCCAAATTCCGAAGATAATAATGGTAGTAACAGACATTGCGGGATCATCAATCCAGTTAGGTGCTGGCAAATGAAGGGCCCGTAAAAGAAAGTTAAGCATCCCATAATCACCGTTAAAGATATAACGGAAGACAATACCAATGGCAATAGTGGAAGTTACATAAGGCATAAAGAAAGTAGTTTCAAAAAACGACTTATTCTTTACCTTACTGAAAATTAGCCAAGCAAGCATGATTGAAATTGCTAATGCCACTGGAACCGAAATTAATGCATAAAGGATAGTATTTCTAATTGCTAACCAAAATTCCGGATCATGAAAAATGTATTGATAATTGCTAAAACCAGTCCAACTTAAGTTGATCAATGAGCCGCTTTGGAAACTCATTACAAATGCTCGTAAAATTGGATAAATACTAAAGAAAGTTACAAAAATAATGGTTGGTGCTAAATATAGCCACGCCTTTTTTTGATTCTGCTTCATTAGTAGACCCTCTCTCCTTCCGGAGTAAAGATAAATACCCTATCTAATCGCATTTCCAACTTAATATCATCCCCAGCTTTAATAGGAGTTTCAAGATCTACTAAAGAGCGAGCCTGAACCCCGTCATGAGTAAATTTCAAAATTCTTTCTCTACCAATTAATTCAACGTCATCAATATGAGCAGATACATTTCCATCGTTACTTGGCAAAATATTTTCAGGACGAACTGACAAAATATAGTCTCCATCTGTCAATTGACGCTTAAAGCGAGCTTGTTGTAAATCATTCACATTTAATTCAAAATCAGACCCAATAAGTTTGCCGTCCTGAATTTTTACTTTAAAGTTATCAATCACTGGATTACCAACAAAGTTAGCAACAAAGTAATTGTTTGGTTCTAAGTAGAAGTTTTGACCTAAATCATCCTGTTGGATCACGCCTTCATTGAAGAGAATAATCTTATCTCCAATTGATAAGGCCTCTTCTTGATCATGCGTAACAAATAAGGTGGTAATTCCAACTTCTTTAACCAAAGAACGAATTTCTTCACGAATCTTCAAACGCAAGCGTGCGTCCAAATTACTCAAAGGTTCATCCATGAGCAAGATTTTAGGTTCTTGAACTAAGGCTCTGGCAATTGCGACACGCTGTTGCTGTCCTCCGGATAATTGACCTGGCTTTTGATTAGCAAAATCAGAAATTTGAGTTAATTCCATATACTTTTCTGCAATTTCCTTAGCCTTATCTCCAGGCATTTTTTGTTTACCGACAGTCAAAGGGAACATTACATTTTGCAAAACTGTCATATGTGGATATAAAGCATAATTTTGGAAAACATATCCGATTTGACGATCTTTTGATGCAGTATTAACAACAGACTTGCCATCAAATAAAATATCTCCACTTGTTGGATTAAGAAGACCAGCCAAAATATTTAAAATAGTTGTTTTTCCACATCCAGAAGGTCCGAGCAAACATACTAAATCACCTTTTTTAACATGAAAGCTAACGTTCTTGATAGCCTGGTGACCGTTGTCGTACACCTTTTTCAGATTATTTACTTCAACAAACTTGTTATCATTCATAAATTCATACACCACTACATCTTGTTATTGTTACAGAATTTCTTTATCAATTTTAAGCTAAATATATCAAAATCACAAATAAAATCCGTAAAAAATTCGTAATTTCTTTAATTAGCTTGAAAAATAATTGATTTTTTGTTCAAAAAGTTCTATAATACACAAACTTTATTTTGTAAAAATCAATTTAAATTCGGATTTACAATATATTGTATGTCATGATCTACATAAATAAAAAAGACTACTGCTATTCAGTAGTCCTTTTTGCAATTCTGATTTCTATTTAAAATCAAAATCCGAACTATTATAAATTGTCACCACGTTCAAATTGATATTTAGATGAATTTAAGGCTTGACGAACTAAATCACTCATTAAAGTCTTTGTTTTCTTAGTGATTTCATTTGCAGTTACTTCATTAGCAGAGGTCAAAAAGCTAGTTAACATATCTCCATGCTTATCTTTTGCCTCTTTATCAATTTCTGAAACTCGACCTACCCCGTAGCTTTGGCATTCATCACGATAAGCATTAATTTGATAAATATATTGATGGTAGCGTGGCTCTACCAACACTTGTAAGGTCTTATATAGCCAATATGCACTGTGATCAGGATCAACTGTATGGTCGGCAACTTGATAGTTAGCTGGAGTGTTTTCAATATTAGTGTAGAAAGGAACATATGGAGAATAAGCATAGAATCCCATATTAATCCATTGAACACCCGCTAATTCTTTTGGCACATCATTTCTAATTTGTAAAATACTTGATTCTTGGTTTCTATCAAGGGCAATCGAACGAAACATCTTTTGCTTCTTTTCATCCCCAGAAGAATAAGTATCCATTGGATCATATTCCGTACCGTTATAGTGGCTTGTCAAAAACTTTTCTACATCTTCAACACCAATTTTCTTTTCTGGAACTCGAGTAAATGGCATTTCTTGACTAGTTGGATCTTGTTCAATGCTTGGATTAAACAATTTTTGACCATACCAAGTTCTTGGAGTGTTGTAAAATGCATCCGCTTCATCTTTAGTACCAAAAATATCACGGAAATTAAAAGCACCATCTTGGGAAGGATTTAGATGATTTTCTTCAACAAAATCACGAATTGTACTTGCATACATAAAGTTGTCAGGATCATCAAAGTCCACATTTTGGATCACCATAATATTTGGACAAATTGCGTATGAATCATCCGGGACACGAGCGGCGACCCATTGGTGACCGGCACCAGTTTCCAAATACCAGACTTCTTCATTATCAGAAAAAGCAATCCCGTTACTTTCGCCAGTACCATATTTTTCAATTAATTGACCTAAACGTTTAACTCCTTCACGAGCAGTTTTTATAAATGGCAAAACTAAATAAACCATGGAATCTTCATTAATTCCATTTTTGACAAGTGGATCATGACCTAAACAGCGAGCATTGGTAGCCTCAGTTTCAGTAGCAGACATAGCGACGTTATATTCGTTAATTCCTTGTTCGTCCCAACGCCCTTCACTTTCATCAGCAGTTGGAGTACCAGTCCATCTGCAGCCATCTCCTTCAAGATGCATTTTAAAGCCATTATATTTGGAAACATATTCTTCATCATAATGGCGAGCTTTATTTACTACAAAAAGCTTTTCATTAATGCCGCCATAACCATCTTCATCACGGGCAATCATAGTTGAACCATCTAAAGTAGCATCCTTACCCACGAGCATTGCAGTACAGTTGTCTTTTTTCATATTTGTACTTCCTTTACTGAAATAACTTTCTTCTTATAGGTATTTTACTACTGTTTGACGATCATCTGGCGATCAATTTTTGCACGACCATCATTATAGTTATAAACAAATCCCGGCTGAACGTTGAATAAATAGACGTTAAAGTCCAAACTGCCATCTGTAGAAACAGCTTGCAAATTTATTCCTCGCGCCATTAATTCATTTCCTCTAAAAATTGGAGTTGCTTGATAAATCACGCGCTTATTTTCTCTTAAAGCACGGCGTACCTTGCTTTCAAAAATTGTTTGAATCTTTTGATTAGAATAAGCCGACTGGGTAAACAAATTCTTAGGATTATTTTGATCACCAGATTGGTTGTTAGGATTGTAATTACCATCTTGATCGATGCCTGCTGAGATTGAATAAGCAATTAAGTGGCCACGATTATAAATTTGCGTCCCATGGCGATGATTATAATGCCAGCCTGTTGGCTGGACAAACTGTCTTACTCTCAAGCTATCGTTTGCAACATTTCGTTTTTCTAGAAAAGCAGTATTTGAATGCGATGTTCTATTTAAACTATCTAAATTAGAATAGATAACTTTGTTAACTTTCCACGCGTTCTTAATCAAAGTGGACTTATTATGATTCACATCAATATATGCGCGATCCCCACTCTTAAAATCAAGCTTAGCTAATTGATCATAATCTGTTTTGGATAAGCCACCATAATAGGTATCCGCTCTTTTAGCGTTATTAACTGTATTAGAAGGACTAGAAGAAAATAGGTTGTTTAAATTAAAATTTCCATCTTTAGAAAATATCCCCCAGGCAATAATAATAATTGCCCCAATAACTGTATAAAGCGTCCCTTGCTTCTTTTTTTGCGTTTTACGTGCCATAAAAATCTCCTTTTTGGATATTTTCCCAGTGTAGTACATGTATTATTTCATTACAACAAAAAAATAAAAGTAGCGATTAAAATCGCTACTTTAACTTAATTTCTGGCCCAATCATCAAGCATACTCAAGAAGAAACTTTCTGACAAACGTTTTATTCGACTCCCATTTTTGATCAATTGCCGCGCCCTATTCAAATCTTCGTTATCTCGCCTAAAGAAATCATGATCTCCCATGATGAGGTAATTAGTCGCCGAATCAACGCTGTCTTGATTTTGCCCAGCCATATTGTCGATCATCTGATGTGCTTCATCAACATTCATATGAATATGACCTGAAAGAACAATATTCTTATTTCGCACTGGATTGCGCATCCCCAATTGTTGCGGATTCAACTTATCATTTACCAAATCAACATTCTTAATTTGCTCTTGCATCTTTTGAAGCAAACTATCAGTAAAATGTTCTCTAAAATCATCATAGACTTTTTTAGTATCAACTGAATCATCTAGTCCGCGGTGTTGTTCAACTTGAGCAATTCCAGCCCGCTGCATACAATCAATTAACCGATTGTGACGTTCTCTTGGATAATAAGTTCGCGCAAAACGCATAACATCAACATAATCATTATTTAATTGTTTTAAGTGAAACTTTTCAACTGCGTCATAAATAAAGTTCAAATCAAAATTCACATTATAACCAACAATAATATCATCACCGATGAAATCGCGAAATTCCGACATAGCTTCTTTAATCGGAATACCTTCTGCTATAATCTTGTCCTCGGTAATGCCATTAAGGTCAGTAATAAACTTAGGTACTCGATTAGATTTTGGATAAATCGTTAGGTTACTATATTTATCTACAATCTGATTATTGCGAACTTTTATCGCTCCCAGTTCAGTAATTCGGTCTTTATACGGTCTTAGACCTGTAGTTTCAATATCTAAAAGAGTATAGTCATCCAGAAATTTAGGAATTTCTTTTCCTTTTTTGCGCAGCTTATCCTGGGCACCAGACACGTAGAGGACACCATCTTTTACAAAAATACTCATTAAGTTCCAATTCTCCTATTCAGTAAGTTGTTTTAGCAAACTATGCACATCTGAATTCAACACTGCACTTTTTTTCTGAATATTATCGGGTAAGTCCTCTTTCTTTAGATCCACCGTGATATAGTGCCAATTTAGAAATTGATCGACTAAACTAATCATGGGATCAAGAAGTTGAGGGCTAGTTTCATCTACCCCTAACTCCAAAACTACTACCTTTTTATCTTCATTAGCTGTTAAGAACCAACGCAAGCGAGCATTCGCATCAGTATCCGGGAAAAAATGTGCATTCAATGGCATGTGGATTTCCATCTCACTATTACAAATTTCACATTTTGGGACCAAACTTTCCAAATCTGGTCCAGCTCCTTTAGCCTTAATAAAGCTCTTCACTACTTCAATATCGCTCTTTTGACCGTGATTAACACCACTAGAACATTGCATAGTCGTCCAATCACCGAACACATTAAAGATTCGATTTGGATTAAAGCCACTATTTTCAAAATAATGCGCAAACGTACTCGTAGCAATAAAATATTGCTTATCATCCAAGAGCTTTTTCAAATTCCCCATATTTTCACTGGGAACATAATTGAGCGTATATTGATTAATTAATTCACTCCAAAAAGCCCATTGCTCGCCCCAAGAATCAAATTTCTTATCTAATGCATCCCCAATCGTATGAACATCATATTTTTCAGCAATTTCGCCAAAATTATTGTCAAAATTTTCTTCACTTAAAATATCTAGTCCCTCTTCTTGAGCAAAACCATTGCCTGCAGTAACAATTACCGCATCCGCATCAGATAACCATTTTTTTGCTTGCTCTACTTCTGTCATTATTTATCTCTTTTCTTTTGAATAACCCACAAAATGTAATTTACCCTTATTATATTCGCCTAAAAACACGTCACTAATACTATTATAGCCAGCTTTTTCAACTTTTTCTTCAAGCCAAGATTCATTTTTATGAATCAGTTCTAACACATCAATATTAGCTTGCCCATCACTAATAATTGGAAAGCGTATATTTGCCTCATCATTTTCAATGACAGTTAGCTGACCATTTTGTTCAAAAATACAATTCTTTATTTTAGCTACAGAATAAATTCCTCGACTACGCAATTTAAACATCAACTCATTAGCTGAAATTCCTGCACGCATACAATTATTAACTAAAACTTCCCCATTTTTAATTACCTGAACTGGCTTACCGTCCACAATATTTCGAATCCAGCTATTATGATCACGACCAAATTTTAATAAGAAGACAACGAGTGTCCAAACAATTAATACAAGTAAAAATTGCAAAACTTTAATACTAGGATTATAGATAATACCACCAATAATCCCACCTAAAACATAATTTTGTAATTGATCTAAAGCTGTCGTGGGAGCAAGATTGCTTTTTCCAAAAAGATTAATCTGAAAAATCAAGGTTAACATTCCTAAAGCAAATTTGATAAATAATTCAGTATAGTCTAATTGCATCTTATTTCCTCACATCAATTTTATGATCAATTACATGGGCGCGATTCAATGTATAAGTATTATTATCATCATTAAGATTCAATTGATAATCAATATTTTTAGAATCAATTCTTACTATCATTCCATTTTGCAAGCTAGTGGAATTTACTAATACATCATTTTCTGCCACATTATTGTCTCGAGCAACTGATTTAATAAATGGAATAATTTGCGTAGCTTGTGACTTTTGCGAATTAATTTGAGTATATTTTTCATATTGGCTTCCTGCAAAAAGCAATAGAAACAATAAAGCGATTATTCCTAAATCACGATATCTAGTTGCAAAACGATCTTTTAAATATAAAAAAGTAAAAATGATCATCGCTACTGCCGCGATCAACATTAATACATATAATATGGTTCGGTCACTATTTTGATTATTTTTAATATAGTCAATGTTATAAAAAGTCATAATTCTATCTGGTTAGTGGGGTTTCGTCTCGATTATTATCTAATTTCACATGTTCTGTCACAATAGCAGTCAAAGTTTTGGCCAATAAAAGCATATTTTCAACTGTTACGTATTCATAGCGTCCATGAAAGTTGGCCCCTCCATTAAATAAATTTGGAGTTGGGATTCCTTTTTGCGTAATAAAATTACCATCTGTTCCACCACGAAAAGGTACGTGATTAATTGGTAAATTCATCTTTTGATAAGCATGGTGGACCAAATTCACTACATAGGGATGCTTTTTAATAGTATCACCAGGGGAAATATATTGATCATACATTTTTAAACTAACTCGGCCTTCGCCATATTTTTGATTCAAAGATTCCACGCTATTCTCAATCAATTTTTTATGCTTTAAAAATGAATCTGTATCGAAATCACGAATAATTAAATCAATTTCTGCATGATCAACATTTCCATCATTACGTAAAATTAAGATAAAACCTTGATAGTCACGACTTTCTTCAGGAACAAAATTAGCTGGTAATTGATTGATGAATTCATTAGCAATCAGAGTCGCATTTACCATTAAATGATAAGCTTCCCCGGGATGCACGACTGTGCCTCTGATTTTGATCTTAGCAGCTGCCGCATTAAAAGTTTCATACGCAATATCGCCAGGATTTCCATTATCTAAAGTATAAGAAAATTCTACTGGAAAACGGCTAACATCAAATCTTTTAGCTCCTTGACCAATTTCTTCATCTGGACCAAAAGCAAACCAAATATCACCATGCTTTATTTCAGGATTATCTTTCAAATATTTTGCCATTCCCAGAAGACCAGCAATTCCCGCTTTATCATCGGCCCCTAATAATGTATTACCCGAAGTAGTGATCAAAGTTTGCCCGATTACTTTTTTCAAAGAAGGAAATTCTGTGGCAGATAAAGTATACCCATGACCTAATTCAATATCTTGACCATCGTAATTTTCAAAAATCTGTGGTTGAATATTATCTGCATTAAAATCAGCAGTATCAACATGCGCTACAAAACCAATTGGGGCAAGCTGCTCTTTAATATTGGCAGCAATTTTACCAACCGTATAAGCATCCTTTTCAGAATATGAAACTTCTACTAAGCCTAACTTTTTCAATTCAAAAACTAACTCTTTAAGTAACTTTACTTGACTCTTTGTAGTTGGTACTGCATTGCTATTTTCATCAGAGCGAGTATTCATTTTTGCATACTGGATAAACTTGTTCTTTATATAATCAAAATCATAATCTACCATGTTCAGACCTTCTTTCTTATTTTGAAATTATTTTAGCACAGAAAAAAAGCTACTGACCAAATACTCAGTAGCTAGAAAATCAAAAACTAATTTTTAATTTCTTTCAGACCTTCACGACGTCTCCCCATATTGAACCATGGTGAAACTGTAAATGCCAAAACATCATTAATCACATAAATAAGTGAGTTTACAGCCATCGCTAAGGTAGCATCACCTTCGGCATAAGTTACGCCCCAAAGAATTAATTGGAAAATACCACTAGCTGTCCACCAAAAGTATTGGTTGTTGTAACGCATAAAGCACATAATCCCAGCAGTAAGAGAAATAGCAAAACTGATAGCATCAATCCATGGACGAGGATCATTAGTAAACTTACCAATCAAGTAACCACTAACTGCATAAACTGCTAAAGTACCAACGATAGCAATAACCCATTCTTTAGCCCCAAACTTTCGCAAGTGGTTCTTAGTATCATCGTTCCATGACTTTACTGAAAGAATAACTGGCAAATCAAGAGTAGCAATATAAGCAATTTGTTCAAAAATTGATAAGTAGTTCTTAGCTTCAAGTCCTGCATAAATAAAACAAGCTGCAGAAATCAACCCAAGCCAACCATTGATTGCTTTAGTAGCGTTAATTGCGAGCACACATAAAGTACCAAGTAAAGTACCAATAAAAGTGATGATAGTGACTGCCGTCATCTTTTGCTGAATTAAAAGTGCAAGTTGAAAGCCAAAAGCAAAAAACCAAAGCATGTAGTTTTGTACAGGCCAGCCTTTTAATTGATTAAAAAGCCAGACAAAATAATTCTCGTTGTTATCAGTATGCATAAAGTCTCCCCATTCCATTCTATGCCCCTAAACACTATATATTGTGTTTGAAGCGAACTTTTTTCTTAAAAACGACATTATCTAGTATAGTAGCCTGATTTTTTAAATACAAGAATTGACTTTTATTTTTATTTTGCTATGCAAAAAAAGAGCAGCTTTCGCCACCCTTTTTTAGAAAAAATATTAATATTGCGAGGCACCTGTTGTTGTATCAGGCTTTTCTTCCTTCTTTTCTTCTTTCTTTTCTTCTTCAGCTTCAGCTTTTGTCGAAGCACCAGTTTTTGCATCTGGATCTGAATTGCGACGGTAAGTTGCACCGGTTGTTGCATCTGGATCTACGACTAATTTTTGACCAGTAGTCTCGCAGAAATATTTAACAAGTGGATATAAATCTTGAACCCATTCATAAATACCAGCGTAATTGCCCTTATCATCTTCAACACGCTTGTAATAATGCAAAACCAATTCTTTTAAATTACCTGTGGGAACTGGCATGTATACATCATCATGACCATCTTGCTTAGTACGAAGGGCATGAACCACTTTTTTAGCTTCAGGAATCACATCTCCCACATTAGGGTGAACTGCACCCATAGTATCCCCAACTTGGTCAGGAGTACGTTTAGCCTTCATCTTATAATTAGGATCGGTTGGACGGTTGTACCATAAAAATTGATTGTTATCATCAACAAAAGTTAATTCCCCAATAGTACTACGAAGCATCCAGTTAAGTTGATCCACTGTCATTAACCCTGCATCTAGTTTTACATAATCGCTACCTTCAGCTGCATGAACTTTTTTAGCTGCTTTTTCCAGCCAATCTGGATCATTTTTGTCAATTCCCTCAATTGTAGTACCAGCTTCGGACTTTCCTTCTGCCTTGAAATCTTCTTTCATATATTCATCGGGATTCATATCTTTAAGCCACTTAGGTTCTGCCATAATTAAAACTCCTTTGATAAACACAAACTTTATACAAATCCATTGTATTATGTAAGCTGTTTCATAGCAAGAAAATAGCTAATTTAATTAATATAAGTATATTTATTTTATATAAAAAATCACATTTTTGTTTCTATACGATGTTTATCCAAATGAACAATTTTATCAAACATCGATTTTTCTTTTTCTGAAATTTTATGTGCTACTTCAATAACAGCGATTTTTGGATTTTCAAGTAAAGTTTTATGAATTGCCAAGGATAAATTAGGATCTAACGCACTAGTAGCTTCATCAGCTAACAAAATTGGTCTTTGGGACAAAAGTGCGCGTGCAATCTCAACCCTCTGAATCTGTCCCCCAGATAAATTATTCCCATCTTCGCCGACATTGCTATCTAGGCCATGCTCTTTCACTAAATCTTCTAAGCCAGCTTCTTTAATTGCTACTTGTAATTCTTTATCACTTACTTTTCTACCCAACGTGATATTAAAGCGCAAAGTATCATCAAACATAAATGGTTTTTGATTCACATAGGAATAAAAATTATGAGCCTTTTCCCAATCACCTGAAACATTTTTCTGATTGATAATAATCTCTCCATTTTTCGGCTTTTTTAATCCTAACATTAACCTTAAAAGGGTGGTTTTTCCCCAACCACTTGGAGCCATCAAGAGAACCTTTTCACCAGGTTGAACATCCAAGTTTACATTTTCAAAAATCCGTTTTTTATCTTTATGCGTTACATAAGATAAATCCCGAATTTGCATCCCTTCAAAATCACCTGGAATATGCTTATTATGCTTAAACGTATAGTTGAGAGCCTTCTTAGTTTTTTCCCACATTGGAACTGTAGATTTAACTTGATTAAATTCATTAAAGAGCGTTACAACTGGCGTTATGAAGTTCATTGCCAAGTCAACCATCATTACCAGCGTTCCTACTTCCAATTGGCCCTGCATCATTAAAATACCGCCAATGGTACATGGAATTATAAAACAAAATAATTCAGCAGCAGAATAAATTAATTCCAACGCCCATGCTTGAGTTAAGGACATTTTTCTCAAAGCATTTTCCATATTACGAGCAGCATTAATAGCACGACTCACCACATTCTCTTGGACATTATATAATTTAGCTGATTGAGCTCCGTTTAAAGAGTCAGAAACATTCTGGGTATAAATTGCATTCTTAGCTGCCCAAATTTTTGATTTTTTGGTAATAACTGGACTGGTAATCATTTGAATTAAGGCGGGTACAATCATTGCCACTACAAAAACTACAGTCATTTGCCAAGAAGAATAAAAAGCAAAACTAATTGCACCAATAAAAGTTAATCCCTGTAAAATCATATCCAATTGAGCATTTACACGATTTGTTTCAATCTGTTTTAAATCATTAGTCAATAAAGATAATCCATTTTTGATATCTGGATTACCCTGATCTACTAAATAAGTTAGATTCGCTCTCTTGAAGACCATATTTACGTCTCGAACAATGGTCATTTTAACCGTTTCATATACAAAATTACTTGCCATAAAACATAATTGACCAAGTCCAGTTAAAATTGCCAAACAGACTAGATGCATGTAATCATGCGATCCTGAAGAAGCAACATTAAGCATAATTTTGATCATATAAGCAACAAAGACAATATTACAGGCTTTAATTGCTGCCAAAATTGTAAACAACACAACTTGGCTTTTTTTCGCATATTTTAAACTCATAAAAAACTGCTTTTTCCCTTCAAACTTATTACTGGAAACATTATACGCGAAAAGGTAGCAATTTCTCAAATTAGCTAGATATCAACGAATGATGTAGAATGGAAAGAAATGTTGAAAAGGGGTTTACAAATGAAGACAGGTACTAAAATTATTACTCTAGACAACGGTTATCATCTTTGGACTAATACTCAAGGTGAAGGTGACATTCATTTACTCGCCCTTCACGGGGGTCCTGGTGGTAATCACGAATACTGGGAAGATACTGCAGAACAATTGAAGAAGCAAGGTCTTAACGTTCAAGTTACCATGTATGACCAATTAGGCTCTTTATATTCAGATCAACCTGATTATTCTGATCCAAAAATCGCTAAAAAATATCTAACTTATGAATATTTCTTAGATGAAGTTGACGAAGTTCGAGAAAAATTAGGCCTAGACAATTTCTATTTAATTGGTCAAAGCTGGGGTGGCTTGTTAGTTCAAGAATATGCTGTAAAATATGGTCAACACTTAAAGGGTGCTATCATTTCTTCAATGGTTGATGAAATTGATGAATATGTAGAATCTGTAAACCGTCGCCGTCAAGAAGTTCTTCCACAAAGTGAAATTGATTTCATGCATAAATGTGAAGAAAATAATGACTACGATAACAAACGTTACCAAGATGACGTTCAAATTTTAAACATTAACTTCGTTGATAGAAAGCAGCCTTCAAAGCTTTACCACTTAAAGGATATCGGTGGCAGTGATGTTTACCACGCATTCCAAGGCGACAATGAATTTGTCATTACTGGGAAGCTTAAAGATTGGCACTTTAGAGATCAATTAAAGAACATTAAGGTTCCAACTCTTTTAACTTTTGGTGAACAAGAAACAATGCCAATTTCTACTGCTAAAATTATGCAAAAGGAAATTCCAAATTCTCGTTTAGTAACTACACCAGACGGTGGTCATCACCACATGGTTGATAATCCAGATATTTATTATAAACACTTAGCCGACTTTATCCGTGAAGTTGAAAATGGTAGTTTCAAAGGTGAATAACCAATAAAATAGCCCCTAGATTTTTTTGGGAATCTAGAGGCTATTTTTTGATCAAAATTTTCAATAAATCGTAAGTTTATTTAGATTCAAATTTTCATCAGTAATTGTATATTTTTTCAATTCAAAATCAGTGGCATAATTACAATAATATGTCTTCGTCTTTGATGAATAGCAAGCCGTGTAAACTGTGTATTCATCTTTTCCTTGATTGTTAATGACGCTGCCTTTTACCATAGCGACTGATTTCAAAATATTAAAGAATTTTGCCACATTAGCAGTTTCACCTTTTTGAGTAGGATAATTTGCATTCAAATATGCTACTTTGGCAAATCGAGAAGCAGGAATACTATCGCCCGGTAAACCCAAGCTACCAGTCCCAACACCCCATGGCATAACTTCTTGGCCCTTCCAATTTTGAACCGTAGCATCATGAGGACTCAAACCAGTATAATTTCCTAAATTAGTTACTTGCCAGTTAAAATCTGGACTATTAGTTAAAACGCCTAACTTATCTTCAAAAACTTTCATCCCATATTGTTTAGAAACTTCCACAACAATTGCTTCTTCATTATCACTGATAATCCAGTGAAGAGGAGCAACTGCAAAATCTGAATTAATAGCTTCACTGACTAAGTTTACATTTTTCAAAGCTTCCTTTACTTCTTTAACTGTAGTAAAGTTTTGCGTTACCCAAAGCATAATCTCATAAGAAGCTAAATTAATTTTTCCATCCACTGGTTCTTTACTAAATTGGGCATAATGAGGGAAGTTTAAACCAGCTATTCCCAAACCATCTTCATTGAAACAATCAAAATAAGAAGGATAGCCATCTACTACTATTCCCATTCCAATAACAGCTTTGCTAGTCTTGCTATCAGCTAAGAATTTATATGGTAAGGGATAATTACGTGGCGTAACGATTACTTTTTCACCATAATCTTGACCCACATCAAGATTTCTACCAAAATACAAATTTCCTTGATCATCTGTAAATCTTAAACCTGTACACATTTTTAATCCTCCTTAACTTCAGCCTTTTGATTTTGATGTTTAGCAATATAAACTCTTTGAATTTTCTTAATCCTAATTACTGAAATAACTAAAAGTACGAAGCCCACAATTACAAAGGCCATCATGAAGTACCATGCTACTGTAAAACTGGCCTTTCCTTTAATAATCCCAAATAAAGGTGCACCAATAGCAAATCCAATAGCATATGCAAGACCGACATACCCTAACATTACTCCTTGATCTTTAGCACCAAATAAATCTTTCGCCATAAATGCTGGACCAGACATATAGCTAAATACGGCCAAACCACAAAAAATTGAATATGCTATTCCAGCTACTTTGCTTACATGAGACCCATATGGTTGTAAACTTACAAAGATCATCATAGCAATAGATAAAACATACATGCATCCCGCATATGTCATAGATTTAGCTGTACCAAATTTATCGAATAAGATCCCACCGGATACATTACCAATTAAGCAACCAACTCCATACATGGATCCTATTAGACCAACATCTGTTAATGATAATTTAGTATCAAGAAAAGCGGCATAGTCTTCATTTAAAGAAGCTAGTCCTAAACCAATAATCAGAAAGCCCAAGCTAAAAATCCAAAACCATTTCATTTTTAAAACTTGCTTACCGCTCCAGCCTTGAAATTCTTCTGCTTTTGCCTTTTCTTGGGCGGCTTTACTTTCTTTCAATTCTTGTTCGCTAACTACAATTTCATTCTTTTTAGGCGTTCTAATAAATATTGCAATAATTACACCTACAACTAGCAGTGCAATCGCAAAAATAAAGAAAGGAGCCATTGAAGTTAAATGGCCAGTTTTAGTATTACCAGTCATAAAGTGCTTCAAGATTGCTTGAGTAGCAGGTTGCAAAAAGATATTACCAATCGAACCACCACAAAAGGCAACTCCTAAGGCAGCCCCACGACCTTTTGCAGGAAACCAGTGATTAATTACCCAAGGAACACCTTGGCCAGAATAAAATGTTGACCCAATCATACAAATGATAGCCGCAATATAAAATTCAGGTAATTTTGTACTAATTCCAAAAATTACATAGGCAATTGCTGAAAGACCAATACCAATTAAATACATTACCCTAAAATTTATCTTTTCAAGACCTTTACCAATAAATGGTGATGCAATAGATGCTGCCACAGCACCAAAAGTAAAAATCAATGTATATGATGCCAAGGTAAAATGAAAAGTATTAACTAATGGGTGTACAAAAAGTGGCTGAATATTTTGAGCAATCCCATATGGAATTGCTTGAGTAAGCATACACAGAAATACCATAAAGTATTTATATGCTTTGCTGACAGTTTTTTCATTACTTGCACTAGCCATAATAACCTCCTCCTTCTAAATTGTTTTACTTTTCCAAAACAATATCTGGCTTATCAGCAACCATTTCTCTTTGTATCTCTTTAATTCTAATGGCTGCAATTATTAATAATATAAATCCAATCGCAACAAAAGCGATAGTGAAGCACCATGCTATTGTAAAATTAGTAATTCCTTTTATTACACCAAAGAGAGGTGCACCGATAGCAAAACCAATAGCATATGCCAAACTAATGTATCCCAAGTTAACGCCTTGTGCTTTTGAACCAAACAAGCTTTTAGCCATAAATGCTGGACCAGACATATAGCTAAATACTGATAGGCCACTTGTAATAGCCCAACCCATACCAGCATACAAACTTATCCTACTGTCATAGGGATGAAATGAAATAAAAATCATCATTAAAATTGAAATAATTAACATAATTCCAGCATAAGTCATTGATTTAGCTGTACCAAACTTATCGAATAAATATCCTCCGGAAATATTTCCGACAATCCCGGCTATCCCAAAAACAGAACCAATAATTCCTACTTCAGTAAGCGACAATTTAGTGTCTAAAAAAGCGGCATAATCTTCATTTAAAGAGGCTAGCCCTAATCCAATAATCATGAAGCCAATACTAAAAATCCAGAACCATTTCATCTTTAAAACTTGTTTACCGCTCCAACCTTGGAATTCATGAGCAGCCTTTTCATGAGCTGCTTTTTTATTCTTCTTAACTTCTTTTTTGAGTGCCAAAGTCTCAGTTGATTTAGGCACTCTAATGAAAGCAGCAATTATTAATCCAACAATTAATAAGACAGCTGCAAAAATAAAAAATGGAGCCATTGAAGTTAAATGGCCAGTTTTAGCATTACCAGTCATAAAGTGCTTCAAGATTTCCTGGGTAATAGGTTGCAGAAAAATATCACCAATTGATCCACCACAAAAGGCAAGTCCTAATGCAACGCCACGCCCTTTTAAAGGAAACCAGTGGTTAATTACCCACGGAACACCTTGTCCAGAATAAAATGTTGAACCTACCATACATACTATGCCTGCTATATAAAACTCAGGAAGTTTCGTACTTATTCCAAAAATTACATAAGCACCAGCTGACAAAACAATACCAATGATATATAGAAGTTTAAAGTTTACTTTTTGTAATGCCTTTCCAACAAAAGGTGAAACTATTGAACCAACTACCGCACCAAAAGTAAAAATTAATGTATAAGAAGCTAATGTAAAATGAAAAGTATTAACTAATGGGTGTACAAATAAAGGCTGTATTAACTGAGCAACTCCATAAGGAATGGCTTGAGTTAACATACACAGAAACACCATAAAATATTTATAGCCTTTACTTACAACTTTTTTATTTGTTGAAAGGTTATCAGCCATAACAATACATCTCTCTTTCAAGTCCAAAATATATTATTGTATGCACTTTTAGTATTCAACAAATATTTAGTAATCACAAATAAAACGGCTTATTATGTTATAATCATTAATTTTAAATTATTAAGAAAAAACTAAACCGATTTAAATGCTATCTAAATTTTAGATTTATATATGATTTGCATGTATAATTATGTGTATACAAGTAAGCGATTTTACGTAGATATAGGAGAATGTATTATGTCAAAAATAACAACTTTTGGAAAAGTAACAGCTTCAATTGCTTTAGCATCCCTTATGCTAGCTGGATGTAGTTCAAACAATGATTCCCCCCAAAGCAATTCTTCCACTAAAAACAGTTCTAAGGTAAATTCCACTAAAAGCCAAACTAAAAAAGCAGTAAAAGAAAATACTACTAAGCTTAAAACTCAAGAAATTAACTTAAGTCAGTCTGAAGCTTTAAATAAGTTCAATGAACAATTTAAAGACAAAAAAATCAAAGAAATTGAGTTAGAACTTGAAAATAATAAGTATATTTACAAAATTGATGGCTTTGACATGAATAAAGAATATACAGTTAATATCGATGCTAATTCTGGAAAGATTTTAAATACTCATTCCGAAAAACTTGATTTAGACGAACATTTACAAAAAGGAATTAACCTAGATAAAACTATTAGTCGTGAAGAAGCAAGTAAAATTGCTGAAAAACATGCTACAGGTACTAGCCAAGAATGGAAGTTAGAACAGGACAATAATCAAACTATTTGGGAAGTTAAGGTCGTTAGTGCTAACAAAGAAACCGATGTTAAAATTGATGCAATTAATAAGAAAGTATTGCACGTTGAAAAAGACTAAAGAAAAAAGCTCCAAAATGGAGCTTTTTTAGTTAATCTAATTTTTTAGCTAAAATATAATCAATTTGTGGGTCTTCCCCCACTTGAAATACATGCTGTCCCACCCTAGTGAAGTCATCTTTTTTATAAAACTTTTGAGCAATTAAATTATGTTCATAAACTCCTAGCCAAATATAATCATAATTTTCTTTACGGGCAATTTCTTCAGCTAATTTAATTAAAACAAGTCCTAATCCTTGATGCTGAAACTTTTGTCTCAAATAAATCCGTTCTACTTCTAGAGCGTTTGGTTTCACATTTTCAGTTTGGGCAGAATTGACATTCACTTTTAGATAACCTGCCACTTCGTCTTTTACCATCAAAAAGAAAAAGCGACTATTAGAATTATTAATCTGTGCGAGCAATTTTTCCGTAGCATAATCTTCTTTTAAGAATCGTGCCATATCGGCAGGTGCAGTATATTCATCAAATGTAGCTTTAAAAGTTTCCCGGGAAATAGCTTGCAAGTCTTTTACATCATTTTCTGTTACATCTTTAATTGTATATTCCATTATCAATATTCTCTCTTTCCACCATTTTTAACAAAATGCCAATTTTGATCTACATTTTGTTCAACTTTACTGAGTAATTTATTTAACTGCTTTCTTTCACTTTGATTTAGTCCACTTAGTGCCATTTGATTCGAGAAACTATTCTCTTTTTCAATTATTTGAGCTAACTTTTTTCCTTTTTCAGTCACAAATAAATGACGAATCTTTTTATTATTAGGATCTGACTTTTTCACTACCAATTCTTGTCTCTCTAATTTTTGAATGCTCCGAGCAACTGTTGTTCTATCCACACTCAAAATTTCTGCAATATGGTCTGAAATCATTCCTGGATTTTCATAAATTCTTACTAAGTATAAATATTGACCTCGAGTGAGTTTCATCTGCTTGAATTCAATGTTGGCAATTGAATCTAGAGCCCTTGAAATTGTGCCAATTTTTCTTAAAGTATCTTCTTCCATAACTAACCTCACTTATCAAAGTTTAATATGTTTTTGTCGTAAATGCAACAAAAAATATAATGATAGAAGTTCCTTTCTGAATAAGGTAATATTTAAGGAGAGGAGGAAAAATTTATGGAAAATAATACTATATTTTTAATCTCAGTTTTTTTAGTAATGTTAATTGCATTAGAACATATTGTAATCTGTGGCTTGGAAATCTTTGCGTCTCCAGAAAAGCAAGCCAATATGTTTGATATGCCCCTGGAATATGTTAAAAAACAGGAAACTCGCATCTCTATGGCTAATCAAGGAATTTACAATGGAATGTTGGGAATCACTATCTTACTTTCTTATTTTGTATTTTCAAATAATCCTGCCGTCTTAATTCACGTTTGGCAATTATTAATGCTTTTCATCATTGTCGTAGGAGCTTTTGGTGGATTCACTGCTACCAAGAAAATATTTTTTGTCCAAATGTTACCTGCACTGATTGCTTTAATTTTACTTTTTCTTTAGTGCATATTAGTGGTAATTTTCTATCAATTCTAGATATAATATAGCTTATAGAAAGTGTATCAGATTTAGAATTGAGAGTAATATGAAGAAAACACTAATTATAATTACAAGTTTAATCATTGGAATTGCAATTGGCCTGACTATCAAGGAATTTTTACCTACTAATCATTCTTATCCGATTAAAAAAGAAAAAATTTCTTCTATTCATAAAGTTTCTACCACTACAGCTCAAGAAGAAGCTCCGATTATTAAAATTAGTCAAAATCGAGCACTTAAAGACTTTCACCGTCTGTACCCTAACGCTAAAGTTACAGAGATCAAATTAACCATCCAACATCAAAGCTATATTTACGATATTGTTGGTTATGATACTAAAAAAGATTGCACTATAAAAATTAATGCCAGTACTGGAGAAATTTTAGGACAATCTACTTTAAGAAATGAAGATCAGGAAGCGGACACCGAAGAAGATACTTTACAAATCAACAAGCTTGTATCTAGGAAAGAAGCTAGCCAAATTGCAATCCAAAAAGTTGGTGGTGGAGAGGCTCGGGAATGGACTTTAGCCGTTACTCCATCTCATACCAACCCAATTTGGACGGTAAAAATTGTTGACCATAATGAAGTTACAAAAGTTAAAATTGATGCTCTTTCAAAAGATATAATAAACAACTAAAAAGACGAGATCCACAACGATCTCGTCTTTTTAGTTTATCTTGATTGGCTATCAGCACGTGATTTGTAAGTACCTTCCGCAGTATTAATAACCAACTTTTCGCCTTCTTTAATAAAGTCAGGAACTTGAACAACTAAACCAGTTTCCATAGTAGCTGGCTTACCACCACCAGCAGCAGTAGCACCCTTAATTTCAGGTTGAGTTTCTTGAACAGTCAATTCAACAGTGGCTGGCAAATTAACGCCGATCAATTCAGTATCATTTACGAATTCCAAATCTACGTTAGTATTTGGAATAAGATATAACTTGTCGTCACCTAATTGGTCTGCAGAAACTTCATATTGGTCATAAGTTGCAGTATCCATAAAGGTATAAATATCACCTTCGCTATAAAGAAATTGAGCTGGCTTCTTAACCAATTCAACTAAATCTACCTTTTCAGTGGGACGCATAGTTTTGTGAACTACCGCACCACTTTTAACATCGCGCAAATCCATTTGCATAACGGTGTTACCCTTACCAGGCTTATGGTGGTTAGCCTTTAAAACCATAATTAACTTGCCTTCTTGACTGAAGACCATTCCCTTTTTCAAATTAATTGCTTGTACCATTTTTTTAAATCTCCTTCATCACAAAACAACTTCTTTTAGCATGCCAAATTTTGCGCTGGAGGTAAAGCAAACTTTTTAATTAATAATAAATAAATCATGTTCATGATTTTATTATACCAAACTAAAAGTGACGCAGATAAATTTGATCAATTAAATGTCCAGTAGTTTTATGTAAAATCAAACTAGCTCGTTGTTTAGTCGGCGCAATATACTCTCTTAAATTAACTAGATTGATCATCTGCCAAGTTTCTTCGGCAAACTTAGTTGCTTCTTCACGAGGAGCATTCGCAAGCTCATAATAGTAATTATCTGGATTATTCTTATTCATATCCATTACTTTATAAAAACGCTGCATATACCATTTTTCAATTATGTTTTCCTCGGCATCAATATAAAGTGAAAAATCAAAGTAATCACTCGTCACTACTTGTCCTCCGCGAGGGAGCTGTAAAGTATTGATCCCTTCAATAATTAAAATATCAGGATTTTGAACATGACCATATTTCCCAGGAACTATATCGCTTAATTCTTGCGAATAAAGTGGATATACAATATCATCTTTGCCACTCAAGACATCTTTTAAAAAATCGGTCAACAAGGCCATATCATAACTTTCCGGAAATCCTTTACGTGACATCAGGTTTCTTCTTTTCAATTCAGCATTAGGATAAATAAAACCATCGGTAGTCATTAGATGTACGTTTAATTCTGGATAAGTTCTACTAAGCAATAGTTGTAGAAGTCGTGCAGTAGTAGATTTACCGACCGCTACAGATCCAGAAATCCCAATAATAAAAGGTGCAGGTTTTAGATCCCTATGCAAAAATTCTCTTTGTTTTGCTTGACCGCTTCGCTTTTCTTTATATACTAGATGCAAATAACTAATTAAAGTGGTGTAAATTTCATGCACATCCGTTAAATCAACTACATCCCCCAAAGATTTAATATTAGCTAACTCTTCCTGAGTAATCTCAACTTTATTTTTGGGAGCAAGTTTTGCCCATTCATCTCGATTAAAAGCTGTATAATTCTTCATAATTTTTCCTCTTTGTTAATTCTTATCTTATTATAAAAGAAAGGAGAAAAAATATGAAAAAAATAGTTTTATTCGGGGATTCACTTTTTAATGGTTTTACTAACCATCAAAACACTGCTATCGTTACCGATTTATTCAAAGCCGCTTTACCAAATACAAATATCGATAATATTTCTAAAAGTGGAGCAACAACCGTTGAAGGATTGGACTATATTCATCAAATTGATCCAGGAGCTGATCTAGTAGTTATCGAATATGGCACCAATGATTCTTCAACGGGTTGGGGACTCAGTTTAGAAAACTATCAATATAATTTGCTCTCTATGATTAATCAAATTGGAAGGAAGCGCGTAATCGTAGTTGGTCCAAGTTTACCTGATCCTAACAATGTCGAAATCAATCAATTTTACCCAGCAGATCATCTAAATGCCTTTAACCAAGTAGCAAAAACTTGTGCTGAGCTTAATAATGCTCCATTCGCAGATTTAATTGCTAGTTTTAAAAAGCAAAAAGACATCTCCCCACTTTATCAAGCAGATGGTCAACACCTTACTGCAAGAGGAAATGCCTTCTTAGTTAATTCCATTGTACCAAGTATTAAGAAAAAACTTAATCTTAAGTAGGATCGTTATCCTACTTTTTTAGTTTGTAATACATCATTACATGTTTGACGCCACCTTCATCAAAGATGTCGCCTTCGGTTTCATAGCCTAAATAATCATAAAATGGCTTCGCTTGCATTTGTGCATGACAATAGACGCGATCGGCTCCTTGGTTTATTAAGAACTGGTGCACACTTTTCATCATTTTAGCCCCTAAGTGTTGGCCCCGGGTATCTTTATCTACAGCAACGCGTCCAAACATCCACTTGCCATCTTTCTTAAAGACGCGGCAAGTTGCCAAAGCACAAGTTTGATCATCATTTAATAAATAAACTTGAGTCGCAACTAGATCAGTATCATCTAGTTCGGGAAGAGTGATTTTTTGTTCCACTACAAAGGAATTAATGCGTAATCTTTCTACACAAAAGAGTTCACGCCCACTCATTTCGTCAACTTTTTTAAAAAAGAATTCGTTTATCTTTTCCATTTTACTCACCTAAATAATTGCTATTTTTGCTAAACCATTTTTCATTTAGTTCTTTTAATTTGCCATTTTTCTGCAAATTAATTAAACCTTGATTGATCTTTTCACGTAAAGTTTTATCCCCTTTACGCATCCCTACTGCAAACATATCAGCTGGGACTTTCGGATTTTCAATTACCCGATAATTTCCCTTAGTCATATGAGCAATGTAGTAGTTGGCATAAACTTCATCAAGTAAAATTCCCTTAATTCTACCAGCATTCAAGTCCAAAAAAGAATTTGGAATTTGATCATAAAGAACAACATTTTTAGCATGGATAACGTTTTGCTTTCCTTCATACCACTGCTGCGCTGTCGAACCAGTTTGCATCCCTAAATCATAATTCTTCATCTGACTAAAATTATGAATAGGACTATTCCTCTTTACAACCAAAACTTGTTCATTGCGTAAATATGGGCGACTAAAGGCAACTTTTTCTTTTCTTTGAGGCGTTTCGCTATAACCATTCCAAATCAAATCAATTGTACCGTTGCATAGCTCAGTAACGTTCATTGACCAGTCAATTGTTTGAAAACTAACTTTGATTCCATATTGCTTAAACACCTCTCTGGCTAAATCAACGTCATATCCGGTAAGTTGACCATTCTTTTTCACAAAACCCATGGGCACAAAAGAATCATCTAGTCCTACCACCACTTGCTTCTTTTTTTCAATTTTTGACCAAGTATCTTGAGTATTAGCTCTTTTTTGTACACTTTCACATCCCGTCAACCCTAACAAAAGAAAGGGGAGGATAATCATCCAAATTTTTTTCATAGGCTAGCCCTCATTTAACGGTTTTATCTTAAGTACCTGATCCGCCACATTTTTTGCAAAAGTTAAATCGTGAGTAATGATTAATTGTGTTAAGCCTGTTTTTTTCAAATTTAAGATTATTTTCTCTACTTCTTGACGCAAATTAGGATCAAGGGCACTTGTGGGTTCATCATAACAAAGAATTTTTGGTTTCATTGCTAAAGCACGTGCGATTGCGACCCGCTGTTTTTGTCCCCCAGATAACTGGAATGGATACTGATTTTCATGGCCATGCATTTGTAATTTTTCAAGCCAATCTTTAGCGTTTTGATCAGCTTCATTATCGCTTTCTTTTAAAACTAATCTTGGAGCGAGGGTTACATTTTGTAAAACGCTCAAATTAGGAAAAAGGTTGAAATCCTGAAAAACGACGCCCACTTTACCGCAGTCATATTTTTTATTATCAATTAAAATTTCACCACTATTTTGAGTTTCAAGCCCCGCGATAATTCTAAGTAAAGTGGTTTTTCCGGCACCAGAAGGGCCAACAATCGTCATGATTTCGCCGTCTTTTAAAGTAAAGGAAATATCCTTTAAAATCGGACGTCCATTAAATTCCTTGCATAAATTCTTAACTTCAAGCATTGCCATTCCTCCTTATCTGTAGTAACTAAAGTATTTTTCAATCTTCTTTTGAACAAAAGCACACAAACTAATCAAGAATAAGTAAATTACTCCTACTAATACAAGCGGAACTAAAGTTACATCTCGCGCCATCGCTACATTTCCAGCTCTTAACAAATCTCCTAATCCAATGACATAAACCAGAGAGGAATCTTTGATCAAATTAATAACTTCATTTCCAATTGATGGCAAAACAATTTTTATTACCTGGGGAATAATGATGTGCGTCATAGTTTGAAAACGACTAAGTCGTAAAACTTGCGCTGCTTCAAATTGTCCTTCACTAATCGATTGCAAGCCACCACGGAAAATTTCTGCAAAGTATGCAGCATAATTAAGCACAAAAGCAAAAAGGGCAGCTTCATATCTTGGAAAGACAATCCCAATAATTGGTAAGCCATAAAAAACAAAAATAAGTTGCAACAAAAGTGGCGTCCCACGCATAATCCAAACATAGAATTCTACTAGCCACTTTAAAGGTTTAATGTTGCTCATTTCCCCTAAAGAAACCAAAACTCCCAATGGCATCGCTAAAACCAGCGTCCAAAAGAAAACTTTCAATGTCATCCAAGTTCCAGCTAAAAGAGCTGGCATAATTTCACTAATATAATTCATCCTCGCACCTACTTTTCCTAATAAAAAAGGTCCTCTTGGATTACTCCAAGAGGACGAAATATCCGTGGTTCCACCTCATCTTTATAGACAACTCACGTCGTCTACCTCGTCAGGTTTATTAGCAAAAATAAAACCCTCCTAGGTCTCAAGGACCTAAGAGGGCGAAGAAATCCGCGGTTCCACCTCATCTTCACAATTAACTCACATTAATTGCCTTAATAAGTTTACTAATAAACCTTCAGCTGTAACGGGCTAAATCCCGGATCTCTCTACTGAGTTTCAAGAAACCAACTCACAGATGTGTTTTCATTTAAATTGCTATCTTATTTCCACCATCAAAGATTCTCTATCAGCGTCATCTAAATTACTTATTCTGCTCTACGTCTTTTATTTTCTAAAATGTTAACCGATGTTAATTTTTTTGTCAACATTATTTTTCAACATAAGTGTCAGAATCAACATCTAAAAGAGGACTTTTTTCTCCAATATAAATAATGTCAAGTTCATACATCGCACGAGAGGTAATAGTATAAACTAGCTGAGTTTCATCAAGTTTATGATAATTTTCTTTTGATGCATCCCACATTACAACCGCATCAAATTCTAGCCCTTTAGCTAAATATGATGGTACAACTAAGGTGCTCGGTACAAGGCGCTGGTTAGCAGTGGCAATCAGAGTAGCCTTTTCGCCTTTTTGCTTGAGCTGCTCAGCCACTTGCTTGGCACTGGCTAAATCTTTCGTAATTACAGCTGTGGTGCGCTGATTTTCATTATTTTTGTCTAAAATTTCAACTAAAGCCTCAATTGCTTCTTGTTCATTACTTCTTTCCCACAATGCAGGCTTGGGACCACGACGATTAAAGGCTTCAATCTTTTCACCTTGCCGCAAAATCTGTTTAGTAAAGTCAGTAATCTCCTTAGTTGAGCGATATGACTTAGTAAGCTGCACCACATCAGTTTTCTTAGGATCGAATAAACCAGAAATTTGTTTTAACAAACTACGACTTTCATCTTTAGTAAAAATCGCCTGATTCAAGTCACCCAGCATCGTGAATTTAGCACGTGGGAAATTATACTTCAAATATGCAAGTTGAAATGGTGTATAATCTTGAATTTCATCAATAAAAGCATAGCGCATTTCATAATCGGTTCTACGGCCAGTAATCAAGTCATACAAGTAAAGATAAGCAGAAACATCATTCATATAAATGTGGTGTTTCTTGAAGTTTTCCTTAACTTCTTCAATGTGCTTTTGCCAATCTTCTTCAGAAATATTCCACTTAGAAAGATCTGTCATCTTTGGAACCGCACGCAAAAAGCTTAAGTATTGGGCACGCATGTTAATAAATTGATTATGGTTAATTTTATTTGAAACGGACTTTAGCGCCTTAACAACAATCTTTCGCCCTAAGAACTTCTCTTCTTCTTTTTCTGAACCAAATTCTTGATCAGGACGATCATATAATTCATTTAATTCATCTCGACTTAAACCTTCAATTGCCTGCATTACCCAATTTTTCTTAACTTCAGGAGCAATCTTGCGATTAAGCATCTTAATTAATTCTTCACGTGTTGCATCAATTCGATTGGCTAACTTATAGTTTTCATTGAAAGAATAGTAGATGTCTTTGATCTTTTCTTTATCAAAATATGGCTTTTTCTTATCACGGAAATAAACATTCTTAAAGATCATCCCACGCTTATTAAGGTGTTTAGCATAACGAGTTACTAAGTTAAAAAAGTTGACAGAGTCTTTAAATGCACTAATATTAGTGTCAGAATTCTGATCTTCAAACTGTTTAAATAGACTTTCAACTTCCATTCCTGGCAAACGTCGTGAAACAAACTGCCAATAAGTCATTTGGACCATATTTTGTTCACCCATTTCAGGAAGAACATTCTTTATATAGTCATTGAACAGCTGATTAGGACTAAACATAATCACGTCACTAGAGGTCAAATTCCCACGGTAACGATAAAGCAAATAAGCAATTCGTTGCAAAATGGCACTAGTTTTACCCGAACCAGCTGCCCCTTGAACAAATAATAAATCCGCACTTGTATTACGAATAATCTTATTCTGTTCCTGTTGGATCGTCGTTACAATCGACTTCATTTGGGTGCTAGACTTTTCCGATAAAACTTCTAAAAGCATTTGATCGCCAATTGATTCATTAGTATCAAACATGCTTTCAATTTTGCCATCTTTAATCATAAATTGGCGCTTTTTAGTCATATCGACTGTAATTTCACCTTCAGGTGAGTTATAAGACACTTCACCTAATTTGCCATCATAATAAATGGACGAAATAGGTGCACGCCAATCATAAATCAAAAAATGATCATCGCGATCCGCAAAAGATCCTAAGCCAATATAGATAGTTTCCGGCTTTTTTTCGTTACTTTCCTTAAAATCAACCCGCGCAAAATAAGGCTTCTTTTTTAAGCGTTCAATAGTATCAAGTTGTTTAGCCGAATGTTGCCAAGCATGTTCACGTTCGCTTAAAAGCTGCTGTTGTTGATGAATGGAAAGCGCAGTTTCCATGGAGGTAGAATATCCATCGTAATCAAGTTTTACATCATCAAAGAAATGCGAATTAATGTCTCGAGCTTCGCCTTCTGCGGACTTAATAGAGCTCTTTAATTCCTTTTCTTTATCATTAATTAAGTCCAAAACGTGATCAAGATGCTGTTGTTCACGTTGCTTTTCACTAATTTCTTTAGTCATTTAGTCACCTATTTCTATAGAAAACTTATATTCTATTTTATCACGAAGTAAACTTGTTTTGAGAATTTGATGCTTTCGCTAAATAAATGTAAGTAAAAGTTCATGAAAAATTTACCTTTTTTACTTATAATCTGTAACATTGGAGTTGATGCTATATGAGAAGCTTTTTTCGTTTTATAAAAAATTTACTGCTTCTATCACTCCTTGCCTTTGGGGTTTGGAGTTATCAAAATAATCCTGATATACACACAGCAACTAATGACTCAGTCGCTGTTTTAAAACAAAAAATTGGTCAATTTATTACGACTGGAAATCTTCAGCTTCCGCAAGCTGGCGACACTCACACACAAAATCCAAATAAAACTCAATCCAGTAGCAGTGAAACAGTTACTAAAACATCTAACCGGCGCTGGCCTAACGCAACTGCGAAAGTTTATTTAAATATTCAAAATAATCCAGTTTTGCGGTCGGCATCCATCGACGCCATGAATGCTTGGAATAGAACGGGGGCCTTTAATTTTGTGCAAACTGATAATAAAAGCGCCGCTCAAATTATTATTGGCGTAGTTGATGACAGCGACACCAGTGCTGCTGGTGAAACTTCCACAACTTATAATCCTGTAACTGGCCACTTATTAAGAGCAAAAGTTAACCTTAACCGTTACTATTTACAAAATAGATGGTATGGTTACAGCCAAAATCGAATTATCAATACCGCCGAACATGAATTAGGACATGCTATCGGTCTTGACCATAACAACGGTGTGTCAGTCATGTATCCGAAAGGCTCTGTTTACACTATTCAACCAGGTGATATTAAGGCAGTACAAAAATTATATAAAGAAAAATAATTTCCCTTCTTTAGCTACTTTCACTACAATGTAAGTAGCTATTTTTATTAGGAGAAAAATTATGAAGAGAATTTACATCGTTCGTCACGGTCAAACATTTATCAACCGTTACAATAAAATGCAAGGTTGGTGTGATACGCCTCTCACCACTTTAGGAGTTCAAGGAGCTGATGAAGCAGGTGAACATTTAAAAGACATCCCCTTTGACATTGCTTTATCAAGCGATTTAAAGCGAGCTAGTGATACCTGCGAAATCATCATGAAGCATAATGTAAATAAAGATGAGCTCCAACACATCGCTAGTCCATTCTTCCGTGAACAATTTTATGGTTATTTCGAAGGGATGGATTCTGAAATGGCCTGGAGAATGATCGGAGGTCCTCATGGATACGACGATCGTCATGAATTATTGCGTAAGGAGCGAATTGACACTATTAAAGATTGGATCAAAGAAGCCGACCCATATCATGAAGCTGAAAATGCTAAAGAATATTGGGAACGTGTAAATCAAGGCTTTAAGATGATTAGTGAACTTGATGGTGCTGAGAACATTTTGCTCGTTACTCACGGCTTCACCATTCGCAGTATTGTCGATCATTATGGCAACGGCATCGATATTAGCAATGGCCCACAAAATGCCTCAATCACTCTCATGGATATGAACGACAAGGGTGAAATGAAAATCACCGCTTATAATAAAATGACCCTATAAAAAAGTGCCCCATTAAGAGGCACTTTTTTACTTATTATCTTTTAGAACGATTCCTTCATACAGTTTTACTGTGATCAAATAGTAAATTAAGTAAAGAACTAAGAAAATAGTAAATAGAATCCAAATCTTATCATACGGATTTTTAAGTAGTGATTTAAAGAACTGAAGTCCAAACAAGACATCGATAATTCCAAGTACTGCTGGTAAAGCAAATAATACACCGATTTCTTTTGCGATTGAAGCCTTCAAAAGTGATTGACGAGTTCCAATCTTCCAAAGCATCTTGTATCTTGGCTTGTCGCTGTTTGCTCCAGACAAAACTTTAAACATTAAAGTTGAAGCCAGCATTGCCAAGAATGCAAGTCCTAAGAAAAAGCCCATAAATTCAAAGCCAGAGGCCATGCTAGATACAAAGCGGTAATTCATTGCCTTAGTTGAATTTAATACTGGATTATCATCATTAAGTGAACCAGTAACAGCTGCCTTTTGCAATTTTTCAATATTAGCAAAGTTCTGTCTAAAGTTGTTCACCATTAATAGTTCAACACTTTTATTTTCGCTTCTCAACTGATCATATTGTTTTTGAGAAACAATTTTAACTCCAGCACCTGGATAAGGTGTCAATTGAGTTAATTGGTATTTCATCATTTCAGTCTGGGCTGAAGATCCTTTTTGTAACTCTTTAACATTAATAGTCTTTGTTGAATAAGATTGTTGACCTTTTTTATTTACATAAAAGTTCTGATATTTTAAGCTCTTCTTTGCAATTTCATCTTTTGAAATATAAATAGTTTGCGGATTCTTAGCTTTGTTATTTTCTACAAGTTTATAATTAAAGGTTTTGGTTGATTTTACTGAAACCTTTTTCAAATCTTGTTCCACTTGCGGGGTCTTTTTATATAAAACTACGTCATAATATGAAGATTCTAAAGCTTGATCAACCATATTATTGAAGTTTAGCCCTACAGTAATAGCACCCAGTGCTAAAGCGAAAAGAAGAGAAACAACTGATAAAATTCGAGTATAGTCAGTTAATCTAAATTTAAGTTGGCCTAAAGTAAATGAATGAAGCTTCTTGTATTCAAATTTTGTATTATTTCTAAGAATGTTAATAATTGTTGTAAATAAAGAATCAAAAACAAAGTATGAACCAATCGTAATTGTAAAGAAGCCAATGGTAATTGAATTAGTCAATAGCACTTGATACTTAGCCATCGCCCAATAACCAATTCCTAAGAATCCAATACCTAAAATAGCTTCAATAAATTTCCAAACTTTATTATAGCGAAGCTTCACTGGCTTTTGATCTTCATGAAGTAAGTTAATTACATTTGATTTAACTAATTTGTGACGATTCCAAAGAGCCGCTAACAGGAATAATGCAGCAAAGAAAATAATCGTCCAAATAAAAGCCGGCAAGTAAAAACCAACGAATTTATGGATTTGTAAACCCAATTGATTAATCAATAGTTGTGAAACTACTTGAGTTAAACCTACTCCAATTAGAACACCTAAAATAGTAGCTAAAAATCCAACAATCAAGGTTTCTAAAAAGATCAAAGTTCCTATTTTACCAGTTCGTGCTCCAAGCATCATGTACATTCCATAATCTTTTTGCCTCATACTGAGTAAAAAACTATTGGCATATACAATGTAGACAAAAGTAATAATCGCTAAAAGGGCAATCCCAAAACCAAAGACAAATTGAGTAGTTTTAAAAGCAATTACTAAAGCACCTTTCAAAAAAGTTGAATTGGTGGCAATCGACATAAACATGTAAAAGATTGCACTTGCAAAGGTCAATCCTGAAAACAGAATCAAGTAGTCTTTGAAGCGACTCTTAATTCCAGTTAATGATAATTTCCAAAGCATGGTCGATTTCCTTTCTATTAACGTCTACCTAGTTCAGCAATAATTTCTTGATAAAATTCTTCTCGACTCTTGTCGTCCTTCTTTAGTTCTTTACCGATTTTTCCGTCTTTAATGAATAAAATTCTTTGAGCGTATGAAGCAGAATAAGGATCGTGAGTTACCATCAAAATTGAAACTTGATCATTTTTGTTCAAATCATCCATGGTATTTAAGAGTTCAGTAGCCGACTTGGAATCAAGTGCTCCAGTTGGCTCATCCCCAAATAAAATAGATGGATTATGCACTAAAGCTCTGGCTGAAGCAACACGTTGCTTTTGTCCACCGGAAACTTCAGCAGGATATTTATCTAAGATTTGAGTGATGTTAAGTCTTGAGGCAATTGCTTCAACTTGGTTGTTAATCTCCCGTGCTTTAACATTTTGAAGAGATAGTGGCAGTGCGATATTTTCACGATTAGTTAAATTATCAAGCAAATTGAAATCTTGGAAGATAAATCCAATTTCTTTACCACGAAAATCAGCCATTTGATTCTTCTTTAGCGTGGTAATGTCCTTTCCATTAATTACAACGTTACCTGAAGTTGGCTTATCAAGAGTGGATAAAATATTTAGTAAAGTAGTTTTACCAGAACCAGAAGCTCCCATGATTCCCACAAACTCACCACGATTCAATTCGAAGTTGATACCTTTCAAAGCTTGGTATTGCTTTTCACCTTTTTTACCATAAGTCTTAGTAAGTTGATTTACTTTAAGTATTGCGTTCATGATAGTCACCTTTTTCATTCTTTTGTTTCGCTGTATTATTTATATAATACACTAATATGATTTTAGAGAGATGTCAATTACTTTTTTTGCATAAACAGCAAAATTTCGCTAGGATAAGAAACAGAAATGAGGAAATAAGCCATGGCACAACTAAATTTTGCTTTTTTAAAAAGTAGTTCACTCTTTAGCAATCAGTACAAAACTGCAAATAAAATTTTGAAACTGTATGAGATTGAAGATTATCGAGATGTAATGGTTAACAGTCGTCTTCTACTGGAAGCCATCGTCAAAAAAATTTTTACTATTGAAAATTTAGATCGTTATTACCCGGTCCATACCGGTAATCGTCGAACTTTGAGAAGCGACACTTTTTATTTACAATCAGAACTTCATTATCCAACTAGCATCATTAATTTGTTTAATGAAGTGCGCAAGTTTGGTAATGATGCGGTTCACGATGAAGATTATTCCATTTCAAAAGGCCAAGCTTGGCGCTGTATTTGCGATATCAATGATATTTTTGTCTTTTTATTAAATACCTATAAAGAGCAAAAATTGTACTACATGCGACCTGACATTGCTATGGATGCGGCCACTCACGCCCGTGATTCTTTCAAGAAACGAACTATCAAACATCCCATAAAAAAGACTATTACTAGTAAATCCAAAAATCCCGAAGTTCAGCTTGCAAAGCAATACTTAAAACAAAAGAAAAAGAGTAAATTTTCAACTCGCTTACGAAAATTTCTCAAAAAATAAAAAGACCTATTCAGGTCTTTTTTCTAACTTTTCAATTATTTGCTGATTGTTGATATTCTTAAAAATAGCTGTCGTAAATTCAGATTTTATTCGATGCTTTTTCTTATCTTTCTTAAAGCTATAATAAGCTTCAAACTTAACTAAACTGCAATTCTTGCCCATCGGCAAAATTGACTTAATCTTAACTTTATCTACCATTTTTTTAGCATCAACTTTTTTAACAGTCTTTTTTATTTCTTTATGAAGCTCTTTATAAGATTTATTTTCTTTTCCCTTAGTAAATTGTTTAGGATTAGCCTTCAAAAAATTATTAGCTAAAATTTGAGCAGCTGTTTTATCAGCAATTAATCCTGGCCAAATCGGGTTAACAATATAGTCTCCTTCGGCATCTTGATAAACATCCTTATTTTGATTACCAACATATTGAGAAACATTGTCATAATCACTAATTCCATCTTCACTACTAGCGAATTTTTGACTAATTGTTTGAGGAAAATCGGTTACTTTTTCAGATTTTATAGTTTTGCCCTTGTATTCAGTTTTAACATAAAGCTCCATACTTTTCGCAATTGGATAATTTTTAAACATATATTGTCCTGTCTTACTCAACTTTGCAACTTTATGATCATTAATATAAATTTCTCCATTGGGAACACTTCTTACCTGAAAAGTTGCCGTTCGAATATTCATGTTAATATTTTTACTAGACCAAATATTAACCACGGAGTTTGCGCGTAACTTACGCCCAGCAACTTTTGTATTTACAATAATATGGTATCGCCCGGGAAATACTAAGCCCAAATCTTGGTAATAATTTTGACCTCCGCCTTCCAGAGTACCCATATTATTCCCATTTACTACTAAATAAGAATTGGGATGATTGGTTTCAACTTGCGGACGATAAACTTGAACCCGAAGTTGGTACTTGGGGAAGAATAAAAAATGAGTACCTGATTCAACTAAACTAATTTCATTACTACCTTTTCCTTCCCGTAAATTACTGGTTAATTTATTGAGGGCATTCTTATTTTCGGCAAAATAATTTTGGAGCGGCTTTAATTTACTCTCATTTACATCAATATCAGGACTAGTAGGCATGACATAGCTTGATAAATCCTTTTTTGGATTAGAAATCTCGTCAATGATCCTATCTATTTGGCGATTGCGAGCATAATAATAACTTCCCCAGGCATAAAAGATACCAAGAAGAATAATGATAGAGAGTGTAGTAATAATCAAAATCTTATGTTTTTTAGACCAAGAGGTCTTTTTGTTTTTTAGAATTTTTTTGTTACTCATACAATTTACCTTTTCTCTAAGTCTGTCTTTTTCTTTAGCCTAACAATTATTCCAAAAATTTCAACTTATAAGCAAAAAAGCCTGCATCCCTGCAAGCTCTTTGCTATCTTTGACTAGTGCCATCAGCGTAATTTAGTTTTACACCATCAGCCACATTAAAGATATAAACATTGAAATGAACGCTATTTGAATTAGTAGATTGCCCTTCCATCTCTACTCCGCGGGCCAAAAGTTCTTGGCCTCTAAAAATTGGAGTTACACGGTAGCGCACATAATTATGCTGACTTTCTTTCAAATAATTTGCAACTTGATCTTCATAACGCAACATATCAGGATCATTAAGTTGACGCGTTCCCGTCATCAAATTCTTCAAGTTATTATTTTGACCAGTTAATTGATATCCGATCAAATGGCAACGATTATAAAGCCAGCCTCCAGCTATGCGTTTATTATGCCAACCAGTTGGATTAACGTGCAGCGGTTCTCGCTGAGCTTTAGGCATCAACTTCTGATTAAGAAGAGCATTTGCTGCAGTAACACGACTTTCATTATCCAATTCGCCGTAACGCTGCCATGCTCCTTGGTTTGTACTTAAATCTGATTTACTAAAGCTCGGTTCATTATTGTTAACAGTAATGACGTCTTTACCAGAATAGTTCAAGCTAGCCAATTTAGCTGCACTAACTGATTCAACTGTATGAGCGCCACTATATTTCTTTAATTGCTTTTGTAATTTAGCAATCTTTTTATCTAAAGCAGCAATTTGCTTTTCAGTCGCTCTATTTTTCTTTTCAATTTTTTCGGCTTTATTTTGATCACTGCGATCATAACGATACTTGGTGACAATTTTATCCTTAGCAAAAGCAACAAATTGGGAATTTTGAACTCCAACCAAAGAAACTGCAACCAGCACACCAGAAATTAGACCAATAATTTTCTTTTTCATTATCTTTTTGCCTTTCGATATCCCTGATTAATTGCATCTTGCTCAGAATCAAAGTAAACGGCATTTGCGGAATTCATATGGTAACCTGCTTGCCCTGGAACATGATATATGTGAGAGCGACTATTACCAATGATCTTTCCTGATTCACCCGTATATAAATCTCCTTCATGAGAATTACTGTGATGAGTTTCCGAGTGAGAATCAGAAGTTGAAGAATCTTCTTCTGCTTGCTTTTGTGCTTCTTTTGCAGCTCTTCTAGCTTCGGCTTGTGCTTTCTTTTCCTTAGCAGCAGCGGCTTTTTGTTGCGCCTTTTGTTCAGCTTCCTGTTTTTCTTTGGCTGCTTGAGCACGACTTAGTTCTTTTTCTAATTTTTCGTATTCAGCTTCTTTAGTGGATTTTTCTTTATTTAAAATCTTTTCTTTAGCTTTAGCTTCAGCCAAGCGAGTAGTTCCAACCTTTTTCACTACATAGTGAACTTTAGGTGAGGCATGACTATCAGCCTCATCCTCATCACTAGCTTGACTTCCAATCGCAAAAACCAAAAAGAAAAAGGCAATGACCACACTTAAGATACTTGACCAGACACCACCATTTTTACCTTTAAAAACGTACCTTTTCAGTAGATAATGTGGCAATAAATAATACCAAAATAGGATCCATAAAATAACTTGGCCCACTTTTTTCCAGTTCACAATCAAATCCTATTCTATTTATCTATAAGACTTACGATAGCCAGCTGCGCGGGCTGCGGCTTCACTTCTAAAATAAACTGCATTTCCCCGATTCATCCGATAAGCATGTTGGCGATAAACATGATAAATATGGGAACGACGATTTCCAATAATTACTGGTCTAGTAGAAGTATAAATCTTTGTCCGATCTAAAACTCGGCGTCTTCTTCTCCTTCTATAACGGCGGCGAGCAGCTTGAACAGTATGCGTTGTAGGATTGATATTAGCCACTCCTGTAGCTGTTTCTACTCCCATTAACATTGCAAGCCCAATGGCTAAAATTTGCATGAATTTCTTCATTTTCATCAATAATTCCTCCAAAATAGTAGATTTTACCTTTTTAGTTTACTACTTCTTTGGAAAATTGACGCAAAAAAATAAAGCTTGCATTATCTGCAAACTTTAAAACATTGTGCCGACTAAAGTACTAATCACCACGGCCACTGCAATTGGAACTACAGCATCAAGATTTGTCTCTTCAATATGCTGTAAAGTTTTAATGCGATCACTATAACCAACCACAGCTTGATCAACAGTTTTTTCAGTCTTATCTAGCAAATTATTTTGTTGATGAACGACTTGGCTTAATTCATCTACTACATCCTTCACTTTTCCAGTGAGTTGCTTTTCTTCATCAGGAATATGATCAGTGAAATAAGGTAAAATTGCATGTAAAGATTCATAAGTTTGATATTCTCTTTCAAATTCAATCAATTTTTCAACTAATTCACTTAAATCCGAAATAATCTTTTGAAGATCCGCAATCCCCTTCAACTGATTCCAAATTTGTCCACTATATTCTTGCCCTGTTAAATCATTAAGATATGGGAAGAAATCATATCCTAATTGTTCTTTATCTACCAATCTAGCATTTGGTTCAAGCGCAGCAGCCACCATCTTACGAGCATCGGCATCCAAATTAATCCCAGATGTATTACGGTGAATCACATGCTCAATTTCACTAGGATTAATGATCAAACTGCGATCATATTCTCGATAAAAGTTCGGATTATCAATTAAGAAATCTTGTTTTTGTGGATTATCACGATTTACAATCACGATTAAGCTGCGGATAGCATCTTTATTTAAAATTTGTTCAACTGCATTTGAAGCAAAAAATCCCCGACTTGCAATTTTTAATTGATTATAAATAGCGTCCTTATGAAGAGTTATTTGCTTTCTAATGGCTGCCTTATCGAGTTCGTTTTTAGCTCGATAAATTCGGCCATCTTCAATATTGCGAGCCTTAGTTTCAATGATAAAAATTCCCGCTGGGGTGATAGCAAGATGGTCAATCTTAGTAGTAACTCCTTCTCCAAGCGGTAAAATCAAATTATTAATGATATAAACATCATCTGATTTTTCCAACTGCTTTACAACTTCAGCTTGAGCAGCATTTAAAGCCAAAATATCACTAAGGTGACTCCAAATTTTCTTTTTAGATTCTCCAGCAAACACCTCTACCGGTCTCAAGAACCAACTTAGGTCAGTGAGTGACTTATATACACTATAATTATTTTGTTTTAAGGCTTCTACTTTAGAATAAAGTTTCTCTACTTCTTGGTCATAGTCAGAATAGAGCTCATTTATCGTGCTAATTCCTTCTAAATTCTTATCAGTTAAGTCATGATCAAGTTGCTCAGCAGGATTTTCTTCTTTTCCTTCTTTCATCCGACCAATGTATTCCGCTTCCTTAAGAGAGTCAGCTGCTTGATCGTCTGAAATTTTCTTATATTCAAACCAATTATAAGTACAAGTAGGAGTATTTTTCTTGATCTTATCAATTTCCTTAACTTTAGCCGCAATCTCACCTACATATTGATCTTTGATTGCACCAATTTTATCGGTCACATTGTACAAATCATCATATTTTTTCAATGATAAGACAGTTCCACTTTCTCCGTGGAATTCGCGCTTTTTGATATTGCCATCTTCATAAATGGTCAACAAATAACCCGCTCTACTGATAGAAAACTCCCGAACTTGTTCAATTTTTCCATCAAGAGAGTAGACAATTTGATAATGGCGAAAACCGTTTTTATCAAAAATATCCCGCACAAGTAAATCACCATACTTTGAACGTAATACATGATACGCTTGATCGTTGTCGCCATCTTTATCAAAAATTTCATCAATTTTATCCAGTAAGTCGACACGCTTATTTTCTAAATCAAGATATTTAGGATTAAAGTTTCCTTTAGTCTTTTCGATTTTTCCTTGAATTTGTAAAAGCTCGCTATAATTCTTTTCCACACGACTTCTACGCCAAAAATCGTAGCCTAAATATTCTACCGCTAAAATTGCAATACTAATTACTAAAACCAGCCAAAATCTGCTTCTTCCAAAATGAAGAACAGCAGAAATAATCCCCATAATAATCAGCAAAATAATTAATGGTACCCAAAAATTAGGTCTCTTAGCTTGGATCTTTTTAATTTCATTATCCAAGATTGAAGAGATCTTTCCATTAATTTGTTGGTATTTTTCTGATTCGGCAATTTTTTTATCTCCACTCATCTCTTTTTGAACGGCGATAATCTGCTGATCCAAATCTTTATTTACAGTCACTGTGTTGCTCACTTCCCCGGTTTGTTCTGCTTAATTGCAACTCAAACATCTTTCATCGATCTAATTACTACACTAAAAATATTGTACTTGATTATTAATATCATGACAATTGCGTGAAAGCTATTGCCACCATCTTTTCCAAAAGGTACTTGGTAAAAAAATACTGATTATAATTAGCACAATTCCGCCAATTATTCCGAAAATCTTCAGCACCATAATTATCCGTTCAAAGATTGGCAATCCAAATGGTGCGGTAATTGCCTTATTATAGTAGTATTGACTCACCAAATTATAAAATTGCACACTACTATACCCAAATCGACCAAAATAATCGTCTAAATTAGTACTATTTTTACTATGAACTAAATCATTTAAAGAATACAAAGTACGATTGTTATAGCTAGTTGCATCAGGCTTTAGGTGATATTTATGCATCAAATTAGCCGTATAAATTGCTGCATTATCCATACTTTTAGCAAAATCTGGAGCATTATCTTCTTCTCCTACTCCCACTTGAATATAACGGGTATTGATTTTACTATGAGAATCAGTAGCACTTTTGCTTGGTAAATGCATTTGAATAACACCGTCTTTACTTACATAGGCATGAACGGTGTCAGTTTTTTTAATCGTTTGACTGATTACCACCCCTTCAGGATGATTATGTCGATACTTAATTGGAGCATCTCCTGCAATCTTGACCTTTGTAATCAGTAAATGATGTTCGTTATTTGAATTGATATATGTATTAATGTTAGGAATTTCGGGGAAAAACAAGCCACAAAAGATGACAATCACTAATAACCCTAGCCAAATGAGACTAAAGCTTCTCCGCCTATTTTCTCTACGTTCTCTCATCTCTAAACAGTCTTCCTAAATATCAGTAAGTTGCTAGCTACCATAATCGCACATTTTTAACCACGAGTATAGTAGTTTTTTATTTTTATGAACAAATATTAATCTCTCTGTTATGTTTATCTGATTCACAAATCCATCTAGTTCTCCTTCTTCTCATTAAACAGCATATTGTAGATTGCCGTTGCATTATCGTTACATCCCTGATACTGATTGACATTCGTTTGCAAAATCACCGCATTCTTGCCATCTTTAGAGATTCGAATAAAACTTGAATAATTATATCCGGCTCCATTTGCCTGATAATATCCATCCTTTGTATATAAACCGCCACGATATTGTGCCTGATTATTTCCCAGGCCATAAATTGTCTGAATGCTTTGCATTGGCAATATTTTCCCACTTAAAAGTGCCGACATTGAAAGAAACATATCATCATTAGACATTGCAACACTTCCAGCACCCAGCAAGCCATGAATCTCATTCATATCAACTTGAGTACTGCTAGGAATTAGCTCAATTTCTTTAATCTTTTGTGCATCAGCCCAAAGAAAATCCGTGTGCTTGAGCCCGAGCTTATACACATACATCTCATTAAAGAGGTCTTCATAACTGCGACCTGTCGCTTTTTCTAAAATATGACTTAGTAGGACATAATTTACATCTTGATAGTTCCATTTATTAAAACTTTGATCGTCAAAATGCATATCTTGAATCGTCTTTTGAGCATTATCATCATCATTTTTGAAGGGATTATTGCCAAATGGTCCCTGCTCCGACAAGCCACTAGTCATTTCAAGCAAATTTAAAATACTAATATTGCCAGCATTAGGTACGTTTGGATAAAACTTCGCTACTTTATCATCTAAGCTCAGTTTTCCCTCATTAACCGCTTGCATAACCATTGCACCAGTGTATGCTTTTTGAACTGAATTAATCAAGTAAGCCGAATTAATATTCCCTTCAGTGGTGTAATTCCAAATTCGCTTACCATCTTTATAAAAAGTTGCATTTCCCTTAAAACCAAAGCTATTCAGCATTTTTTTGATTTGCTTCTTTTGTTTTAAAGAAATCTGATCTTGAGGAGTGGCTCCAGTAATATTTTTTAAAAAATGAGTTGAAACAAACAGGTAACCACAAAAAAAGATGTAGATCAGAATTAAAATAAGTGGTAGTTTTTTCTTCATCGTTATGCCCTATATGTGAAAATCCTTATAGTAGTAATTATACAATCTTCTCTATCAAAAAAGGAGCCTTTCACAGGCTCCTTTATTTTTTTAGAACAAACTGTCAATTAACTCAACATCGTTCATTTCAATTCCAGGCAACGATTTCAAAATATCAGCCAACTCTGGCCATTTGCAACCGCCCTCTCCATCATCATTAGCAGTATTGAACTGATTATTAATGTTAAATCTTTTATCGATAAAATGCGGATGAGTATGAAAATCATAACGGACTGGTTCGACAATATAACCCCCAACATCAAGCAAAAAATGATCTTCATTCATCAAACGGATCATTTTCGCACTCCGTTCAAATCGACTGGACGCCGTTTGCGCCATTGCCAAATCTGTCGTTCCCGTCAAAAGATAGGCACTGCAATTTCCAATGACGCTGGGAGTATTATTGCCAAACTTTGCCTTCAACTGCGATTCGTCTTGAAGCATCATGCAAATTGAAATGTTCCGACTTCTCGCCGTTGCCAAGTAATCATCAAAGTGAGGAATCAAGATGTTTTTGAAATCATCTAAGAAAAAGCGCACCTTAACTGGCAAAGTTTTACCTTCAAGCTTGAAAGCAGCATGATACAAAAAGTTAAAAAGTTGTGAATACAGCGTATTAGAAATGAAGTTTTTGGATGGATCAGAATCATCATATAAAATGAAGAAAGCCGTTTTTGGTTTTAAAAGCTGACTAAAATCAACTTGATTACTGCTTAGGAGTCGATCAACTTCTTTTACTCGATAAGGACTCAAGGCCGCACCCAAAATTCCTAAAACACTCCCCCAGGTCCGATCACTACTGTGCAAACCTGCGATTTGCTGCCACATTTTTGCTGCTTCTGAATCTGGCTTTTCTTGCACAGCCCAATTGAATAAACAATCACCAAAAGTCAGATCGTCATCATATTCGTATTCATAATTATAATCCGAATCACCCAGTGATACCAAAACCTGCTCAATATTCTTTGGATTGTCTTCAAGCATTCCAAACAAGCGCACTACCGTACTCATTGTCTGCTCACTTTCTGGTAGAAATTCTTGTGTGAAAAAGATCAACGCTTCTAGCACAGTCATAGCTGCATTATTCCAAAATGGATCTTGACGCGAGTCTGTTGTTTGATTGCCACTCACGTCACTAATCATTACTTGATGAGCAAAATTAATCACATCTAGATTAGATTTCATATTTAAAATTGGATTGTAAGTCATGGAATGCTTCAAGTCCACTAAGTTTAGAACTTGAATTTGATAGCCCATTTTCTTAAGGCTTGCACCCACATCAGCTAAGATATCGCCCTTGGCATCAGCAATTACATAATTAGCATTCCCCTGCAGCACATTCGGCTCAACAAAAGAATATGTCTTCCCTGTACCACTCGTCCCAATGACTAATGTATTATCATTTTGTGCAGAATGATAATTAATAGGAAGAAACACGTTTTTTCCAAAAATCGTGGTGTCTTGGCTGTAATTTTCTTGCCAAGGAGTTTCACTTTTTACAGGTTGTGCATAATTGGTAAATCCGATTGTATTCATTCAAGCCTCTTTCTAGCTTTTGCAGACTAATTCTAACTAGGACAAACGACGATTTCTTAGCCAATATCACCACCCTTAAGCAAAACAAAAAACAGGGTTAAAAATACATAATCCCGATCTAGTATTAACTTAATATATTCAAATTAAATTACAGCTTACTAGAACTATATTGCATATTTTTAACTCTGCTTTCTAACAATCTTTACTATTAATAAAATGATAGATAATCAAAAGTTGCACTATCTATATTACTACTGTCCAGGTAAAAAGCAAGAGATTTGGATAATAAAAAATCAGCACCTCAAGTGCTGATTTTATTGAATTATTTTTGTAATTTCTTACTTAGGTCAATGATGTATTTCTTCAAGGCATCCTTAGTTTCAGGGTGACGCAAGCCGTATTGAATGGAAGTTTCAAGGTAGCCTTCCTTGTTACCAACATCAAAACGTTGACCGTTAAATACATGAGCAAAAACGCGTTGGGTCTTGTTCATTGTGTCGATGGCATCAGTCAATTGAATTTCGCCACCACGACCTGGTTTTTGTGTTGCCAAAATATCAAAAATTTCTGGAGTAAGCAAGTAACGACCAATAACTGCCAAATCACTTGGAGCTTTAGCAACTGGTGGCTTTTCCACAAATGACTTAACGTTGTAAAGATTATCGTTGATCTTACCTTCAGGGGCAATCACACCATATTTAGAAACTTCCTCATGTGGCACCTTCATAACGGCTAAAGTTGGCGTATGAGTTTGATTGTAATCATCAATAAGCTGCTTAGTTAGGGGTACCTTGTCACGCATCAAATCATCGCCAAGCATAACGACGAATGGCTCATCCCCAACGAAACTACGCGCACGGAAAATCGCATCCCCCAAACCAGCTGGATGTGGTTGACGAGTGTAGTACAAGTTTACACCTAAGTCGGTAATTTCTTCAGTCAACTTAAGTAATTCAACTTTACCCGTATCCTTCAAATCTTGTTCCAATTCAGGATTTGAATCAAAATGATTTTCAATAGCACGTTTATTCTTACCAGTGACGATCAAAATGTCTTCGATTCCTGACTTCTTAGCCTCTTCAACAATAAATTGAATGGTTGGCTTGTCCACAATTGGTAACATTTCCTTTGGCATCGCCTTGGTTGTAGGTAAAAATCTGGTTCCAAGACCCGCTGCAGGAATAACAGCTTTTCTAACCTTCATATTTTTTCTCCCATTTTTAAATAATTTCCCTTTCATTGTAGCAGAAAAGCTAAAAATGAGAAGGTGCTTTTTCAATATGTAAAGGCTAAAAATAGTATGTATACTACCTCTTAGATTTAATATAACCTTGGGCTTGAGCTTCTTTTTCAGAGTTAAAGATCACTACATTCTTCTTATCAATATAGTAACCAGCTTGTCCTGGCATGTGATACTTTTTAGTTCTAGCATCCCCAATAATTTGTGAAGAATCACCGGTGTACACTTTGTCAGAATCCGAGTTGGTATCAGCAGACTCATCACTACTGTCTTCGTCTGCATCGTCTTCTGGTTCATCTTCCTCTTCATCATCAGTGTCTAGATCGCTATCGTCAATCTCGTCATCCGTATCATCCACGTCAGAATCATCAACATCATCTTCAGAATCCGAATCGTCATTTGTATCTTCATCACTTAAATCATCCTCATCCGAATCTGAATCGCCATCTTCATCTGAGGAATCATTTGAGTCACTGTCATCTGATGCGCTATCGTCTTTTTTATAATAGGTAGCTATTTTATCATCAACTGTTAAAACTGTCGTCTTAACTTTACTCTTTAAAGCGGTTCTAACCTTTTTAGTGATCTTATACTCATCAAAATCAACATCATATTTTTTAACCGCACAGATCTTCACCTTAATCTTTAAATCTTGCTTAATATCTTTTTCGGTTAAATCATTAGCAGTCAATCTGGCAGTAAACTTATGATCTTTGACTTTACAATAGTCTGCATCATCGTCAGCCGCAGCCTTATTTTGATCTTTATCGGTTTCTCCTTGGGCTAAAATCTTGCTTCCATCTGGAGCCTTAGTTGTCCCACTTACCACAAAGTCTCCATCATCACTTTTAACCTTGGATATTTTTACATTGTAAATATTTTGAGTATGGTGTGTCACAGCTTTGGTGCTTGACTCATCTTCACCGCAAGCCGTCAATAACATCATAACGCTAAATAATACGCCTAGTATTCCTAGGAAATTCTTATTTTTCATCTAAAATACTCTCCTAAACTTTTTATTTCATTCACAAAAAATAATTTTACCTTATATTTGTGCAGAAAAGTATCTTAGGTTCTCAAAATTTCATATAATAAATTAGATAAAAGAAAGGATAAACCATGACTAGTAAAGATATTGAAAATCTAGAACGAGCAGATCAATTAATGTTTGATCTTGCTAAGAGCACTACTCCTAAAGACGACATTCTAAAAGTAGGTCAACTACTAAAAGAGGCCGGCCTATTACAAGATAGAAGCTATGATTTAAAAACTATTGTAGCTACCTACAATCAAGACGCACAAATCGAAATTAAAAAAGCTCTTCGCCCAAAAATGCGAACGACCGTCACCTTAAATCTCTCAGCGCTTACGCCCTATTTGGATAATTCAGATCCCGACATAACCGCCATCGTTACAGATGCCTTGGACAATTTCAAACAATACGGTCAAATAGTTCTCAGATTCAATGAGAAAAAAGCTACTTGGCAAACCGAAAAAAACACTGCAGATTATCAACAACTCTTCTCTAACTTAGATAATCGCCGCACCAGCATCCATAACGCCTGCATCGACAACATCAATATTCTTAACCGTTTAATTGTGGATGGTACTCCTTTGGCCAGCTGGGATAATCCCAACATTACACAAATCAAAGAAATTCCCCGCAGCGATATTGGAAATGCAATTTTGGAATTGTATGTTAGGAAGTTGATTAATAATGATCAACAAGTATTGAAGTGATTAGGTGAATAATCAATAAAATAATCTATCTTCTATATATGCAAAAAAGAGGAGATGTTACTCTCCTCTTTTTATATACAACAATCTTTCATAAAAGATTGATGCGGCAATATGCCATAGTTTCTATAAGAATTATAACAACTTTAAGTTCAATAAATCAAGTATATTTATTTATAAGTATTTACTATATTTTTTACATCACTAAAAAATATAGTAAATATATCATCAGTGCGATAAAATTCTTGAAAACGCTGAGTTCGTTTGATCCATTCTTGTAGTTCCATAATTCTATGTAAATGAGTTTCATTACTACACAAACGTTTATGCAGTTTTAAAGTTAACGTAATTTTCAAAAATAATGATTTATATAGTTGTGCCTTACTAAAATTATCATTTCTTAAGCTAGTATATATATTATGAGGAATCCTTGAATTATAATTTGAATAAATATCTTCTGTTAATATTTCTCGGTTATGGGCACAAGAATTACGTAATTTATTAATATATTTAATAGAATTATTTATTTGAAACAAATCTTTATTTCCCGGTCTTTGTTTACTCATATACTTAATAAAGGACCTAAGTTTTCCTATACTTGAAATTTCCAATATTATCCAAATAGGTGGATTATGATAAAACCCATCATATTCAGGCTGAATCACAAATTCTTGATTCATATCATAATAACTTACACTCGAAAATAGTTTTCTTTTAAAATCTTCGGGATTAGTATCCGAATTTATAACTTGATTTACAATATTATAACCATCTTCATTTGGATCATTAGTAACTATTCTCAAAATATAAGTTTTAATCCAATGTTCAATATCCAAACATAATGGTAAAAGACAATACCTCAGCTCCATATCTAAGGTAGATATATCTATTAATTTTTCAAAACTATCAATTATTTTTTTATCATCACCATTAAATCTTTTTACATATCCAATGAGTTTATAAAAATAATTTTTTTGTTTAAGATAATACTTACATCTATCAACATCCTTGATATTTACATTGTGATCCTCCAGCCATTCAACTTGTTCATCAAATGAAAGCTTACGATTATTATCCATATCTCTCCACTAAATATTTAAATCCCTACCATTAATATCCACAATCCTATTGGTAGTATGATAGAAACTTCATCCTTGTATATTTGTAGTTAAATTATTTTTTCTCAACTCTTGCTTTTTTTAAATCAAAAAGCATTAAATTTTGATCAGGGATGAACTTTCCTCTTACTTTATAACTCACATTATTCAGATCCCAACCCATTAACTCTTTTAAATTTCCTTTTAAAAGAGAATTATTCCATTGCACTTCCATTTTTTTCTTGCTTGGCTTTAAAAAACTAGTTTTATTAGGATCTCGGGGACTTGTACTCTGTATTACTAACTGTTTGTCCTCATAATTAATCATTACTCTTACATATTCTGGTCTTCCCAATTGAATTAGTGTAGCTTTAGAAAAACGTACGCCATATTTAGTTACGGTCATAGTCTGTTCCCCAGTTGTGAAAGTAAATGTTTGAAACCTACTTAAGTCTATCATTTCCCCTATACTCCTCTCTGGTCGATACTTTTATCAGCATCTTTGATACTTATAATAGCATATGATGGGACGATATAAAGCATTTTTTCTTTTTAACTTATACAAAATTCAAATAATAGCGTTTCATTTCTTCCAATTTAGCCATTAATGACATGCTACTAAGGCACTCTAAGAATACTAATATCCAATATTATTTTCCTTTAAATTACGTCCTATACTTTCCTTTAATATTCACTATTTATCTCCTATATCGAGATCTTCAAAGTAATTCAAACCTTTTTTTGTATTCATTTTATTATAGGTATCTGATTCCATTTAGATCCTATCAAAAAACAGGCCACGCTACAATAACGTGTCCTGTTTTATTCTCAATAGGGTAGATTGAGTGTAATTATTAATTTAATTCGTCAAAGAAACCATCTTTTTTCAAGATTTCTAAGTAACGTTTAATGGCATCAGGCCAAGTTGGAAGTGGCTTGAAGCCATTCTCAACAAGCTTGCTCTTGTCAAGACGTAAGTTAAATGGACGCACAGCCTTGGACAAGCCATATTCCTCAGTTGTTACTGGGGTGACCTTAGTATCATAGCCAGCTTGACGGTAAATTTCTTTAGTAAAATCATACCAAGAAATGTAGCCAGTCTTAGTACCATCAACATTATGGTCACCTTCAGATTCTGGCAATTCAGCATTGGTTGCATGGTAGTAACCGTACTTATCAGTTTCAATCATGTCAACGAGCAAACGTGCCAAGTCAAAAGTATAAGTTGGAGTACCAATCTGGTCGTCAACAACTTTAACTTCATCATGACTCTTGCCCACCTTAAGCATGGTCTTAATGAAGTTAGAACCATTAACACCAAATACCCAAGTAACACCAAATACCCAAGCGATACGGAGACTTTCTTCACAAATTCACTACTTACATAGTATGTTGACATTATTCATCTTCCAAAATAATGAAACTGTAAAATCTTATCTGTAAACAGATCTTTCTCTTTGGAGTAATTTATCTTTCAATCGAAGTGAGACTCTGCGGCTTCCAATCTAATCAAAATTTTTATAGATTTGGCCAAAAACAGAGATCATTGTAAGTTTAATGCCTAGATACCTATTTTTATGTCCACAACACCATTGAAAGAAACAGTTCAGCTTGTTTTAAGCCTTGATTTTTCATGCTTTGAAGCATTTTTTCCAAACCTTAATATTTTCATTTGAGGCTATGCAATAATCAATAATTTCTTTCTGACCGTTAGACTTAATACCGATAACAATATAAACTGCTTCATGCTCAAAGGTTTGTCTGTGTAACGGAAGATACGTCGCATCAAGACAAACACAGAAAAACTTATCGCTTAAGTTTCATTTATGATAAACTTCAATTTCAAGAGTTGCTTGTTTAGTAATGTTTGATACTCATTCAGCACTGTAATAGTTACTGTATATCCATGAAGACATTCTTCTTTCTGTACGTTTTGTTTAAATCAATCATACGTGAAAAAGTTCTTTTTAAAGTATGAATACAAAATCATGGCTAAGTTATAGCTAAAATTATGGCTAAAAAATTTTTGCTATAATTAACAAAACACTGTAGTATCAAAGCTTAGCCATTATTTATGGCTAAAATTATGGCTAAATTACGGAATTAAATATATCTCATTTATCTATGACTCATATTCTTCACTAAAATCCAAATTCTACTTCTTTTACCACTAGAAGTAGATTGAGTCATTATTTTATGCGCTCTGCGTAAGGACTGAAGATAATTTTTTACCTTCGCCTCTTTTTGACGAGCAGTCAAACTATCCGGTAATTTATCTTTTAGCAGATTAACAAAATCTGATTTTTTCCCTTTCTCCCATTGAGTAAGATATTTAATAATTAAATCTTGATAATATTTGTCTGTTAAGCCTTTATTTTTAACATACTCTGCTTTTTGATCTAGCGATTCAGCTACTGAAGCTGCAATATATAAATTAGGAATTCTACCTTCTATCAACTTCCTCTTACGAAGCTTAGCAGCATCTGACTTACTAATTCTCTCATGTTTTTGAACTTTATCTAGTAAGAAGACTGTCTCTAAATCCATATCAGGATTCCTAAACAAAAGCTGCGTATATTTTTCATCAAGAACTCGCCCATAAAGTTTCACTTTAACCTTATTAAATTCGCTCAAATCATAATCAGGTAAAGGAAAAAGTTTCTTTTGCTGAATTGAATACACGCGTCTAATGCCTGAACTAGCCGTTTCAATCATTCTAAAATTTACCATAGTTGTATCCAATAAAGGATTTTTATAGTAGGGAGGAGCATAAGCTGGATCCAAAACAGGTTCAATACTTCCTGGCAAGAATTTTCCTGCATTCGATATAATTAGATGATCTTCAAATTCATCAATATAAATACGCATTCCAAGTTCATAATCTTGATGGGCAATGCAGTTATTAATTAATTCACGTAAAGTCCAAGGATCATATTGTGGTGTCTCTGTAGGAAACAAACTAATTTGATTAGGCATATATTTATACGTTAAATTTCTAATTTTTTTATATGCTTTATCAACAGCTAGTATAAAAGGTATTGTAAAAATTTGTGAATCTAATAAATCACCCTTAGAGCTATGTAATCGCCACATAATTTTAGGTGGAAAATCGAATAGTATTTCACTACTCTCTTTTCCTAGCAATACCATTGCTGCATTAGTAAGTTGTCCATTAATAATCAGATGCATTTTCTGCAAAAAATCAAAATCACTTAATTTGCCATATTCAATAGCAGCATTAGGATTACTTGAATTTTTCAGATTCTGTTGATAATTCTCCCTAGCTAATTTTATTGCCTGAGGATCAAGATCATCAATAGTTGCTCCATTAACTAATTGCTTAGACCAGTCTATTCTATGCTCACCACGAATTCGATCCAATTTTTCAAACGATATTTCAGATAAGGATTCTCCTTTACGATCATAGTACCTATTTTTCCATCCAGTCGGAATTCCAATAGGGGCTGCAGGTATTTGAAACATAAGAACACGTTTATTTTCTAAAGAATGCACTTCAAATATATCCATAAAAGTTAGACCATCGGTCATACTTTTAGAAATATTTAATTTTAAATTTTCAATTGCAGTTGGGTTATTTTTATAATTCGTTCCTACAATAGCATGAGTTTTATCATTAACACCAAAAATTAGCCAGCCATATCTTTTACCACGTAGATTAGCCTCATTACTAATAGCGGAAACATACTTTCCCAACCTATCAAGATCAAAATTACTCTTAGCTTCTTTAAACTCTACTATTTCATTTTCAACATTCTTTAATAATTCGTGTAAAGTTTTTATCAAGTCTTGATTATTTATATTATTACTATAGCCAAACTCTTGCGTCATACCTGTTCTCATTTCTTTAGTCAATCTAATTATTGTATTAATATTGTATCATGAAAAATATCACCTAAGTCTTTAAACTAAGTATTACATTGATTCTTACCCATATTTATGTCTCTGAAAAATCGAGACTGTTAAATAGTTTATATATGGACGAACGTCTCTTTAAAGTTATTTCTTTAAACATTAGAAAAAAGAGTTTCTTTCCCGTACGATTGATTTGAACACAGAAAAACGGTTCTATGATAAATCCTGTTGATAGATTTCTATGATATTCTATCAATAGATTTTTTTGCACTAAAAAAGAGGCACTCCCCTCACTGCATAACGTCCTTTGATACCACTCTTTAGAAATTAAAGTAATTTGCTTATGTCCTCTTGTAATGATTGTATTAAATTTTTTTCTGAATATTAAAATCTTTTGTCAGAATTTTTTGACATTTCAACTGGTAAATATCGTAATCGTGAAGCCAAGTTCTATCACGCCATTGTACATTTGGACCATTATTAAACTCCCACTCCGATAATATCGTACATAAGTCATTTATATTCTATTGAATGTACCGCTTACGGTTACACTAACTTCAATCATCTAGTAACTTGAATCAAGCGAGAAGAAAAGGATGCCATTATTAAAGAAAAAGCATCAGACTACCTATTAGTAGCCTAATACCTTTCCAATTATTTATTTTTTTAGTTGACTTCTATTAACATCATTTGACAAAGAGCCACATTTTCACTAAAAAACAGGACACATTACAACGTGTCCTATTTTAGTTTTAATTACTATATGTCCTAATTTTAAGAAAAGACCACTACATGTTGACTATTTTAAATTAACGTACCTGCTAACTTGAAGTCCTTAGCGAGTACATAGTAGCCATTTTGTAAGATATAGTAAGTTTTACCGTTAATCTTTTGGGTGCCTAAGCCATTAACCGTGATATTTTTGCCAATCACATTGTACTTCTTGCTACCCATGTAAGTCTTTACTTGTTTGCCATCCTTACCAACAACTGGCGTTCTGCGTATAGCAGTGATCTTTATAGGGGCAGTAAGTTTAAAAAGGGGCTTGTTAGGAGATTTTTTATTAGTTACTTTCTTTACCTTTGTATTAGTATTTGTCGCAGATTTCTTTTTGCTTGTCTTCTTAGTTCTTTCAATATGAGAAACAAGAGAGGCATTCTTCCATTGACTCTTGTCAATTGGTTCACCATCAAGGTGTGCACCCTTAATAGTGCTTACTAGCATAGAATTGTTCTTAGACTTCTTATTGTAATCCCAGACCCCTTGATTAGTTGCGATATTTTCAACATAAGTCTTGTCGCCATCAATCTTAATCAAGAATGAAGGTGCTAAAGTTGAACGTTTGCCTGCGCCAGCAGCAAAGCCACGATTAGTCATGTAGGAAGTTACCAACAATTCGTCATTGCTGCCCTTAACTGGAACTGGATAATAGGAATATGTTGAAGTTCTCCAATTGAATGGAACACTTGCTACTAATACACCGGCATCATCGTTAAGGGGCTTATAGCCATAAGTTAAGTGATCTGATACCCAACCAAGCATGGCAACATTATCACCAATCTTCTGATCTGCTTCTTGCCATAAGTCATCACCAGTCCCACGGTTAAGACGAGTAGTAGCGAATAAGTAATATTTGCCATTCATAGGGATGAGATTAGCACGTTCAATTTCGTCTGAAACCATCAAACTGCTTACAAGTGGAGACATAACTTTATCAACTTTTGGATTGTTTTCGTTTTTACTTAAACGAATAATTCCAATAGCCGCGTTAGCCCAAGTAGCACGACTTGTCATATCAGCATTTGAAGTAATCTTCAAAAAGTTTTCAATTGCCTCTTTTTCAGTACCACCATAGTTTTGCCACTTATAGACTTGGTCTTCACCTTGGTAATCTTGACTACCCGTTGAAGCTTCGAATACTAAGTAGCGGCGTCCCTTCACTGAAATAACGTGAGCGTCACGCATAGCAATGTTATCGGCACCTTTGTTCTTATCTTTCCATTGCTTATAAGTTTGGTAGTAATAGCCATCACCTGTGAACAAAACATGACGGTATCTCCGCTTAGCAATCTTAACTGTACCCTTCTTATTGTCAACTTTCAAAACTAAGTTAACAGTAGAAATCTTTTGATTGTTTGTTCCTTCGCTCGTATCTACATCAGTGTAGAATAATTGAATACTACCATCTTTATTTACAGTAGCTGAACCAGACCATTCTTGAGCTTGTGGCGTACCTTTATAACCAAAAATAGGACCGGCAGTTTTCCAATTATCAAAGTTGTTATCGCCATACTTGTTGTAAAGTAAATAAATATGAGAATCATCTTGCTGTGGAATTCCCATCATTGCAACTGCTAATTGAAAACCTTTGTAGTTAACCACTTTACCAGTCTTGGCATCTTGAACTGGCCATGAATCCCAAATTTCAAGATCCGCTACTTTACCAGTCTGAGCATCTTTGGTTGTAATACCGCCCATATTTTTAATTTTCTTAGCGTTAAAATATGGAATACGATAGCGTTCATCTTGCTTAAGCATCTTGTTAGCAACACCGCTATATTGTGAATACGTCCATTTAGCAGCAGTGTTAGCCTTAGTATCATTAAAGTTAATCTTCTTAATCTTAGCAACTTGATCTTTAGTTAAAGAATCTACATTGATTTCAGCCTCTTTCAAAACCTTTAATGCTTCTTCACTTAATTGATAGTCTGTTTTTGTCGCTTTTTCAGTTGTACTGTCATCAGTTGGAAGTTCAGATTGAGGAACAAAAACCGTTGGCTCTTGTTCTACCGGTGTAGTTTGAGTTGGTTGAACTTCTTGTTGATTCTTTGAGGTATCTTTATCTGTAGTCTTTTTGCTATCCTTTGAATCATTAGTCTTAGTAGTTTGAGGAGTAGTAGGTGCTACAGCCTTATTAGCTTGAGTCTGTGTATTTTTAGTAGTTGTTTGATTATTATCAGCTGTTTTAGTAGCTTCTGCCTTCTCTTTAGTTGCTTCAGCTTTAGGCTGAACATTTTCAGGTTGCTCTGCAGTTGTGGCAGCCTTATCATCCTTGGCAGGTTGCCCAGCTACAATAGTTTGTTTATTTTCATTTTGTGATTTTGCTACAAGTGGTGTCTTGATGGTATCAGCGTGAACTGCTTGATTAGTTGTTGCAAACATTCCAAGCAAAGTTGCCGCTGAGATAAATGTCAGTAGTGAATCTTTCTTACTAATACTCATGTAATTCCTCCCTATGAAGATCCGTCTTCTTATATCATATGAAAACGATTAGCCATGTATAGTAATAAAATTGTAATAAAGGTGTCATTTTATTTACAAATATAGTTCAAACGCTTAAGCAAAAAACAGGACACGCTATTACAACGTGTCCTGTTCTCACTCATAGGGTAGATTGAGTGTAATTATTAATTTAATTCGTCAAAGAAACCATCTTTTTTCAAGATTTTTAAGTAACGCTTAATGGCATTAGACCAAGTTGGAAGTGGAGTGAAACCATTCTCGACAAGTTTACTCTTGTCAAGCCGTGAGTTAAATGGACGCACAGCCTTGGACAAGCCGTATTCTTCGGTAGTTACAGGAGTAACCTTAGTATCATAGCCAGCTTGACGGTAAATTTCTTTAGTAAAGTCATACCAAGAAATGTAGCCAGTCTTAGTACCATCAACATTATGGTCACCTTCAGATTCTGGCAATTCAGCATTGGTTGCATGGTAGTAACCGTACTTATCCGTTTCAATCATGTCAACGAGCAAACGTGCTAAGTCAAAAGTATAAGTTGGAGTACCAATTTGATCATCAACAACCTTAACTTCATCATGACTCTTACCTACTTTAAGCATGGTCTTAATGAAGTTAGAACCATTAACTCCAAATACCCAAGCGATACGAACGATGAAGTACTTATCCAAAGTATTGGCAACAGCTTCTTCGCCACCTAATTTGGTTTCACCATAAACATTCATTGGCTTATAGCCTTTAAAGTCAGGCTTCCATGGAGTAGTTCCTTGACCATCGAAAACGTAGTCGGTAGAAATGTATACCATTGGCACATCTAACTGCTTAGCAACATTGGCAATATTTTGCGTACCATCAACATTAACCTTACGCACAGCTTCAACCTTGTCATCATCTTCTGCCATATCAACAGCAGTCCAAGCAGCACAGTGAACAATGACATCTGGATTCGCTTCAGAAATCACCTTGTCAACCGCTTCAGAATCAGTAATATCTAAAGAAACGTAAGGTGCTTTAGTTACAGCTGTGCCATCAGCAACACCGGCATATTCAGGTGCTAAATCAGAACCTATACCTTTGTAACCACGCTTAGCAAGTTCATTCATTACGTCATGGCCAAGTTGACCATTGACTCCAGTTACAAAAACTTTCATTAAATTACCTCACTAATTAAAACTTGAAAGTGTCCTTTAAACCAACCCATTCTTGGTCACGATCAGATAAAGTCAATTTTGTACCATCATCTAAAGTGTAACCTTTAGCACTGGCATTTCCTGGGTAATTACCTTGAAGATGTGGCCATTCAATTCCAATTTCGGGATCGTTCCAAGCCATCCCACCTTCATCGTTTGGGTGCCAGAAATCGTTAACTTTGTAGCAAAATTCTGCTTCGTCACTCAAAACAAGGAAACCATGAGCAAAACCTTGTGGGATCAAGAATTGCTTCTTATTTTCAGCAGTTAATTCAACACCGTACCATTTCCCATAAGTCTTTGAATTACTTCTAAGGTCAACAGCAACATCAAATACGCTACCACGAACAGCACGAACCAACTTCACTTGTGGGTAATGCTTTTGGAAATGTAACCCACGAAGCACACCTTTAGTTGAACTTGATTGGTTATCTTGAACGAAGTTAATGCTAAAACCAGCCTCCATCATGTCTCTTTGGTTAAAAGTTTCCATGAAGTAACCACGGTCATCACCGTGAACAGTTGGGGTAATAACTGCTAAACCTTCAATACCGCCAACATTCTTTTCAACTTTAATTTGTCCCATTTTTACTCTTCTTTCTTTCAAAAATTAGTAACGTAACTTACCTTCAGCAACTGACTTAAGGTGCTGACCATATGGACTCTTGCCATAGTGAGTAGCTGCTTCAAGAAGTTCATCTTTGTCAATCCAGCCATGGATGTAGGCAATTTCTTCAGGAGCTGAAACAGAAACTCCTTGGCGTTCTTCTACCATCTTAACGTAGTTAGAAGCATCAACTAAACTTTGCATGGTACCAGTATCAAGCCAAGCATAACCTCGGCCTAAAAGTTGTACACCTAGGTTATCATCTTGCAAGTACATATCGTTCAAACTAGTAATTTCAACTTCCCCACGTGCACTAGGCTTAACTTGAGCAGCCTTTTCACTAACACCTGCTGGATAGAAGTAAAGTCCAGTTACAGCATAGTTACTCTTTGGATGTTCTGGCTTTTCTTCAATTGAAACAGCATTACCATTTTCATCAAAGTCAACAACACCAAAACGTTCTGGATCATTAACATAGTAACCAAAGACAGTTGCCTTACCATCTTGTGCATCTTGAGCAGCATTCTTAAGCAATTCAGTAAAGCCATTGCCATAAAAGATATTGTCACCAAGTACCATTGCACAAGGTTCACCATTGATAAAGTCTTCACCCAAAGTAAAGGCTTGAGCCAAACCATCTGGACTTGGTTGAACCTTGTAGGTCAACTTAATTCCAAATTGTGAACCATCTCCTAGCAATTCCTTAAAGCGTGGAGTATCAGCTGGAGTAGAAATAACCAAAATATCCTTAATACCAGCCAACATTAACGTTGACAATGGGTAATAAATCATTGGCTTGTCATAAACAGGCAACAATTGCTTACTAGTTACTAAAGTTAATGGGTATAAACGTGTACCTGAACCGCCCGCTAAAATAATTCCCTTCATCTTGAATTAGTCCTTATCTAAAACTTGCTTCTTACCATACATTTCATCGTAGTAATTTTGGTAGTCGCCAGAAATGATGTTTTCCCACCATTCCTTGTTATCAAGGTACCATTGAATAGTCTTCTTGATACCATCTTTAAACATGGTTTCAGGAAGCCAGCCTAATTCGTTGTGAATCTTTTCTGGGTCGATAGCGTAACGACGATCATGACCCTTACGATCAGTAACGTGTTCAATTAATGAGTATGGCTTGTCTAAGTAGTCACAAATAAGCTTAACAATGTCAATGTTGTGCATTTCGTTATGGCCACCGATGTTGTAAACTTCACCAGGCTTACCATTTTCTAAGATAAGGTCAATAGCCTTGCAGTGATCTTCAACGTAAAGCCAGTCACGAACATTTTCACCATCACCATAAACTGGAAGCTTTTCATTGTTCAAAGCTCTTTGGATCATCAATGGGATAAGCTTTTCTGGGAATTGATATGGTCCATAGTTGTTAGAACAACGGGAAATAGTTACTGGCAAGTTGAAAGTTCTGCCGTAGGCACCAACTAACAAATCAGCACTTGCCTTACTTGATGAATAAGGACTAGAAGTGTGAAGTGGAGTGTCTTCATGGAAGAACAAGTCTGGACGATCAAGTGGTAAATCACCATAAACTTCGTCAGTAGATACTTGGTGAAAACGCTTGATACCGTACTTGCGACATGCGTCCATCAAAACAGAAGTACCAATAATGTTAGTTTCTAAGAAAATTTCTGGGTTTTCGATAGAACGGTCAACGTGACTTTCTGCAGCAAAGTTAACTACAACGTCAGGTTTTTCTTCTTCGAATAACTTGTAAACATCTTCGCGATCACGAATGTCCAACTTAACAAACTTGAAGTTCGGATTATCCATAACATCCTTTAAAGTAGATAAGTTACCTGCATAAGTTAAACTATCTAAACAGATAATTTCGTAATCAGGATGCTTCTTTAACATATAAAAAACAAAGTTTGAACCGATAAAACCGGCACCACCAGTAACAATAACTTTCATATTTATCCTCCAAATTTTTGAGTTCATATGAAGTATATAACATTACGTTACGTCACCTTCAAGCCTGAAAATAAAAAACTATGTTTTCTTACAATAAAAGTATCCGGCATCCTTAGTAATATAGAAGCCATTCTTCACTTTATTGGTAACATAGTCTTTAAATTCACCATAACGATCAATTAGTAATTCATTCTGATTACCATGGCAGGATAAAATGTAAGAAATTATTGGTGTAGATTCAGATAATTCAATAGCATCTTGGTACTTATGACAAGAAATATTAGTAAAGTCTTTACTTAAAATTTCGGCACCATTATCTAAACCAAAACGATCATATAGATTGGTAGAAGACAAAACTATTTCAGGATTAAATTCTTGAACTAAATCAGTAATTTCATGCATATGTCGTTTTGAATAAGTTGAACATGCAAAGAAGCCACCCTTTTTCATTACCCTGCAAACTTCTTTTAAAGTCTTTGGAATATCGTCACAATAAAAGAGCATGTGATTAGCAATTACCAGGTCAAAAGTATTATCCGCAAAAGGAATCTTTTGAGCATCAAAAACTGCATATTGAAATTCAGCGTTATCGCCAATTTCATTCTTAGCATCGACTAAGATTCCTTCTGAAATATCAGATAAAACTATCGTTAAACCCTTTGGTAATTTCTCTAAATTCTGAGACCACAAAGCACCATTGCCTGCGCCGAGTTCCAGAATTTTCATCCCTGGTTTTAAGTCAAGTTGCCTAAACAGCCAATGGAACCATCCCTCTTTATTGAGAGAATAATCTCGGTGCAATCTAATTCGAGCAGAAATATTTGAAGCGTTCTGATACTGCGTACTTAAAGACTGATTCATTGAAGTTAAGTGAATTAAATTTAACATTTTGCTCCAGTCAACTTCTTGACCAGCCTTCAAGGTGCTACTCGTAGAATCAATAGCAGTTGCCACATTCTGCATCTCTTTAAGTCTCTCTTCTACCAATCTCTTTTGAATCTGCAATGAATCAAGCAACAGTTGTCTGTCTCCTGAACCTAAAGTCATCTCTCGAACATCGCTTAGAGAAAATCCTAGGTACTTTAATAGAAGAATTTGTTGCAACTTTGCAAAATCTGCATCAGTATACCTTCTAGCACCACTGGTAGTATGTGTAGATGGTTTTAATAAATTTTTTTGGTCATAATAGCGAATTGTACGAATTGACACATGTGCCTTTTTTGCGAATTCGCCACTTGTGTAGTATGTTGGCATGAAATATTTAATCCTTCTTCGTTATACAAAAAAACATCCTTATTCTAAAGAACAAAGATGCTTTCCCGCAACAGGCTCCGGAGAGTATCTGTCACTCTTCCTACGTATAAGGTTACTATATTATCCATTTAAGTCAATTGATTTTATTAGTATTATTTATCAGGATCATCTGTCCAATTAATTTCAGTATTGCCCTCAAGATTTGCCTGTAACATCTGATCAATATCAATATCACTTACACGCCAGTTATTATATATACATAACTGTTTAAACTCTTCGTTTAAATTCTGACCTTTTAAGTTCTTTAACGTAATAACAACAGCAAAATTAAACGGACGATGTTTATATCCATAGAGGCGTTCTGAACTTACAAGTTTCAAGCCCCAATAGCCTTTACCAAGTACTCCTTTACCTTTTTTTCGACTAGTAAATTTTTCCGCTTTAACTTTTACATTCTCCCATTTTCCCAACCATCGACGTAAATCTGTTTCCGGTATATACTCCTTCTCAACATTATTATCATTTACAATTGATTTTATTGCAGTTGAAGTTTCTCCTTCAATTCGACCAAATTGTAAAGATAATTCAGTATCTGTATAATCTACACCTTGATTTGGAGAACAGGTTGGAAAATATGCTAAAGTTGCTCTTGCAATAAACGGAAATTTATTCAATGAATCTTTTGGCACAGGAATACCATCACTATAAGTAATCCTTTTCTGAGATATTCCCCTAATAATAAATCTAATCTCATCCGATTTACAATTTATTACATCCCTAATATCAATTGGTACGACGCCATATCCCATATACTTAGGATCTTTTTCTTCAGTTAACCATCCTGAAGCCGAGTCTATTATTAAAGCTTTAGTTGCCTCTCTAGAAAAATGCATTTTATCCATTAAAAAGGAGGCTTTTCGTGCAATCCATGGTGCAGCAAAGGAAGTTCCCATTACTCTTTTTTCACCTAATGAAGTAGCTGTAACCAAAGGCTGGGTAATATCACCGCCATAGTAACACACGTCTGGCTTTACAAAATAATGTAGGACAGGACCTTTTCTCGCATAACTGGCAGCTTTTCCATTAACATCAACTGAATTTACTACTAATGAATTAACTGAATCAGCAGGAGAACCTATCCTATTAAATTGTTTCTCTTCTTTACTTCTTCCGTTATCCAAATTTGTCCCTGCAATAATAAATAAGATATCTGGATGTTCAGCTTGCAATTGATCTAATACTGCAGCTTCATTAGAAATACGATTAGTGTTAGTGGAAAAGGGGCTTCCTAATGATAAATTCCACACATGAATTTCGGGATGCGCTTCAACTATTTCCCTTATTCTTCTAATAATTCTGAATGAACTTTCTCTTCCACCTCTTGTGATTCCAAAATGATGAACTCTAAACAAACCACAATTATCTTCCAAACCTGGATTAAATTTAGGTCCAGCAACAATAATTGAAGTAACTTCATTTCCATGATCTATTCCATCTTCAAAATCATTGTCATATTCTACCCAATCTTTAAAATAGCCTAGCTCTTTGTACGTAGTATCTATAACACCAACAATAGGTTCGTTATTAGGTTCAAGTAACTCATCCAGCCCTTTTGGACTTACATCTGTATTGAATTCCTTCTTTAAGTCAAAGAGATCTTTAGACTGAGCATATACCAAAAATGAGCCTTTCTCTTTTAAAATTTTCAAATCATTTCGATTCAAGAGAACAACGTTTCGATCTAAAATATCTTCTCTTGTCTTATTAATACCTAACTTCCGTAAAACATCTAGCAAATAACTGATATCTTCTGTATTGGTTTTCAAATCATACAAGCTAACAATTTTTTCTTCAGTATTATCAATGTCTTCAAAATAAACATCAAATTTTTCTACATATGATATATCTGTAATAATTTGAGCAAATCTTTTAGCGTCTGATTTATTTTTAAATAAAGTAGTAGGGGAATTCTCTACTCTCTCTAAATCTTTATTATTGATCTTATTATTGAAATTACTATCCATTAAACTAATAGTTTTTTCTATTTCAGAAATTGTTTTTTTCAAAACATCGATCTTAACATGATAAGTAATTACATGTCTTAAATTATCATCTTTATCGCCTAAATATCTTACTCCAACAATAAAATTATTAGGATGCTTAGTAGTATTTTGTCGAAACAATTGTTGAATTCGATGAGTTTTAGGTACTACAGTATCATAGTAGGCAGATATTATCGCACCTTCTATTAAATCCTGCTTTTTCTCCCAAAAGTCAAGTATATTCATTAGCTGAATTTTTTTGACTTTTAATGTTTCAGATTTAACTACATTATTTTTAGCAAGCTTTGGAAAGGAGCCATATAAATTAGCTGAGGAACGATAATGCCAATTTTGACTTAACTGGATTAATTTATTCATTATTTATCCTCCAAGATTCTTGCAACCGAACTTTTAGATTTGCCAGTAAGAATTCCTATTTCTCTAAGTGTAAATCCTTCTTCACTTAACTGAGTAATATTCATTTTTTCTCCACTAACTGCTTTGTACAATCTAACTAAATAGTCATTCGGATCATTCGGATCACTAAATGCTACTGTAGTTCTAATTATATTATTTAAGTTTCCCGGCAATGGAATTTTGTCACCATACAGACCAACTATTTTCTTAAACAACTTTATGTTACGAGATATCTTATAGTCAGTATCTTTATATATATCATTCATAATAGCAACGGCTACATCCATTAAGTCAGATGTGCTATATTGATTAAAATTAACTATTAAATTAAACCGTCTTGAAAGTGCATCATCAAGATATTTATACAGATTAGTTGTTGCTATCAAAATGATATTACTATTAAGTTCATCTAATCCTTTTAACACGGCAGTAGTTGCTCTTCCCATTTCTCGAATGTCATTAGACGAAATTCTATCTAAAGCAATTGCATCAATCTCATCCATCAAAACAATAGCTTTTTCTGGATACGGTATATTGTTTATCTCATTGAATAATTCCGATATATTTTTTGCAGTTTGACCTAATCTACTATCTATCACACTATCAAAATCAACCTTATATATTGTTTTATTCAAAATTTTGGAAATAACTTTAACGGATTCAGTTTTACCAGTACCTGGTTTTCCAACAAATAAAAATTTATTGATTCCATTGTTCCTATTTATTGCATTCATAATGCCTTTTAAATCATCATAAATTGAATCCGGTAATTTAAATACCGTTTTGTTTAAATCACTGACTTGGTGTAAATATTTAAATGAATAATGTATTTCTTGTGGAACAAATACTCCTTGAGTAGCTAACAATGAATTAATATAACTTCCAATATCAATATCACCCATTGCCTTAAATTCGTCTGCAATTTCTAAAGCCTTTTGCTTGAAGGCAACATCATTTTTATCAACATGATATTTTATTAAGTCGACGACATCACTTTTCTTCATAATTTTGACCTCCCATCTATAATTATATCAGTACGTGGGACACTTTTCCACATTTTGGGACAAAACTTTAACTTGATTTTAAAAGATTTTGGTTATATGCTTATAATGTAAACAAAAAAGAAGCCTCAAGCTGCCACTTGGACTTCCTCAAACGAGACAAATACCGACATATATCTCACAGCTATTATAAACGGTAACAGTTGAGATATCAATTCGTCCTTTGTCTTATTAATTATTTTTAATCAAAGTAGAAAACAAAAATGTTTCACTTTCAAGAATTTAAGTATCAAAACAAGTCAGCAGGTAATGAAGCAAGCACAAACGAGGTGTTGTCATTACTAACTGTTATTGATCCTTCTCAACAAAAATTTGTTCAACGTGTCAAGCACTCTTTCCCTATCACAAGCAAAAGTGTCAAAATCGAGGGATCAAAAGAGGCTTTAGATGGATTCAAAACTATCACTAATAGAAAAATGGATCTCGAGTTAACCCCTCTTGACCTACAAAACATCACTTTTTCTACAAATAATCGTAAGCATCAAATGACCTTTACTGTTAATAAACAGAATGTTTCAACTTGCTATGAAGCAAAAAGAGAATTTTTAGATAAAAATTACGATTTAAATGATTATGCTGATTTTTTGTTGGATCGTAAAGAAGAACCAATATTAAAAGATACGCTAACTAAAGCAATGCAATCCACTAAAATTAAGAATAAAAAAGCGAAATATCGTTTTATTGAAGATAATCAAGAACTTTATTTACGATCAATAGTATCAGCGGGTCGTTACAAATTCTATGATAATGCCATTGTTCTTTACATGGCATTCGCTTCTGTAAATGACTTAGTTGCTCAACTGGGAAAGAACTTTTATGTGGAAAATATGACAGTCACTGATTCCAAACTTTGGATTAGCTTTCTCGAAAAAGAAGCAACTAGTATTGGTAAAGGCATCACTATTCAAACAGGAATTATGCTGAACAATAGTGAACTAGGTGATGGAGCCGCACGTTTTACAGCTTATTACTTAATCAAAGATAAAAAAGGCCATATTGTTAAAGGATTGGATGAGTCGATAACTAATATAAATCATGGGTACAATCCACTTAGCATCGAACAGGGACTTCAAAATCTTAAAAATTTCAATACTAATAGACAAGATATTGTTAACGCTGCCAAGAAAATAAATTGGTCACATAGACTAACAGAAGACGACGTACTAACAATAATTGATTTAATAACTCATCATCTAGGTAATAATGTGCCCAACAACATTAAAACTATGCTAAATCAAACACTTAATGCAGTTGATGTGGTTAATAAAACATATCATTTAATGGATATACTTGGAAAATTACAACCCTTTATCGACAATAATGATAAAAACATCCAGTTAATATTAGAAGCAAAGGTTTCACAATGGTCCACTTATTTTACAAATAAATAAGTAATTATAAACTTCAACTAATTCAAATGTAAGCGTCAAAAAGTGAAGTACCTATCTTCTCCTTTGCTTTCGTCCTATACTTGTCTTATCAATTATTTTGAGGAGGCAAATTTTATGAACGATAAACACGATATTGTACCTTTAACAGATAAAACTAAGTTTCCAAAACGAAATAGTCGTAATACTCTGATGCTAAGTATTAAAAATAAAGATTTAGAGCTAAATTTTTATAGCTCTCTAAATTCTAAAATAATGACCGAAATTCTAGAAAAAGTCTTGCCATGATTAATCTTTACGATCTCGGTCAAGTATATATTGTTTGCGGCAAGACTGATATGAGAAAAGGCATTGATACCTTAGCTTATTTAGTTAAAGAGAAGTTTGAACTTGATCCTTTTTCTGGTAGAGTGTTTCTCTTTTGTAGTGGAAAACAAGATAGATTTAAAGCTTTATACTGGGACGGACAAGGCTATTGGCTGCTCTATAAAAGATTTGAAAATGGTAAGATGAACTGGCCCAAGAATCAAGATGAGGTAAAAGCACTAACTTCTGAACAAGTTGATTGGCTAATGCAGGGCTTCTCTATTACGCCAAAAATAAATGATGCCAAGGCACGTAATTTCTATTGATTTTACGTGCTTTTTTGATATCCTTTATGTTTAACGAAATCTAGGAGGGCTTACAAATGACTGAAGCAGAATCAAAAGAAATTATTAAAAGTTTAACAACAACTATTAATAACTTAAATGAAGAAATAGCCCTTCTCAGAGAACAAGTAGCGTACTTAACGCAAAAGAGATACGGTAAATCTTCTGAACAGATGCCACTATCTGGTCAAACCAGTTTGTTTGAAGAAGATCAAATTAGTGAAGATGATGATCTTCCCAGGAGAAGAGCCAGAAGAAACTATTACCTATAAGAGAAGTAAACATAAAGCTAAAAGAGAAGCTATTCTATCAGCTTTTCCTTCAGAAGAAGTACATCATAAACTATCTGAAGCAGAACAAATCTGTTCAGAGTGCCAACATGAATTAAAAGAAATTGGCTCCTGGACTGTAAGAAAAGAATTAGTCTTTATTCCTGCACAAATTAAGCGGCTCGATCATATACAGCATGCTTATAAGTATAAACATTGCAGCTTAAATAATGAAAGAGACAAAATTATTAAAGCACCTGTTCCTAAGGCTCCTTTAGCCCATAGTTATGGTTCAAGTTCAATTATTGCTCATAGTATTTACCAAAAGTATGAGTTAAAAATACCAGCTTACCGTCAAAAGAACGACTGGCAAAAGCTAGGCTTGCCTATTCAAAGACAAGATCTAGTTAACTAGCAAATGAAGTGCAGTGAATATTACTTCAACCCACTTTATGACTTATTGAAGGAAAGACTTCTGCAACAGGAGATTCTTCATGCAGATGAAACCAGTTATCGAGTACTTGAAAGTGAAACTATTAAAACTTACTATTGGACTTTCTTATCGGGCAAACAAGAAAAGAAACCAATAATTCTTTATCATCATGACCCACACCGCAGCGGTAAAGTTGCTATAGATTTTTTAGGCAATTTTTCCGGGTATCTTCACTGTGATCTGTGGCAAGCTTATAAGCAATTATCTAGTGCAACGCTAGTTGGCTGCTGGGCACATGTTAGAAGAAAGTTTAAAGAAGCAATGCCACCTACTAATAAGGGAAAGTCTCTGTCTAAACAAGGGGTTCACTATTGTAATAGGATGTTTACCTTAGAGAGGTCATGGGAGAAGCTATCTAATGAAGAACGATATCAAAGACGACAAAAAGAACTAAAGCCTTTATTTGAAGAATTCTTCGACTGGTGTCGAAATAATCAACCGATGGTTTTACCAGGATCCAAGCTTGGTAAAGCGATTGCTTATGCATTGAATCATGAAGAGACCTTCAAGAATGCCTTGCTTGATAGCAAACTGGTTTTATCTAATAATCACGCAGAACGAGCAATCAAAACATTAGTGATTGGACGAAAGAACTGGTTATTCTCACAAAGCTTTGAAGGTGCACAATCATCAGCTATAATTTTGAGTTTAGTTGAGACAGCCAAAAGAAATAGCCTTGATCCAGAAAAATATATTGAATACTTACTAGATAAATTACCAAATGAAGATACTCTGACAGATAAAGAAGCACTGTCGGCTTATTTACCATGTACAAAAGAAGTTCAGAAAGTATGTAAAACATAAAGCGGCCTAGCAGATACACCCTGTATCAAAGCTAGACCGCTTTTTCAATATACTTCAGTTTTTGACGCTTACATTTTAAACAAAAAAATAAGAGGTAAATCATAACATCATCATGTTATGATTCATCTCCTACTTTAGGTTGTTTGACAAATAGCCCTTTACTGTTGGTTGATTCCTAATCCAAGATCAATTTATAAATAATTTTTTTACAAAAAGTTAATGAAAGTGTCACTTTTACCAGCTCTTATTAATTTCAATTTCATGCTTTCCATTTTCTTGAATAAACTTACTATAATCAATATCATTTTTTAATGCTATATATTTTTCCCTAATTAAATCAAAAATATTAGTCTCTTGATTTCGAATCTTTTTAAGATCATCTTTATTTAGAACAATAATATATTTATTATCACCTAAAGCTAATTTTTTTATCAGTCCTAAAGAATCCTTCCAAGAATTATTTTCTCCTGTGACTCCATTCCAAGAAATAAACAAACCTAAAGTTGTTTTGGTATAACACATAAGTGAATAAAATTTTCCTACATATGTAACACCCGCTTTGTCAGCATAGTTTTTGCATTCACATAAAAATGAATCACCCCAATTATTACCAATTGGAAGAAAATTAATTTTTTCCGCCGCTTGTGTCCAATTAAGTTGCAAGTCTATTTCATTACTACTTGTTTTACAATTTCTTCTAACTTCAAACAGAGCAGGATATCCATCTTTAAATAATGCAGAAATTAACTCTTCTAATAGTTTTCCCTTAGTTTTTTGAGAATAATCTCCAGCCTCTAATTTATCAAATGCAGTAGTGAAATGTTGAAAAGCTTTATCTGAAGGTTGTAAAAAAGAAAAGTTTTTTCCACTTACACTTTTCAAAAGATCTCCTATAGTTAATCCCCTACTAGTTAATCCATCAGCAACTTTATTAAGGTATTCTTTATTTTCTTTATCAACCATAACTATAATACCTTATAAACTATTACGGCATGATCTAGTGGCTGTTCTAACTCAAAATCGCAGTTCATACAACTTAATGTTTCAGGAACATCACCAATATTTTTATATGTACATCCAGTATATCTTCTACAGTTAGGACATATAATTTGAAGATAAGATTCTACATACTTATCCCTTACTAATAATTCTAAAATAGAATATATAACCTTAATATCTATTTTCAAACTTCTATGAATTGCACTAGGATAAATCCAATCTTTATGATGATAATGCCCCATAAAACTTATAAATGTATCAATATCAATATTAAATTTCTGCTCCCTTAGTAAAGGAGCTGCTTTTGCAAAGATATTTAATTGCATCGTTCATACGCTCCATTCCTAAATCTTTACATGTACCAGTTAAATGCTGTAATACGGTATATTTTCCCTGCAAATAATCAAAAGTTATTTTAACTATATAACTTTGTGATGCTATCGGCTGAACCCAATTAACATAAATATACGGATAATTTGCTGTTTGTTCTTTATCATCCAAATAATTTTTTAACAACTGTTTAATATCGGGAGATTTATCGAACAAATCAGTATTTTCATTGATTAGTTCTCGTAATTCTCCCACAAATGGAAGTAAATATTCTCGATCTTGTGCAGCTGTTAATTCGGCGGAACCGCCAGAACTCAGTTCCATCATTTGCTTATAAATCTTCACAGAACTATCATTCTCATCTTTAATCTTATCAATAGTATCTTTGTGATCACAATTAAATAAATTGATACCTAATTTATCTTTCAACCATTCAATACATTGATTTACAATTTCTTCATAGTTATTGCCAGCCAAAGTGCTGCCATACTTAAACGCATCATATCTTATTTCTGAAACATTAGCTTCTATATCGAAATAAATTATTACTGGATATCTATAATCAGTTTGAGTTGTATTTGCAATATCAAAATAAGATTTCTGTAATACAAACTTGATAGCAAAATTATTCTTAATCTTCTTATAAATTGGTATCGCATCTTTTAGCTCTGTTGGTAATATTCTAGGAGATGTATATTTTTTCTCTTTAAATTCCTGTACATCTGATTCCTTTAACAATTCTCCTATAGAATTTGATGCCTGAAAAAACAATGGTACTGAATATTTATATAATTTTATAAATTCCCAATTTTCATAGAAATTAGAGAATTCAGAATTCATGGTTGTTCTACTAATAATAGAATCAATATTTCCCTTATCTGGAAAAAATATAGGAAATTGATCTGTATCAGTTAACGATGTTTGTTTATCAAAAGTAATTTTCCCTGCATCTTGAAGCTTTTGTCGAATAGCTGTTTTCATAGCTACCGAATAATTTAATACAGAATCTCGATAAAATCCTAAAAATGAAGCTTCATCAATAGCATTTCCCATACGAATCCTCTCCTTTTTACCAATCTTTATTGTCATTTTACCAGATACATAAACTTTTACCATACATATAGTGAAAGAGAATTATTTTTATGAACAATTTTTCCATAATTAGGCTGTACTAATATGCTAAATCTTTTCCATTATAATAATTGAATCAACTTACAAAGAAAAACATTATTCCCTGTTTCTTTATCTCTATATGTATGATGCAGATAGTTCAAAAAACAATTAGGCGGCAAAATCATCTCATTTTCTCCTCCCGAGACAATATCAGCATATAACACACAAGTTCCTTTTGAAACAAAAATTTTAAGCATATCATATCCTTTTTTTATAAGAATCACTATACTGAATAGATTGGTTAGTGATACGCTCATAAACCTCTTTTCTTTCCAAGGAATCTTACTTGAAATAATTTTTTCTATAAGAAATTTAGGTACCAATGATATTATCAGCGAGACGTAGAGAATCAAAAATATTCCATTTTAATCTTTAATTTCTTCGGTTGAGAAACAGTATAATTCTGAGTAAGTAAATACCTATTATTTATTCTTCCATTACGGATTTCAACATCATATAAAATGCTATATTCTTGGTAATATTTTCTACCTGTAATATCTTCGTATCCAACTTTAAAAGATATTAAATTAGTATACCTTTTGGATATTTCCCTTTACTATTAGAACTTTCTCGTGTTAAGTAAATTCTGCTTTTATTTATATCCAAAGCCAAATTCGGTAAAACCGTAGTAGCAGCCACCATCTCGATAATTTTATTTTGATATTTTTCATTATTTAGTTCTATGTTCTTTAAAGCCACGTTATTTTTATCTACTTCTTTTTTATACTCCATCTTTTTCTTAGGCGATTTTGACTGTTTTACATTATTAAATACTGATAATAATGTGCCTAAAATATTACCTAAATTCAATACGTAAATTGAACACTTATGCTGCTTGATAGATATGATCTAATTCTCTTTCAAAGATTTCATCTGGTGTAATTCACTGCCAATATCTTTCTTGGCAGTGAATTACACCAGGTCTCAATATTAATGATATCCTGAAGAGAATATTTATTGATGTAGTTGCCTTTAGGAATAAATCTGCGAATAAGTCCATTATGCCTTTCAACAGTGCTTTTATCACAAGAAGTATATGGATGAGCATAATAGACTAATGTGTTAGATACTTTCTCTAAGTTGGAAAGTTCCGCAAACTCTGAACCATTATCAGTAGTAATTGTCTTGAAGATCTCATTCCAGTGCTCACTGTACTGTTTGTGCAAAGATTGGAAAGCTGCCATTACACTGTCTGCTGTTTTATTAGGAATACGCATAATCAAGAACTCTCGACTCATTCGTTCAGACAAAGTTAACAATACTTGATCGTCTTTAGTCTTATGTCCTAAGACTAGGTTGCATTCCCAATGACCGAATTCTTTGCGATCATTAATCTCTTTGGGACGTTCCTCAATACTTCGACCTAATTTCGAGGGTCACTACATTTTAGGTATTTTTTTACTTTTATCATACATTGACTTTATTTTCTAAAAATCAAATTATTTTTACAGCATTTATAGGTTGACTGTAAAATTAAATTGAATACTTATTAGAAAAGAAAAAAGTCCATCTGGACCTGTTTGATAGAAGATTAATAACCACAAAAACATCTACTGGAGATCATAAATGGGCTCTTTACATTCTATCACGTCTAAGCATCAAAAGGAAAAACATTTATCATTTGAAGAACATGTTATTATCCAAACTAGAATAAAAGATGGTTTCTCTCTTCGTGCTATTGCACGTGAAATTGGTTGCTCGCCTTCTACAATTAGCTATGAAATTAAACGTGATGCTGTCTTACTCTATAACGGAAAACAAAAGCGTTATAAAGCTGAACAGGGTAACGATGTTTATCATGCTAATCATAAGAATTGCGGTCGCAAATTAGATTATCTCAAGAAATCTAGCTTTATTAAGTACACTAATAAACATTTCTTTGAGGATGGCTGGTCTCTTAATGTCTGTGCTAATCATTGCTTGGCTATCAGAGAATTTTCAAGAGAGCAAATAGCCTGCACTAGAACATTGTATAACTACGTTGCTTAAACCTTGTTAGCTATAAAAAACGCTGATTTGCCTTAAAAGCTAAAACACAATACCAAAAAACATCGTGTTTACAAAAATAAGAAGAAACTAGGCCGGAGCATTGAAGAACGTCCTCAAGAAATCAATGATCATAACGAATTTGGTCATTGGGAATACGATCTAGTCTTAGGTCATAAGACCAAAGATGATAAAGTATTGTTAACTCTTTGCGAAAGAATGAGTCGTGAATTTTTAATCATTTCTATTCCGGATAAAACATCAGCTAGTGCAATGGCAGCTTTTCAAACTCTACAGAACCAATACAGTGAACATTGGAATGACATCTTTAAGACAATTACAACGGATAATGGTTCCGAATTTGCAGATTTAACAAACTTAGAAGAAGCATCCAAAACATTGATTTACTATGCTCATCCGTATACTTCGTGTGATAAAAGCACTGTTGAAAGAGACAATGGACTTATTCGTAGATTTATTCCTAAAGGTGAGTCGATCAATAAATATTCTCTCCAAGAAATCATTAATATTGAAACTTAGTGCAACTCACTTCCAAGGAAATTATTAGCATACCACACACCTGATGAAATCTTTGAAAGAGAATTAGATCGTATCTATCAAACAGCTTGAGTGTTCAATTTATTATTGCAATTTACGGATTTAAATTTTATTTAACTTAATCAAAGATTATTAAAGCTCTTTTTCTTTCTATCTACCCTATACATTATACATTTTTAACTAAATGAAAAAAGTGGCTCTATAATTTCTCCTGTTGATGACTTATCCATATGATAAGCTGTTAACAGGATTTTTATTGCGCAAAAAAGAGGACATAGTCCTCATTACAATAGAAATCCATTCCACCAAATTATTCTACGTATAAACAAAGATATCCCTATGTCCTCTTTAAGGGATTATATAAATTTACTCTTGATATTGAAAACCATAACATTGTTTTTAAGGATTATTTTCACAAAGTTTTCGATAGCATTAGATATAAAATATATGAAGCCGAGCTCATTAACCCAACTTGTCCTTTTTGCAGTTCAGTTGGTTTAATTCATAGCGTCCACCTCAAGACACATGTACGCGATATCACTGCAAACGCGAGTGCCCACACCTTAATCAGAATGCTCAAGCAAAGAGTTAAATGTCGTGATTGTGATATAATGGCGCAAAGTATCCTGGTAAACAAATATTGCTGTATATCTAATACATTGGAAGTTGAAAATTCTCAGTGCTCTAACCGAAGCCCGCACAATGACTAATAGTGCCCCTGAACACAATACTTCAGTTAATACGGTTCAAAGAGGATGGACTTCTTGCTCACATCGATTTATTGATAGCTATCACTACTTGCCTCAATATCTGCTTTTGACAAATTCAAAGGTGTTGCCAGAAAGCTACACTTTATCTATTAAATGGTGAAACTCACAAGGTCGTTTAAATTCTCAGAAACAGATTCAAAAAATTCATTGAAATACTTTGGTAAGTTTCCGCTCAAAGCTTGAGTCAACGTTAAGACCGTAATCATTTTAACTAATCATAACTTATTTTTATTTAATTATTCAGTGGATCTATAGGAGATATCATCTTATTAATCTTTTTTAATATCAACCCATAACCACCTTTTTTTCCTCCTATAAAATACGCATCAGAATTCTTGTGCACTTTATGAGTTATTAACTTTTCTAACTTTTTTTCGACTAATTGATTTGCAGTTAAATACACACTTTCACCTTTTTTAGGCTGTATTTCCATATTTACATTATCTTTAATGTAATTTTTCAAATTCTTACTAGAGAATTTGTCGACGTCAATTTTATCTAATGGCGTAGACAAAAATCGTATTTCTTTAAAATTATTATCTCCACTGAATCTATATTTACCTTCACAATAAATAATTAGCATAGGATAAGTAATAACTCGTGCAGATAAATTCTTAGTTAATTTCAGGCTTTTTCCTATCACTGTATCACGAGCACCAAGTTTTCCAAAAAAATTTGAAGGTAAATAGGAAGTTTCAAGTTCACCTGTAGTTTTAAATGTATTTACTTGTTTTAGAATATTTTGATATGAAAAAGGAAGCAATACTAAAGTACTATATGTTTCCTTTTTCTTTGCAACTTGCATTGTATATAAAACTTTGGTGGGAATCATTGTAAAATATGTATGATACGGTATTTGCGCAAGTTTCTTAGTAGATTCATTAACTAAGGTAAAACTCGGATGATCTGGATTCCAGAGATTTTGAATTATGTTAAATGATGGCGTCTGATCATATCTTACTCGATCATCAACTCTTTTCGTATATATCAAACTGGCACAGGCAACCAAAAGAGAAATGATTGGAACGCACCATTGTAATATAATATCCTTTTTTGTATCTTTTTTCATACTTTTCCCTAAGTTATTTCAACACTACTAGTAAGTATCATATTAGAAAACAATAACTTTTAATATATTTATAACAAGTACGATTATTAAATCTATATCTTACTTATCTCTTAAATCTATCTCCAATTAGCTCTTTGGCATCCTGAAGTATCTTAGCACGTAGTATAAATAATACCCCAGTGTAAATTACTATCCCCACTAACACTTCCAAGCCCATCATTAACCAGGAGCTCTTTAAATGTGTATTCATCCAAAAAACAGGTATAAACATTACTAAGCCTGCAACGAAATATTTCCAAGAGTCAGCAAATAATTCCTTAAAATTAAGCATATGACGCACTGCCCACATTTGGTATAAAGTAACAGAAATCTCTGAAAAAACAGTTGACCACATGGCACCTGTTAATCCCCATAATGTGATTAATGGAATATTTAAAATCAAATTTACAACTGCTCCTAAAGTAACAGAGAGAGTAAATTGTTTCTGACGATGCGTTGGAAGTAAGTATTGAACACCAAGAACATTACTCCAGGCAATCATTAAAATTACGATAGATTCAATCATCATAGCTAAACCAACTGGACCATATCCAGGGCCATAGTATTTAGGAGCCAATGTTAAAGAAATTGCAGCAAGTCCAAACATCATTGGATACGAAACCGCGGATACAAAATCAAATGACTTATAAAGCATTCGATTAACTTCTCGCATATTTCCTTTTGATACGGCGTTAGCTACATGAGGAAGCATAACAGTACCAGTTGCAGTTACTAAAGCTAAAACTAATTTGACTAAGTTATCAGAATATTGGTAATAACCTGAGGCAGTTTCACTAACCATTCCACCCAGCATAGTTTTATTTAATTGAACATAAACTTGCGTAGCAATTTGCGGAATGAACAATTCGGCCATTGGTAGAAAATGACGCCAAGGATCTAGAAGTTTAATATTAATCTTAGGAAGATCTTTTTTAATATTGGGCCATAAGGTTAAATTACCCAATAATGTCGAAATTGCTAAGACCACAATATATAAAGTTACATCGTAAGGACCCTTAATCAAAAGAAAAATAGCTACCATAGATAGCAATTTAACAAAAGAATTCTTTAAGACTGTAACTTTAAAGTTCTCAATTCCTTCATAAAACCAAGAAATATCAAATGCTACTGCAATCAAATTGATAGATTGTGCCACCATATATTCTGGCTGTCTAGTATAAAACATCAGGAACACTTCAAAAGCAATAATTGCAAGAAGCGTCATTATAGTTTTAACTATTTGAATTTCCCAAAATGTCTGAGACATTTTTCGATGATTTTCACGTACATAAGCAATTTGCCGATTACCATAATATCCAATTCCCATACTTGCAAAAAGAATAAAATATTGGATTATTGAATTAGTAAAAGCATTCGCACCTACACCTTCAGGGCGTAAAACACGACTGACATAAGCTGAAGTAATTAAAGGTACTATAATTGCTAAAACTTGATATCCTACATTATAAAGGTAATTTCTGATAACCTTCATCGAAACTAATCACCAAATTCATTATCTACTGCATCCAGGGCTGCCGCAATAACTTGATCCATGTTGTAATATTTGTACTGCCCTAAGCGTCCGCCAAAAATAACTTTATCATCCGTATTTTTAGCAAGTTCTGCATATTTTATATACATATCGTTGTTACGATCATCATTTACTGGGTAATAAGGTTCATCTCCGCGCTTCCAGTCAGCTGGATATTCCCGGGTAATAATTGTCTTATCCTTATCACCCTTACCAAATTCAAAATGCTTGTGTTCAATTACACGAGTATAAGGAATTTCAGCCTCTGTGTAATTGATAACCGCATTTCCTTGGTAATTACCAACATTCTTTTCTTCGGTTTCAAAACGAAGTGAACGGTATTCAAGTTCGCCTAATTTATAATCGAAGAACTTATCGATCATGCCAGTGTAAACAACTTTATCGTAATTCTTCAAATACTCATCTTTCTTATCAAAGAAATCAGTATTCAATTCAACCGTGATATTTGGATCATCAAGCATATTCTCAACCATCTTAGTATATCCACCAATTGGAATGCCTTGATAATCATCATTGAAGTAGTTGTTATCATAAATTAAACGAACTGGAAGACGTTTAATAATGAAAGCTGGAAGTTCAGTAGCTTTTCTACCCCATTGCTTTTCAGTGTAACCCTTAATAAGCTTTTCATAGACATCTCTACCAATTAAAGAAATAGCTTGTTCTTCCAAGTTCTTTGGTTCTTTTCCAGCCATTTCTTGGCGTTGCTCATTAATCTTCGCCATTGCTTCTTGGGGCGTTTTAACTCCCCACATTTCGCTAAAAGTATTCATGTTGAAAGGCAAGTTATACATATGTCCCTTATAGTTTGCTACAGGACTATTCGTATAACGGTTGAAATCCGCAAATTGATGTACATAATCCCAAACTTCTTTATTTGATGTATGGAAAATGTGTGCCCCATATTGATGAATTTGAATCCCATCTACTTCTTTAGTATAAATGTTTCCTGCAATATGATCTCTTTTTTCAATAACTATAACTTTATTTCCACGTTTTGCAGCCTCATGAGCAAATACTGCTCCAAAAAGGCCCGAACCTACTATTAAATATTTCATATATTATATCTTCCCCATAAGAAATATCATAAAACTTTAAAAAATATTAGTTGTGTATAGCCTTAACTTTTTAAAAAAATCTGTTAAGAAATTTGTATTTTTTGATAAAAAACAATTTTAACAAATAACAAATTAATATTGTATAAATAAAACTGGTATTCATATTCTCAAAAAATTTATTTGAGAAAAAAGAAAGCGCAATAAATGAACCTACATAGCTATATATTATTTGTGCTACTGATATATCTGCATTTTTTTCAACTTTTGCCACATTAAAAATTAATTGAGATATTATCGCCATTACTGCTGTTAACACTATTACACCTGTATATCCAAAATCATATAGCCATGGATAGAAAGTAGTGTAAACATTTCCTAAACTATTACCATTTACTACTTGAAATGGCAAATCAAGTTGATAAGTATTAATATTTAGTCCAAGAATTTTAGATAAAGTAGGTAATATAGAATAAAAAGTTTGTTTTCCAAAAATATCTTCTTTCACTGGGAAACTTGTTGTACGAATAAATATATCTAGATTTTTAATTTGAGCTCCAATGTAATTTGAAATATAGTCAAAAGGAGTAAAATTATCTACATTTCTTCCCAGCAATGAAGCAGACCATTGTAATAAAGAAAGGACCACAATTCCTATAATTAGAACAATTATAATATATTTTCCATTCCTATGACTATTATCGATATTATGTTCCCTACTTGCAAAATAGATATCTATCAATAAAGCTATAATAAGAAATATAGAAACCCCCCTCGATGAATTTAAAAATGGTGTTAAAATTCCTAGTATAGCAATAATTGCAATTGGCCAAGAGAATAATCGTTTATTAAAAAAACTTTTTGCCAGAATATATTCAAAAAATAATCCTACCGACATATTAAAAGTTGAACCAAAAGCTGTTAACCATGGCATTTTTTTAACAGCACTATTTTCTAAAAATGACTGTTCTCGCAAGTAGTTCATTGCCATCGATAAATTAGATATTCCGGAGGCCTCTTTAATATATTTAATCATCATCCAAATATTAAATAGCTCCACAATAATAATAATATACAAAAACCAACTTTTTTTCTTAGTATACAAAATTTCCTTATTATTAGTGTTGCTACAACTCAGTATTTTGGAATCTTTTAATTTTAATAAACTAATTATGCTAGAAATTGCAACAAATTCTAGTACTCCTAATATAATAACCAAAAAAGTATGATAGTCTAAAATTAATGACCACTTTTTTACATTAAGTAATGCAAAAATCGACGCAATGAAGAAGGAGGCTGTAAATATTACCCCTGGTGCTACTACTTCTCTTTCATTAAGAAAGTAAGCGAATATTAAAAGTACAAGTAAAGTAAAACATAAAAAAATCATTTTTTTACCCTATTCAATTTATTTCCTTTAAATTTGCGTTTATCGTTAAGTAATAACGCTCTTAAAAATAATTTACTAGTTTTCTTAGTAAGAAGACCTCTATAAAGGATTCTATGTGGATTTGAAGTAGATTTTGGTAAATTATCAAGAATTTCTCTTTTTAAAGGAAACAACAAGCTTAATCTCTTATAAATATTATTAAAGTTCTTATTATACGACTTATCAACATTGGTTCGTGCATATTCATTAAGAATCATCTGAATTTGAACCAATAGCCTAAAATATAATATATAAGTTTTCTTATTTTTTATACAGCTAAAAATCACATCCCACCCGACCAAATAATCATTAATTATTGATGGTTTCACAGCTGTAGCAGTATTTCCCGGTCTATCAAAATAATAATACGCTAAAGGCTCATTAATATATTCAATTCTTTGAGCATTAGATAATGCTATCATATACAATACAAAATCTGTGTAACTTACTTTATGGGGTAAACTTATTCCACTTACTAAAGTGGTTTTATATAATTTGGCATGTGGTGATACTTCTCCTAACGAAAAAGATTGAATAATATTTCTATTTGTATATACAATATTAGGCTCTATACCTAGAGCAACTGGCATACTTTTTTTATATTTTTTCTGATGAGTATTCTTATAAAAATTATATTTATCTCCCAACACAATATCTAGATTATTTTTTTGGGCCTTTTTATATAAAACTTCAATGCAGTCATCTGATAACCAATCATCCGGATCACAAATAAGAAAGTATTCAGTTTTAATATTATTAATACAATATTCTAAAACAGATCCATATCCCCCATTTTCTTTTTCTATCAATTTTATATTATCGAATTTTTTTTGATATTGTTTTACAATCTGAGCCGAATTATCGGGAGAACCATCACTTACAGCCCATATTTCTATATTCTTAAATGTTTGATTTTCTAAACTTGTCAAACACTTACTAATGTACTCTTCTACATTATAAATTGGTACTATTATTGAAACCTTTGGTTGCATATACCTTTTTCTCCTAATTTAATATTACCTGCTTAAACTTATTATATGCTTTATTCCATGAAAATTTAAAAATACTTTTTTGACCATTTTCTATTAATTTCTCTTTTTTTTCTGGATTTTCAATTAAATCTGCTATATTTTTAAATAAGCTTTCTGAATCTTTTATTGGAGATAATAACGCATTTTTGCCATTTTCGGCATATTCACGAACTCCTTGATAATCAGTAGAAACTAAGGCTGCGCCACAAGCCATAGCTTCTAAGCCAGTTAAACCAAATCCCTCTTTTATGGTTCCACAAACAAATATACTTACCGTGTTATATATATCTACTGTTTCTTTTTGAGAGGCTTTATAATGAAATTCTATCCAATTCGGTAATTTGAAATTAGGTTTAAAGGTGCCAAACATAATTAATTTTGTTTCTGGAAACTTTTTTTTCACTTCAAATATGGCTTCTAATGCGTATTTACAACCTTTATGTGGTGCTGGATGATACAACATTCCAATAGTATATTTATTACGTTTCTTATTCGGAATATACGGTTTATACGCATTGATGTCTATTGGATTTCTAATATAAATGCTGGGAGTAGTTGTATGTTTATCAACTATATCTTTTAACCATTTTGATATAACTATATTTTTAAATCCTGCATTATAAGTGCTATATAATTTTTCTTCATCTAAATCCCAAGTTTCGAAATCTTGAATCAAATAAAACTTTTTAGCCTTTTTAGGGAATAAGCATAATGTATTATTCACAACGACAGCAGCAGTAGCAATAACTATATCAGTATTTGTTAATTTAGATTCTATGTTATTTTTCGTACTTGAATAAATTTTAATACGTGAATCTAAATCGAACCCAACAATTTTCTTTTTAGTAATAATATTCATTATTATTCTTTTGCTGAAATTAGGTATCTTTAAAAAATGTGGAGCTCCATCATTAATAAATAAAATCGATACATTAAAACCATCATCTACCAATCGATTTGCATATTCAAATGCAATTTTATATCCTCCAGAAATATGTAAAGGATATTGGGGTAAAACAAAACAAACGTTTTTCAATATTATTTCTTCTTTCTCAATGAATGCGCTTATAATCTTTAATTGCTCTTAGTACATTTTTTACTTTACTTATTTTATTTTTTTCAAAAAGACTTATATTTAATAGTTGCTTCCATTCTGATAAATATAAGTATTTTATTTTATTCCAATTTTTAAAGTAATTTGGAAACTTGTTAATAAAATATCGCCTATTATAAGCTATATAATAATTTCTAAATGCTGAGTGTTCATATACTCCAAGTATACTTTTTTTATCATTTCCTAAATGCTGTCTAACTTTTATTGATCCAATTTTTCTAATGTGATATCCACTATTTCTTAAGCGAAAACAGAAATCTCTATCTACCCCATCTAAAAATATTTTTTCATCATATCCATTTATTTTTTTAAAAATTGAAATATTAATCATACTACAAGAAGTAATAGTAAAATCTACATCTTCTACACTAAAACTGGATGTAGATTTTTCTCCAAAATAAATATCTGGACAATAAATTCCTATATTCGAATTAAAATGATCACTTATATATTTTTTTAATTTAATAATTTGGGTTTGTCTTATTTCAGTATCTTGATCTAATGCAAATAAAAAGTCAAATCCATTTGCCAGTTTAGTTATTTTATTAAAAGCTATAGAAATACCATCATTTTTTCCATTATGTAAATACACAATATTATTAAATTGTTTTATCATATCATAATTGCTATTTACAGAATTATCGTATACATAAACTTTTTCAAAAATTTTGTCTAGCATTTTTATTCGTTTTATAGCTTTTTCATCAGGATTATACCATACAACACCTGTACAAAATTTAAGTTGAACCATAAGTAGTATTTTATCCTTATCATTAATATAATTAATTTAATTTTATAAAAAATATTAAGTCTATTTTCCTAATCTATTATGATTCGCATCTTTAATACCTTTATTAAATGCGTGCAAATATATTTTTTTGTTATTAAACAATAAAACTATTTTTAACCATTTAATTACTAATAGAAAATATAATTTATTATTTTTATACTTTTTAGCTGTCCATAACAAATTTCTAGCCTGGTAATAATATCTAATCGGAGCAGCAATCCCATACTTTAATTTTATAGGTCCCAACTTTAAAACTTTAGTTATGGCCGGTTGATGATCTAAAACTGCAAAATTTAAGCGAATTAATTTTAAATTTGCTTTTTCCATTCTTAAAAAATACTCATAATCAACAACATCTAAAAAAAGACTTTCATTAAAGTATCCAATTTTTTTAAACGTACTCCGCTTAAATAAAGTTCCTGATTGCATAGATAATTTTATTTCCTCAAAACCAGTTTTTGATTTTGAAGGATTTCTATCAGTATTATACTGACACGTCAATGCTCCTACGTCCTCTCTATCCCACTTATTAAAAAAGGATAAATAAGAATTAATTAAACTGGCTGATATATTACTATCCTGATCCATAGTTAAAATATATTTTTCATATGATTCCTTTATTCCTTTATTTAGAGCATATGCAATACCTAAATTATCTAATAATGGGATATATTTTACGTAAGACAAATCTTTAAATAATTCTCGATTATTTTTTGATGAGTTGTCTACAAGAATTACACGATTTACTAGTCCTTTATAACCAGCTATTGTTTTATAAACTTGACTATCAGGATTATACAATACTACTATTGCCACTATTTCTTTTTTAGTTATCACAAACATAACCTCAATATAACTAAATCAATCTAATAACAATTGGTACATACTATTTGTTTCATGCCACACCCTTTTAGCATTATACTTTTCTTCAACTACATACTGTTCATTTTTGATGATATCTTGTTTAAACCTAGTATCTATAACTATTTTTTTAATAATCTTAGCAATTAATTGAATATTATCTTTATCAACTAACACACCATTCACGCCATCACGTATAATGTTAGGAATAGCATCAACGCTAGTAGCCACAATAGGAACGCCACAAGCCATATACTCTGGGAGAACTAATCCAAAACCTTCCCATCTAGATAATAGCATTCCTATATCCATAATCTTCATATACGCAGTTGGATTATTTACCCACCCAGTTATCAAAAATGATGAACTAAGATTATATTGATTAATTAAATTTTCAATTTTATCTCGTAATTCACCGTCCCCAACTATTAAAAAGTATGCATTGGGAATCTTTTCTTTGATTAACTTTGCAGCCTTTACAAAGGTATCTGGAGCCTTTTGCTTAGATATTCTACCTACCATACCTACAACAAACGCATCTTTAGGAATGCCTAATTGAGTTCTACTCATAGGAGAAGTCTTCTCTATCTCCTCTATATCAATTCCGTTATAAATCACTTTTAGCTTGTCTGGCTTACAGATTTTTTCTCTAAGAGCTGACTCCCTTTCGGCATCAGAAATGCAGACAATTTTGTCACAAAAATGAGCAGAAATCTTCTCTACCCATCTATACATTTCTTTCTTTTTAGCAGATTGTTGCATATTAAATGCCCATCCGTGAGGATTATAGATAACCTTATTCTTCAATCCGAGATCCGCAATTCTAGCAAAAGCTCCCGCTTTGCTTGAATGAGCATATACAATATCTGGCTTTAATTGTTTAATAATTGATCTTATTTTTTTTTCGACTTTTAAATCACTTTTTGGAGCAATATTATGAACCATCTGTAAGACTATTACTCGATTAGCTATATTCTTAAACTTTTTAGAATCATAATTTTGAGAACATACTAAAATATTCTCTACTTTATCATTATCATTATATTTAAAAAGTGTTTCTAAATATCGCTCTACTCCGCCAGCAGCTTCTGCAATATGGAGAACTCTGATTTTTTTATTCATAGAATCCTCCCTAATATGCACTATTTGGATGAACCACTACACCCACAGTTTTAACCAAAATCTTGAAATCTTCCCATAAGCCAGAATGATTGATATAGATAATATCAAGCCAAACCATCTCATCAAAGTCAGCTTCATTTCGCTTAGTTACTTGCCAAAGTCCGGTACAACCAGGCATTACTTCCAGGCGCTGTTTATCATAATCAGTATATTCGGCTACTTCAATAGGTAGAGGTGGACGAGGGCCCACTAATGACATATCGCCAATTAAGACATTCCATAATTGGGGTAATTCATCAAGACTATACTTTCTAATGGTATGACCAACCTTGGTAATTCTTGGATCATCTTTTATCTTGAACATGGCACCATCAATTTCATTTTGCTCTTCAAGTTGTTCGACCATCTGATCGGCATTCACAATCATTGAACGGAACTTATACATTCTAAACGGCTTGCCATCTTTCCCAATTCTCTCTTGCGAATAAAAGGCCGGTCCATGATCTTCGTGTTTGATTCTAATTGCCAAATACAAGAATAGTGGCGAAAGTAATATCAATCCTATACCACTAGCTACTATATCAAATAATCGCTTAATTCCATGATAGATAGGGCGATGATGCACCTTAGCTGGATTAACTTCAAGTTTTTCCGTCACAATCATTTACCTCTCACTCTCTCGTGACTAAAAATATCCAGATTAATTATATTGATTGCGTTAATCAAAAACTACAAATCTTCTAAATCGAATATCTAAAATAGCCAAAACTTCTTCTTTTTCTTTAAGGGTCTCCAATCCATTTGCACTTGATCACCATTGATGATCTTACGTGCATTTTCTTTCCAAGTTTCCGCAAGTTCACTCCCAAACTCGCGCTCCATTTTGTCATATGCTTCACTTAGTTGATATTGACGTCTTGGTAAGTCATGTGCGTCAGACGCAAATGTACAACCTTGACCTGCTTCAATTAAACGGCGTGATAAGTTTTCAACTTTATCGCCAAATAATCCCGTATAAGAACTAGCAGTAATCTGCACCAGACAATCTTGTTCGATTAATTCTTGCAGCACTTGTGGCTCTTTCAAGATTCGATTATTTCGCTCTGGGTGAACTATTACCGGAGTAATGCCATGTTCATGCAGTTGGAAGATCGTGTTCTTCGCATAAGTTGGCACATCTTCACTTGGAAACTCCAGAAGCATATATTGGCCATCTGCATCACAGAATAAAATATCATCTGCCTCTAAAGCAGGAATAAGCCCACCTGAAAGGCGGACTTCTTGACCTGGAAAGACCGTGAGCGGAATGTTCGCTTCATCAAGCTTTTGCTGATATTGATCAGTTAGCCAAATGATATCTTTCTTGTGATTAGTATATTTACCATTTAGTGTATGTGGCGTCACAACTGCATGAGTAACGCCATCCTTTACTGCCTCTCGTGCCAAGTTGAAGGATGTTTCCCAATCTTTAGAACCATCATCAATCCCTGGCAAGATGTGACAGTGAATATCAACTAAGGTCATAATTACTTACTTTCCTCACTTGTACTAGAGCCACCGAAAAAGCGAGACTTTCTCTTTTCTTGCCCATAGCCATACCCATAGCCGTATCCGTAACCATACCCGTAGCCATAGCCACTATTTTCAGCAGTAATATCATTCATTACATAACCCAAGATGCGAACCTTGGCAAATTCAAGCATTTCGACGGCGCGACGAATAGCAACCTTTTGTGTTTTACCTTGACGAACCACCAAGATAATTCCGTCTAAGTGGCTGGCTAATTCTTGCGTATCGGATACTTCAAGAACTGGAGCCAAGTCAATGATGACCAAGTCGTAATGAGCCTTAACTAAGTCAATAAAGGTTTGCATTCTGTGAGAACCGATAAGTTCTGATGGGTTAGGTGGAATTGGACCAGAAGTTAGGATTGAAAGATTCTTAACACCACTTTCCTTAACCACATCTTCTAAATCGATTTCATCAGCATCAGAAGTTAGAACAGTGGTCAATCCCTTGTTGTTCTTCACGTTGAAAGTACTGTGCAAAGTCGGACGGCGCAGGTCTCCATCGATTAAGAGAGTCTTGCGACCAGCTTGAGCATAAGTAATGGCGACGTTAGCAGTAACAGTTGACTTACCTTCACTGATGTTGGCAGAAGTGAAGGCTAAAGTTTTAATTTCCTTATCAACACTCATGAAGTTGATGTTAGTACGAACAGTTCTAAATTGTTCTGAGATAGGGCTTTGAGGATCAGCAGCAGTGATCAACTTGGCACCCTTTTTCATAGTTTCGTTAGTACCACGTTTTTTCTTAAATAAAGACATATCTGCTTCTTCCTCCTATACTCGACGTCTCTTGTTCTTCTTGTTAGAATTTTGATTCAATTGGAATGATGATGAAACGTTAAAGTGAGCAATCTGACCCAAGTTAGTTAAGCCTAAAGTTTCAGTCAAGTAACTATCATCACGTACAGCAGTGTCCGATAATTCACGAATCATCACTACTGCAAATGAAAGTACAAGTCCAATTACAAATCCAGCCAAAGTGAACAATCTTACATTTGGTGAAGATTGAACACCTGTTGTAGCTGGGGCTACAATTGTAACGTTGTTAACATTCATAATTGACTTAATGCGGTCTCTAAATACTTCTGCTACAGCGTTAGCTTCAGCTTTTGATTTGTCAGGAGTATCAGCTTTGGCATTAATTGAAAAGACTTGGGATTGTTGTTGGGTAGTTACAGAGATATTTTTAGCTAATTGACTTGCGCTAACACTATAAGCCTTACCTGAACGATCGATTACAGCTGGTTGAGCTTTTTTAATTAAGCGACGTGTACCATCAGCTTCAGTTCTATATTTTGCTGGTTGAGCTTTTTTAACTACTCGAGTTGGATTTGCTAAGCGGTTAGAAGCTTCTTGCAAGATTACGTGACTAGTTACGATATCTTTATAGGTAGTCACTAATTGCATGTTAGCTTGTTGAGTAGCCAATGCCGCATTAGGGTCATTATGTGCATTTCTTTGGTTAACTAAAACTTGAGCTGAAGAAGTGTACTTTGGAGAAATGATAAAGCTGGCAACTCCCCAGCCAACAAGTGCTAAACCAACACTCCAAAGGATCAATGCCCAAATGTGTTTACGGCAAATGCGAATTAATTGCGTTAAATCAATTGTATTTGTATTATTGTTTTGTTGTTCCATCAAACCTATCCTTAATTCATATTGTAGCCTGTATCATCCTTGGCTACTGTTACTTTTTGAAGTTCAAGATTTTCTCTTAATCGGTCAGATACGCGTTGACGTTCCTTGCGACTAATTACTTCGATTTCCATATTGCCAAACTTAGGGTTGTCAGTTGACTTGCTTACACCTTGTGCGTGATCTGGAACGACATGATCAGTTGCTTTTCTGTAGTCCATTCCGATCTTGTACATTTGGTTCATTGTTAAGTCAGTTTGCATTTCGTCAGCAATTGAATTCAAGAACTTAGTATTAAGAAGAGTTGTTGGTGAAACAGATTTCTTAAGAAGTGCCATAACTACTCTTCTGTCACGATCTTGTCTACCATAGTCTTGACGTGGGTCGCCGTGTCTCAATTGTGAGAAGGCAAGGGCTTTTTTACCATTCATGTGGTAAGTCTTACCCTTTTCAAAGTGGTAACCCATATTGTCAAAGGTAAGTGGAGAAGTTACATCAATTCCACCTACTTGATCGATAGCTTTCTTAAGACCACCCATGTTGATTAAGATATAACCATCAATTGGAACACTGTAATACTTGTCAAGTGTCTTCATTGTTTGGCTTACTCCACCTAAAGTATAAGCTGAGTTGATCTTAGTTACGCCATATTGTTTAAAGTCAGGGAAGATTGCGGCGGAGTCACGTGGAATCGACATGATGTCGGTGGTGTTCTTTTTAGGGTTGATTGACATCATCATCATGGTGTCGGTTCTACCCTTCCAGTGACGGCCCATTGCACCCGTATCAATACCTAATAGCAAGATATTGATTGGTTTCTTTTCTTGTAATAAAGTATCTAAATCTCGTCCCTTATTGCTCTTAGTCTTTTTAGCAACCGGTGTGTACATATTGTTGGTTGTATCACGTAAATTCTTGTACATCATTCCGGCAACAAAAATACCAGCAACAACTACTATACCGATCACAATCCAGAAGATTCGCCAAAATTTGCGGCGACGTCTTCGGTGATGATGACGATGGTGATGTTGCTGGGTTTGATTTTGTTTATTATCTTCTGCCATACTCTATCCCCTTAGTTCAATAGTTTTTCAGAATCTCTATAATTATATATCGTTCTTGGGCGTTTGACCACCCCGTTAACCCTTTACATACAGAATAAAGTGTCAATTTTCAATTAAAACAAGGAAAATAAACACATTTTTTACAATTTCTTCCTTATTATTATCGACTGTAATACAATTAAGTTACAAATTCACATAGAAAGCAGGCGAAAAAATGATCGATAATCGACCAAAAAAGACAAAAGCCTTCATCGCAGGCGTTAACTTAAACGATCCTAACTTTGACTATTATATGACTGAGCTTGCTGATTTAACTGAAGCAAATAATATGGAAGTTGTCGGCCGCGCTGAACAAAAAGCCGAGAATATCGTTGCCGGAACTTATTTTGGCGTCGGTAAAATTAACCAAATTAAGTCCATGGCTCAAGGACTCAAGGCAAAGGTGTTAGTTTTAAATGATGAATTGAGTCCAGTTCAAATCCGCAATTTGGAAAAAATGACCAAATTACGCGTCATTGATCGAACCGAATTAATTTTGGAAATTTTTGCTAGTCGTGCCCGTACCAAGCAGGCCAAGCTTCAAGTGGCATTGGCTCGCTTACAATATGAGTTGCCACGTTTGCACCCTTCTGAGAACAACTTGGACCAGCAGCGCGGGGGCGGAATGAGTAACCGTGGTGCCGGTGAAACTAAGCTGGAATTAAACCGAAGAACGATTGGTAAGCAAATTTCTGCAATTAAGAAAGAACTCAAAGCCGTTGCGAGCCAAGAAGAGATTAAAGCTAGTCGCCGCAATCAAAGCCGCATCCCCAAAGTCGCTCTTGTCGGCTACACCAATGCAGGTAAGTCCACCACGATGAATGGTTTACTCAAAGCATTCGACCATGAAGGCAGTGACAAGCAAGTTTTTGTAAAAAATATGCTCTTTGCTACGCTGGACACTAGTGTGCGTAAAATTGATATTGACAACAACAAAGGCTTCATCTTATCCGATACTGTTGGATTCATTTCCAAATTACCTCACAACTTGGTTGAATCCTTTAAGGCAACTTTGCAAGAAGCACGAGATGCCGATTTATTAGTGAACGTCGTTGATTCATCGGATCCAAATATGATTCAGATGGTGCGCACTACGCAAAAGGTTTTGAATGAAATCGGCGCTGGCAACATTCCAATGATCACAGCTTACAACAAGGCAGATCGTACCGATCGCAATTATCCGCAAATCGAAGGCGATGACATTCTTTATTCCGCAACTGATGAGAAGTCAATTCGTATGTTGGCAGATTTGATTACTAAGCGCATTTTTGCAGGGTATGGCGAATTTGAGTTGCTTTTGCCATTATCCGATGGAAAGGAATTGGCCTTTTTGCACGAACATGCTCAAGTTAATAAGGAAGAATTCAAGGACGACGGCGTCCATGTGAGTGCCAATATTGCGCCAAGTGATCAGGCAAGATTTAAGAAATTTATGATAGCAGAAAATGCATAAGAAAAAGGCAAGAGTTTGCTCTTGCCTTTATTAGATAGCTAATTCATGCTATAATTACTTCTGGAATCGAAGTAGTTACTTCGATAGTCAAGTCGGTAAATTAGCTTAGTGCTACTATCCCAACACAGGCCGATGTGTTGCCAACCAGCACCCTTGCAAAAAGATTCCGTATGAAATCACCTCTTTGCATTGAATTAGGTGGGCGAAATTTCTGACCTGCACTATCAAAAGTATAACAAACAAAAAATGCACCTGAATAGCTTTTTAAGCTGGTAGGTGTATTTTTGTTTTTGCGAGTATAAAGAAAAAGGCAAGGAGAAGCTCCTCGCCTTTCTTAGATAGCTAATTCATGCTATAATTACTTCTGTGCTATAGAAGTTAATTACTTCGATAGTTAGGTTAGTAAATTAGCTTAGTGCTACTATCCCAGCGCAGGTCCAGTGCGCTGCCAACCAGCACCCTTGCAAAAAGATTCCGTATGGAATCACCTCTTTGCATTGAATTAGGTGGGCGAAATTTCTGACCTGCACTATCAAAAAGTATAACAAACGAAGATGCATCTGAGTAGTTTTTTAAGCTAGCAGGTGTATTTTTGTTTTTCTAAAATAAAAGTTGGACTACAATTAACTTAACTAAATTTTAGAAAGATATAGATGATGAAAATTAAACATTTAAAAATCACAATGTTGGTGGCTCTAGTTTCTTGTACATTTTTCGTGGCACCAACGCAAGTGAATGCCGCTAATTACAGCAAAAGCGAAGCCAAGCAGGTACGGTATTTTCAGAACCGTTACAAAAAGCTCAGCAAAAAGATCTACGATGAAAAAAATTTATACACAGTTGAACCTAATTTTGCCGAGCCATTCAATCCGGGCCAGTTAAAGGCTGCTTACATTACGACATCGATGGACTATGTCAATTATTACCGCAAGCTCTGCGGCCTTCCCAGCGAAAGTAACAATGATAAAGTGAATCGCGATGCTCAAATTGGGGCGAGTGCCTTAGCCGCTATCAATGCTAAGACATCCCTCACCGCCCACGGTCTTCTTGGCTACACTCGGCCTACTTACATCAGCGAGGAGGAATGGAATACTGCTGAAGACGCAACTTTAGGCAATATTAACTTTCTTGAAAGTGACACTGGGGCCAGCGCAGGCGAAATTGTGACTGATTTAATCAAAGATGATAACAACCTCGATGGCAGTGGCAATACTGGCCATCGGGCTCTAATTTTATCTGCGCGCGCAACTCGCATGGGAATTGGCGCAGCTTACGGTAGTTCCAACAAGAAGTTTTATTCCGTTCAAAATGGCGTTTTTGCGGACGATATCTTGCGTCCAGCTGTCAAAGATATGGTTGCTTTCCCAAGCAGCGGCGTTTTTCCCTATGAACTTTTAGACCGCGACACTCCTTGGTCAATTTACTTTGCCAAGCGGCGTTTAACGCGCCAGCCTAAGATCTACGTGACCGATCTCACTACTAATAAGAAAAAGCGCGCCACTCATGTACGCAACTATGGAACCGACTACTTCGGTGATGGTTACACAAGTGCGATCAGCTTTGACCCTAACATTTCTCTAATCAACACCCATAAATATAAGGTAGAAATCCGTGGCGTAACATCATATTCATTCCGCTTATTTAGGCAAAAGGATACTTTGAAAAGTCCTAAAAAAGTCGTTCACAAAACCATTCCACATAGTAAATAAGGAATTTCTCACGGGATTCCTTATTTTTGTACACAAATAATCTTTAAAATTCACTAGCTTTTGTATGCGTTTTCATTTATAGTGAGACTATAACAGCAAATTAATCAAATTAGGAGGACTTTCGAATGACATATTATTACAATGGCTTTCCACAAAGTGAACACGATGAAAAGCTAAACTTAATCAACGTTGATCAACTTGAAGAAGACGCTAAAAGAGTTATCCCTGAAGGAGCATACTATTATATTGCTTCAGGTGCAGAAAATGAGTGGACTTGGCGCAACAACACCGCTGCTTTTAATCATTATCAAATTGTGCCCCGCGCTTTAACCGATATGGAAGATCCGCAACTGGACACCGAATTCATGGGAATGAAGTTAAAGACACCCGTGATGATTGCCCCAATTGCTTGCCATGGAATCGCCCATAAAGACGCGGAAGTCGCCACCCAAAAAGGTGCCGCAGCAGCTGGTGCTCTATTTTCTTCAAGCACTTATGCTAACAAGAGCGTAGAAGATATTGCGGCAGCCGCACCTGACGCACCAAGATTTTTCCAGCTTTATTTAAGTAAAGACTGGAACTTTAACAAGATGGTTTTTGATGCTGTTAAAAAAGCTGGCTATAAGGCGATCATGTTAACAGTAGATGCACTAGTATCGGGCTATCGTGAAGCCAACTTGCGTACGGAATTTACCTACCCGGTCCCCCTTGATTTCTTTACTCGTTATTTAGGCGCTAAAGGTGAAGGTCAAAGTGTAGCCCAAATGTATGCAGCTTCTGCACAAAAGATTGGCCCAAAAGATGTAGCTCGTATTAAAGAAGAAAGTGGCCTTCCTGTATTTATTAAAGGCATCACTTGTGTGGAGGATGCTTATAAAGCTCTGGGAGCTGGGGCCGATGGAATTTATGTAACTAATCATGGTGGCCGGGAAATTGATGGTTCACCCGCAACAATTGACGTTTTGCCTGACATCGCTAAAGCTGTTAACCACCGCGTCCCAATTATCTTTGATTCTGGTGTTCGGCGTGGTTCCCATGTCTTTAAAGCTTTAGCCCTAGGTGCAGATTTAGTCGCAATTGGGCGCCCCTACCTTTATGGATTAGCTTTAGGCGGAGCAAAGGGCGTTGAATCCGTGATCGAACAATATAATAAAGAACTTAAAATTGACATGCAATTAACTGGCTGCAAAACCATTGATGATGTCAAAAAGGCAAAGATTATGCACATTAACTACACTGCAGATAATTTACCTTCTAATACTGACCCTTCTCGAATGAAACCTTACCCAGTAACCAGTGAAAATCAACCAAAAGAAGATTTAGACGCAACCTCTGGCGCATCCCATCACTAAAAATTTTCACTCATTCAAAAAGACATCTGAAAACTCAGATATCTTTTTTGTTTTATAAAACTCTTTTAGCAATTGTTGGATAGTAGTATGTTGTAAGATTCTGCAAAATAACACCTTGTTCTGGCGTTGCTGCACTGACGTATTGATTATTACCCACATAAATAGCTACGTGATATGGCGACGTAGTTGATCCCCAATAAATTAAGTCACCAGGTTCCAGCTGGTCCATTGGAATAGTTTGACCTACTCTAACTTGATCGGTTGTAACTCGTGGCATGTTGACACCAGCTGCATGACCATAGACATATTGAACTAAGCCTGAACAATCATAGTTATCCGGTCCTACGCCACCCCAGATATATGGTTTACCGACTTGCTGTTTAGCTAAACTCACAATGGCACTCAACTTAGTTGCTGTTGAGACCGCAGGTGCTTGTTGTGAAGCAGGTTTTTGAGCTGGTGTAGATGCCTTATTAAGCTTATTGAGAGTATTAGTAACAATATTTTTAGCTTTTTTAATTTTATTAGCTTTTTTAACAGTGGTTTTTAAAGCCGTAGGCTTAGTTGGTGTGGCTACTTTATCATTCTTCTTAACTTCAGGCTTTTGAGCTTCTGCTTGATCATCAGCCTTTTTCGCTGCAGTCTTTTTCTTTTTAGCAGCTACATTTTTTGCAGTTTTATCTAAAATTTGAACTACCGGATTTTTAGCCTTCTTGGGCTTCTTAGTTTTTGCTGGTTCCGGATTCTCAATATCTTCAGTATAACGAGCTTCAATCCATTCACGTGTCCCGACTTTATACCAAAGATTTCCTGACTTATCGATTGCGGTTTGAGCAATATTCCATTCAGTACCATCCTTAGCACGAAAGCCCATAAATTGTCCGTTATTATAATTAGTCCAAATTCTGACACCCTGACCAGGCAAATATTTAATTCTTACCCTCTTAATTGCCGTCTTAAAGCTTGAAGCCGAAACGGTCTTCACAGACGTTGCCGCAGAAAGACCCGTAACTGTTAAAGCAGCCGCAGCTCCTATTTTAAAAAAATTATGTGACATATATAATCCCCTTTGGTAGCGAAAAATGGTCACAAAGAACCATTTACATCTCTCACTTAAAAATCTTACACTTCCTATTTTAAAGACTTAGCAATTACAAATCCATTACAAGGGTAAAGAAATTATATAATTTTTTAGCTTCATATTAAGAGTTGCCAGCTTTTTAAGACAAATCTTAAATTTGCGTACTAAAAAAGCAGCTAGAGCATTTTCTCTAACTACTAATTTTCAAAATTTCTGTTGATTTTATTATTTCAAAATTCTACGTGCAGTAGATGGGTAGAAGTAGCCACTGATAGCTTGCATCTTTACCCCTTCACTTGGAGTTGCGGCGTGAACATATTGACCATTACCCACATAAATACCTACGTGGTATGGGGCACTTGCAGAACCCCAGAATAACAAGTCACCTGGTTGTAAATTGTTTAGGGAAACAGCCTTACCTTGATTTACTTGAGTGTAAGTAGTGCGTGAAATATCAATTCCAGCTGCATTATTATATACATATTGTGTAAGACCTGAACAGTCAAAACCAGCAGGAGTAGTACCGCCCCAAACGTAATTCTTGCCTACTTGAGCTTTAGCAAGAGCTACAATTGCGGATGCACTACTTGAAGCTTGCTTTGATGTCTTTTTAACTTGTGAAGTTTCGGAAGTTGCTTCGCTATTTTGATTTTGAGTTGTGATAGTTAAATTAGTTTTCTTAGTAGCTTTTTTCTTCTTAGGTTTAGAAATAGTACCAGTGGTTTTTACTGCTTGATTAGCACTTACTTTCTTAGCCTTGGCAGATTTAGCATTGATAGCGTAGCGACCTTCGATCCATTGATGATCATCTAGTTTATACCAAGTATTACCATCTTGATCTTTCTTAGTTTCAAGCACTTCGTAGGTTTCACCATGCATAGCGCGTTTACCAGTAAAGTGACCATTCTTATAACTTGACCAAATATTCACACCATAACCTGGAATATAGTTAACCTTGATGCGCCAAACAGCAGCCTGTACGTGCTGAACAGGACTTGTCTTAACTGCATTAATTCCAGTAACTCCCACAGCAGTCAATGCAGCAGCTGCTGTAATCTTCACTAAGTTAGTCTTAATTTTCAAAATTCAGTTTCCTCTGTAATATTGCTTAATTAATAAGAAAATGTTCTTTAAGCATAATCTATACCTAATCCTTTTAACGACTATATAATACACGGACTATATTACAAAATTGTTACAGAAATAATACGAGCAAACAAAAAAACACCCAAGATCAAACTTGAGCGTTTAATTTATTATTGAAAGAGAATTAGAACTTTAATTATAAAACTCTCTTAGCTGCTGATGGGTAGAAGTAACCTGATAATGCTTGCTTACGAACACCTTGTGAAGGAGTTGCAGCGTGAACATATTGACCGTTACCTACATAAATACCTACGTGGTATGGAGCACTTGCAGAACCCCAGAATAACAAGTCACCCTTCTTTAAGTGGCTCAATGAAACACGCTTACCAACATTTACTTGTGAATAAGTAGTTCTTGGTAACTCCTTCTTACCAGCATTTCTGTAAACGTATTGTACTAAACCTGAGCAGTCAAATGCGTAAGGACCAGTAGCACCGTATACGTAACTCTTACCAACTTGCTTTTTAGCAAGCTTAACAATTGCGTTTAACTTCTTAGTCTTTGCTGAAGTAGTCTTAGCTTTCTTAACTGGTGCCGCAATTTCAGGTGTAACTGCGTTAGTAGTATTCTTGTCAACTTGACTTGAGTCAACAGTGTCAGCTTGTGCTGTTTGAACTGGAACATTAACTACTGAAATTCCAGTAAAGAACACTGATAAAACTGCTGTAAACTTAACTAAACTTGACTTAAAATTCAAAATTAATTCTCTCCCTATAACATTTACTAATTTTTTCAAAATTTAATTTACTTTTTTTAAAGGATCGCTGATTTTTTAGTAATTTCTTAAATCAGCTGACGGTTTATATAATACCTAGCTAATGTTACATGAATGTTTCAAAAAAACTACCATCCGGTTAAGAAACATGTAAAGGAAGAACTAAATCTGTAAAAAACGGAATCATTAATTTCGCTTAAGCTCTGTCACTATAGCATTTAAATCGTTTTCAGTTTTATTCCATTTATCATTTAACAAAATATGTGCTGTTTGTTTCAAATCTTCTGGCAATCGATTTAATTCACTCCCAGACAGACGTTTTTTGACCATTTCCTTACTATCCCCGCGGTTAATTAAACGCTCGCGTAACTCATCCATGGTTGAAGTTGTCACATAAAGAAAGTAAACTTGCTCAGGATCAAGTTTGGACAAATATGACTTCACTCCTTGAATATCAACTATTAAAGAAACGATATCATGCTTTTTCCACATGGCTTCTAAGGCCTCTTTGCTTGAGCCATATTGATAGTTGCCATATTTTATATGTTCAAAAAAGTGCAACTTATTGAAGCTTTCATCTGTTTCAAAAAAGTAGCTTTCTTTGTCGACCTCACCTTCTCGTTTTGGACGCGTAGTGTGAGTAATCACCCGAGGGATCCCATATTCGCGCTCTAAATAATTTGAAATCGTTGTCTTTCCTGCCCCACTTGGTCCGGCGATCAAAATAATTTTCTTCATTTTTGAGTATACTTCCCTTGAAAACTTATAATTAATGTAATAACATTCTACTATTGTATAAAAGAAAAGTGGAAGGAGAAAAATTTCACCATGAAAAAAGCAGATGTAAAAGTTGGCGCAATTGTTGGCGGCAAGTCAGAAGAAGAACTTAAGAAGCCATTTTTAGGTAAAGTAGAAAAAATCTACGAAAATTCCGCTCTTTTGGCTATTACTTCCTATGACCCAGTTGACGAAACTGCCATCAGTGACTTAAATAACAAGATTGTTGTTAACTTCAAGAACTTAAAGAGTGCACGCAGCTTGAAGAACTCTAAGACTGCCGCAACTAACGAAGTTAAGATCGAAAAAATGAAGAAAGTTGCTAAAAAAGACGACGATAAGAAAGAAAAGTAATTTTCGAATTAGACTAAGAATTTATGTCTTAGTCTTTTTTTTTCGCTCTTTTTTTCCTAAAATAAGGCGAGTAGTTTTGAAAGAGGATAACTTTAATATATATGAAAGAAAAAACAAGAACTGCCTTATTTTGGTTCATACTTATTCAGCCATTCTTAGACCTATATTGGTTCTACAATGGCAAACTAGCCACAATTTTACCTTTTACACTGCCGACAATTATTAGAATTTTGGCAGTGGGAATCTTAATCGGGATGTTTTTCAGTAAAAAAGACTCCTGGCAAAAGCTTAATAAGCAGAAATGGTTGATTGCCTATCTAATTTTGCTAGTTGTGTATTCAATTTTTCACTTATTGCATGTGCGCCACTTTAATAGCGTCAATCCCAATGATTACAACTATTCCGCTATCAGTGAAATCTTCTATTTAATTAGAATGTTTCTTCCACTCAGCGTAATTTACTTTACCCGTGAGTTGGAATTTACTCAAGAAGATTTTAAAAAAGTGATAATGGGATTATCGGGATTATTTTCCTTTACAATCGTCATCAGTAATTTATTTTTAATTTCGCTAAGATCTTATGGCGACGGTTTTATTTCAGCAAATGTTTTTGAGTGGTTTTTTAATCAAAATATTGGCTATTCTCATATTGCTTCTAAAGGATTTTTCAATTTTGCCAATATGGTTAGCGCGATTTTGTTCATGTTACTTCCGCTAATGTTTTACTTTATGTTTAAGGAATTTAACTGGAAAATCGTTACTTTGAATGCAGTTCAGGCCTTAGCTATGCTAGAAATTGGAACTAAAGTAGCGGCGATCGGTTTAATCGCGGGAATCATCATCACCCTTTTAATTTACTTTATTCACCGTTTTTTAATAAAAAATGTACATAAAAATACACAGGCTGTTCTAGCAGCTTTAATCATTGAAATTGTATCCCTCGCAATTCTCCCCTTCAGCCCTACCATTCAGCGTTACAACTATGAAATTTACTTAGCTCATCAATCTGACCATGAATTAAAAGATGAAACTAAAGAACTTGAAGCAGGTCTAAAGAAGTATCCTCACGGTAAAAAGCGACAAGATTTCTTGCGGACATTTATTAAAGAAAATTACCATTCATACGCACTAAACGAAAAATTCGTTACGAAGAGTTATCCATATCAATATGATCCCGAATTTTGGCTATCGATTATGAAACAACCTGGTGAAACACGAATGCAGAATCGCTATCTTGAACGCGCTATGCTCGATAAAGTGGTCGCTACTAACAACAATAAGCTTGATAAGTTCATGGGTATTTCTTACACGCGTGAAAGCAATATCTTCAATTTAGAGCGTGATTTCACTTCACAAATTTATTCCTTAGGTTGGTTTGGCATGATTTTGTTTATTGGTCCTTATGTTACTATCTTGGCCTACGGAATCTTGAAGTGGATCCTAAATAAAAACAAACGCACTTATCTAGCTACATCTATCTTAATGGCGATGGTTTTCATGTTAGCAGCTGCGTTTTCTTCGGGAAACGTGATGGACTTTTTAACGGCAAGTTTCATCTTGGCATTTGTTAGTGGGTTTTTGTTGAAAGAACTTGCTGGTGAGTCAAGAGTACACAGATTATTCAAATAAAAAAGACGATCTGCGGATCGTCTTTTTTGTATTTTTAACTACGTTTTTGTTTAACAAAAGTTGAATCGGGAATTCGAATCAAGTAATACTGCGTCGCAATTCTTCCTGCATGCATCCCAATTCCATTTTGCCAGTTCTTCTTATAACGTGCTGTGTAGATTGCAACATATGCTCTTTGATACTTTTCATCCATTTGTTTCAATTTTTTCAGTTCGTATGGAATCTTTTCTGCATTAACGCTCATCGGATTATTGCCGTAAGATACGGTCGCATAGTCACTGGAGACGGTAATTTTACTACCAGCGCGATAATAAGTATAAGTTTGGGAACCGTTCTTTTTCTTAGAAGAATTGATGGTCACATAACTTGAATTACCTGAGCCAGTATTCATAATCAATGGTTCATATTTCACACTAGAAGTGATGCGGCTTGTATCATCGAGGTTAGGGTTATCCAGTGCTGTCTGATTAAACATCCAGAGGGCAGCCACAATAAAAATTACAATTTCAACCACATCTAAAATAAAGTTCGGCCAATTAAAACGTTGGTGTTTCTTAATAATCATTTCGATTCGTCTACGACGAATATTTTGAATAATAAACACTAAATAAAGGATGACAATGACCCATAATAAAATCCCGAGCAAGTTCCAACTAATCATATCGACTGCCCCTTTCTATGATTTTAATTATATGGTTTTTTTCCTAACTAAACAATTGAAACCTAACCAACGAAGTGGGAAAATGAACTTGTGATAGTTTATATTTAGGAAAAATTATGGTAGCAATAGCATTTTATTCAATTACTGGGCAAACTAAGAAATTTGTTATCAAGACAGGCTTAGAGGCCCATGAAATCGACGATGCGTGGCCACAATATGATATGGGGGAAAACTACATTCTTATTACGCCTTCCTATCAGGATTTTATGATAGATTCGCTTGTTGATTTTTTAAATTATAAAGATAATAAAAAACACCTAGTTGGAATTATTGGTTGTGGCAACCGAAACTTTAACGATTCATTTGCGCAAACCGCCAAAAAACTATCGGTTACTCTTAAAGTTCCAATACTTTATTTAATGGAATTTAGTGGGACAGATAAGGACGTGAAAAATGTCCGCAAAATTGTTAGAGGACTTGCAAAGGGTCAAAGTACGAAAGAGGTACAAAAGCCCAAAGAAATGCGTGGAAATATTAGCTTTTTAAGTGACTACAGGTAATAATGACGAAGAAATATAGAACAATAAATTGGAATAAAATTGAAAATCGAATAGATTTTTCCGCTTGGTTCCGTTTAAATGACATTATTTGGGAGCCGGCTCGAGTTCCAGTTCATAAAGATAAAGATGAATTTAATAATTTAGAGCCCGTTATTCAAGATACCTTCTTGAAATCCTTTAGCTCTTTGGCATTTCTCTCCAGTTTACAAGTTAAAATTGGAGACGATATTGTCAAAAAAGATTCCGCAACTCAACTTGAATACTCTGTTTTTAATTCTTTGGCTTACTTGGAGGCAATTGCTAATCGAGGCTATAACTATGTAATCCAAACTTTAGCAGATCCAACACAAGTTGACAGCATGATTGAGTGGGCTGAAAATTCTGATATTTTGCAGGATATTGCCACTTTAATTGGGGATGTCTATTTAAAAGGGAGTGTTTTGCAAAAGAAAATTGCCTTGTCTTTTGTAGAAATGGCAGCCTATCATGCAGATTATTACACCCCTCTTTACATTTTTGGAGAAGGTAAATTAGTACGCTCGGCCGAAATTATCAAATTAGCTATTCGGAGTACCTCCTTTAATGCAATGTACCCTGGCGTTAAATTTAGAGCTTCATTTGATAATTTATCTAAAGAAAAGCAAGATGATTTGAAAGTTTGGATTGATACTTTTATAGCTAATTTAGCTAGCTTAGTCGAAAAGCACATCGACGAACTTTACACGAATTGTGGATGGAATAATGAGGTAAAGCATTATTTCCGCTATACCATTAACAAAAATTACATGAACTTGGGATTTCCTACTCCTTACCCTGATGATGCCAATACCATCAATCCTACCATTCAACGAGGAGTCATTAAGAGTGCTGATTTTGAAGATTTCTTCTATTATCAAAACAGCAATCGTCTTACTGACTTTCATGAGGAACAATAAAAAGAAGCTCGATGAGCTTCTTTTTTGTTTAGAGTTAATCACTAGTGTTAAAAATTATACTTAATCATCTAGTTATGTGTAGTAATATATAGTACAATGAGTTCATCTTGAAAAGAGGTGAGCTTTTTCTATGTCTGAAAATAATGAAATTCTATCTGTCGGACAGGCAGCCAAATACCTTGGTATAACGGTCCATACCTTGCAGGACTGGGATCGTAAAAATAAATTCAAGGCGCATCGTAATCCAGTCAATAACCGCAGGTTCTACTATAAATCCGAATTAGACGGGCTACTTGGAAAAACAGAGGCGCATAATCCCAAGCGAAAAATAATCGCCTATGCTCGTGTTTCATCTGCGGGACAAAAAGATGATCTAAAAGATCAAATGGATTATCTTCGTCAATTCATCAACGCTCGTGGAGTTATTGCAGATGAATATATTGGCGAGATAGGATCAGGTCTTAATTACAAAAGGCCTAAATTGCTGAAGCTGATCAAGGAAGTGGATCAAAATAAGATCGCCTGCATCTACGTTACCTATCAAGATCGTTTTATCCGTTTTGGCTTTGATTTCTTTAAGAAGTTCTGTGAATGGCACGACTGCAAAATTATTGTTTTAAACCATCAAGATACATCGCCGGATAAAGAGCTAGTAAACGATTTAATCTCAATTATTCACGTTTTTTCTTGCCGTCTTTATGGCTTGCGCAGATACAAAAATAAGATTAAAAATGATCTTAACTTAAAGAGATAGCAGCGTTGTACTGAAAAAGGAGGTGAAAAGATGAAAAGACAAAGCGACAAGAAAACTGAAAACGCGTTTATTAGAACGCTGGTCTACCGTTTATACCCTAGCAAAGCTGATCAGGTGCGTTTTCAAAGCTACTGCGATTATCGCAGATACATCTGGAATCAGTACAAAGACGAAAGCGACCATGCTTATCAGCGCTATCGCTACGAAAAAACTTATTATGCCAAACTTGGTATGAAAGTTAAGGCTAAAGACTTTTGCTCTAAGTATCCGACACTGCTCAGAACCAAAAAGCAGATTAATCATGATAAGAAAGCTTGGGAATACAAGTATCCGTCCAAAATTGCTTTGATGGCGATGACCGA
>CATLCE010000002.1:0-134191 GCA_949888035.1 Lactobacillus johnsonii | reverse complement strand
CGAGTCTCTCGTTGAGACAGTGCCCAAATCATTACACCTTTCGTGCAGGTCGGAACTTACCCGACAAGGAATTTCGCTACCTTAGGACCGTTATAGTTACGGCCGCCGTTTACTGGGGCTTCAATTCGAACCTTCGCTTACGCTAAGCTCTCCTCTTAACCTTCCAGCACCGGGCAGGTGTCAGCCCCTATACGTCGTCTTACGACTTTGCAGAGACCTGTGTTTTTGATAAACAGTTGTTTGGGCCTATTCACTGCGGCTGATCTTGCGATCAGCACCCCTTCTCCCGAAGTTACGGGGTCATTTTGCCGAGTTCCTTAACGAGAGTTCTCTCGCTCACCTTAGTGTTCTCCACTCGACTACCTGTGTCGGTTTGCGGTACGGGTACGTTCTCTCTGGCTAGAAGCTTTTCTTGGCAGTGTGACATCAGCACCTTCGCTACTTTAGTTCGCTCCTCGTCGCGCCTTGCCTTCATCAAGAGCAAGCATTTGACTCACTCTCTGGCTTGACGCTTAAACATGGCTTCCGGCGCCATGCGTGCTTAGCCTCCTGCGTCCCTCCTTCGCTCATAACGATTAAACGCAGTACAGGAATATCTACCTGTTGTCCATCGACTACGCCTCTCGGCCTCGTCTTAGGTCCCGACTTACCCTGGGCGGACGAGCCTGCCCCAGGAAACCTTAGTCTTTCGGCGGATAGGATTCTCACCTATCTTTCGCTACTCATACCGGCATTCTCACTTCTAAGCGCTCCATCAGTCCTCTCGATCTGACTTCGCCGCACTTAGAACGCTCTCCTACCACGTGCTCTTTAAAACACATCCACAGTTTCGGTACTATGCTTAGCCCCGGTAAATTTTCGGCGCAGCGCCACTCGACTAGTGAGCTATTACGCACTCTTTGAATGATGGCTGCTTCTGAGCCAACGTCCTAGTTGTCTACGCAACTCCACATCCTTTTCCACTTAGCATAGATTTGGGGACCTTAACTGGTGATCTGGGCTGTTTCCCTTTCGACTACGGATCTTATCACTCGCAGTCTGACTCCCGTGTATAGATATCTGGAATTCGTAGTTTATCTGGATTCAGTAACCCCTGACGGGCCCCTAGTCCAAACAGAGCTCTACCTCCATTATCCTCTACCACGAGGCTAGCCCTAAAGCTATTTCGGAGAGAACCAGCTATCTCCAAGTTCGTTTGGAATTTCACCGCTACCCACAGCTCATCCCCGCAATTTTTAACTTACGTGGGTTCGGTCCTCCAGCGCGTTTTACCACGCCTTCAACCTGGCCATGGGTAGGTCACTTGGTTTCGGGTCTACGTCATACAACTCTTCGCCCTATTCAGACTCGCTTTCGCTCCGGCTCCGTCTTTTCTGACTTAACCTCGCTATATAACGTAACTCGCCGGTTCATTCTACAAAAGGCACGCCATTACACTTGAATGTGCTCTGACTATTTGTAGGCACACGGTTTCAGGTTCTCTTTCACTCCCCTTCCGGGGTTCTTTTCACCTTTCCCTCACGGTACTGGTTCACTATCGGTCACTAGTTAGTATTTAGCCTTGCGAGATGGTCCTCGCAGATTCAACCGGGATTCCTCGTGTCCCGGCCTACTCAGGATCCTGCTAGCTGCTCTTGCAATTTCGCTTACGGGGCTCTCACCCTCTCTGGCTTACCTTCCCAGATAATTCTGCTATCGCTTAAGCTCACATGTCGCAGTCCTACAACCCCAGATGATAAATCACCTGGTTTGGGCTCTTTCCTCTTCGCTCGCCGCTACTAAGGAAATCGATCTTTCTTTCTCTTCCTGCAGCTACTTAGATGTTTCAGTTCACTGCGTCTTCCTTCATATATCTTAACAATACATGATAGTGCATCGCTGCACTGGGTTCCCCCATTCGGACATCTCCGGATCATAGCTTACTTACAGCTCCCCGAAGCTTTTCGTAGTTTGTCACGTCCTTCATCGGCTTCTAGTGCCTAGGCATTCACCGTGCGCCCTTTTCTACTTGACCTTACTCAAGTTCTTTTCTCTCTTCTCGGTCGCTCTACAATCTGTTCAATGATTGTCTCGGTTTTTGCTTGGTTTGTATTCAGTTTTCAACGTACTATCTCTTTTGAGGTATTACCCTCAAAACTAAACAAAGTTTCTTTAGTGTGCTTCCGTTTGCCGCTTGCGACTTCTTTTAGTATTTCTACTCTCCATCGCTTTGGCTTCCTTAGAAAGGAGGTGATCCAGCCGCAGGTTCTCCTACGGCTACCTTGTTACGACTTCACCCCAGTCATCTGCCCTGCCTTAGACGGCTCCTTCCACATAAGTGGTTAGGCCACCGGCTTCGGGCATTGCAGACTTCCATGGTGTGACGGGCGGTGTGTACAAGGCCCGGGAACGTATTCACCGCGGCGTGCTGATCCGCGATTACTAGCGATTCCAGCTTCGTGCAGTCGAGTTGCAGACTGCAGTCCGAACTGAGAACAGCTTTAAGAGATCCGCTTGCCTTCGCAGGCTCGCTTCTCGTTGTACTGCCCATTGTAGCACGTGTGTAGCCCAGGTCATAAGGGGCATGATGACTTGACGTCATCCCCACCTTCCTCCGGTTTGTCACCGGCAGTCTCATTAGAGTGCCCAACTTAATGCTGGCAACTAATAACAAGGGTTGCGCTCGTTGCGGGACTTAACCCAACATCTCACGACACGAGCTGACGACAGCCATGCACCACCTGTCTTAGTGTCCCCGAAGGGAACTCCTAATCTCTTAGGATGGCACTAGATGTCAAGACCTGGTAAGGTTCTTCGCGTTGCTTCGAATTAAACCACATGCTCCACCGCTTGTGCGGGCCCCCGTCAATTCCTTTGAGTTTCAACCTTGCGGTCGTACTCCCCAGGCGGAGTGCTTAATGCGTTAGCTGCAGCACTGAGAGGCGGAAACCTCCCAACACTTAGCACTCATCGTTTACGGCATGGACTACCAGGGTATCTAATCCTGTTCGCTACCCATGCTTTCGAGCCTCAGCGTCAGTTACAGACCAGAGAGCCGCCTTCGCCACTGGTGTTCTTCCATATATCTACGCATTCCACCGCTACACATGGAGTTCCACTCTCCTCTTCTGCACTCAAGAAACACAGTTTCCGATGCAATTCCTCGGTTAAGCCGGGGGCTTTCACATCAGACTTATCTTTCCGCCTGCGCTCGCTTTACGCCCAATAAATCCGGACAACGCTTGCCACCTACGTATTACCGCGGCTGCTGGCACGTAGTTAGCCGTGACTTTCTGGTTGATTACCGTCAAATAGGGGCCAGTTACTACCTCTATCCTTCTTCACCAACAACAGAGCTTTACGATCCGAAAACCTTCTTCACTCACGCGGCGTTGCTCCATCAGGCTTTCGCCCATTGTGGAAGATTCCCTACTGCTGCCTCCCGTAGGAGTTTGGGCCGTGTCTCAGTCCCAATGTGGCCGATCAGTCTCTCAACTCGGCTATGCATCGTCGCCTTGGTAAGCCGTTACCTTACCAACTAGCTAATGCACCGCGGGTCCATCCTTTAGCGACAGCTTTCGCCGCCTTTTAAACAATAGCCATGCAGCTATTGTTGTTATCCGGTATTAGCACCTGTTTCCAAGTGGTATCCCAGACTTTAGGGCAGGTTACCCACGTGTTACTCACCCATCCGCCGCTCGCGTCCCCAGCGTCATCACCGAAGTGAATCTGCTGGTTCAGCTCGCTCGACTTGCATGTATTAGGCACGCCGCCAGCGTTCGTCCTGAGCCAGGATCAAACTCTCATTTTTAAAAGTTTGAATGATTGCTCATTCCTTTTTAAGATCTTTGTCTCAAAATTTATTGCTTGCGAATTGACTTCGCTCTTTGTTTGGGTTTTTACACCCGCACACTTTAGCGAAACTTTGTTCAGTTTTCAAGGTACTACCTCTGTCCGATCTTTTACATCAGACAGCTTTTATATTATATCAAATTCGTTTGTCCTTTGTCAAGAACTTTTTTGAATTTATTTTTGCCTTCAAGTTCTTAACTTGACGACAGTTAAATATATTACCAGAAGTTTTTATCTCTTGCAAGCTTTTTTCGAAATATTTTTTATTTCTTTTTGCTTGCCTGCTTCTGTTTCGCTTTCTCTCAAAAGCGACTTTATTAATATACCTGATTTATTCTTTTTTGGCAAGACTTTTTTTGCAAAAAATTAAATGCTTATTACTATAATTCATGGTAAAGTTTATACAGCAATATTTTAAGGGAGGTTTTATTTATTAAAAAATTTGATTTAGCAATTATCGGCGCTGGTCCAATTGGACTATTTGCAGCCGACTTTGCTCATTTACATGGTTTGAATACTATTATTTTTGATTCTTTAAATGAAGTTGGTGGGCAACCAAATCTGCTCTATCCTTTCAAACAAATTGCGGATATTCCGGTTTTTAATACTATCAGCGGTTTAGATTTGGTGAAAAATTTAAAAGATAATATTCTTAACAAAGTAACTATTCAAACTGCTCATCGTGTTGATAATGTCAAAAAAGAAAATGATTCTTTCGTTATTGATGAAGAATATGAAGTAAAAACAATTATTATTGCTACAGGAACCGGATCGTTTAAGCCAAAAAAATTTCCGCTCAAAACTAATGAAGAAATGGAAAAAAAGATTCATTACTTCATTAAAGATCCTGCTGATTTTAAAAATCAAACTATTGGAGTTTTTGGTGGGGGCGACTCAGCATTAGATTGGGCCAACGAATTAGCTAGTTATGCCAATGTTAAGTTAATTCACCGTCGTAATCAGTTCCGAGGGCTAGAAAGCAGTGTTGAAAAACTAAAAAAAGCTCCCAATGTAGAACTTCTCACTCCTTACCTACCTAAAGAAATTTCTATTAAGGATGACCAGCTTTCAATCGGCTTGAAAAAGATGGGCGAAGATCAATTAAATTATCAGCTTTTTGATCAAATCATTGTTGCCTATGGTTTTAGGGCAAATAATCGTTTCGTTAAAAATTGGGGCGTAGACTTAGAAGGACCTCATATTAAAGTAAATTCTGATATGGAAACCAATCTTGATGGTATTTTTGCAATTGGTGATGCAATCAATTATCCTGGAAGAGTTCCTTTAATTGGAGTTGGATTTGGAGAAGCTCAGATTGCAATTACTACGATTATGCGCAAGCTTTTTCCGGAAAAAACTCTCACCATTCATTCAACAAGTATTTAGGAGTAATTTATGGCGTTAATTGACTTTATTCTTCATATTGATGATCATTTAATCACGATTGTCAATCAATTCGGCGGATGGACTTATTTAATTTTATTTGCAATTATCTTCATTGAAACTGGATTAGTTATCTTTCCTTTTTTACCAGGGGATTCGCTAATCTTTGCAGCTAGTGCCATGGCAGCTAATCCTCAATATGGATTAAACATCTGGATAATTTATGCTGTTGTCGCAATAGCAGCTATTGTGGGTGATACAGTTAACTACGAAATCGGAGCTTGGTCAACCCGAACGGGAGAAAAACATGCTTGGTTTAATAAATTAATTAATCAAAATAATCGACTAGCAGCTGAGAAATTCTTTGAGCGACACGGCCCAATCACAATTGTAGTAGGAAGATTCATTCCTTTTATTAGAACCTTTGTCCCATTTATTTCTGGGGGCAGTAAAATGCACTATGGCCACTTTATCACCTACAATATTTTGGGTGGATTACTTTGGACAGGGCTTTTTACAATTATTGGATTCTTCTTTGGCAATATTCCATTTGTAAAAGATCACTTCTCAATGATCGTAATTGCAATTATCTTAGTTTCTGTAGTACCAATTGCAATTGTTGCTTTAAAGAAAAAATTAACACTGAAAAAGGAATTCCATTAAGGAATTCCTTTTTATTTGTGTACAATTTTACTTATAAAATATAATTCATAGATAATCCCAAATACACCAAAACATGAAGCGAAAAATTCTTCCGTTAAAACATCAATGATGGGATCGGTATTAGGATCGAATAGCCAATTACTGCTAGCAAAAAACAAATGATGGAAGAAAATAAAGAAACTATCAAAATTCACAATCGCGAAAGGCAAAATGATAATTGGAAGCAAAAGAAAAATCCATGCTTCAATCTTACTTATTTTCAACAATCCTTCTTCATTACGCTTTTTTGCTATTATATAAATCACTAAACAGATAATAAAGACTAAAACTGCTAAGATAAGTAATCTTTTTACATCAGCAAAGTGTTCAGCCGCACTTTTAGAAGTAGGAAAATTATCCATTTGTAATTTATTTTTAAATGGCCAAAGTAAATACAACATTAATTGATTATAATTATGCATTACTTTTAAAACTGACATATTTACTATTTGGTAGGTTTTTTGCACAGTTACAAAAATAAATAAAAGAGGCCAACTAAAAACAATTGCGCCCACAATACTTGCAGAAAGTGCAAAAAAGAAATTATAGATACTAGCTCCGAGATTTTTTTGCATTATTAGTTAAATTTAAATTCACTCAAATTGTCTACAGTAATGGTAGGTTGACGTTTACCTTCAATATCAGCACGCGTAGTGACCCCAGTTAGAGTCAACATTTGGTCAACTCCACTGTTAAAGCCAGCACGGATATCGGTATTATAATTATCTCCAACAATAATAGTTTCATCTTTAGAATGATGAATCTTTTTTAGAGCATAATCAACAATGATTGATTCAGGTTTTCCAATATACAGTGGTTGCTGACCAGTCGCAGCCGCAATCATCGCACATTGAGAACCATTTCCAGGAATTAATTCATGACCTAAAGGTAAATTCAAGTCGGCATTTGTTCCAATAAAAGTTGATCCGTTTCTAATTGCCCTAGTTGCTGTACGAACTTTCTTATAAGTTAAATCTTGATCCATCCCTACAACCACATATTCTGGCGTAATTTCGTTCAACTTAAATCCAGCAATATTTAAAAGCTCATTTTTTAAACCAAACTCGCCAATAATATAAACTTCAACGTCATTAGTATGCTTTTTATTAATAATATAGCTTGCAGTCGCCATACTTGGGGTATAAATATGATTCACATCAGTTTCTACCCCATGTTTTTTTAGCTTTTCAACTACCATTTCTGGCGTCCGAGTAGTGTTATTAGTTAAAAAGAGATAGTCTTTATGGGCCTCTTTCAAACGATGAACAAAATCTACTCCTGTTTGAATAGTTTCATCCCCCCGATAAATGGTCCCATCTAGGTCAATCAAGAATAGATTATAATCTTTCTTCATTCTTTTTACCTCTTTTCTTTTTCTTAATTACAAAAGCTTGATGCTTTCCTCGCGATTTTTTAACAGCTAAAGTCTGACGCTTCTTGAATTTAGTCCGATGAACCTTCTTTTTCTTAAAACTAAATTCCATGTTTTTCTTAGAGTAACGTTTTTTATGATATTCGCGATTTTGTTTTTCGTGTAAATGAGTATTGGTATTGTAATGATGAACTGGACTGATTAGCTGTAAAACAAAATAGGCTCCTCCAGGATTACAATATTCAGTTAAATAATCAGCAATAGCTTTTTGTTTACGATCAATTGAAGTGCGCACATTATCCTTATAAAAGCCCTTCAATCGTAAGTGGTCGCTCGAAATATCCCCTACTAAAAAATCATATTGATTTAGGTAAGGATCATATTTTTCACGCAGCATTTCAACATCGATTGCATCAAATTTATCGATCACAATCTTGTAAAGTTGCTCGTTGATTTTAATTTTGTTTTCGTCAAGCACAATTTTTGCTAAGGGATGGCGGATTGGCTGTTTTTGTTGATACTTATTTTCCTCTGGGGCAAACTCTTCCTTGAAGTTCTCCTTTTTCTTCATTTATTTCTTCTTCACTTCCTGTTTAACGGGATAATTCTTAGCTAAATAATCACTAATTACTTCTCTTAAAAATTGCGGGAAAAGGAATTCATTATCACCCACAATAGATAAGGTTGGGAAAAACGGCACTAAAACATAGTGGTCTAAGCCGGCAATTTGATATTCTTTTTCAGGGTCTACTTCTTTTCCATTTACATATACAATGCGTCTTCTATGATCGACCTTAATTCCTTTATAGTACATTTGGCCAAAAATTTTTCCTCTAAAACTCATCCCTTGTAAAGGAAAGTGCTCTAGATAATGGCGATTTTTCTCAATTTCCATGACCAATCGCCATAAATCTGTCCCCTTTAAAGTAGATCGTACAACATGCATGGGATGTGGCAAAGCTTTTTGCATATCATATTTAGTGAGCTTTCCCGCTTTAAATGGTGCAAGAAAAAGCCCCGAGCTCAGCATGGCTAGATCAGTCCCAGCAAAATCCGCAATTGCATCTAGAGACACTTGAATTGCAGCTGTTTTATCATCTTTAAATTTTTCTGGAAGTTCGGCTACTGTTTGTTGTTCAAGAATTTCTTTTCCTTTTTCACGATAACCTTGAATAATTTCTTCATCACCGGGCATTTCTGGCATAGAAGCAACTGGAACAGTGGTTGGGGTTATTTTTCTTACTTTATGATCATCATCAATTTCAACATGAATGTCACCTACATAATTCCCCCATTTACCAGTCTGAGTAATCCAAGTATTGTTGACCTTTTCACCATTTGGAATCAAATCATGACTGTGACCACCCACAATCAAATCAATTTGCGGGTAATTTTTACTTAGCCAGCGATCCATTCTTAAACCAATGTGGGTAAGCATAATCAACATATCATACTTACCTTCAAGTTTTGGCAACAAATCATCCATTGTATTTTTTAGCATTTTAACATGCCAATGATTAGGCCCATAAGTCATCGGATAAGCTGCCGTTAAACCAATTAAGGCAATACGAGTTCCTTTTTTAGTGGTAATAATTTTATCTTGAGTACACCATTTTGGCATTGACTCATCTTCTTCGCGAAGATTAGCTAAAACTACAGGAAAATCCGCATGATCAAAAAGTTTTTCCAAAACCCAATGTGGATTAGAAATTCCTTCATTATTTCCAATGGTAATGGCATCATAATTAAATTTATTCATTAATTCAATATTTGCTTGACCTTCTGTCGCATCACTTAAAGGATGAGATCGATCCATAAAGTCACCAGCGTCAAAAGTGTAAACTTCAGAAACGCTTTTATCTGCTTGCGCCTTCTTTAAATAGCGGCCAATCTTTGGAAAATGTTCAAAGTGTGAATGAAGATCATTAGTGTGTAAAATTCTTAAAGTTTCCATTGTACATTCAACTTTCTAGCCAATCTTATTGGCCTTCAATACCATATTATAAGCATCTAAAATCTTACCTTTCGGTTTATCCCATTCAACCCACTTAGGATTTCTCCAATCATCTTCATTAAGTAAAGTCTGAAGATTATAATTATCATTGATATATTTTTCATAGGTAATTAATGGCTTAGTGCGAGCAATATTAACTTGTAAAATCTTCACACTCTTAATATCTCCTCGATCGGCTGCAAGTTCTGCAATTCCGTTTTGGTCAATATTAGAAATTTCAAAATATTTACTACCATCATTACGAGTTACTTCTTCAATTAAATCCAGTTGTTCATACTGTTTACTCATATAATCTACACCTTTATAAAAATAGAAAAAAATATGCAACCATGCTATTGTAGTTATTGCGAGGTGCACAATTCAATGGAACGTAAACGCCACTTTTTACTGGCAATTTTTAGTTTAATTTTTTTAATGACTAGCGGCTTCACAGTCGTTGGTCATCGGGGCGCTCCCGTCAAGTATCCTGAAGAAACTATCCAAAGCGATAATTCGGCTTTTAATTCAGGCGCTGATTATGTGGAACTTGATCTTCAACTATCAAAAGACGGGATCTTAGTTATCAGCCATGACGATGATTTATACCGCGTCACTCATACACATGCAATTGTATCACAAAATGATTTTAGTTCGCTTCATCAGCTAAAATACGACAACGGCGAACATGTAATGAGTTTGAGTGAATTATTTGAACACTATAAAAACAAACCTAATACTAAATTTGTTTTAGAAACAAAAATTGATCATTCAACAGATTCTTCATATGAACTAGAAGACAAAATTGCGGAAACTGTTAAAAAATATCATATGGAAAAACGCGTCATGATTCACTCTTTTTCCGCAGCAAGTCTGTTTCATTTTAGAAAAATCATACCCGACGCTTATTTGATCTTAATTGTAGGCAGCTTAAAAAGAATCAATTTTAGTATTCTCCCACAAGTCAATGCTGTTAATGTTTCTTCAGATATCGTTCAAGATCATCCTTGGTTAATTCGCTGGTTACATAAACTGAATAAGCAAGTCTTTGTTTGGGCTGAAATGGATGAATCACCTGCTCTATGGCATTGGTTAATTAACCGTAATGTCGATGGAGTAGTCACTAACTTTCCAGCAACTGGTTTTAAATACAAGCTAGCTAAAATGGGGACACAAAAATATGAAATCGATCGCGACGGGACTTATTTTGGTAAAAATAAAACTCCGATTATGATGAATCCTTATGTGCGCATCCCCCAAAAGAAATACATTTACCCCGGACAAAAATTACATATCAGTTATGGCGTGCGAGTTGATGATCAGCTTTATTATCAAGTTGGCGAAAAAACCTTTATTTCTGCAGAATTCGTAAATCTAGACTTAACCAAAAAAGATATCGCTGCTTATGAAAATAAAGAAATTCTCGCCAAACCTCAAGTGGAGGTTCCTACTTACTCTCAACCTGATAATCAAGCAAAAACTGGTAAAGTTTTACTCGCTAACAAATTGTATAAGATTTTGAATTTCAACGGTTCTCCAAAAAGCATGTGGCTTTACACTAAAGCTGGCTGGGTAAAAGCAGATGATATTCTCTTTTATGGCTTTTTCAATTCTGAAAATTTTAGTAACTATCGTGATTTACCTAAGATTAGTCGCTATAACAATATTGCATTGCTTAGTTATAAACTCCCTACTAGCGAAAAACAGACTTATTTTGATAATTTACAAAACACTCTAAAAATTACTAAAGAAGCTTTTTAATTTAGAAAAGCTTCTTTTTTCTGGTACAATCTTTCTTAACATATTAATAAAAGGGAGAAATCATGATGGATTTAGATTACAAGAAATTAGCCGAAGCTAAAAAAGATGATATTTTACGCGATCTAGACGAATTAATTGCAATTGATTCTTCAGAAGATTTAAACAATACTTCCAAAGAATACCCTGTTGGACCTGGTCCTGTTAAGGCAATGAAAAAATTTTTATCATTCGCTGAACGTGATGGTTTTCACACTAAAAACGTTGATAACTATGCTGGGCGTGTTGACTTTGGTGAGGGCAATCAAACTTTAGGAATTATTGGCCACATGGATGTTGTGCCAGCTGGGGATGGCTGGGAAACAGATCCTTTCAAAATGCTCATTAAAGATGGCAAAATCATCGGCCGCGGAAGTGCGGATGACAAAGGGCCTGCCCTGGCTGCTTACTACGGAATGCTTTTATTAAAGGAAGCTGGTTTTAAGCCTAAGAAGAAGATCGACTTCATTGTTGGTACTAACGAAGAAACTAATTGGGTGGGTATTAACTATTATTTAAAACATGAGAAAACTCCAGATCAAGTATTCTCTCCTGATGCTGAATATCCAATCATTAATGGAGAACAAGGAATTTATACTTTAGAACTTGAATTTAAAGATGATAATGAACAAGGCTCAGTAAAATTAAAGAAGTTTACTGCTGGAATTGCTGCCAACGTTACTCCACAAAAAGCTTATGCTACCATCGAAGCAGATAATTTAGATGAAATCAAAACTGCTTTTGAAAAGTTTTTAGCTGAAAACAAGCTTGAGGGAAGTTTTGAAATTGATGGTAAGACTGCTAACTTAGAACTTACTGGTCAAGGTGCTCATGCTAGTGCTCCACAAGTTGGGCGCAATGCTGCAACTTTCTTGGCTTTGTTCCTTGATCAATTCGACTTCAAGGGTCGCGATAAGAATTACTTACATTTCCTAGCTGATGTTGAACATGAAGACTTCCAAGGTAAGAAGTTGGGTGTTTTCCATCATGATGATTTAATGGGTGACTTATCTAGTGCACCAAGTATTTTTGAGTATGAAGAAAACGGCCCTGCTATCTTAAAAGATAATATTCGCTATCCTCAAGGTACTGATCCCGACAAGATGGTTAAACAAGTTGATGAAAAGTTTAGCGATATCTTAACTGCTTCTTACGACTCCTTTGAAGAACCTCATTATGTTCCGGGTGATGATCCATTAGTTAAAACTTTACTCAAGGTTTATGAACATCAAACTGGTAAAAAAGGACACGAAGTTGTCATCGGTGGTGGTACTTACGGTCGTCTCTTTAAACATGGAGTTGCCTTTGGTGCTCAACCAGAGGATGCACCAATGGTAATGCATCAAGCAAATGAATACATGATGGTTAAAGATTTAATTGATTCAATTGCAATTTATGCAGAAGCAATTTACGAATTAACTAAATAAACAAAATAAGCGGTTCATAATATGAACCGCTTATTTAATTATTCGTTTAATGTACTTTGCTTTTTAACAAGTTCGTATGGCAATTCAATGTGTACATCTTCTACTTCTTCATTGTTCATCAACTTAGTTAACATTCTCATCGCAACAGCTCCCATATCGTAAAGAGGTTGCTTAATTGTAGTCAAAGCTGGACGAACAACAGAAGCAATTTGAGTAGCACTGGCAGTCACAATTTCAAGATCTTTTGGCACATTCTTACCAGCATCCATTGCAGAATTCAAGATTCCCACTGCACTGCTATCACGTGTTACAATCACACCATCAACACCATCTTTAGCAAGTTGAGAATAAAGATTGTAGCCATCTGAGTAATCCATCACATTATTGTAAATATGAGCTTCACCCAAATCATGTTCCTTAATAAATTCCTTGTAAGCAGGAATACGATATTCACTGTTTACTACGGCATCAGGATCACCAACTACAATTCCCAAATTCTTCTTACCATCGTTAAACATTAAGTTAAAGGCTTCAGTATCCGCCTTCTTATAATCGATAGTAACTGAAGGTAAATCTTCTCGATTATCCTTAGTACCAGCAAGCACAACTGGAGTATCGGTTCTTTCAAAAGCATCCATTACCTTTTCTGGTAAACGGTTTGACATGTAAATTACACCGTCAACTTGCTTATTTAATAAACTTTGGATTGCTTGATCTTCTTTCATCAAACGGTTTTCGATACTTGTAATAATAATGTTGTACTTGTACAAAAGGGCAATATCATCAATCCCCTTTGAAAGTTCAGCAAAGTATAAATTAGTAAGATCAGGAACTACAAGTCCTACAGTAGTGGTTCTCTTAGATGCAAGACCTTGAGCTACAGCATTTGGTTGATAGTGCAAACGCTTGATAACTTCCATTACACGGTCTCTAGTTTCTTTTCTTACATTGTCATTTCCGTTAACTACACGGGATACAGTCGCCATAGAAACCTTGGCTTCTCGGGCCACATCGTAAATAGTTACTTCTTGTTTATGCATATGTCATTCCCCAGCTCTCTTTAAAATGTCTACATAGCAATATAACATGAAACGCTCTTAGGTGCAAACGTTTACAGCTTTTCTTTCATTTTTTCACAAAAAATCATGTTATACTTTGATTGACTATACCTTAAATTAAGAAAGGAAAAATATGAATTTAGATAAATTACAAGAATGGTTGCAAGCTAACGATACTGATGTAGCTTACATTTCAAATCCAATCTCAATCGCTTACTTTACGGGTTATTCAATGGATCCACACGAGCGAATTTTTGCTCTACTGGCATTCAAAGACGCTGAAAGTTTTGTCTTTACTCCAGCACTAAACGTTGAAGAAGCCAAAAACTCCGCTTGGGATGGCGATGTTTATGGTTACCTTGATTCAGAGGATCCATGGGAAGTTATTTCTACTACTATTCGCCAAAGAACCAAGGAATTTAAAAACTGGGCAATTGAAAAAGATGACCTTTCAGTCGCTCATTACCAAAACTTGCGCAGTAAGTTTCCAGATGCTAGCTTCACTAATGATGTCTCAGCCTTCATTGAAAGAATTAGACTTTACAAGACTCCGGAAGAAATTGAAAAGTTAAAAGGAGCCGGTGAAGAAGCTGACTTTGCCTTTCAAATTGGTTTTAACGCTATTAAGACTGGGGTTACCGAAAGAAGCATCGCTGGACAAATTGATTACCAATTAAAATTGCAAAAGGGTGTGATGCATGAAAGTTTCGAAACTATTGTGCAAGCCGGTGCAAATGCGGCAAATCCACATCTAGGTCCAACAATGAATACCATTAAACCTAATGATCTGGTTTTATTTGATTTGGGAACGATGCATGACGGCTACGCTTCTGATGCTAGCCGAACTGTAGCATATGGCGAACCCAGTGCTAAGCAAAGAGAAATTTATGAAGTAGACCGAGAAGCCCAACAAGCCGCAATTGAAGCTGCTAAACCTGGTATTACCGCCGAAGAACTTGATAATGTTGCTCGTGATATTATCAAAAAAGCAGGTTATGGTGAGTACTTCATTCACCGTTTAGGTCACGGAATTGGTAAAAATGTTCATGAATTTCCATCTATTGTTGAAGGAAATGACCTAGTAATTGAAGAAGGAATGTGTTTCTCTATTGAACCAGGAATTTACATTCCAGGATTTGCGGGTGTTCGGATTGAGGATTGTGGTGTTGTAACTAAAGATGGTTTCGAGCCATTCACTCACACTGATAAAGAATTAAGAGTCATCCCTATAGAAGAATAACCAAACAAAAAGACGTGTTAGATCTAGCTAACACGTCTTTTTTGCTTTATTAAGAAAATTAAGCTTCTGAATTAGTGTTTACAGAAGTATCATCATCTTTTTCAGCATTGTTTAAATCATCAACTGAGTTCTTAGCGTTATCACCGCTAGCAACATCATCTTTATCCTTTGAGTCATCGATTACAATATCATCAAAATCCTTCAATTCTGAATCGTCTTCAACACTCTTTGGGAATGAAGCTAATTGATTCTTAACAACTTCAGTACCGTTGTCATACTTCTTCTTTAAATCTTGAAGAGCATCATTATCCTTGATTTTCTTCTTTACATCATCGATTTGTTCATCACTAATTAATAATGAACCTGCAACAAAACCAGCTGCAGCACCAACAATTGTACCAATTACAAAATTTGAAAACTTACTCATAGTGAAATCCTCCTTTTATCTTTAATCTTCACCTTTACGACGTTTGCGTCGAGCAAGAGTCGCAGCTAACACTGAGGAAACAATCCCAGCGCCGCTAAAGCGACTGCGGTTGTTAAAACGCTTTACCATTTTCTTGGAAGAAGTATTAATTTCAGAAACACTTTCTCCGAGATCTGCAGCTGCTTTAACTACTGGCTCTATTGTCTTCATTTTACCATTAACATCTGCTAATAGTAGGTTAGTTTTATCTAATAAATCACTAGTTTGACCCATTAGGCCATTAACATCTTCTGATATCTTTTTAATTGATTCATTAGTGGTTTGCATCGTCTTATTGGCTTCTTCAATAGCCTTCGTCGTATGTCTAAGTACAGGAATTGTAAAAAGCACTAAAACTAGAAATGCGATAGCGGCGATGAGGCCTGCTAATGCACCATAAGAAATTACCATCTGTCACCCTCCAATAATACACCTAAAAAAAGTCTAGCATGAAAACACTTTATTCTCAATGAATACATATTTTTTGTTATTCTTATTTTATCAAAAAATAAGAAATAAGGAGTAATCAATGAAAACATCTATGAAAATAAATCCTAGTGATTTCACTGTTGACTGGTCTAAAATCAGTAATAATTTATTAGGAACCATTTGGCAATTATTTTTAACAACTCTTATATTTTATTTAATAAATCGGATTGGTAAAAAAGTCATTAATCAATATGTAAATGATCGTAAAGCTAAAAATAAACGTACCAAGACGATTACAGCTTTAATCAATAGTATCTTTCACTATACAGTCTTATTCTTTTATTTATTTGCGGTATTGTCCATTTTAGGCATCCCTGTTGGCACTTTACTGGCTAGTGCGGGTATTTTCTCACTTGCTCTTGGAATGGGAGCACAGGGCTTCGTAAGTGATCTGGTAAATGGCTTTTTTATTTTAAGTGAAGACCAGTTTGATGTGGGGGATACTGTAAAAATTGATTCCCAAGTCGGCACCGTAGTTCAACTTGGTCTGCGAACAACTCGGCTTAAAGGATCGGATGGTTCTATTATTTATATTCCCAATCGAAACATTTCTATTGTTCAAAATATGGCTCACGGCGGAATTAGTTTAAATATTAATTTAGAACTTGATGCTGGCAACGACTTTGAAGAGGTTAAAAAGATCATTAAACAAGTTAATTCCACTATTCAACCTGAGAAAAAGACCCTGGTTCAAGGACCCACAATTGTTGGGATCAGTAATCAAAACGGAAATGATGTTACCTTTACCGTACATTTTCAAGTAAAACCTGGTAAAGAATCTGCTATCCGAAATTTATATTTAAGTAATTACATCGCCGCTTTGCAAAAAAATGACATCAAATTCGCCCCTACTAGTACTAAGCCAGCTGTGGTTACAACTAAAAAATAAGAAAACTCCTAAGATAATTCTTAGGAGTTTTTTCTTAATCAAATTGAGCAAACCAAGCTGGAAGTTCCGCAATTAGTTTCTTAACAGCCTTTCCTCGGTGAGAAATTTGGTTCTTTTCATCAGTTGTCATTTGAGCAAAAGTCTTGCCCTTTTCAGGAATATAAAACAATGGATCATAGCCAAAGCCATCTTTGCCGCGAAGAGAAGATAAAATTCTTCCTGGGCATTCACCAGTTACTACTAAATCCTTATCAAATTGATGAGGCATTGACGCCACAATGGTAGTGTTAAACTTTGCCCCACGTTCTTCTTCAGGAACTCCACCAAGCTCGGCTAAAAGCTTTGCATTATTATGTTGGTCATTATGAGCTTCTCCGGCAAATCGAGCAGATCTCACTCCTGGTTGACCATTCAATTTATCAACCATCAAGCCTGAATCATCGGCAATCGTTGGCAAATTACTAAAATCGGCTAAGGCATGAGCCTTCAACTTGGCATTATCTTCAAAAGTGCGTCCAGATTCTACTACATGAGGAGGATTATCTAAATCTTGATTAGTCAAAATTTCCACATCAAGGCCAGCTTTATCAAAAGCCTTCTTTAATTCTCTAACTTTATCTTGGTTATTAGTCGCAAATAAAATTTTTCTAGTCATTACAAATTCTCCGTATCCACTTGCTTAGAAGTTAAGTTTTCATCGCCTAAAAATGTCCGACCCATTTCGGAAAACTTCTCTGGATCACCAGTCGTGTAATATTCATGACTGACTTCATTTGAATCATTAAACAAACCATCACGCCTCATCACATTATAAGTGTATTGTGCTACTTGATCGGCAGGATCCACAATTTGAATTTTTTCTCCTAAAGCTTGGGCAAATTCATCACGAATAATTGGATAGTGTGTACATCCTAAAACTAAAGTGTCAAAATCTTCCCCTTTTAATGGTTGAAGACTATTTTCAACTGCCTTTAAATTAGTATCAAAGTCTTTTTGCGCTTCAATCAGTGGTGCTAATTCTGGAGCTGCGATTTCGCTAACTTCAATTTCAGGATCACGAAACTGAATTTCTTTTTGATACGCATGAGAATTTATTGTAACTGGAGTTGCGACTACAGCCACCCTTTTATTCATGGTTGTTCTAGCTGCCGCTAAACTTCCCGATTGAATTACTCCAATAATTTGTTGGTCAACTTCTTTTTGTAAAGTTGGCATTGCAGCTGCAGTGGCAGTATTACATGCAAAAATGATCAATTTAACATTCTTACTTAATAAGAATTTTACACTTCGGCGAGTAAGTTCAATTATTTGTTCTTGAGATTTATTTCCATAAGGCATATTTGCACTGTCGCCAATAAAAATTGTTGATTCATTGGGTAGTTTATTAATTACTTTTTTAACAATGGAAAAACCACCAACGCCTGAATCAAGTAGTCCGATAGGACGATTATCCATAACTTATAGCCCCCTAAAGAAAAAATATTTTCTACTTCTACTAGTTTAAGGTAAAATAAAAAAGAATAAAAGGGATGAAAAACATATGCAAAATAACACAGAACACTCTAATGAACATGTATATTTTATTAATCAGCTCTACCGTGACTTTTTATTACCAACCATTTTAGGTAATGATAATGCGACTATTCTTTATTGGGCTGGCAAACGAATTTCTCGCCATTATGATATCGCAAGCTTTAATGATTTGGCAGAATTCTTTAATATGGCGGAATTTGGCCAATTATCTCGAACTAAAGAACGCCGTTCATCAGTGACTTTTGAATTAACTGGTCAAAGCGTAGAAGATCGTTTAAACAGTGACAGTAAAGAATTTGCTTTAGAAAGTGGCATGATTGCCGAAGCTGTTCAAAAAGAAACTGGCAAAACTTGCGAAAGTGAAATTACAATTTTAGATAAAGAAAACAAAGTTCAATTTTTAGCACGTTTTAGCTAATTTCTAGCCTATTTTATTTTCTTCCTGTATACTTTAAGCATATAAAACAGGAGGTATATAGGTAATGTTTAAAGAATTCAAACAATTTATTGCACGTGGCAACGTCATTGATTTAGCTGTTGGTGTCATCATTGGAGCTGCCTTCACTTCTATTGTGAAGTCTCTTGTTTCCAATATCATCAATCCGCTAATCGGAATATTTATCGGTAAAATTGATCTATCGAATCTGGTATTAAAAGTAGGAGATGCCACTTTCAAATATGGCAGTTTTATCAATTCGGTAATCAATTTCTTAATTATTTCCTTCGTAGTATTTTTAATTGTAAAAGCAGTTAATAAAATTACTAAAAAAGAAAAGAAGGAAGCTGGCCCTACTGCAGAGGACTACTTAAAAGATATACGTGATTTATTAGAAAGCAAAACAGAGTAAAACAAAAAGACGGAGCGGTTAAACCGCTCCGTCTTTATTTTTTATTAAGCTGTGTATTGATCTAAGATTTGGTTAAGCTTTTCCTTTGGAGTGTAACCAGTCAAACGATCAACAATTTGACCGTTTTTCTTAATAAGCAAAGTAGGAATAGCCATAATACCTAAATCTTTAGCAGTTTCTTGATTTTGATCAACGTCCATCTTTGTGAACTTAACATCTTGTCTTTCTTCTGCTAATTGGTCAATAACTGGTGATTGCATCTTACATGGACCACACCAAGTTGCCCAAAAGTCAGTCAAAACAACACCATTATCAGTTTCTTCAGCAAAATTTTGGTCTGTAATTTCTTCAACCATGATTATTACCTCTCATCAATTATATAGTTCTTTGATTAAACTATAACAGTATGGCTTACTTTTTACAAGTAAAATGCTTACTTTAATTGAACAATTGTGGCTCCATTTCCACCTTGATTTGCCGGAGCGTAGTTAAAGCTTTTTACATGGCGGTTGCTGCGTAGATATTGCCACACACCAGTCCTAATTGCACCCGTACCAATACCATGAATAATCGTCACTACATCGAGTCCAGCCAAAAGAACGGAATCAAAGTAACGATCTAAATTAGTCATCGCTTCATCATAACGCTGTCCTCTTAAATCAAGTTCACTACGCGCGTTGCTTCTTCTCAAAGCGCTCGTCGCTCTTACGTGCGGAGTTTGTTTCTTAGGAGCATCAATTTTTTCAACATCACGATCGCTAACTTTTACTTTCATGATTCCCATTTGGACTTCATAATCATGATCGGAAAGTTTCTTTGTAATAGTCCCTGTTTGCCCATATGAGAGGACTTTCACCTTATCCCCTACACTTACATTATGACGGCGTTTTTCGCGCTGTAGAACCTTATTATTAGCCAAATTTTGAGCTTGACGTTCTAGGCTATTCAATTCACCTTTTGCATCAATAATCTTATTTTCTTTAATCTGAACCCCGTTTTTGCGTTCATTTTCAAGACGTTCAATAATTTGGTCTGCTTTCTTTCGTCTTTTAGCAACGATTTCGTTAGCACGCTCTTGAGCAAAATCAAGCTGCTTTTGAACTCTTTGATTGTACCAATCTAGGGCATCTTGCAACTTCTTCTCAAGTTTTTGACTGCGATCAAGACTAGTTTCTAAGCGACTGCGCGCACTAGTTGCTGCCTTTGTTTGTTCATTTAAGCGCTCAATCATATTGTTAATGTCAGAATCTTCATCCTTCATCAATTTTTGAGCATTTTTTACTACATCTTCACGCATCCCTAAACGGCGCGCAATTGCAAAAGCATTACTATGGCCAGGAATTCCAATTTGCAAACGATAAGTTGGGGATAAAGTCTTTAAGTCAAATTCCATCGAAGCATTGGTAGTTCGCTCTCGATTATAGCCATAAAGCTTCAATTCAGGATAGTGCGTAGTAACCATAATTTTGGCATCTTTTTTACGTAAAAAGTCCAAAATACTGATGGCCAAACTAGCCCCTTCTTCCGGATCAGTCCCGGCTCCAATTTCATCAATTAAAACCAAGGTTTGATCATTAACATTTTTCATAATGGCAATAATGTCATTAATATGTGAAGAAAAAGTACTCAATGATTGTTCAATTGATTGTTCATCACCGATATCGGCATAAACCTGCTTAAAAACTCCAACCTTACTATTTTCTTCAGCTGGAATAAATAAACCTGATTGAGCCATCAATTGAATCAAACCAGCCGTCTTTAAAGTGATCGTCTTACCACCAGTATTAGGTCCAGTAATTAACATGGTGTCAAATTCTTCACCCAAGTAAATATCATTAGGCACAACTTTTTCAGGATCAATTAACGGATGGCGTGCCTTACGCAAGTAAAGTGAATTATCATGGCTTAAGCTGGGTTCGGTTGCTTTCATTGCCTTGGCAAGTTTGGCCTTAGCTTGCAAAAAGTCGAGTTCAGATAAGGAGAATGCAATTTCATTCAAATTTTCAATATCTTCACGAGCCATTGAAGATAAATGCTTTAAAATATTGTGAATTTCTTGTCGCTCTTGGGCCATCAAGTTCTGTTGGCGGTTATTCAAATTCAAAACTGCTTCAGGTTCCACAAATAAAGTCTGGCCACTGGCACTTTGATCGTGAACAACCCCGCCAAATTTACCACGATATTCTTGCTTAACTGGAATAACATAGCGATCATCACGAATAGTCACAATTTGTTCAGACAGATATTTACTACTGTTTCCCTTAGTGTAGCTATCCATCTTGTTCTTGATTTCTTCTTCGTTACTCTTAATGTCATGACGAATTCTAGCTAAGGCACTCGAAGCACTATCAAGAACTTCACCATCAAAGTCAACTGACTTTTTTAATTGGTTGAATAATGTGTCTGGAACAACCAATTTGTCTAAAATTTCATCAATTGCCGATAAATCGATATCTTCATCTAAATCTTCCAAAAAGCCATTGATTTCACTAGCTAGACTTAGAATCAATAAAATATTACCAAATTCTTGTGCATTCAAGTTTGCCTTGACACTTAAACGTTTAGTACTTGGCTTAACATCTTGAAAATCAGTCAAAGGAAGTTGACCTTTAATTCTAAGCAAATTTGCTAAAGCTAAAGTTTGCTTCAAACTTTTTTCTACTTTATCAAAATCTGTTTTTGGCTTTAAATTGGCGGCTTTTTCTTTAGCAGGAGCAGTAATTGCTAAAGAACTCAAGCGATTAGTAATTTGTTCAAATTCTAGGATCTTTAAAATTTTACTGTTCATTTATTATTTTTATTCCTTATTAACAAAAAGAGGCCGGCTAAGCCAAACCTCTTCTTTATTCACCACTTAAACGGTCATCATCAAGGAAAGTATTTAAAACTCCTTGAACCATGTCCCATTCTTCATCTGATGTAATTTCATGCAAGTCACTACTTGTGACGTCTCCTGCATCATCTGCATCGTAGCTGAAAGCTTGAACTTCAATGTCTTCGCCTTCACCTACAGCTGCAGGGTAGAGAAGAACATATGACTTATCATAATCATCAGAATGGAAAGTGAATAAAATTTCATATAATTCTTCGTTGCCTTGATCATCAACCAAGGTAATCTGACGATCCTTATCGTCACCTTTATTAACTTCTACCATAATTAATCCTTTCGGTGTAAGTCTAAATAATTTTGCAAGATGAGTACAGCTGCCATTTGATCGATCACTTCTTTACGTTTTTTACGATCGTGAATTCCAGCTTCTTCAATTAATACTCTTCTTGATTCAATCGTCGTTAGGCGTTCGTCAGAATAATAAACTGGTAAGCCAAATTTATCTTCAAGTCTTTTTCCATAAGCTTTACTTCTGGTAACAGATGCCCCATCAGTTCCATCCATATTTTTAGGCAAACCTAGAACAAAACCTTCAGGATCGTATTCACGCACAAGTTTTTTAATTGAGCGCATCCCAAAATTAAACTTACTTTCATCAATTTGAATGGTTTCTAGTTTTTGGGCAGTATATCCCAGTTCATCACTTACCGCCACGCCAACTGTTTTAGAACCAACATCTAATCCTATTAAACGCATTATTTATCCTTACCAAGATAACTCTTCACAAGTTCCTCAATAATTTCATCACGTTCATGCTTAAGAATTAAATTACGGGCATCATTGTGCCGTGGGATATAAGCCGGATCGCCAGAAAGTAAGTATCCTACAATCTGGTTAATTGGGTTATAGCCCTTTTCTTCAAGCGCATTGTAAACATCTTGCAGAGTATCATAAACATTTTTTCCTTTATTTTGATTAAAGTCAAAATGCATTGTCTTATCTAGCGAGCTCATAATTATTCCTCCTGTCACAATTTTACTTGAAAAAAGAATTAAACTCAATTAATTAATTTTTAGAAATTTCATTAATTACAGCTTCAATAGCGTCATTTAAACCTTCTGGCTTCTTACCACCAGCTTGAGCCATGTTTGGACGACCACCGCCGCCACCGCCAAAGATTGGGGCAGCGATTTTAATCAAATCTCCAGCCTTAAGACCCTTTTCCAAGGCCTTATCGCCCAAGCTGATAATCATGTTAGCTTTACCATCATTTTCAGCCGCTAATACTAAAACATCTGACTTATTTGAACTCTTCCAATTATCAGCAAGTTCACGTAAGTCCTTCATTCCATCTACATCAGCTACTTCTGCAATAACAGTAAGCTCGTTAATATCCTTCACATTGTTAAACAAGTCTTTTGACTTAGCGCTATTGATTTGCTTGTTTAATTCTTCAACTTGCTTTTGGCTGTCGTGCAAGTCACTTTCAAGTGAATCAATCTTATCAATAATATTTTCAGCCTTAGTTGCTTTAACTTCTTCTTGAATATCATCAAGTAAGCTTGAACGTTCTGCTAAGTATTCATAAGCCTTCTTAGAAGTTACAGCTTCAATTCTACGCATCCCTGCACCAACTGCAGATTCAGAAGTGATCTTGAAAATACCAATTTGGCTAGTGTTAGAACAATGAGTTCCTCCACAAAATTCAGTTGAAAAGTCATCTATTTGAACTACACGAACCTTGTCACCATATTTACCATTAAACAAGGCTAAAGCACCCATCTTGCGTCCAGTTTCTGGATCAGTAATAGTAGTTTCTACATTAATAGCTTCCCAAATCTTTTGGTTTACTAATTCTTCAACTGACTTGAGTTCACGTGGAGTCATTGGATCCATAGCAGTAAAGTCAAATCTTAAGTAATCAGGTTCTACAAGTGAACCAGCTTGGTGAGTATGATCGCCTAATACTTGACGAAGAGCGGCATGAAGCAAGTGAGTTGCAGTGTGAGAATGACGAAGACCTTCACGACGTTCCTTGTCAATCTTAAGAACGTATTCTTGACCCTTTTCAAGTGGCAAAATCACATCAACAAAGTGTAAGTTTTGATCATTTGGTGCATGTTGAACATCAGTAACTTTAGCTACTAATTCGCCATCTTGGTTGTAAATATCACCATGATCAGCTACTTGTCCACCACGTTCTGCGTAAAATGGAGTTTTATCAAAGACTAAGGTAGCTTGTTCACCTTCAGCTTTATCAACTAACTTGTCATCAACAACAATATCAATCAATTTAGCGTGTGGTTCTTCATAAACGCCATATTCAAATTCTGACTTATCCTTTAAGTTCATTAAAGTTAAATCTTGTGAACCCATTGATTGCAAGTCACCACGTGCCTTTCTGGCACGATCTTTTTGAGCTTGCATTTCCTTATCAAAGCCATCTTTATCAACATTTAAGCCCGCATCTTGTGCAGATTCAAAAGTCAATTCATATGGGAAACCATAAGTATCAAACATCTTAAAGGCATCTTTACCAGAAATAGTCTTTTCTTTTGAATTTTGAGCTTTATCAATTAAATCATCAAGCAAACTCAAACCAGTATCAAGAGTTGATTGGAATCTTTCTTCTTCGTTTTGAATAACGTTTTGAATGAATCCTTGTTGGTCCTTAACTTCTGGATAGTGGCTTTCCATAATTTTACCAACAACTGGAACAAGCTTGTAAAGGAAAGCTCCCTTGATACCAAGACGTTGACCATTTAAATCAGCACGACGGATCAAACGACGTAAAACGTAACCACGGCCAGAGTTTGAAGGAAGAGCACCATCAGCAATCGCAAAACTTACTGCACGAACGTGATCAGCAATAATCTTAAATGCAGTGGTATCTTCATCATTTTCACCGTATTTCTTACCGTCAGTCATTTCTTCAGTAGCGTGAATGATTGGCAAGAACAAGTCAGTTTCAAAGTTAGTTGGTGCATCTTGCAAAATTGAAAGTACACGTTCAAGTCCCATACCAGTATCGATGTTTTTATGAGGTTGATCAACGTACTTACCGTTTGGCAAGTGGTTGTATTGTGAAAATACAATGTTCCAAATTTCAAGGTAACGAGCATTTTCACCACCTGGGAAGTTTTCTGGATCGTCTTCAGCAACGTCATTGTTTTCTTGACCACGATCGTAGAAAATTTCAGTATCAGGACCACATGGACCTTCACCAATATCCCAGAAGTTATCTTCAAGCTTCACGATATGATCTTCTGGCATCCCTGCTTTTACCCAAACCTTGAATGAGTCTTCATCCTTTGGATAAACAGTACAGTAAAGCTTTTCCTTTGGTAAACCAAGCCAATCAGGACTAGTTAAAAATTCCCATGCCCAAGGAATAGCTTCATCTCTAAAGTAGTCACCGACAGAAAAGTTACCAAGCATTTCAAAGAAAGTTTGGTGACGAGCAGTCTTACCAACATTTTCGATATCATTAGTTCTAATTGATTTTTGTGAACTAGTAATTCGGTGATTCTTTGGCACAACTGAACCATCAAAGTACTTCTTCATAGTAGCAACCCCAGAGTTAATCCATAAAAGAGTTGGGTCGTCTTCTGGAATAAGTGATGCACTAGGCATAATCATGTGACCATGATCTTTGAAAAAGTCTAAAAACATCTGACGAAACTCAGAACTAGTTAGTTTCTTCATATTTTTTATCTCCCTAAAATAAAATAAAAAACACCATTGCTTAATTCAAGGACGCAAATTCACGCGGTACCACCTTGATTGCAACAGTGCTTGTTACCTCTTAATTATCTTAATTGAAAACTTAAAGGAGCATCTTGTTAAAGTATATTAAGCTTTTCTCACCCTTCAGCTCTCTCTTTGAAATATACATTTAAAAGACATATCTTAAGCTGAAAATAATTGTACTACTTGCTCGTTTTTTGTCAACGTCCTTGTTCACGGCGACGCTTTCTTTGAAAAACAATCGATAAAAAATTTACAATAGTTAACATCCTGATTATTTACTTTCATCAAGCATTAATGATAATCCTTGCTTATTTACTTGCGCCTCAACGTATTCTTTTGTTTTTACCGTCATATTACAAAAGCCGATTGTTGAATCACCATAAATATACATCATGAACTCTTCTCCCTCATCATCTTTAAACAGAAAATGGATATATCCATTATGATGCATACTAGCTGAAATCAATTTAACGAGAACAGCTACATTTTCTGCAGTAAGTTCTTTACTATTATATTTATACAGTTCCGATTCTTCATTATCTGTATGAAAAGCAATTTCTGCCGAATACCACGACAGCAATAACATACTGATTAAAGTAACTTTCTCTACTAATTTCGGGAGATAATAATCATCAAAATAACTATAATTTTTAGCTATAGAATTGTAGCCATCTACTCCAATAACTACGAAATAATTAGGCGTGTTATCTTCATAATAATTAATTTGGTTCTGAGTAATCATTTTTTATAATACTTTAAAATCTTTTCTTGTTGTTTTTATTTATATAACACACTCACGAACATAGTTCGCAAGTTTCAGAAATAGAAAAATAGCAGAGAAAATTTTCTCCGCTATTCATTCAGATATTATCTCAACGTCCTTGTTCACGGCGACGTTTTCTTTGGCGCTTAGCTTTTCTGATTTCATGACGTTGTTCAAGCTTACGGTTTTGACGATTGTCTTCGGCAATGGCACGCTTGATCTTCTTCTTGTAGCCGGGCTTACGTTTTCTCTTTTCTTTTTTAACGTAGCCAACGAGCTTCGTATCAAGCTTACGGTTCTTAGATTGGCGATTATCGCGACGACGATAGTGCTTTCTAGGAACCAGTTCGCCATTTTTAATTTCTACAAAGTCAAAATGAACGCCCATCTTTTCAAGTTCTTCGATGCGGCCCATTTCTTCTTCACGAATCAAAGTAATGGCATGACCTGACAATCCATTTCGACCAGTACGACCAATTCGGTGAATAACAAATTCCAAATCTCTTGGAACTTCGTAATTAATTACCAAACTAACGCCGTCAATATCAAGACCGCGTGCAGCCAAGTCACTAGCTACCACGTATTGGAATTGACCTTGTTCTACTTGGCGCAAAGTTCTCTTTCTTTCACGTTCGGTAATTCCGCCGTGAATTTTGGCTACCTTCATTCCTTGGCTTTGCAAGTACTCAGTAATTTCATCAACTTTTTGCTTAGTATTTGCAAAAACTAAGGCTAAATATGGTTGTCCCATGGTTAAAAGTTCTTGCAAAACGCGCTTTTTATCTTTTGACCCGACATCAAGCAAATCATTTTTGATAGTTGGCGCAATAATTGCTGGATTATCAATAATGATTTCATCAGGATGAGCCATATACTTACGCAAAAAGTTAGAAAGCTTAACTGGAATAGTTGCAGAAAAGGCCGCAAATAAAACATCCTTAGGAAGCTTAGAGGCAACTTTATCGATGTCTGCCAAAAATCCCATGTCTAACGTCATATCAGCTTCATCAATTACAAAGACTTTTACTTGATCAACACTAAAAATCTTCTTTTCTACAAAGTCAAGTAGTCTCCCAGGAGTTGCAATGATCAATTGCGGCTTCTTATTTTGAATTTTTTCTAATTGGCGTTCACGATCAACTCCACCAGCTAAGTATTCAATTGAAATATCTAAGCCAGAGCTATCACGCAATTGACGCGCTACTTTATATAATTGATCAGCTAATTCTCGACTTGGCGCAGTGATAATAGCTTGAACGTAGTCAGAGTTTTCATCAATTTTATTTAAAACAGGTACTAAATAAGCGTGGGTTTTTCCAGAACCAGTAGCGGCTTGCACCACTACATTTTGGTTAGAAAGCATAGCTGGAATAACCTCTTCTTGTACCTTAGTAGGTTTATCAAAATGAATCTTCTTTAAACCAGCTTGTAATTCCGGTCTAATTCTTGAATCAGTAAAAATGTTATTCATGTTCCTCTTTATACTTCTTAGTTACATCAACTAACTCATCAAATATTTGCTTAACTTCATCCATATCCTTGGCATTAGCACCAGATGCTAAAGCATGACCACCGCCATCGTGCTTTTCGGCCAATTGGTTAATAACTGGACCCTTTGAACGGTAGTGAACACGGAAAGTTCCATCTGGCTTTTGCACAAAGAGGTTCCAAGCTAAGATATCCTTAATTCTACCTGGCGTAGAAACTGCGACTGAAGTTTGTTCATAATTTACACCTAACTTCTTCAAGTCATCTTGAGTAAGTACAGCATAAGCAGCTCCATCTTTCACAGTCATGTTTTCAAGAACCATAGCTTGAAGCTTAGCTTGTTCAAAAGTTACATCGCTCAAACGACGAGCAATTTCAGTAATGTTAATGCCGGTTGCCGCAAGTTCTGCCGCAACTTCAAAAGTATGAGCTGAAGTTTCAGGATACATAAAACGTCCAGTATCGCCTACAAGTCCTGCGTAAAGTGGATAAGCGATTTCCTTATTCATTGGCAGGTTCTCTTTATTAATAAAATCAACAATGATTTGACAAGCTGCTGGCGCATCAGGATCAACGTAACTCATATCAGCGTATGGATCAACGTCTGGGTGGTGGTCGATCTTAATCAAAAAATCACCTTGATCATAAAGCTTGTTAGAAATACGTGGAGTATTAGCGGTATCAGTAGTAATTACTAAAGCACCTTCATAATCAGCTGCCTTTACTTCGTCCATGTGATTGATCCAAGCTAGATCGCCTTCATCATTTTCACCAGCACAAAGAATCTTCTTTTCAGGAAATTTTTCGCTTAGTGAACGTGCCAAACCAGCTTGTGAACCAATTGCATCTGGATCGGGACTGGTGTGACGGTGAATTATAATTGTTGGATATTGTAATATTTTTTCATAAATGTCATCAAAACTACTCATGATTTTCTTCCCTTCCTTGAGTCTGTTCTACTACTAGTTTACCAAAAAATGAGCCAAGTTAGTCTTCTATCGCATTGAACAAATTAATTTGTGAATATGATTCCTGTTCCAAATTTGTTGCAGAGACTCCTAAAAGACGAATTCCAATATTTAAAAATTCTGGCAATGCCAAAAACATCTCTCGTGCTAGATCAAAAATGACATGACCATTTTGAGTAGGATGTTTGAGCATTTTTCTTCGCGTTATCGTCTTAAAATCCCCATCTCTAATCTTCAAAACCACGCATTTTGTCGACAAACTTTGCTTATCTAATGCTTCTGCAATTTCTCTACTAAATATTCGCAAATTAGTTAGTGCTTTTTGCTGGTCAAAAATTAAAGGCTCAAAAGTACGTTCCTTCCCAATTGACTTACGTTGGCGCTCGCCTTGAACTGGGCTCAAATCAATTCCGCGCGAATGCATCGCTAAAACATAGCCCTGTTTTTTAAAGCGATCTATTAAGAAACGCACACTCTGTTTTTGTAAATCAGCGCCGGTATTAATTCCCATTTGACGTAAAATCTCTTGAGTTTTCTTACCAATTCCAGGGAATTTTTTAATGTCTTGTATCCCTAAAAAATCTAAAGCTTCATCTGGCAAAATAACAGTTTTCCCAAAAGGCTTAGCATATTCAGAGCCCATTTTAGCTAAAAACTTATTGTAACTTACTCCAAACGAACACGTTAATCTCAACTCTTCATAAATCTTTTTTTGCATATAATTGCCAAGTTCGATTGCTGTATAATCGTCGAGCTTGTTTTCAGTTACATCTAAATACGCTTCATCTAAAGCCACTGATTCCACTTGATCAGTAACTTCATGCATAATTTTGTGAACTTGGGCTGAAACTGCTCGATATTTTTCAAAATTAGGTGGCAAAAAGACTAATTTATCTGATGGAATCCTTTTTATGGCTTTAATAGCTGGCATTGCACTTCCAACTCCATATTGACGAGCAAAATAATTTGCAGTGGTAATTACACCGTGGCCATTATGTTTACGAGGATCCCGTGCAATAACTAAAGCCTTGTGACGATATTCGGGGTGGTCACGCATTTCTACAGAAGCGTAAAAGGCATCCATGTCGAGATGGATAATTCGACGATGGATGTCATTTTTAGGTAATAAATTTTCTGAATGATCTATCTTACTCATAAATCCAATGTTCTGTTGGAGATTCAAAGATGCGATCTGCTTCCTTTGGTCCCATTCTATATGGAGGATATTGAACAATATCTGGGTTTCCAGCTTCGTTTTCTTTCTTCCAGGCATCTTCAACTGCATCAATAAATTCCCAGTATCTCTTTAATTCTCCCCAATGAGTAAAGTTAGTTGAATCATTAATAAAGACGTCATGAAGCAATCTTTCATAACCATCTGGCACCTTGGCCATCTCCTCTTTTGAAAAAGCATAGGTTAAGTTTTCACGACGGATTCCGTCTGCATCAATCTTCTTACCATTGATAGTAATGTAAAGCTTACTTTGAGGATCGATTTCAATTGTAATATTGTTTGAATGGACACCACCATATGGAGTGTTAGCATGCTTTAAAACAATATCAATACGGTTTTTCTTTTCCTTAAATTCCTTACCAGTTCTAAAGTAGATTGGGACATCTTTAACCGGGCCCTTCTTGAATTTAGTTTCACCAGCAACAAAAGTTTCAGTAGTTGAATTTTCGTCAACCTTAGGTTCTTTACGATAAGCAAAAGTAGTATCGCTGCCGGCATATTGGCCTCGAATAAAGTGCTTCTTTACATCTTCTGGGGTTGGAATAACTAAACTATCAAGCAACTCTTGTTTTGCCTGGTGGATACTTTCGGCGTCAATTGCCTTAGGTTCTGGCATTGCCAACAAAGTAATAATTTGGAAAATATGATTTTGAACCATATCGCGAAGTGCTCCTGAAGTTTCATAATATTCTCCACGCGCTTCAACGCCAAGTCTTTCAGCCAAGGTAACTTGAATGTTCTTGATGTTGTCACTATTCCAAATATTTTTAATTAATGGATTGGTAAAACGAAGAGGCAAGATGTTTTGAATCATTTCCTTACCCAAATAGTGATCAATTCTAAAGATTTCATCTTCTTTAAATGAAGCAGTAATTTGCTTATTTAATTCCTCAGCTGACTTCAAATCACGACCAAATGGCTTTTCAACAACAATTCTGTTAAAACCGCTACCAGTTAACTTTTGATCGTTAATATGGGTCGCAATTGTCCCAAAGAAGCGTGGCGCCATTGCCATGTAGAACAATCTATTACCTTGGGCACTATAGCGATCATCAAGCTCTTGAGCCAAATTCTTCAAAGTTTCATAGTGTTCAACATTAGTAACATCATGAGATTGATAGTAGAAGTGGCTAGCAAAGTTCTTTAAACTGTTTTCATCAACTTCATTATGAGTTTCATGAACAGCATCAACTACTTGTTGACGCAAATAGTCGTGAGACCATGGGCGACGAGCCGTTCCAATTACAGCAAAATTATCATGAATCAATCCTTGTTCATACAAATTAAACAAAGCTGGGTACAATTTTCGGTGAGCCAAATCCCCACTACCACCAAAAATAATCATTACAACCGGAATATTTTTCATAGTATGAGTACTTCCTTCTTAAATTTAGTGTCTACCTATTTTATTTTTTTATTTTTATTTTACAACAAGGCTTATTTTATGAGAAACAGAAAAATTGCTCTTTTTAGAGAAAAAGAGAGTCGCTTGTGCGACCTTCTGATCAATTTATTCTCCTGCACCAGGGCGCTCACCAATTTCTGTAACTAAAATCCAAATTCTCTTTTCAATCGCTGTGTGGAATTTGATTAACATGTCATTAGTTGAATCGTTTCCCTCTTCAGCACTAATTTTAATGCCACGTTCATAATCATCTCTTATGTGTTTATAAGCATCAACAATTAGTTTAATTCTTTCATCCATTGGTAGGTCCCAGCTTCCCACTTGGTCCAGAATGTTAGTTAATTTTAGAATCTCTTCATAAGTTGAAATTGGATTACCGTTAATTTCGATTAAACGTTCTGCAACAGTATCTTGTTGATTAGCCAATTACTCCATCACATGATCCAAGTAAAAGTGAATCTTGATAAAGCGATAACCCAACATGTACCAATAATGTTGGTGAACTACCATATGAGCTTGAGTTAAGTCGGCTATAATTTGATTCATAATTTTCTTTGTTTTAGGATAATCTATCAAAAAATTTCCTTAAAAACATAACACTTACAGTTTCATCATAAGCTGATTTGAATCAAAAATCCAATTATTTGATTAATACCCACCTAAACTGGTTGCTAGGAAGCTAGACAAATGCCAAATTCGATCACTCATAGTTTCTAGCAAACCTTAAATTAATTGTTAAAGTCAATATTGATCATCATCAAACTCATTAAAATTAAACCTCTTGGTGCAATTAAGCTGATGAATCCTTAGCCCCAGTTATAGGCATCAATAATACTTACGCTATAAATTATTAGCCAAGGATGCCATAATGGGCATTGACAGAATCGCTAAGCCAGATGATGACTGAATGAAGAAGCCTAGCACAATGTAAACTAAAAACATGAACCAGATAAACAAAAGTGGTGACATCCCTGAAACTTGTTTACTAAAGAAATTCATGATTGTATTGCTGGGATGGCTTTCTTCCATCACAATGGAAAACGTACGAGCTAAACCAATCGTTAGGGCCACTCCAAGCAAATCAGCAATCCCATCCACAAAGCTTTTAACAAATTCATGCTCGCTCAAACCAGAAATAAAGACAAAAATGTAGCCAGTTGCTAAGAAAACACCCGCAATTTTTGTAAGGTACCAACTTTTCTGTTGAACGCCCCAAAGCATAATGATGAAGACAATGCCAAAAACAAGCAAAGTCAACTTTTGGCGCCAAGTAAACTTGCTTTCTTTGGTAGATTTGTCTTGTTTTAAATATTCTTGATCTTCTTTGATAAAATCATTGTAAACATATGAAGCTCTTGGTTTTCTTTCTTCAGCTTCTCTAGCCCTTTGTTTTTCACGGGATAATCTTCCTTTTTGTTTGATAACGACATTATACCCGTTTTCTTTATAAGAGCGAATCCAATTGAATAACATTCCTCTGCTAGTTAATCCTAAAGCTACAGCAACAGCACTGGCTGATTCACTATTAAAGAGTAAACGTTTAATAGCTGTTTCTTTGAATTCTTTAGAGTAGGAAGTATAGCTTTTATGTAAATTTTTATGTAAATATAGATAAACCATGTCTGTCTATCAAATTTACTAAGTAATACACGTTCATTTCATTAATGCCATATTTTTTACTTTAGATAAACACAACCTTTATATTCGTATTTCCATCCTCGAAAAATATCTATTTTTATTTAGATAATTTGGACATAATAACCCCCGAAATTCATGTCCGAATTTCGGGGGTCACTACAAAACTCAGCTTTTTATTTGCCTATTATCTATTTATTAGGCTTTTCAACCATTTCTTTATCTTTCTTGGCATAATACTTTCGAGCTTCATCAATCAAGGGCCTTACTGGAATAATTCGAATATATCCTTTTAAAATTGGCACTTTGATTACTAAACCTGAATATTTTTCTTCAAAATAAGCACCAAATTCATTAAAGTCATCATATTTATCCAAATCATCAACGTCTTTAAAAGTAATCCATTTTGTTTTGCCATTTTCATCTTTAATTGGAGCCTTCTCTGTTAAATCTGGACGCCCAATTGTGGAATCAGCTAAATGAAGGGAGGTACAACTCTCATAATCTGTTCCTAGCATGACAACTTTTCCATCAAGATTATACAAATCTGCTACCGGGCTATCTGAGCCAAAAGGATAATCATAACTGTCTCGTACACGTGCTATTTTATCTGCGTCTTTTCCCCAAGCACACATTGAATAAAGTGGATGATTAGATCTCTTTACATCTTTGCTAGTTCTAAAATATTCAGGCATTTTACCGATATAGTGGATAGGTGTCGCTTCTTTATCAAAAGCTGGTATGTTCTCCATAATCTCTTTTCGTGCTTTCGGAGTTGCTGGCGGATCTTCCCAATCAATTGGATCACCGATATCAGCTGTTTGAGCAGCCATAATAATATTTCCTTGATTTACAACTTCTTTTAATACTCTTACTACGCTCTGTTCACCACCAGGAATATAACCAAATGCACTAAGGGATGTATGAACTTCAATACTATCCGTAGGTTTAAGATATTTTTCCAGGATACTTTTCAGCTTTTTAGCTGGCATAACTGTTTTAATTATTTTTTCTTGATATGGCATTTTTAATTTTCCTTTTTACAAATAAATAAAATTCTTTTTGTACGATCTTTATCATAAACCCTATCTGAATACCCATCCTTTAAACACACAATTCCAAAGCCTACATTCTGTAATATATCTACTATTTGTGAAATTGGATAAATATAATTGTATATTGTCGAATCATAACGAACATAATTATTACTTTTATTTTTTCTGTACGCTCCTTGAAACCGTGTGTACCCCATTTTATGCACATCGTCATAAAACCCTTCTCTTACTGAAAGATAATCTTTAGTACTTAAAGTGATATAACTACAGTTAGCTCTAGCTCCTAATTTAGTATTCATGTCAAACATAAAAAAGCCATTCAGTTTCAAAGATGAGTATACATTGTAAAAGAAATTTTCTATATCTCTTATACTACTTAAATGATTGACTGCGTCTGCTGTGGATACTGCTAAATTGAAACAATTTTTAAACTTTTTTTCTTCAAGAGTTACATCTTTAGCAAAAAGCCTTGTTTTTGCTAACTGTAGTTTAGCAATATTTAACATGTCATCAGACAAATCGATACCTGTTGTAGTCCAATTTTCTTTTTCAAAGATTTTCAATAAATTTCCAGTGCCACACATATAATCAACAACACTATTGCCTTTTATATTTTTTTTAGCATAATTTAAAATATATTTTCCGTATTCTCTTGCTTGTTCAGTTAATACATAATTATAGAAAGAAGCGAAATTTTTGTTATATACTTCTTTATCAGTTAAATTTTGTTCCATCACTTTTTTCTCCCCTAAAATAATATTCATTTGGAAAAGAATATCCATGTAATGATCTCTGTGTTGTCGTATAGTAAGCTCCCACTAACCCAAAGATCATCCTGTCTCCTATAGCAACTGGTGTAGTATTCACATTATCTTTGAATATATCGCCACCCCAATTAGTATTCCCTATTATATTTTTATTTCCTTTGGATAAATGTGGAGTTATTAATTTAGGGACATACCAAGAAGATAAATTAAATGCTGAATTATTTAATATAATGTTCCCATCATTTATATCTATAACTTTAGATATCAGAAATCCTATTGAACTAGACAGCAACTGCCCTGGTTCAATTATCACAGTAGCATTAGGAAATAATTCTTTTATTCTATTGAGTAAATTCCGTACTTTTTTATCTTTGTGTTTTAACACTTTTAAAGCTAAAATACCGCCTCCTAAATTTACTTTTTTAATTTGGGTTCTATTACGTAATGCCTTACTAATTACAGTTAACAGCATATTAATTTGGTCAATAGAATCAGCATGAAAATGTAATCTAACAACATCTTTTAAATATTTACTTTTTTTTAAGTCATTTATTGTTATTCCGAAAAAAGAATTGCCTTTTAATCTAACTCCAACTTTTATATCTGGATGAATTTGTTTCAAAACATTTATCTGGTTAACAGTAGAACAATCAAGCTGTGCGAGATTAAAATCAATTTTTTCTAAATCTGACTCTATAAATCCGTCGCCTACCAAATAAATACTTTTCATTCCGCTTTCCTTCGCTTGATAATACTCATAAATAGAGGCACAATCAAAACCATGTATCCCTGTTTCTTCTATAGTTTGTAAGACAGGAAGATTCATATTTGCCTTAACTGAATATAATATCTGTATTTCATTTTTTTCTGCCATCTCTAAGTAATATTTTGTAATTCTTTTTAAAAGTCGTAAATTATAAACTATCGAATTATCTTGAGTCTTACTTATATACGATTCAAATTGCTTATTATATAATTCAGTCTTAAAAATTTGATGTAAACTTTCCATGATTTACTTTTCACTCTTATCAAAATAAATTCTTTCTATTTCTAATAATTATCAATATGATCAAACCACTAAAAATACTTAAAATTAATATATTAATGAACGCTGATACATATTGTACAGAGGATGAAAAAACGAAAGTAGACAATGGGGGAGTAATTGCTAATAGAGTATCAATCACTCCATTTACACTACCTATTTTTGTTTCTGGCACATTTTTGATAATTCCACCAAACAAAAGCGGGATAGTAGCACCAATAAAAAAGGAAGCCAAGAATAAAGTTAGCATTAGCACATAGATATTTCTGGCAAAAATGCTTAAACAGAAAGTCAAAGAAAATATGCTTCCCACCATAACTGAATTAATTAGTGCTTTCTTGTCTTTAAACAGTCTTAAACCAAAAGTTGGACCTAAAATACTAGCCAACGAATCTATTGCTGTTAATAGCGACACTGACATTGAATAATTCACAGGTGTATATATTTCTTTATTAGCCAATAAAATATACGCTATCGGTAAAATAGGAGCTAGTACAATATTTATATTAGATAATAGAATTACAATAAAGCGTACTTTAGGGTTGTTTTTTAAAAATTTAACCCCTTCTAAGGCACTACTTTTCTTATCTTCTTCATTTTCATGTATTTCATCTTGGACAATAACGTTTCCAATTAGTGCCAATGCAACAGCTGCGCAGCCAAACGTAGCAGCATTAATGAAGCTCATAAAAATGTAATGATTATTGAGCAATGTTAAAAGAATACCGCCCAGAAACTTACCCCCCATTGAAAAAGATTGTGCTATCGCACTTACCCAACCATACTTTTTTTCGTAAGATATTTTAGGTGATAATTTTTTTAGAATTATAGGCTCCATTTCTTGCGTAATTATTCCCAAGGTATCCGAAACAAAATTTATAATTAAGCAAAGACTAAACAACATCCATTTTTGAAACTTAAAAAATAATAGACCGTTTATTATATATAGAACGCATTGTATTATATTTACAATCATCGATACTTTAGTTTTATTACGTAATTTATCTGCAAGTGGGCCTATTACTATAGAAAATACTGGTGGAATAAACTCTAATGTTGTAACCAAAGAAATCGCCAATGAAGAATTAGCTAATTGACTTGCATACGTAATTAGAGCGACATAATAAAATACATCACCAATTTCAGTTAGAGCCTCAGCCGTAAACAGTTGATATAATTTTTGATTACTTTGCGTATTTTTCACAGATCCTATTCTCCAAATATTGTAATAATATATTATTGCTTTTACCTAAAAAAGCTCCTGGTGATAATCGAATATACGGTTGTTTTTTTCTATCATCTATTATTTCTAAGCGTGTATGTCTAAAACCAAAACTAGTCCCATATGGTAAATATCCACCTTTATCATTTACTTCTTTTACCAAATCATCTACCCAATTTACTAATTTGAAATTTGGACATGTAGGAATTAAGAACATAAACGGGAGGCCGAATTTAAACTTTACTTTAAAATACTTATTTTTCTTCTGACTTATAATTTCAAATAATTTGTTAGTATTGCTTTTGATTTTTTCTTTATATGCCCCCTTGTCTTCCGCTGTTAAAATAGGAGTTATCAATCGTAAATATGAATTATAATCTATCGATGACCCAGATACTGCTCTATAATTCTTTAGCATATTAACTATAAACTCTATATGTTTACTAGAAAGATTGCTATATACTTCAACAATACCTAGATTTGCCAATTCTAATCCAAATTGATCTAACTTTAATCCTGATCTCACTTTAAAGACAATGAGATCCTTGTTTATACTTAACAAGCTCTTTATTTTTTGCTTGTTTTCCAGTTCTAACGTGGAATCAATAATTAATATAAATACTTTTTTCTTGTTATTTAAGATCCCCGCTTTAATTTCGGTAATGCTTAAATCGTGTCTTTCAATAGAACATACTGGCATTTCTACTAAATGCAAATTAGAGTCTGAAAAGACGTTTAAATATGCATCTTTATTTTTAAACATTTTATTTTTTATAGTTATTTCTTTTAATAAGGAATATGTTTCAAAATATGCAGAATATGTGTAAACAGGAACATTTATTATTTTTTGACAAATGGTAATTACAGCATTTAAAGCAGCCATACCTGAATTAAAGCAGATACAATTTTCCATTAACTTTGAATTTTTAAATTGTTTTTCTATTTTATCTAAAGGTAGCGATCTAGTGTAATTCGTATCTGCCGACATATTTAATTCATATGAATCGTTATCAATAGATTTATATCCCCAAAATTTTGGATTCTTTATAGATTTTTTTATTATTTCGTTTCTTATTTGTATTTCAAATTGATGAATAAATTTATCTGTACTATAAGTAATCAAAGAATCTCGTATTTTTTTATTCCAATCCTTTATTACAGTAGTATTTACACCGATATCAGTCGCAATATTGTTTAATTGATCAATTTCATTATCAATATTTTCTTTTAAGTCATTTAGATACATTTATTTTTATTCTCCCAAATTCGTCATAGAGATAATGATCAAAAGTATTTTTTTGCCAGAAGATATTTCTACTGAATAAAAGTGGTAAGTAATGTTTACTTTTTCTTAAATCGTATTTTTGGCCTATATCATTTAATGCGTAGATATCTTTTAATAGGTTGAATTTATTATCAATTTCAAGATCGGGTAATACACCTAATAATATGGAATATTTTGAAAAAAATGATGGTGCCAATATTTCTAATATTCCATCTATCTTTTTATTCATCAATGTACTTTCTTCTATATATCCCAAATTCCGTAATTGTAAATTAATATATGGACTAACTTCTCTTTGTATAATCAAACAAATCTCTTTATTAGGAAAATAATTCTGATATCCCAATATGTATTTCTTCTTATTTGATATTTTCTTGAAATTATCCGAAGGTAAAATTAGCATATTGTTTTTATCTATATCCTTCACAAATGCACTCGTAAAATCAAACTGTTGAGCAAAGTGTTGATTTATTTCATACAGAATTTTCGATTTTACTAAGTTGATTACATTGATTAACTCAGTATTTTTACTATGGATAGTGAATACATTATTTCCTGGTAGATTACAGAAATTATATCCCTCTATTTTCAATTTTTTGTCTGTCCATCTTCCATTAGATGGCCATGTAGCATCAATAGAAATTGTCTTTAACAGGCGAATTCTGTCATCACAATTTCTGTTTAAAACGAATTTTATTTTTTTACTTTGATTATTCAAGTTATTAAACAACCATGGGGCCTGTAAAATTTTACATATCAGAGGTGCATAAAATTTTGTAGTTATTTTTAATTCATATTGACTAATACATTGTATTCCACTAATTGGAAATAAAAAGCGACCTACAGTTTTATCATGCATTTTGTCCAATATAGCTGTTTTTACTTTACCACTTGATACAGTTGTGCCTTTCTTCAAAATAATATATATATTATTTTGTAGCATTTTAAAATCACAATTCACTCCGTCGCTCAAATGAAAACAATTAAGATTATCAACAATTAATGTAGAATATGTAATTTTATTTAAGAAGCCACTATTATAAAAACTATTATCAATCTCTACAACTAGCTTATTTTCCATTATTACGTCTAAATTTATATATTTTAAGATTATTAAAATCTATAGCAATTGTGTCATTCTGCTTAGCCCATCGTTTTCCGTCAATTAAAGCCATAACTATATCATTGGCCATTAATGCTGCCACACAACCATTAGTAGGACCAAATGAACCGTACGTTACCTCTCTTTTATGTAAGATTTTAGAATTTAACTTATTCTTCTTTACGATATGATCAGAGAATGAATAATTACCAAAATCCGGTCCAACTCCACCACCGATAACAGGTATATTTAATTCTTTTCCCGCCTTGTGAGCTTCATGCAAAATTTTATCTTGTGGTTTATCTGCTGCACATACAATAATAGATGGTTGAAAGTTTTTAACTATTGATTGGAATTGATCAGAGGAATATATTTTTCCTTTAAAAGTTTCTACATTCACTGGCTCTAATACATGCTTATTAACATATTTTTTACATATATCGATTTTATTTTTACCAATATCATTACGTGAATATATAAATTGTCTATTTAAGTTTGATTCCTCAACTTGATCATAATCTATTAAAAAATAGTTTTTTATTCCCATTCCACATAAATATTGAAGAATTAGTGAACCTATACCTCCTAATCCTAATATGCAAACTCTTCTTTCTTTTAATAAAGACAGTCTTTGATCAGCGTTCTGAAATTGATTTTCAAAATAATATACGGTTCTAGGATTATTAAAAGCTGAATAGTTATCATCATGAATTAAATGGTTATTAAGTAAAACTTTAAACAAATCACTTTGAACTAAACTACTTTCTTTGGATACTCCGGTTCCGCATAAATCTTTTATCAATTTACAGTTTTTTCGTGTTTTTAAAATACTAAGCACATTTCTGTATGAAATTTGAAATTCATCTTTTAATTCTAAAACTTCAACATAATCAGCTATTTTATACATAATAATTATTTCCTTAAAAAATTAAGTACTGTTAAAAATCGTAATACAACGTTTATTAACAGTACTTAATTGGTTAATCTATACTCTTTTTAGAAGAATAGCTTTCCTAGTTCCTAACGAAAAGTTCTGTTAGTTGCAACTACGTCAGCAAATGCTTCTTCAAAATCAAGTAATTCTACATCGATTGAATTATTTTCATTACTCATTTCATTTCACCTCCTTAAGATATATAAGTGCATCTAGTCACATACGATTTTGATGTTTCTTCGTATGAGCTTAATATTAATTCATTAAGGCAAAACAGGTAATGTTTCAAAAATCATCACAACTACTCCTTTCATAAATTAACTATACTGTATTTTATATTTTTATTTTTGTTCCATAAAATCATTTCGATATATCGAAACTGAGATGACTAGCCAAAAATGTATACCCACATCTTTCAAGCAATTCCTTCAATTTTGCCATATGTTTTTGATCACCATTTAAGTAATCTGCATAATATTGCCCCACCATTTTCTTTAAACCATAAATATCATTAGCTGGAAGCTTTTTTATTAAATTAAGTGATTCTGGCACATATGCATTTGTTTTATAAACGAAAATTGCATTAAACACATAATTTATACAGATAGTGGAAATACGACGCCGTACACCATCAGAAAATTTATTAATATCTGCATACTCTTTAATTACTTGTTTCATCCGTCGTTTTAAGACGTTTAAATTCATTCTCGGCATAGAATTTCCAAATAATATCAAAGCTTCTTTATTTTTAACCCAATTCTTTGATCTGTATAAATAATTACTAATTTTATCTATTGTATTTTGATCTAATGATGCCATATGATCTTTCAATTCAGCTGCTATTAAAATAGCTCTATATTTCAAGCTTAATGAAGCTCCTGAGTTCACAAGTATCTTATTTTTTAATTCGTTTGCCCTTTTCGCATCCCCATCGTTAAAAGTCCGCGATAATTCTAAAGACAATTTTTCAATTGAAGTTGAATCTTCTGTCAAATTTGAGAAAAAATTTTTTACATCTACATTATTACTTCCAAGAAGTAAAATAAGTTGCTCACTGCCTATATCTGCCTTTTTACCGTTTTTAATAATTCCATTTTCAATTTCAGAGTATCGAGACACAGAAACATTGATATCTCTTAGCCACTCCTGTTGCGTTTTATTTTGCGCTAGTCTTTCATTTTTTAATGCTTGACCAACATTTAACATATATATTTACCTCTTCAAAAATATCTAACTAAAAAAGCTGAGTCAAAAATGTAGTGACCCCCGAAATTCATGTCCGAATTTCGGGGGTCACTACAAAAAACACTTTTTTATTCTATTTGTTATTTATTGTCTTCGCTAGAAGCTTCACCTTTTTCTGTATCAGCTTTTTGTTCAGACTTTTCTGAATCATTGCTCTTTTTTACCGATGCACTTTCTTTTTGAGCAGTTTTTTCTTCGACAACTTTTTCCGTAGTTGTCCCTTCTGCATTTTCTGCAGCTGGGATAATTTGACGGACAGCCATTCTACTAAAAGTTAAGTAAATACCATCAGCGTCAACAACGATAGTCTGGTCCTTGTTGTTAATTGAATCAACCTTAGCATGCAAACCGTCTATCAAGATAACCTTGTCACCTTTTTTCAATTGATCCATCATTTGCATTCTCTTTTGTTGTTGCTTCTTTTGAGGACGAATCATACCGAAGTAAGTAAATCCAATCAAAATTACAAACAATAAGATCATCATTACATTATTGCCAGCGGCTCCGCCGTTAGCTGCTAAAAATAAAGTATTCAAATTAGACACCTCATAAATTCTTTTTTATCTGTATAGTCAATTATACCTAAAAAAACAACTTTGTACTACTTTTTACCAGGAATAGGAAGACCTAATTGCAAATATGCTTTTTCGGTAACGACTCTTCCGCGCGGAGTAAGCAAAATAAATCCTTGTTGTAGCAAATATGGCTCGTATAAAGATTCAATTGTTTCAATATCCTCACCAATGTTAGCAGCTAAAGTTCTAATGCCAACAGGACCTCCACGATAACCTTCAATCATAGTTTTTAAAATACGACGATCCGTTAAATCGAGTCCTTCATCATCAACTTGCAGCTGTTTTAAGGCATACGTTGTGGTTTCAAGCGAAATTGTATTTTCACCCTTAACTTCCGCAAAATCTCTCACTCTCTTTAATAATCGGTTAGCCACACGCGGCGTCCCTCTTGATCTTCTTGCAAGCTCAATAGCCGCTTCAGAGGCAATTTTTGTATGGAAAACTTCACTGGATCTTTCGACAATTTCTTTAAGTTCTTTAACAGTGTAATACTGCATATGCTCTACAATACCGAACCGATCACGCAAAGGCGCAGAAAGTTGTCCAGCAAGAGTGGTTGCTCCAATTAAAGTAAATGGTGGCAGCGGGACGTGAACTGCATGGGTAGTCTGTCCTTCCCCAATTACGATATCGATATAATAGTCTTCCATTGCCGAATAAAGAACCTCTTCAACTGGTTTAGCCAAACGGTGAATTTCATCAATAAATAGAACATCTCCAGGATCTAAATCTGACAAAAGGGCTACTAAGTCGCCTGCTTTTTCAATAGCTGGTCCACTAGTACTTTTCAAGTTTACCCTGAGTTCATTGGCAATTACAAAAGCCAGCGTAGTCTTACCAAGTCCTGGTGGCCCATACAAAAGAACGTGATCGAGTGCTTCATCTCGTTGCTTAGCCGCTTTGATATAAATTGCCATTTCCTTTTTAACGCGTTCTTGACCTAAATATTGGCTTAAACTTTGCGGACGCAAAGTCAATTCCATCTGTTCTTCTGAAGCATTTTCAACTTCGCCTGAAGTCACAGAATCATCTTTAGGTGTCATTTTTTCACTTCCTCACTTTTACAAACTTGTGTTCATTATAACAGATTGATTACTTCTTAAGTAATAAAGCCAAGCCTTTTTTAATATATTCGTCAGCAGTGTTAGCATTATATTCTGCAAGTTTTGGCGTAATCTTATCGACCTCTTTTTTAGTGTAGCCTAAAGCTATCAAAGCCAAAAGCGCATCATTCAACGCTGGAGAAATACTTTCATCTACTTGACGATCAAGTTTTTGGACATAGTCACCGAGCTTACCCTTTAAATCAAGCACAATTTGAGAAGCGGTCTTTTTACCCACTCCTGGAAAACGTGTCAAGTACTTAACTTCTCCTTGTTCGATGGCTTCGGCCAAAGAATCACTGTCTTCAGCTGCCATAATCGCTAGGGCAGATTTTGGACCAATGCCACTTACACTAAGCAGCTTTAAAAATAGTCCCTTCGCCTCCATACTTTGAAAACCATAAAGAGTAAAGCCATTATTATCACTAAAGTTTTGTTTAATATATACTTTAGCTTTTTCTCCCTCTTTATAAGCAAATGGAGTTGGACTGAACACTTTATACCCTACACCATTTACATCTACGACAATATAACTTGGAGTGACAAGTGTAATCACACCTTCTAAATATTCATACATTTTTTTATCCTTTTTTAAACATTTTTTGGATTTCGTTTTGTCTAATTCTAACAATGATTAAATTACCTTCCGGATCATGATAAGGATCAGAGCTTTTTCGTAATTTAGTCAAAATATTCTGCGCTTCCACCGCTGAAAGTTTAATTTTTCCGCTAACTTCCTTGTGAGCTTGCTTTATCGCGATATCCTTAAACAAATCGTCAGCCTCACTCTTATTAATATTTAGATATGAATCTAAAATTTCACGCAAACTACTCTCAATATCTCCCTGAATCCACGTTGGATAGGATCTGATAATGAAGCTATCCTGACCAAATTCCTCTAAATGAATCCCAATCTTAGCGATTTTATCTAATTTGTTCTTGATCTGAATAAAGTCTAAATTGTTAAAATCGAGCACAATTGGGGCTAGCAGACCTTGTTCATAGATCTTCTTATTTAAAATTGTTTCTTGAATTTTCTCAAAAGATAAACGGCGTCGAGCGGCAACTTGATCTACCAAATAAAGATCATCATTATTTTGAGCAATAATATAAGAATTAATCTGACCAGTAAAAGTCAGATATGGCAAATTATTAGCTAAAGTTTCATCCCCAACTGAAACTAAATCTGTTGAAGCAGTTTCATTAAAAGGTGACAGCTGCATTTGCTTTTTAACGTTTTCTTGCCAAGTACTGGTAATAATATAGCGACTATCTTCACGTGGAGTATTCAAATCAACATATTTAGCTTTTACCGTCGACTTTATTGGCACTTTTTCTTCATGGACTTCAGCCTTACGCTTGGTTGTCACCACGTCTTTATTTAAATTAAATTTCAACTGATCAACCAAAGTTGGCTTAGAATTCGTCTTTAAATTATCAAGCCCATTTTCCGCATTATTGATAAAAGCGTCACTAATTGCGGTAGTAATTAAACGACTAAGCTCCTTTTCCTTAGACAAACGCACTTCCTGCTTGGTTGGATGAACGTTGACATCGACTAGCAAAGGATCAACATTAATACGAACAATAGCGACCGGATAATGCTTAATTCCCAGGCGTGAACCGTAGCCATCCATAATTGAGTTAAGCAGTTTGAAATTCTTGATATAGCGTCCATTCAATAAAATTGACATAAAATTGCGCGTTGAGCGCGTAAGTTCCGGCTTTGATAAAAGACCATTAATCTCAAAATCAGGATCGTCTGCCTTAAATTCGACCATTTTTTCGGCAATATGGCGTCCATAGACATTGGCTGCAGTCTGCTTTAAATTACCGTTTCCGGGTGTTCTTAACAAAACTTTCCCCTTGTTCGACAGAGTAATCGAAATTTGCGGATAACCTAAAGCAATCCGATTCACGATGTCGACGATCTTCATAATTTCCGTATGCGGACTCTTTAAATACTTCAGACGAGCTGGTGTATTAAAAAATAGATCCCTAACGGTGATCTGCGTCCCTTTTCTAGCAGCCGCATCTTCTTGACTCTTTTTAACTCCGCCACTAAAAGCTGCTCTAGCACCAATGTGCTCGCCATCACTAGTTAAAATTTCCGCATGACTAACAGCCGCAATCGAAGCTAAGGCCTCACCTCTAAAACCTAAAGTTGCAACTTTAAAAAGATCGTGTTCATTGTTAATTTTACTAGTAGCATGGCGGGTAAAAGCCAATTCAATTTGATCAGGGCTAATTCCTGAGCCGTTATCTTGCACCACGATTTGCTTCAAACCAGCTTCAATAAAATCAATCCGAATCCGTGTACTACCAGCATCGATTGAATTTTCGATCAATTCCTTAACCACACTTGCGGGACGCTCAATTACCTCTCCGGCTGCGATTTGGTTAGCTAAATTTTCAGATAATTCATGAATTTGTGCCACAACTATTCATCCTTTAAATCTTTTTGCCAATCGGCCACTAACTGCATCACTTCAAGTGGCGTTTTATCTGCTAAGTACAAATTAGAAATTTCATCCAAGATATTCTTTTCAGCTTCGGTGGTCTCATCTTTTTCTACTTCTTCTACCTTTGGAGTAGATTCAGTAAACAAATCAAGCTGCTGACTAGCCGGGGCAAGTTCACTACCTTGGGCTTCAAGACGTTTCAAAAGCTTAGTTGCTTCACGCAAAACCGCATTTGGTAAACCAGCTAGTTGGGCAACATGAATACCATAACTTTGATCAGCTGGACCTGGCAAGATCTTATGCAAGAAGATCAATTTACCGTTTTCTTCAGTAGCACCAACGTGGATATTCTTCAGATGGTCTAAACTATCCTCCAAATCAGTCAGTTCATGATAGTGTGTTGCAAATAAAGCTTTGGCGCCAACTTTGTCGTGCAAGTATTTTACAATCGCCCCAGCGAGTGCCATTCCATCGTAAGTTGCTGTTCCACGGCCGATTTCGTCAAATAGAACTAAACTGCGCTTAGTCGCATATTGCAAGGCATCGTTTGCTTCGCTCATTTCCACCATGAAAGTACTTTGACCCGAAATCAGATCATCAGCCGCACCAATTCGGGTGAAGATTTGATCAAAAATTGGTAGATCAGCTTGCTCAGCTGGCACAAAAGAGCCGACTTGGGCCATGATCGCAATCAGCGCCATCTGACGCATATAGGTACTTTTACCGGACATATTAGGTCCTGTAATTAAGAAAATGTTGGTGCCATTATCCATTTCGACATCATTAGGGATGTAAGAGCCGGCAGTCATGACCTTTTCAACAACGGGGTGGCGACCCGCAACTACGTTAATATCTTGATTGTCGGTATGGAAACTAGGCTTAACGTAATCATTTTGCTCAGCAACAGTCGCAAAGCCGCAATAAACGTCTAGAGCTGCTAATTGATTACCCAATTTTTGTAAAGCTGGGATATACTTTTTAACTTCCTCACGCAATTTTACAAACAAATCATATTCTAAATCAGTAGAACGCGTTTGAGCTTCCATGATTAAATTTTCATGTTCCTTAAGCTCTGGAGTAATGTAGCGTTCCGCATTGGTTAAGGTCTGCTTGCGTGTATAACGATCAAGCGGCACCTTGCTCTTGTTACCGTTAGAAACTTGGATATAGTAGCCAAAAACTTTGTTGTAGCCAACCTTTAAATTGTCAATACCCGTCTTTTGGCGTTCATCAACTTCCATTTGAGCAAGCCACTTCTTACCGTTATTCATTGCATCCCGATAACGATCAAGTTGTGCATCCACGCCTTCTTGAATCAAGCCACCTTCAGTGGTCAAAATTGGTGGATCTTTTACTATTGTAGTTGAAATCAATTCTGCCACACCCTTTAAAGGATCGATTTGATCAGCAAAATTGTTCAAAGCTTCGCTATCGTCTTGCTTTAAAGCTTCCAAAATGACTGGCACTGCATCCAGCGACCGTGATAATTGCAAAAGTTCGCGCGCATTCACATTCCCAAAGGCAATCCGTCCTGTTAAACGTTCCAAATCATAAACACCCTTGAGAGCATCGATCACATTTTCACGTGTAAAATACCCATCAAATAGAGCTTGCGTCATTTCTTGCCGCTTTTCAATTTCTTCAACTGATAAAAGTGGGCGCGCTAGCCATTGCTTAAGAAGGCGTCCACCCATGGCCGTGTGAGTTTTATCCAAAACCCAGAATAAGGATCCCATCTTTTTGCCAGTTTTTGCAGAAGCAATCAGTTCCAAGTTGTTCTGCACAGTATGTGACATCTGCAAGTATTGGTTAACTTCATAACTTTTGGCAATTTGCAGGTGAGCCAGGCTCCTTTTTTGAGTAGATAAAAGATAGCTAATCAATTGCCGGGTTGCTTCTTTTTCAGCATTGCTAGTTAAGCTTTGTTCGACGTAAGAAATTTCGGCATGTTCACCTTCGAGTTTCACAGGATCGGACACAGTAATATTAGCCTTATGCATGAAATCGCGATCTTTTTCTGAAAGTGGACCATTATACACGACTTCACGGGTTCTAAGGGATAAAAGTTCATTAGAAACAGCCGCAAAATCTTTCAAATGGGTCGCATACACTTCCCCAGTCGACAAGTCACTGTAGGCTAATCCAAAACCGGACTTGGTGGTAACCACAGAAGTCAAATAGTTAGAATCCTTGGCGTCGTTAGGACCTTCATTCATCATGGTACCCGGAGTTACCAATTGGATAATTCCACGCTTGACCATTCCTTTGGCCTTTTTTGGATCTTCAAGTTGCTCGCAAAGTGCCACCTTGTAGCCTTTTTCAACTAAAGTGTTCACATAGTTGTCGACCGCCATGTGCGGCACGCCAGCCATTGGTATTGGATTTTCAGTTTTGTTAGAACGGTGGGTCAAAGTTAATTCAAGAATCTGCGCACCTTTGACGGCATCATCTTCGAACAATTCATAAAAGTCACCCACGCGATAAAAAAGAAAAGCATCGGGGTACTGCTTCTTAATTTCATAATATTGCTCCATCATTGGAGTAGTACTTGACTTAGCCAAATGAATTCCTCTTTCTTCAAAATAAATAGTGCTGTTAACTATTATAAGGCAATGGCAAAAAACAGCAAAAACAAACCAACGCATTGTTTACGTTGGTTTGAGATTATTATTCAAAATTTGAAACTCTTACATAACGCTTATGCGTCTTCGTAGCTCCCTCGATTCGGTAGTAGCGTTTGCCATTCTTGAATTTGTAAGAACCACCATAAGTAGTGACCTTCGTGCCTTTCTTCAAGACCTGACGATCAGCCCGGCGCGTACTTGTTGCGTAAACATAGGCATTATGCTTCAAAGTGCGCTTGGTTCCTGTAACATTTGTAGCTTTAATATAATCCGGTGCTCCAGCAATTTTGTAGTACCTCACACCATGAATAGTATACGGTTCTTTTTGGAAAAGTACCTTTTTAAAATCAGCCAATTTTCTTACTTTACTGCCACCACCTGCATCATATACAAGGGCTTTATGCATAATAGTCCCTTCAAAAACCTCAACTGAAGGAGTCATTACATCATTTGTCAGCATCCAAGTATTATTAGATGAATTATCTGCATCAGCCTGCGACTTAGTGGATACTCGAGTATAAGTATTACCATTAACAATTTGAGTATTTTTACCAATATAGAAGCCTTCACCAGCATAAATTTGATCTACTTTTGTCACTTCTTGACCATTAATTCTATAAGCTGCAACGTAGCCCTGAAATCCTAAACGATGAAGACCATTATTAGGTTGAACTAAAACTTTGTAAGTCACACTCGTTTTATCACCATTAGAGTTACTTGCGGTAAGCTTTACTTCTCCAACGCTGCCAGCTTTAGCAGTATCAACTGTATTCTTATCAACTTTAATGCTCAAAGGTTGATCATTCGTTAATGATTTTATAGCGCTAAACTTAACTTCTTGACCATTACTATCCTTAAAATTAAGTGAATTGAAGTTTGAACCCTTGGCAACTTGGAACACTTGTTGAGTAAGTGAATCAGTTACTTCTTGACCATTTTGATGATAGCTAAAATTAATTACTGGACTAGCATTATTAGTAGACTGATTGGTTAAAGTAACATATACCGAGGGATAAGAATATTCGGCTTGTCCTAAAATTGAAATACGAGTATTGATTACAGTATTGGCATCAAAAGTAATTACAGCAGTTGAACCACTTCCACTAACAGTTACACCTTTAAGATGAGATAAAGCAATCTCTAAAGTTTCCAGATTACTGTGAGTGACTTGATCTTGATTAAGTTTTGAGTGAAATGGGACAGCGGTTTGAATACTTTTCAAAATCTCGCCCAGGGTTTCACCATTATGAATTGCAATCCCATTTCCTAATGGTGCAATTGCACGATTATCAAGCTTTTTACCATTACAAGTGAAATAGCTTTCTCCATTAACTGTCGTGGGTGTCGTGGGCTCACTATCTGCCAAAACAGGCATAGTTGAAACTGTAATGGGAGTAATCGCCAAAAGAGCTGCCGCGCTGGCTAAACTTATTATCTTTATTTTCTTCATATGATTTTTCCTTTCGAAAAGACAAAAATACCAAGTATATTTATAATTTCACTACATATCTTACCCAAAGTTTTAAATATCTATTTTTCAAATTCTCGCTAACGAGAATTTTTTTCGTATATTTCCACAACTTGAGAAAAACCAAATTTGAAATCGCTAAGTAATTGATCAAACGAAGGTAAAACCGCTAACTTAGAAAACAATATTTGTAATTTTTTATCCTCTTTAGTCTGCGCATATGCCAACAGTCCTTCTACATACTCTAAACGATAACTTTCTAACAGATGATAGCCTGGCAATTCCAATTTACGAGAAATCTTTACTACTTCTTGAGCTTGCTTTACCAAGTTGCTCTTAATCAGTACACACGCTGCATTAATCAAAGCGTTGAAAACATATTCAATATTTATTTCATTTTTTCTATCATAAATTGAACTATTAACATTTCTGCTAAGATGATACACACTAATTGGATTCAATAATAGCTGCACATTACCAAAGTAAATAATGTCGTTATCATACCATGTTTCAATCTTTTCAAGTTGAAGTTCAATTTTACGAGCATCAGAAATCGCTAGTAAATTTTTATTAGTTAGATCTAAATAGAAATTAGCTATAACTGCGGCCTTTTTCAAGATTTTTCTATTATTGGTATTTTGATGATATTGCGCTAAAAGATCTTTAGCCCATTCTTTTAGTTCCACAGTTTTGTTATCAATATATAGATCTTGCCCCCGCGCTAAGAAATGACTCTCTTTTTCAGAATCATCCCTCATGAAGTCTGCATAAGACATATTGATATTTTTTAATAATTGCAACACTAACTCAAAAGGCATCGTCACCTCTCCTCGCTCCCACCGCGATAAGCGAGCGCGCGAAGTCACATTTTTACTAGCTTCTTCTTGAGAAATTCCCTTTTCTTTTCTAGCAGTTTTATACTTCAAACCAAAATTATTATATTTATTCATGGAGGTCACCATTATGTCAAAATTTAAATTTATTAAACTTATCTCTTCAATCGTTTGGGGTGGCGCATTGGTAGTTGTTGGCGCCAATGTCATCAACTCACTTGCACAGCGCTTCTTATATTAGTAGTCTTGCATATATGCACTCACTTTAGCAAACATAATACCTATTTTTAATAAAAAATACGCTCTAGCATTTCACTAGAGCGTATTTATGTATATCTTTTAAACTATAAACTTATTCTATTACATTCCCATTGGAGCGCCGGCACCTGGTACACCACCAGCTGGGTTTTGTGGCTTGTCTTCAGGAATATCTGCAACAACAGCTTCAGTAGTAAGGAGAAGTCCTGCAATTGAAGCAGCATTTTGAAGGGCGGTACGAGTTACCTTAGTTGGGTCGATGATACCAGCATCAACCATGTTTACCCATTCATCAGTTGCAGCATTGTAACCAACTTCTGGCTTTTCATGTTCAAGCTTGTTCAAGATAACTGAACCATCCTTACCAGCGTTGTCAGCAATTTGACGAACTGGTGCAGAAAGTGCTCTCAAGACAATGTTGATACCAGTTTGTTCATCTGGAGTGTCACCCTTAGCTTCACGAACTGCATTTTCAACATTTACTAAGGCAGTACCACCACCTGCAACGTAACCTTCGTCAACAGCGGCACGAGTTGAATTCAAAGCATCTTCAATTCTGTAACGACGTTCCTTCAATTCGGTTTCAGTAGCAGCACCAACGTGGATAACAGCTACACCACCAGTTAACTTAGCCAAACGTTCACGTAACTTCTTCTTATCGAAGTCTGAAGTTGAGTCTTCGATTTGGTGCTTAATGGTTTCTTCACGTTCCTTAATAGCGTCCTTTGAACCAGCACCGTCAACAATAGTAGTTGAGTCCTTAGTTACAGTTACACGACGAGCTTGACCTAATTGATCAATCTTGGTGTCCTTTAATTCAAGGCCTAAGTCTTCAGAAATTACAGTACCACCAGTAAGAACAGCGATATCTTGAAGCATTTCCTTACGACGATCGCCAAAGCCAGGAGCCTTAACAGCTACAACATTGAAGGTACCACGAATCTTGTTCAATACAAGAGTTGGAAGAGCTTCACCAGTAACATCGTCAGCGATGATCAACAATGGCTTACCTTGTTGAACGATTTCTTGTAATAATGGTAAGATGTCTTGAATGTTAGAAATCTTCTTGTCAGTGATCAAGATGTATGGGTTGTCAAGGTCTGCTTCCATCTTGTCGTTGTCAGTTACCATGTATTGTGACAAGTAACCACGGTCAAATTGCATACCCTCAACTACTGAAAGTTCAGTGTCAATACCACGTGAATCTTCAATAGTAATAACACCATCATGACCAACCTTTTCCATAGCGTCAGCGATCAATTCACCGACTTCTTTTGAAGCTGATGAAACTGCAGCTACGTTAGCGATTTGTTCCTTTGAATCTACTGGGTGACTAATCTTGTGCAATTCGTCAACTGCAACCTTAGTTGCTTTTTCAATACCGCGACGAAGACCTACAGGGTTTGCACCAGCAGTTACGTTCTTCATACCTTCACGAGCGATTGCTTGAGTCAAAACAGTAGCAGTAGTAGTACCGTCACCAGCAATATCGTTAGTCTTTTGTGCAGCTTCTGAAACAAGTTGTGCACCCATGTTTTCGAAGTGGTTCTTCAATTCGATTGACTTAGCGATAGTAACACCATCGTTAGTGATGTCTGGAGTGCCGTAGCTTTGTTCCAAAACAACGTTTCTACCCTTAGGACCAATAGTAGTCTTAACAGTATCAGCTAACTTGTCTACACCTTTTAATAATGAACGTCTTGCGTCTTCTGAGAATTTAATATCTTTAGCCATAAACCTTTTCTCCTTAGATTTATCTTTTTCTTCTATAAATTATGTAAAAGAATTATTTAACGATTGCTAAAACATCCTTTTCGTGAAGGACTAAGTACTTTTCGCCGTCGTATTCTACGCTTTCGCCAGCGTACTTATCGTATAAAACAACGTCGCCTTTCTTAACAGTCATTGGCAACTTTTCACCGTTGTCAGCGTATGCGCCGTCACCAACGGCAACGATTTCGCCTTCAGTTGGTTTTTGCTTTGCATTAGAAGCAAGTACAATGCCGCCAACAGTCTTTTCCTCTTCTTCTTTAACTTTTACGATCACGCGATCACCAATTGGTTCTAACACGTTTGTCCCTCCTAATAATAATAAGTTTATAGTAGTAATTTCTTTTTTACTTAGCACTCTTATTTATCAAGTGCTAACTTACAAGTATGATAATAACTTGTTTTGAAATAGAATGCAAGCAAAAAGCTTAAAAAATTAGCAGTCAGTTATAAAAGGTGCTAATAAATGCTTATAGTTAATCAAAAAAACGCCAAGAAATTAATTCTTGACGTTAATGGAATTTAATTATTTATAGTTTGCGATATCAACTTTTTCATCTGCAAATGACATGACTACATCATCGTGAGTAGCAACGATTACAATTTTACCTTCATCTGCAAATTTACGTAAACTTTGTAGAACCAAATCTCTATTCTTATGATCTAATGCTCCAGTTGGTTCATCTGCCAGAATAATCGTCGGATCTTGCAGACTCAATCGCGCAAGTGCTACACGTTGAGCCTCTCCTCCAGATAAAGTAAACACTTTTCGATCTAGATAATCAGTAGATAAATTATACTGCTTTAATACAGAACTTAACTCACGTCGATTATGCTTCTTCACTATATTCAAATTTTGCAAAATAGTTTCATCATCTACTAAAGCATAATTTTGAAAAAGATAACCAATATAGTTGCGATAATACTTCAGAATTTTGATTGAGGAAACATCTTTATTATCTAACATAATTTCTCCATCACTTGCATCGGTTAATCTTCCTATGCAATTTAACAAGGTAGTTTTCCCTCCTCCAGAAGGTCCAGTTAAAGCGTAAATCTTTCCTGATTCAAATCTATAATTTAAATTCTGAAACACCCAGTAATTATCAAATCTCTTGCCCAAATTGTTGACATTAAGTTGATGAACCATTTTATTCTCCCTTTAAGTAATCCCAAGTATGTTTATCTAAATGCATCCCTTGCACAGCCAATAAAATCCATTCCACTATATTGCTTACAATAATTAATCCTAGCGAAATAGAAATACTTCCAGTGAACATGAACACAATTAAGGCTTCAATTAAGCTCAAAACAAAAATCAGCCTAATGAATTTACCAAAACGTAAGCTAGCACTTCCTCCAAAAATTCTTTGGATTGCCAGTTTCTTACTATTGTTGTTGAAATAAACACTGTTAAAAGCCACATTTTCAACTAAAGCGATAGCAAAAGCTACCAAAGTTACTACTAGAGACAGCAACATCCCGGTTCGAATACTTTCCAATTGTTTAGCTGCATAACTTTTTGTATTCAAAATACTTCCAATATACTTTTTAATATTAGCTTTTTGAATTCCAGTTTTCACGGCCGATAGTGTTGGGCTCAAAAACACAGAATTAGACATATAAGAATCCCAATTCATATTGCTGTCAAGTTTTGAATTTAAACCACCTAAGGAATTATTCGAAATCACCACTAAAACTGCATTTTTCACGGTACCCGAATAATTACCTAAACTAAGTGCATAAGTACTGTATGTAAATAACTTCTGATTATTTTTAATACTGATAGCTTTAGTTTCAAGTTTTCGTCCTAATTGTTTTTCTGTATCATCCAGGGCAAGAGATCTGCGGTAGGACTTAATTAAGTCCGCACGCTGAGAATAATATTGTTGAGGAATCAAAACGTAAGTAATAGGTGAATTCTTGGGTAAAATTATACGATTTCCGTTTTCTCCTACCACTCTATTTTCTTTCAAATATTGAGCATTGACGGTCATCACATTTCCATTATTGAGATCACCGACATCTTGAGGACTATCCCAACCTTGATAATCAACTAACATTCCGCCCTTTTGATCCAAATAGTAAAATAATTTCATGGATTGGCGATTTAAATATGAAGTTTCTGAACCCTTTGTCATAACTGCATTTTCACTAACAGTATAGAAAGTCTTATGATTCATCCAGACATTCAATTGATCACTTAAAGCTTTTTCACTCTTTTGAGTATTTAATAAAGAAAAAAGAGAAATACAAATGAAAACTTCAATCAATACTTTAATGAAGAGGTTCAAATAGAACGAGAACTTACTCTTTTTATCACCTTTTATTGCACCAATAATGGTATATCTGGAATGAATTAGTCCCCGAATTACCGCCCCAATAATCATTACTAAAGCAGCTGCTAAATATAAAAGCAAGCTAAAGTAAAGCATGATTTTATACGTGTAAAGATACGATTGTATTTTCATATATAGAACCACCAAAATGAGTCCAATTCCGAATGCGGCAGTGAAAACAAGCTGGTCTTTTCCAAAACTTATTGCTGCATCTTCAAAATTTGACATCCCCAATAGGGACTTAATGTTTATTTCTTTCATTGTATATAGATTTGTTAGAACTAACACAATAAATAGAACCAATAAAATCAGCAACACAATGTAAATAACATTATTAGTAGTTAAAAAGACAACGATATCTGTATTCCAATTTTCGTGAATCGGACTATATTTAATCCCCTCACATTTAAACATATTTTCAATGGTTGCTTTTTTAATATCTCCCACAAAATAAATGGGATATCTCAAATCGCTAGTTTCAAATTCAGCTGCAGTTGCTTGTGTTTTTGCCGGTAGTGCTATCTTTTTACCATAAACATGCATTTTGGTAACAATATCTGTACTAGCCCCTCCTTCTATCACATTAAAGACTTTTATGGCAGATATATTATGTTTTTTTGAAAATTTTTGAATGGTGTTATTAAATTTTTGAGTATTATTTCCACCTTTCATGCCATTAATTTCATAAGATGTAGAGCTTGACTCAATATAAGTTGAACCCAATGATCTTATAAAACTGAAGGCAATTATGGAAAAGAGTATGCCAACAATAAAAATTATAATGGTACGTATCTTCTTCATTTCATACAATCCCTTTTATAAAATTTGATTTTTATATTTTAATAAAAAAGGCGCCAAGAAATTAATTCTTGACGTATATATTTAATCAAAAATCATTGCAAAAATTAACTCAATAACTCCTCCAGTTGCAAGATTAAGATAGATATTTCGATAGGCAATCCAAAAATGGAGTGTCTCTTTCTTCTTATCATTTTCGTTAACATAATGATAACGACCATCTTCCCGACTTCTCAAAGTTTTCACTAAGGCTATAATTGCCGTAATTAACAAATAAGCAACAATAATCCCCCCTAAATAAAGGAGCCCTGTAGTGCTCTGCATTTTATATTGGAGACCTACTCCAATGACAAACAATAAATATACTATACCGACTAATCCATTTATTAAATACCGTAAGCGTAATTTGAAAGTGACCAGTAGAGCAACTAGTACCGGTAGAATTAAGGTTATTATCAAAAAATGGCCATAAAAGGTATTAATGTACTTAACGCCGCCCCAGATTACACACGCTAGGCCAATCACCCAATAAACTGCCGTGATAATCCAAGTCATATTTCTTTCTTCTTTTTGTTTCATATTTTCCTCCTAATTAGCGCCCAAAATTATAACAAATACCACCAAAAAACGCCAAGAACTTAATTCTTGACGTTAATTTTTGATCTATTTTTTGAGGAGTTTAAGTAATATTAGCGATTTGCAGTTACGGCAATCAAGTCATCGCCATGCTTGTCGCCGGCATCAGTGATGCGAGATACACTTGCGTAGTTAGCAGTGTTAGTAATTACAACCATCACAGTTGTGTCATAGCCAGCCTTCTTAACTGCGTCTAAGTCCACAGTTCCAAGCTTGTCGCCTTTTTCAACACGTTGGCCTTGTTTTACAAAGCTTTCAAAATGTTCACCCTTTAAGTTAACTGTATCAAGACCAATGTGAATCAATACTTCTGCTCCATCATCTGACTTAATACCATAAGCGTGCTTAGTTTCATAAGCAATTGTAACTGTACCAGTAACTGGTGCATAAATTGTGCCATCAGTTGGGATTACGGCAGCACCGTCACCCATTAATTTAGCAGAGAAGACTTGGTCGTTAACTTTGGTCAAGCTTTCAGGAGTACCGTCAACTGGTGAAGCAATAACTTCGTCCTTCAAGCTCAATACTTCTTTACCAACTTTTTCTGCTTTTTGAGTTTCTTCAGCGTAATCAGTTGCGTCGTTTACTGGAACATCTTGTTCACTAACTTCTTCCTTCAAATGGCTCTTGCCGTAAACATAAGTTAAAACAAACGCAACTACGAAACTAATTAATACTGAGACTGCCCACATTGGAATGGTCTTTGGTACCATTGATAAAAATCCTAAAAGTCCGGCTGAGCCAAGAGCTGCAGCAGTTACGTGCATAAGTCCTGCAAAAGCAGCTGCGACACCTGATCCAATTAAAGCACAGAAGAATGGGAATTTATATTTTAAGTTAACCCCAAACAATGCGGGTTCAGTAATTCCTAAAAGTGCTGAAATACCAGCTGATGATGAAAGTCCCTTCATCTTTTCGTTCTTAGTCAAGAAGTATACGGCAAAAGTAGCGGCACCTTGTGCAACGTTAGCCATACATGCAGTCACAAAGATAAAGTCCCCAGATCCGTGTCCTTGTGCAAATTGAGCTAACAATTGAGTTTCTACAGCTGGGAAACTTTGGTGAAGTCCTGTAGTAACGATTGCTGAATAGGATAAACCAAAGATACCCATACCAAAGGCACCTGTGGTGTTGTAAAGCCATACAATTGCATTAGTAATTGCATCTGATACACCCTTGAAGACTGGTCCAATAATTACGAAAGTAAGGAAACCAGTAATCATAATTGAAAGAAGTGGTGTAAAGGTAAAGTCAACTGCAGAAGGCAACCATTTATGGAATTTCTTTTCTAAAATGGAAAGTACCCACACAGCCACTAAAACTGGAATAACTTGGTATTGATAGTTAGTTTGAGAAACATGAAGTCCAAAAATGTTCCAATAATGACTAGTAGCCCCAAGTGCTGGGGTCGTCATTATCATCCCAATGGTGGCACCTAAGAATTGGTTCGCCCCAAACCTTTTAGCTGCCGACATCCCCACCAGAATCGGCATAAGGATAAATGGTGCAGCCGACATAATTTGAATCATGCTTGAAAGGCCGGCGATACTTGGTGCCATTTGAACAACTGACTTAGGACCGAATAGTCCAGGTGAAGTCAGGAAGTTGTTCAACGCCATTAACAAACCACCAGCAACTAAAGCTGGAATGATTGGTACAAAGATATCAGACAAAAGCTTAATGAAGTCCATGATTGGATTCTTCTTTTGTCCTTCAGCTGCTACCTTCTTAAGATCATCTGTAGATAATTCCTTAAGTCCTGTAATTTTAATGAATTCATCGTACACATCATTAACATCTCCAGGTCCAATAATTACTTGAAATTGACCATTAGTCTTAAAAGTTCCTTTAACATCTGGATCATTGTCTAAAGCCTTTTGGTCAACCTTGGAATCATCCTTCAACACAAGGCGTAAACGAGTAGCACAGTGAGCAGCGGCAATAATATTGTCACGGCCAACATCTTTAATTACTCGCTCCGCCACTTTCTTATGGTCCATATAAATATTCCTCCCCTTAAGCTTGTAAACGCTTAATGTTATGTTCATGAATAATGATAGCGCATCCTAAAAATATGTCAATCGTTTGACACAAATTTCTTTATTTATTTTTTTAGATAACTTTATATTTACCGTTTTATTAGTAAAATTTATAGTAGTAAATATATGTCAATCGTTTGACATGATTTTCATATTTGATTACAATAATAAAAAATAGAACCGCTTTCATAGGAGGGCTTATTATGGAATGGACTACAGAAAAACGTTATTTACCTTATAATAAATGGGATGCAGATACTTTGCTTCATCTTCAAGCTCAAGCTGCAACTTCAACTTATCAAATGCGCTACCATTTACGGCCAATTTCTGGTTTAGTTAATGATCCAAACGGTTTTTCTTATTTTAATGGTGAATACCATGTCTTTTATCAATCATATCCATTTGGTGCGGTGCACGGATTAAAGTCTTGGGTACACTTTAAGTCAAAGGACTTAGTGCATTGGGTTAACTTGGGCTTAGCCGTGGAACCTGATTGCAAACTTGATTCTCATGGTGCTTATTCTGGCTCAGCTAAGCAAATTGGGGATAAGCTTTTCCTAATGTATACCGGTAACCACCGCGATGAAAGCTGGACCCGCCACCCTTACCAAATTGGCGCTTGGATGGATAAGCATGGCACAGTTAGCGACAAACATTTACTTTTTAAAAAGCCAAATAATGTTACTGAACACTTCCGTGATCCTCAAATTATGGAAGAAAATGGTACTTACTACGCTATTTTAGGTGCTCAAGACGCAGCTCAAAAGCATGGCCATATTGATGTTTGGAAATCGAATGATTTAAAGAATTGGGAAGAAATCGACTTTTTGAACTTCACTAATGATGAAATGGGCTACATGATTGAATGTCCTAACCTAGTTAAAGTTGATGGAAAATCTGTGTTGATTTTCTGCCCACAAGGTTTAGATAAGAGCGTGACTAATTACCAAAATATTTATCCAAATATGTATGTGATTGGTGATTCTGTTGATTTAGATAAAGCTCAAATGACCAATCCAAGTAACCTGAAGAACTTAGATGAAGGATTTGATATCTATGCCACTCAAGCCTTCAATGCACCAGACGGTACTGCCTATGCGATTAGCTGGGTGGGCTTACCTGACATTTCTTACCCAACCGATAATGAAAATTGGGCAAATTGCTTAAGCCAAGTTAAAAAGCTTTCCATTAAAGACGGCAAGCTAATTCAACAACCAGTCGAATCCATCAAAACCCTTAGACATGATGAAGAAGATCTCAACTCACAACTAATTAAGAATTCCACTTCTGGTCAATATGAACTCGAATTGACTATTAAGGAAAACCAAACTGGTAATTTATACTTAGCTGCAAATGATGATTTAAGTGAAAATCTTCGTCTCGAATTTGACACTAAAAATGGTAAACTTATTTTAGATCGATCAAAAGCTGGTGACGTAGCTGTGAAGTATGGTCAAACTAGAAGCGTTGAACTTGACGCAAACAAGGAAGTTAAGTTGGACATTTTTGTAGATCATTCACTTATTGAAATTTTCGTCAATGATGGTGAACATGTTGTCAGCGGAAGATTCTTTGCCAATGCAAAGAATGCAATCAAGTTTGATCAAAAAATTAACTATGATGGTAAATTCTGGAACATGGAATCTATCATGTAGAAGGTGTAAAAATGACAGCAAAGCTGACTGATGTTGCCAATTTGGCAGGAGTGTCTGCAACTACAGTTTCTCGCGTAATCAATAATCATGGCTATTTAAGTGAGAAAACTAAGCAAAAAGTATTCGATGCCATGCGCGAATTAAATTATCAGCCCAACTCTTTGGCGCGATCCCTTCAAGGCAAAAAGATGAAGCTGATTGGGGTAATTTTTCCCAGTATCACCAATCCTTTCTTTGCGGAATTAATTGAAGATATTGAAATGCAGCTATTTACCCAAGGCTATAAAATCATTCTCTGTAATGCTGGAAAAAATAAGCAAAAAGAGAGCGAATATATTAAAATGCTGCTAGCTAACCAGGTCGACGGGATTATTGCCGGGGCGCACAATTTAGGAATTGATGAGTATCAGCAGTTAGGTCTGCCCATCGTCTCCTTTGACCGTAAGTTGTCCGATAATATTCCAATTGTAAGTTGCGATAATTACCAAGGAATTGAGCTGGCAGTTCACGATCTATTGCAAGCTGGCTGTAAAAAAATTACCTTTGTCGGGAATAAACAACTAAAAGGTAATCCAACTGATGAGCGTTTGAAGGCATATTGCGATACAATGGATAAATTAAATTTAGATGCTCACATCTGTTCTGTAGCCTTTTCAGATTCGCCTTTACTCAAAAATATGGCGATTCGGAAAATGTTAATGGAAGATAAGCCAGATGGCATTACCTGTACAGATGATTTAACAGCAATTTTGGTGTTGCAAGAAGCTAAAAAGTTAGGTATTCGGGTTCCTGAAGACTTGAAAGTGATAGGATTTGATGGAACTAAACAGATTCAAACTTATCATTCAGAGCTTTCAACAATTGCTCAACCAATTTCAGACATTTCGACTCTTTTGGTAGATTTGCTTCTTGAGAGAATCAACGATCCAAAGAAAGAACCTAATCAAATGCATTACAAGTTGCCCGTTAAGTTAATCAAAAACGAAACAACCGCATAAAAATAAACCACACGATCTATGTCCAATGTCATTAAGTTAAGGCATTGACAATTAAGGGTGCTTTTTTAGAGATCGAATCATTTGGATTCGACCTTTTTTTGCATAAAATAAAGGCGAAAAGAGCTGCCTTTTCGCCTATCTTGTATATTTTAAACCTTCAAAATTATTGCCAGAAAGCTGGTGTTAATTATGAACGCCCTTCATAAGGATATTCTAGAACGTCTTGATCGAAAAAATTATCCGCTGAAAAGAATTAAAGAGCTCTATCATCTGCGTTGGGGTATTGAGACCTCCTTCAAGAAATTGAAGTATTCCTTAGGCAGCGTACAGTTCCATTCAAAACAAGATAAATTTATGCCCATACGATTATGTTTAATGCAATCAGTCAAATTGATGCACAGGCTTATATTCCGTAAAAGCATTGCAAGTATCAATATGCCATCAATTTCAAGTAATCATGCTTGATTATTCAGAGCATGTATTTGGCTTCTTCTTTAACGCAAGATTTTGAACGGATCCTTATTCAGCTCAGCTATTATACCACTCCAATTAGACCAGACCGCAAGGACAAGAGAAATATTAAGCCCAAATCAACTGTATATTATTTATATCGCGTAGCTTAAAAAAGCAGAATCTGTGCTACGCCTTATTTGTTGTACGAAAAAAGCACCAATTTAACCAATTAAATGTTAAATCAGTACTTTAAAGGTCTAGTATTAATTGTCAATTTATTTTTTAAATAATAGTTGGATTTGTCTCAAATTCCTTTTTAATACTCCTTGTTTTTCAAGTAAAACAAATTTACGGGATAAAGTTTCTGGTGTAGTTCCTAAATAAAGTGCCAAATCTTTCATTTTTAATGGTAGTATAAATGATTTGTGCCCTACTTTTTTGGCATAAGTCTGCAAATAGTTAAGCAGTCTATCCTCTACTTTAGGAAGACTTAATAATTGGATTTGTTTATGCAAAACACGTACTTTAATGATGTTTTGTTCTAAGAGCTTTATGCTTAATTCTGGTTGTTTTTTCATTAAAGCTAAAAAGTCATTGCGATTCAGTAAACAAATTTCACTATCTTCTGTGGCTTCAACGTAGGTATTGGTATTAGCCTCACCAAATAACCAATTTTCACCAGCATAATCTCCGGTTTTCAAGACTTGAATAACATTTTCATGTCCCTCTTTGTTCAGAGTATAAAGACGAGCGCCACCATGAGCCAGAATTATTAAATTATTGTTTGAAGTGGGGGCCAAGACTAATTCGTTTTTTCGATAATTTTGGTGATGAACTAGCTCTTCTATTTGCATTTGCTCATCTATAGGCAATGCATTAAATAGTGGGACTAAGTTAATACATAACTCTGCCATTTAAAGACTTCCTTTATTTAAAAATCGTCATTATCATCGTCTTTTTCAGTATATAATCCTTCACGCAAATCGTGATTCAAAAAGTTTTGTGATTGGCGAATTTGTTTTTTAATCCATGATAATAATTCTACTAAGTTCGCACTTAATTCTGGCCAATCTTCATTTTGGGCTAGGGTAATAGCCTTAGTAATAAAAAGAATTTGTGTATCAAAGTCTTTTACTAATGTAAATAATTGATTATTACCCTTTTCGTATTTTGTAGCTCCATTTTCTTTGAGCATAGTATATTCTTTAAATTGATCGGTGGTTGTAGGAATACTTTCGCCATTATTTACCAAAATTTGATTTAACTTGTTGAATTCCATTCGTTCGTATTCAATCCACTTAGGAGCATATTGATCTAAAAACAAACCAGCATTTCCTTTAGTAAAGAATTTAGCTTGGCTAATTTTTAAGGAGTGAATTAATAAGTTAGCAATGATATGACCAACCATCGCTCCGGCTGTGGGAGTGTGATGGTCTATTTCACTTTGCTTTAGTTCTGCTTGGTATGCTTCTTCTGGATTCATTTAATTAATCTCCTTTTCTTTAATGCCCATAACTTCATAACCCATTTTTTCGATAGCATTCTTTACATCATCTGTGTTGGTCTTGTTTGAATCCATCACAAACTTTAATTTGCCAGCGTTGAATAAAACCTTAATTTGATCAGTACCATCAACGTTTTCTACGGCTTTTTCAATTTTGGTCAAACAAGATGGACAAGTCATGCCCCCTAACTTCATTATTACTTTTTGCATAAATATCTTCCTTTCATCATTACATATTAAATTCTAAATCTTTTTTCTTCTTAGAAACTTGACGGTTATCAAGTTTTGAATGATTTTTAATTAAGCGCATTCCATTTAAGATAACGACTAAAATACTAAATTCATGAATAAACATACCACTAGCCATTTCAACATAACCTGCAAACAATCCAACGAACAATAGCAGTACGGTTAATAATGCAATTGCAATGTTTTCATTCATATTCAAGACAGTTCGCTTAGAAATTGCTAAAGCATAGTCAATTTTGCGTAAGTCATTTTTCATCAAAACAATATCTGCCACATCAACTGCTACATCGGTACCACTTCCGATAGCAATAGCAACGTCAGCATTAGCTAGAGCAGGACTATCATTGACCCCATCGCCAATAAAAGCTATATGATGACCATTTGCTCGTTCATTCTTAACAAATTGTGCTTTATCTGCAGGTAACATTTGTCCATGTACTTCATCAATTGGCAACTCTGCTGCAATTTGTTTTGCTGTTTCTTGATTATCGCCTGAGAGCATCACTAGTTTTTTAATCCCAAGTTGTTTTAATTTAAGCAATGCAGCCTTAGATTCTGGTCGAAGTCGGTCCTTAATGCCAAAGGCTGCTAACATACTTTGATCAGTGTTAGAAAAAATAACAATAGAGTTACCTAAGTTGCCTAATTTATTAACTACTTTAGTTAGTTTGGCATTAACAAAAGTATGCTCTTCAATTAATGCTAAATTACCTAAATAGTATTTATCATTTTCTAAAGTAGCAGAAATTCCTTTCCCTTTAATTATATTAGTAGTAATATGATTTATTTTTTCATCACTTAATTTAGCAATTGCTTTTGCTAATGGGTGATTACTTCGAGCTTCAATACTTACAGCTAAATTAATAATTTCATTTCTATCACCATTTAGAATATGAATTTCATTGATTTCGGGATAACCCACTGTTAAGGTTCCAGTTTTATCAAAGGCAATCTCATCAACTTTACGTGTTGCATCCATTACTTGAGATCCTTTAAACATGACACCATTCTTGGCACCATTTCCGATACCGGCAACCGTTGAAACCGGTACACCAATTACCAAGGCACCAGGACAGCCAAGGACCATCACGGTAATAGCAAGTTTAAAGTTTTTAGTGATTAAGCCAACGACAATAGCAATAACTAACACTGCTGGAGTGTAATATTGGGCAAAATGATTAATTAATTTCTCCGTGTGAGATTTGGAATCCTGCGCTTCTTCTACCATTTCAATAATTTTGCCAAAAGTTGTATCCTCTCCTGCAGCTGTAGTTTCAACGGTTAGAGTACCATCGTCTAAGATTGTTCCAGCATAAACTGAATCGCCCTTCTTTTTATTAGCAGGTTTTGATTCACCATTAACGTTAGCTTCATTTAAGTAGCCTGATCCTGATACAATTTTGCCGTCTACTGGAACTTGATCCCCAGTTTTGATTAAAATCTTTTCACCAGGATCAACAAAATCTACATCCTCTTCTTCAGTAGTACCATCGTCTTGTAAAACTAATGCAGTTTGTGGTGCCATTTTAGTTAAGTCTGCCACAGCTTTTCGCGTTTTCTTAAGAGTAAGCTCTTCTAGTACTTCTCCTAAAGAAAAAAGCCAAGTAACAATTGCAGCTTCATTGTATTCACCAATAATGATTGCTCCTATTACTGCTAATGAAACTAGGACATCAATTGATACGAGTTTAACCTTCAGTGATGAAATGGCAGTCATTAAAATTGGAATTAATCCGATACTACCTATAACTAGCATTAAAATTTGATAAGCAATATTTATATGAAATAACCATTTAAATGCTTCTGCCAGTAATATCATGATTGTATTAATTGTTAAAATTATTCTTTGATACTTGATAAAAAACTGTTGCACTTTAATCATTTATATTTCTCCTCGCTTTACATACTTAATTTTAAGAGAAATACAATTAGCAAAAATTGATAACTATCAAAAAAACTTAACTTTGAAATCAATATCTTAACTTAATGACATTGGAGCTATATCGCGCGGTTTTTAGTTTGCTCAAAACATATTTAATTTTTATCATTGCTTTAAAGAATCCATTAATTCATGGTTGAACAAATATATACAAAGCACCATGAAAAGGATTATAGGTCCATATACAGACAACACTAGCGAAATATGGGGATTCCCTAGGTCTGAGTGAATAACTTGCGGAGAAAAGTCTTGCAAGAAATGAAAAGCTATACACCAAAATATCCCATTAGACAGGATGTGCAAGTAGCTTAAAATTAGCCCTAAGCCAATAGCAAAAATAATTTGTCCAACTGTTGAAGCTACCGATTGATGAGTTAAATTAACTAAATGTAGTAAACCGAATAAGACAGAGTTGCCAATTGAAGCCCATAACAAATCGTACTTACTTTTGTGAAAAGTGACTACAAATAAATTGAACAAAACTCCTCGAAATAGGAATTCTTCACAAATTCCGGCATCTAAAGCAATCAAGGCAATTTCGATAATCTTTCTTACAGGCAATTTCCAAACAGAGAAAGTTGTCAGTAGATTACCGAAAACCAAAAAGCCTACCAGCACCCAATATACAATCGTTAGCAATTTTGCTAATCCGTAGCGTTTTACTGAAAAATTCAGCACTTTAGTTGTATAGCCAAATCTAATCGCTACCCCTGCTAAGACTACTATCAACAAGGCTAATATGAATTCGCGTAAATTATGGTTATGCAATAGTTTTATTAGAACGGGCCCAAGTTGATACAAAACTTGTAAGCCAATTTCAAGAATTAATAATCGGATGATGACTTTTCTTATCTGGGCTTGATTATCAAAGTCTATTTCTTCCGATAAAGCTAAATATTTATCTTTTCTATTTTCCATTAATCTATTCTCGTCTCTTTTATAGAGTTTATTGAGTAGAGAGTCTTAGTATTAGTTAAACATGATCGGCGGCTTTTTCTTGATGAATTAACCCTAATCATCAAATAATACTGTATTTGAGACTCTAGCTTAGTTTTTCCCGCTATAATACAAGGCCAAAACTAACTCTACTAAAAACATAAAGACTACTTGAGCGATTAATGTAATGCACACGATCGTGCCTACACTCTCTTTCAAGTAGAGTCTGCCAACGCAAAATCAACCCAATAAATCACACTAAAAGCACGCGAATAAGTTAGAGATTTTATGCGTTGTTCCCTCTTTAGTTCACGATTCTCATCTTTATTGTTTTCCATACAATCCCTCTTCTAAACCATTTTTCGCCAAAAAATAGTGAACGAAGGTCTAATCTCCGTTCACAATATATATTTCGATATTTATATTTAATGGAAAAGACCAACAGCAACGGTGCCTATACCAATTCCAGACCGTAAATCACCAGGCTTGTCAATGTTACCGGCAACAATATCACAGTATAATTTTCCCATTCCAGGGGACAACTTACTTCCAATTGCCAGTGGAGTCAAAATATTTTTCAAATGCCAGATCAAATTCGGCAAATAAACATGATGTTCTAATTGATGCTTAGCATATAATAGAATCTCCCGTTCATTATCTTTAGTATGTTCATCCAATAACAAATCCGTCACTCTGTTAAGCATTGCAATTTCTGGTTCATCTTTAGATAAAGTCATTTTCCCATCCCTCATCCAAATTAATTTGATATTTACATTATAGCCAATCAAAAATTCCAATTACAATCCCATTAGCTGCTATTGCTGCATATCTTTCCAGTTTAAGTTGAAATTTAACAACTGAAGGAGGTAATTCCTTTTCATCAAAATTAGATTTCAATTTTAGTGATAAGTTAGAAGCAATGGATTGAATTGATTGCTGCTTATCAACTTTTTCAATAGCAGATTGAAACACTTGAATTAGTTCAGAATTTTTCTTAACTGTTGGATTCTCTATAATTCTCTTCAAAGCCTCTTCAAAAGTTAGTGCTTCTTTATTACTTTTTTTAAAAAACATACTTTAGGATCTCCAAATCTAAATTAATTTGATGTCCATATTGTACCACCAATTTTTCTTTCTGGACCCACCTCGTTATAAAACGTCCTCCGTGCATCATATTCGGTAAAAAAGCCACAAAAAAGCGAGGAACTAATCCTCGCTAATTTCTATTTAATTGCCGAAACCTTCAACCTTGTAAATTCTGTTCTTCAACGTAGTCAAGTCACTCTTGCGGTGATATGCCACGGTTAAATAAATGTTGTTGGCATCAAGAACTTGAACACTTTCAAATTCAGTCACATAACCTAAAGAATCAAGCACGTGGGCATGGTCCAAGTTAGCAACTTCCCACTTGTTTGGATCTGCGCATCCCCATGGAATCTTCACAATTTCACGTGGCTTACCTTCTTTAGCTAACCCCAAGAAGTCCGTTGTTGGTCCCAATTGACAAGAAACATACACATTATTGTTTTCATCAAGATCATAACCCTGAATTGATGGAATGAGTTCCCCATCAAAATTAGGAACATTGAAGGCACCCAAACATTCAAAGTTTTGAATATTAACATCAGAGCCATCAGCTTCTGCTTCGTCCAAAGCCGCATTGATTTGATTCAAATCATACAATGCAAAGTGACCAGTGTGCGATAAGTCGATACTTGCAATCAAGAGCTTGGAATAATCTGGTGAAACTGCAGCTTCAAGACGCTCCAAGTCTTTTCCAGGATAAGCGACACTATTATCACCATAGCCGTAACCTGCACGGTTTAAATAAGATAAGCGTGGTATTTCAGTATTGCTATCATATTGCAAAGTACCGCTTTCTGGAAGGACTACGCGGGCAATTTGCGTATCCCACAGAGTGCTCCCATGCTTCTTTGGCTTGGTCCCTACAAACCAGCGATCACTTTCACCGGAATAAGTCCAGGTTTGCGTGTGACCTCCAGCCATTCCAGTCAAATAAACTAAGGGACTATCTTCATCAAAGAAAACATGCTCGCCATCTGGCGTTGCTCGATAAACAATAATATCAGTTTGTTTATGAAGTAATTGCAAAGCATAAACATACTTTGAACCTACATCAGAAGCTTGCACTACCACATGGTGTAAGTTTTCAAGTTCGTACATCAAACTAAGATTAACGTCTTTATTTATCATAATAAAACCTCGATGTATAAAAATAACCTTTTTCTTTATTTTACACCTAGCTTTATTATTCCGAACTAAATATACTTAATCTTAATATCGGAAAAGCGGGCGCGCCCATTAATCACCAATTGAGGACCGCCGCCGTTTGAAGTTCCTTCGATTTTCAGATCGCCGAGGCCCGGGTTCACATAATTAACTACTTGCCAAGACAAGGGCACGTAAATATCTAAATCCGACATCATAATGTCCAAATTTATATTAACAATGCCGTTTTTGCTTTCCGCATCATCAAGATAGATGTTCACATCCCCAAACTTAGAAGTCACATCAATAGTCTCCAGCTCTTTTGAATGGATATAACGCGAGACATCAGACAAGGTTTGATTAATTACTACATGATCACCTTGATCATTGGTTACCGTCTCAGTAAAGAGATTATTAGAAAAATCCTCTCTTTTTTCCCTAAAGTTTTTAATCTTCTTATTTGCATAAACAATCGTATGAAATCGATTACGAAAGATAATCCCCAATCCAATCGAAACCAAAATTGCCGCTAAGAGGATTGTCCACGGCACTAAACGGGTAATATGCAGGGGCTGCGCATAAATCATCAGTAAAAATGCGACTGAGAAGACGCCTTCGGTAATTCTGCGATTGACAATTCCATCAATTAAGCTAAGCGAAAAAATAATTGTTCCAATAATTGCCCAAAAACCTAGCTTATAAGTCCAAATTCCCATCTGATTGAGCACAACAAAGGTTGCGGCAGCGATAAAGAAAACACCCCAAAAAATGCGCGAAACTTTACTTCTCATAGTACTTCCTTCTTTCGTCTAGTCGATTACGCAGATCGCGATAATAATGCCGCGATACGTAAACTACCTTATAAGAATCTTGAAATTTTACCTGGCAGTTTGAAATCGACCTCGTAATTGCGTAAATCTGATTCAAGTTAAGAATAGTCGATTTTGAAACCCGCATGTAGTTAGCACCCAGCATATTTTCAAGTTCGTAAAGCTTATACTTGACCTGATAAGCATCCCTTGCTGTATGAGCCATCACTACCTTACTATCAGTTTCAAAAAAGAAGATATCTGCCAAATTCAAATAATAGGAAACTTTATCCTTAAATCCCTCAATTTGAGGAATTTTTTCTTGATTTTGCAAAAGTCGATAAAGTTCCTGAATCTGGTCATTCATCTCCGGCGCCGAGATCGTAACTTCTGTTTCTTGATGATCTGGATTAATGTCCAATTTAACTTTCACGATCTCGCCCCTTTCTTAACTTAAGCCTATTTAACTATGATTCTGAGGGAGAAGCTACTTATTTTGACTAAGTGGTAATTTTTTCTTTCTAAGTGGTAAAAAAAGCCGCCTTAAACGGCAGCTTCTTAATCGTTATCGTTTTCCTTTTCCGACGATTTTCAAATCGCCGATTCCAGGGTTCACATAATTAACCACTTGCCAAGACAAGGGCACATAGATATCTAAATCGGCCAAGGTTTGATTAATTATCATATGGCCGTCTCAGTAAAGAGATTATTAAAAAATCCTCTCTTTCTGATATTTTTCACTTATGATATAAGTTGGTGTCATTTTACCTTATTTTCAAAGTCTTTCTTAGATATATATTTAATCGATTTTACATACTGGCCCTTATGCCTAATCGAAATATATTCTCTTGACGAATCATATCCCCCAACATTGTGAAGTCGGTATGATTCAAGCTTACTGGTTTTAGGGTTATATATTTTTATATTTTTATATTTTTGCGTTCCTGTAGGTACTTGAGCATAACTCACAGTTTCAGAAACAAATGGATTAAATCTATCAAAAACTGACGTATGAAGGGTTAATAGATAAAGCAAAGTCACTACTATGCTGATACTTCCAAATTTCCAAAGTTTCTTTAACATGTTTAAACCTCATTTATTCTCCGATTACTATTTTTAATTAATTCACTTTTTTGATTCTTGATCTTAATCACGTAGTCACATTTCTGCCAAACCTCTGGACTATGTGTTGCAATTAAAATTGTTGCATCTCTTCCAAAATCAGTTAATAAATGTCGTAAAATCAAATTGGAATTTTCACTATCCAAAGATCCAGTTGGTTCATCAGCAAAAATGATTTTTGCTTTTTTTAGAATAATTCTTGCAAGAGCTACACGTTGTTGTTCTCCCCCACTCAATGTATAAATTTTTTGATTAAGTTCTAAATTTCCTAAATCTAATTCTTTCAAAACCTTTTTAATGGCTACATCTTTTTCATGCTTAGACAAGTTTTGATTTGCTAATCCAATTAAGAGATTTTCTCTAACTGTTTCATTATCAATTAAGCCAAAATTTTGAAAAATAAATCCAAATTTTACTCTTCTTAAATTAGGCAGATTTTTTTCATTAACTTCCACATCATCTATAAGTACTTTTCCTGACGTAGGGTTTTCCAATCCTCCCAATATATTCAAAAAAGTTGTCTTGCCAACACCACTTTTTCCTACTATTGCATAACTAGCACCTTCTTTTAAACTAAAATCCACATTCTCAAAAACTATTCTTTTTTCAAAGAGCTTACTCATTTTATTAATTATAATCATGTAAATAAACCTCTAATTACCACTATTTAATGTAGTCAACAGATTCCTTTGTGCTATTTTTGCTAACATTATAACCACAAAAAATTCTACAATTAAATAAGGAAACATGGTTAACCCCATTTGCCATCTTTGTTGTTCTAACGCTATCAAAATAAATATCACTAGACCATCGCTTCCAATGTTAAAGAAACAAAAATTAAAAATAAGTTTTCTATTTGATTGACCAAATATCTTATTTATCGTCATTTTTAATCGTTTTCTTTGTAAGAACGAAAGACTTATAAATATAATTACCAAAATTAATTGGCTAATTGATATTAAAGTTATCAAAATTATCAAAAAAATTTGTCTTGACATATTAACATTAAACTCTGACAATCGCGATTTAGCATTGGTAATACCGGTGATATATGATTCTAACGAAAATTTTTTTAGATTATTTTGTAATTCTTTTAAATCACCAAATTGAACCATTCCTTGAGTAGCTGTCGAGAAATAAAAGTTATCTGACAATACTCCGTTGTCAAGCACAATAATAGGATCAGTTGAAATAGAATCTGATATATTTTTACCAACTGTATAGTTAAATATTTTTTTATGTCCTGTGTAAATAATAGTATTTATCCTTTTCTTAGAGACAGATCTGTGAGTACCTGATAAACTATCTTGAAATTTCAAGAAGTTACAGAATTCTTTTAAAAATTTATTTTTTTGATTTATACGAGTATCAGGAATAAAAATATTTAAATAATTTTTATTTATAGCATACTGATTGATCCCAGAAATATAATTATAATTGAGATAATTTTTATTTATGAATAATACGTTACCATTTTCAGGAATAATATCATTAATAGCTGGATGAAATTCCTGTGAATTTCTTGATATAATTACATCTTTACTAGAATTGATTAATTTTCTAGTTGACCTTCCTAAAGTATTTTCTAAACGTTTATCTTTATCTCCAATCTCACTAAATTGCAAAACATAACCACTATGATGATTTATCCACATTTTCATAACTTTTTGATCTTGTATAAAATTTTGGATTTGATTATGCAAATAAAAAATATTAATGGCTACTATACCAACTAAGGATAGCTTTAATATATATCCTATGACTACAAATTCTCTAGAATATGATTTTCCTTGAATTGCTGAATATACACTTATTAAATAGAGTGAACTGTAAGAAACTAAATCTAAAATTATAAACATCAATGCTATAAGTACAGCGATCATCAAAAGATATTTTGCAGATAGCATTATTCCAATTCTATTCATTGAAAAAGATGCATACAGTAATCCAATAAGTAATACTATTGCTATAGTACCTACTAACCATAAATATGTGTTTTTTATATCTCTTATTATTATTTTATTTAAAGAAAAGCCATTTAATTTTAAAATAGCATATTCTTTAAAACGTGAAATTTTTTCAATAAACATAATAATCAACACTAAGCTAAACACACTAAGTACTATCGGTACATAATTTCTTACTATACTATTATTCAACATGTTCTTAGGAGATACTTTGTATATACTATAGTTTAGTCCCATTCGGTTCATTTCCATTCGTAATTGAGAAAGTGCTGAGTTATCAGCATTAGTATAATATTTTCCTCTAATATCCTCTAATTGAACATCTTTTTTATTAAGTTCTTTAATATTATTTCTTTTATGGAACGAATATACTTGATCTCTTTTTTTATTAAATGAATAAATGATTTTTGTACTTTTTCCATTTAATCTAAGTAAACGTACTAAATCTAATTGATAATTATTTTTATTAGATAGCTCAGTTAATTTTGAAAAAATTTCTTTTTTTGTATATTTTTGATTATCAGTATTAACTTGAACACAATTTGTTGCATCAGGAATAATCTCTTTATCATATTCTCTGATCAAATTAAAAAATAAGATAAAGCAAATTCCCGTAGTCAGAATAATTAAAAAAATTTTACTTATACGAAACATATTTTTCCTCAAATAATAAGGCGCACACTAGGTGTGCGCCTTATTTTCTTAATTCATTACATCGTAGTAAGCTTCATTACCTCCAATAGCCTTAGCTGCGGACGCTTTTGCTTTAACCCCTTTTCTAGTCCACCCACTAGAAGCATCATATTTTCCATGTACAGAAGATTTATGTGTTTTATGTGCATGAGAATAGTATGACCAAACATACTTACTACCTACTCCGTAGTTCCACACTCCACCTTCAACATTGATGGTTGCTGCTAAAACTGGTGTAGTCATAAACAATAACGATCCAGCACATGCTAAACAACTTGCCACTACTTTACTTCTCTTTTTCATAATGAAAACTTCCTTTCTTTTCTCCTTCAGTAATCATTTATATAGTAGACAAGACAAAGAGTTTTTTGTAGTGAATTTCGAAATATCGAATTAAATAAATAAATGATCTGCTATATTCTTCATTCCACTTCTTATAAAAATGCTTCGTAATTCTTCGCTATATGTTTCTTTTCCGTTGTATACATCACTTAGGTAACGCGCTATTATCTTTTTTAATCCAAAAACATCGTCAGCCGGGAGCTCATTAATTAATTTAAAACATTCCTCAATATGCTTATCAATTTTTCTATTTAAAATTGCGTCATACAAATAATTCATACAAATTGTAGAAATCCTAATTTTTATATTTTTCGGAAATTCATTAATATCTTTATACCTACGCAAAAGTTGACCCATTCTCATAACCAAATTTTCTTTATTAAGTACTGGAATTGAGTTACCAAAGATTATTAAAGCCTCGTTATTATTTACCCAATCATTTGATTGATAGATATATCGATCTATTTCATCCTTTACTTTCTGATCTAAAGACAGCATATTGTCTTTTAAATCTGCAGTAATAAGCGATGCGCAATATCTTAAAGATTTTGGAATATTAGGCATTTGGACTATCTCTTTTTTTATTTTATCCGCTTTTTTATAATCCTTATTCGTAAAAGCAATATATAATTCCTCAAAAAGTTGTTGAGCTACCGTTGTGCTTTCACTAACAATGTATGAATCCTGAACCAAATCAAAAAAATCATTGATATTATCATGATTTGATTTCAGTAAAAGAATCAAATCTTCGCTATCAATATCTGAGCTAACTCCATTTCTTACATATCCCGATTCTATTTCTGAATAATGTGAGACTGACATATTTATATCTTTAATCCATCTGGCTTGTGTTTTATGTTGAGCCAATCTTTCTTTTTTTAGCGCTTCATTAATTTTCAATTTCTTTCACCTCTTAATTAATTACATATCTGGGAATGAAAAGCATGCCAGTACTTCCATCTGTATTATGCTTTTCTCGCAATAATATACCCAATTTCTGTACAAAAGGCGATAGTTTGACTTAAAAAACTGCCTGGAAACTGAATGAATGCACTGCTGAGGGTTGTTAATTTCTAAGTGGTAAAAAAAGCCGCCTTAAACGGCAGCTTCTTAATCGTTATCGTTTTCCTTTTCCGAATCAAGGAAGTAAATTAAAGTTTGTAATTCAGTAGCTAAGTCCACGTTTTGAACACGTACTGTTGATGGTGCAGAAAGACGAATTGGCGTAAAGTTCATAATTCCTTTCACTCCAGCTTCAACCATTTCATTAGTTGTAACTTGAGCTGAACTAGAAGGAACTGTTAAAATTGCAATTGAAATTTGTTGATCACTCAACTGCTTCTTTAATTCGCTCATGTCATAAACTGGCACACCACTTAAAATCTTACCAGTAATGTCCTTATTGATATCAAAGGCACATGAAATTCGAATATTATTACTACGTTTAAAATTATAATTAAGTAGCGCTCTACCTAAATTACCAACCCCAACTAATGCAACATTAGTCAAAGTATCTTGATTCAAGATCTTTTTAAAGAATTTCAAGAGATTCTTGACGTCATAACCGTAGCCACGTTTACCTAAAGCACCAAAATATGAAAAGTCTCGTCTAATTGATGCACTATCTACTTGTACAGCTTCAGATAATTCTGTAGAAGATACCTTGTCTTTCCCTTCTTCATTAAGGATAATAAGGTAGCGGTAGTAAAGTGGCAAGCGTTTGGCTGTTGCCTTAGGAATTTTTATTTTTTCCATTTGTGAAGCCCCCATGTATTTTATGTTTGTGAATGAACAATCAAGCACTTATATCATACCTGTAAAGTTAGTATGCTTGCAAGTATATTTTTCACAATCTTACTCTTCACTTTCAATTATACCGTATTTTCACAATACAATTACAAGTCAGACAACTCCATATGTTAGAATATTTTTAGGTGAAAAAATTATGATTATTGCACAAGGGCACGATTTAGAACAACAATTTGGTGCCAATACTTTATTTAAAAATGTTAACTTTTCAATCGATTCCAATGCACGAATTGGGCTAGTTGGACCAAATGGTGCGGGAAAGACTACTTTGTTAAAGATTATGACTGGGCAAAGAGAACCTACTCATGGCGAGTTTACCGTTAATAAGGGAATTCAAGCCGGTTACATCGCTCAGGAAAACGCACTTGATGAAGATAAGACGATCTGGGATGAAATGGAGGAAGTTTTCACTCCTTTAATTAATAAAGGAAAGAAACTTGAACAACTCCAAGAAGAAATTGCTCACCATCCTGAAGATAAGGATCTCCTCAAGCGCTACGATCAAATGCAATTCGACTTTGAGCAACAGGGTGGTTATACTTATCCTTCTGATATTAAGAGTATTTTGAATGGATTCAAGTTTCCAGAAAACACTTGGCAAAAGAAGATTAGCAGTTTATCCGGTGGGGAAAAGACGCGTTTAGCTTTTGTTAAGCTACTTCTTAAAAAGCCCCCTTTGCTCTTGCTCGACGAACCTACCAACTACTTGGATATGGATACCTTAGACTGGCTGGAAGGCTTTTTGAAAAACTATGCCGGCGCAATCTTAGTTGTATCCCACGATCAGTACTTCTTGGATCACTTAGCTAACCAAATTTTCGAACTACAATTTAGAACTTTGACTGCTTTTAAAGGAAACTATTCTCAATACATTGCAGAACGCAAACTGCGCGATAAGCAACAACAAGCTGCCTATGAAAAACAACAAGAAGAAATCAAGAAGGACGAAGAATTTATCCAAAAGAACTTGGTGCGTGCTACAACTACTAAGCGTGCACAAAGTAGACGTAAAAAGCTAGAAAAAATTGACCGCATCAAGCCACCAAAGCATAAGTCCAAGGTCAGAATTCACTTTAACAGTGAACGCCCTTCAGGAAAAGAAGTCCTTATCTTGAATGATTTAACCATCGGTTATTCTGATAAAACAATGGTTAAGGACATCTCCTTCCAAGTCAACAAAGGTGACCGCGTAGCAATCATCGGACCTAACGGAATTGGTAAATCTACTTTGCTTAAGACGATTATGAAGCAACTGACGCCAAAAGATGGTTCCATTAAATACGGTGCATCCCTTGACATCGGCTACTACGACCAGGAATTACAACGTCTTGATCCTTCCAAGACTGTCCTTGATACGATTTGGGATCGACACAAGACTATGCCCGAACGCGATGTGCGCTCAATTTTGGCTAGTTTCTTGTTCACGGCTAAGGACATCGACAAGACAGTTGGTCAATTATCCGGTGGGCAAAAGGCGCGCTTGACTTTGACGGTTTTATCACTTGAACATGACAACTTCTTGCTCATGGACGAGCCCACTAACCACTTGGACATTGAAGCCAAGGAAGTTCTCGAAGAAGCTTTGAGCAATTATGATGGAACTTTGCTATTCGTTTCTCATGACCGTTACTTCATCAATCAATTAGCAAACAAGATTGTTTCTGTGCGCGACGGCCATGCCAAGATTTACGAAGGAAACTACTCTTACTACCTCGATGAAAAGGCTAAGCAAAACGCTGGTTTAACTCCTAGTCAAACTGAGGACGCCCCAACTGAACCGGTAAAGCAAGTCAGCGAGCAAAAGTTGTCTTACCAAGAACAAAAGCAACGTGATTCACAAAAGCGTAAGCTTCAAAGAGCCGTTGATAATGCCGAAAAAGAAATTGAAGATTTAGAAAACCAACAAACTGAGATTCAAAATGAAATGGCAAATCCAGAAATTGCCACTAACTTTGATAAGCTGGGGCCTCTACAAGAAAAGCTGTCTGCCGTTCAAGAAAAGCTTGATCAAGCCAATGACGAATGGGAAAAGGCATTGACTGCTTTGGATGAATTTGAATAAACGAAGAAACTGCCTTTGAGGGCAGTTTTTTCTTATACTAAAATCCGTAAGATGAGTAAAATTATCAAAATGATTGTAGCTCGAATGTATTGATTTAATCTTTTGAAAGGGCAAACGGCTAAAATTAGCCAAATTACTAGCCAAACAAATAGCAAAATGCTAGAAAGAAGAAAATTTTGCTTATTGAAAAAGCTTAAATGAATAATAAGAAAAGGAACTAGATAGATAAGCAAATTTTTCCAAAATATGGTGAATCTATGTAAGGTGGTAATTTTCCTAATTACTAGAAAATCTTCCACCATTTCCATTTTAGTGCGCGCTAAAAGAATGGAAATCAAATCATAAGCGATAAGATACACATTTAAGAAAATGAGCCAACGAGATTTATGGACTATGCCAAAATTCACAGCCACCATCTCATCACCAGGTAATATTCCTAAATGTGTTCTAAAGAAAAAGATAATCCAGAAAGTAATTGCGGAATACAACCAAAAGATAGAGCTATTTTTCTTCAACTAAGACACCATCTTTTAGCTTTAATTCTCGATCATAAACCAAATTAGGAATATCATCATGACTTGCGATGATGACAGCGCGTTTTTGCTCTTTAAGTTGCCCAAGTATTTTCACAAAGGTCTCAATACCTTCTTTATCAATTCCGCGCGTTGGTTCATCTAACAAAACGATATTCTGATTTTCCATAATCGCCTGAATAATGCCTAACTTTTGACGCATTCCGATCGAATATCTAGAAACTGACTATCCTCAGAATCTAAAGAGAATTCTTCCATTAAGTCTTTTACTAATTTTTCATCATAGTTATGATTTAGTTCAGCTAAAAATTTCAAATTTTCAAGACCAGATTCATATTCTAAAAAACTTGGATTTTCAATCAAGGCACCAATTACATCATCTGTCCCAATTTCAATTGTGCCACCATTCTGCTTCAATATGCCGGTGATAATCTTAAAGATTGTTGATTTGCCTGAGCCGTTTTTACCAATAATATGAATTCTTTCGCCGGGACTAAGAGTAAGCGAGACGTCTTTCAAGACTTCCTTTTTACCAAACTTTTTATTTAAATGTTCTATCTTCAACATATTTTTCTCCTAAAAATAGATTTGATGGATTGCGCGATAAGTTGGATCAAAAATAGGACTGTAGTGTGGTAAAAAGCAATTTAACTCAATCCCATAATGATAACCCCCAGTAATTGCCAAAACTAACAATAAAATCAAATAAGGATATGGTAACTTATAAGCACTGAGAAGCAAGAGCATCCCTAAAAGCATAGTCACCATATTCAAGCCCAAAATTAGAATACCTAAAGTCGGAGTGCCAAATTTAAAGCTAGTCTTTAAATTTAAAAGCCAATATGGAACTAATGCACATATCCAAAAGATTGCCCATTCACTTACCACAAGTTGAATCAACTTACCTAAGACAAAATCTGTCTTATTTCGAACTTCAATTGCATCCCTAATGCGCCGAATTTTGATCACTTCAATGAAAACCAAAATATAAATTATCGGCTCAAAATAAATCGACATACTATTTTGATAAACAAAAACGAAAGGAATATCACGAATGCTATCGAGACGATTATTTAAATACATCCCCGCAACTAATCCCACGATAGCTGACAAAAACAGCATTACTTTAATGAAAGAACTTGTTCTACTTTTCGTCATTAGGCTCCTCTTTCTTGCTTTTTACGCCAGAATTTAATCAAAGCGAAAATCAAAAGAGCATATATTCCTACAATAATCACATAAGTAGCCCATAATCCTAATGGCGGATTCTGTCCTCCAATAACTAATTGGCCAGGAGAAAATAAATTCGGGGCCGCGAGGATATTAGCAAATTGGATTGTTCCTTTATTCATCGAAATTAATACGACCTCATCAAGTAAAATGGTTCCTAACCCAAAAACTATTCCTAAGGGAACATACAAAGCATTTTTTCTGATAAATAATCCCAGTGCCAAAATAAACACTGTATAGATTCCCCAGCCAATTGCCGCTAAAACAATATAAGTTAGGAGATTAACCCATCCATTTGAAGAAAAGTAAATCAGTTTACTTGTAAGTAAGAATTGACTCTTACCACTAAAAGATAATGGAGCATAGAACCAATTAATTAGTATTAGTTCATAAATATTTACAATCAAACTAAAAATGCTTGCCACTAAGAAACTTTTTCCAACCACCATTTGAATGAATTTTTGATAGCCAATTCGTTGTAAAAGATGGAACAGTTCATTATTATTCTTCATATGAATGAAATAGTAGGTACTCAAAATCGGAATAATTGCAATTGAGCCAAAATTGATAAATAGTGAGTCTCTTAGTCCAAATGGTTGAAGATAGAAAAACATATACAAGGCATTATCTCCATTCGCCTTCAATCCTGGACGCATTTCTTGATGGATGGTGGTAAGTACAACATATGTGAAAATAACTAAATAAATCAAAAATCCTCCAAGTATGATCTGTTTAGTCCGTTTGGGCACTTTCTCTACTCCTCTTCACTTAAAAAATTATTTTTCAGCATACACATTTGGTTTTCAAATTTCAAATTCCTTCACTAAAACAGTTATTAGTTCATAATCTATTCAAATCGATTATTCGATCAGTTTTATATGCTTCTTCCATATTATGCGTAACCATAATAATAGTTTTGTGATAATGATCTCTTAAAAGTTTAATTTGATCAAATGCTTCTTTAGCCCTCACCGGATCAAGAGCACCCGTAGGTTCATCGGCTAACACTAGATTTCCTGGTTTTAAAATACAACGAGCTAAGGCAACTCTTTGTTGTTCCCCTCCAGACAAAGTGTTCACTCGACTATTTTTTAATGGTACTATATCTAAATCTTCCAATACCTTATCAATTTTTTGATTTAAGATTCGTGAACTTTCTTGATTAAATTTCACTGCAATTTGTAAATTCTGCAAAACGGTTAAATCACTAATTAGAGCATACGACTGAAAGAGATAATTAATCTTATTTCTACGTAACTTCGTAGCTTTTCGACTATTGATTGAAGGCAATTTTTGATTAAACAAATAAACTTTCCCACTCGTCGGCTTTTCTAGCATCCCCAAAATATTAAGCACAGTGGACTTGCCGGCTCCCGATGGACCAACAATTGCCACAAATTCATCCTCATTAACAGTGAAGTTTATCTTATTTAATATCATTCTCTTTCCATATTTTTTAGTTAAGTTTTCTACCCTTATTGCTATCATGATCGATCCCCTTTAAACACTTTCACGATTCGCTTTAGTTTGTCGTGTTGTACATAATAATAAAAAATTACGCCTTGAATTACTAAACTCACTACTACTATCAAAATTCCAATTTTGCTTTTTTTGAATAACACAAAAATCAGATCAAAAATATTAATACCTAAAATGCTCAGAATTATTGGCCAATAAATTTTTAAGATGGAATAGCCTAAAAATGTCTTAACAGCAATTTTCTCTTTATTAGCTACCTTAAAAATAGTAGCGATAATAATTAAGGCAAAAATTAAGAGTACTAGCAAAATCAAAAAGATTAAATAGAACCATTGAATTGTCTGAAGCAATTGTTTCTGCAATCCATTAATGTATTCCTCAATTGGTAAAAATTCTAGTTTATTGTCTGCTAAATTATATTTAGTCATAAAATATGAATTAATATACCGTTTTTGCACTTGTTTATCTTTAAATTTTAGATATCCATCTAGACCACTCGCACTTAAATTGCCAATTTCAAAGTAGGTCATATTTTGCGGAGTAACAATATAAATTATTGGTTTATTAGTCAAAATTGGTTCATTGACCGCTGTATTCCAAGTAAAAAGCTTTCGCGGTTGATAATTATCAAAGCTAAATTTTCGACTTTTCAAAAACTGAGTTGGAATATCGTCGTTGCTTACTCCATTTAAATCTTGATTTTGAATATATTTTCTCATCACCTGTGTATTGCGATTTTTAGGTAGAAGATATAAGCGGACGCCCCGATACGCACTTGCTAGTTGCTGTCTGGATAATCTAATGCCTAATTTTTTAGCATAATTAGGAGATACTTGATAAATCCAGAACGGTTTAGAAAGTTGCGGCGCATGAAGATTAATCCATCTTTGCGAAGTATAGTCTGTATGAATGATGTATACCCCAGTCTTCTTACTAATCGCCGAATAAAAATTATACATATCTCTATTAAAGTCCGAATTTGCATCGTACATTTGGGCACCATCGCTACCCGAATTGGCCTTATTCAAGATCATCATTTTTTCGACTCGTTCCCATTGCTGAGCCTGAATCCGATTATTAACTACAGATTGCATGGGCTTATCTAATGCAATTGAAGTTACTACAATTCCTATGTTCACTCCAAAATAAAGAAGGCTAGCAAAAAAGTAGAGCACTTTTTTAGGAAATCTATTCTTAATTAAATCAATATTTTTAGAGAAGAGAATTGGGCTGAAAGATATCGTAAATAGCAGTAAATTTAGAATTACACTTGAAATACTCAACCCAAACACATAATTAAATATTTCACTTAAAAATTCTCCCTTATTGATACTCCAGATTGCTCCAATCCCAAGTAAAAGGGTAAAAATAAATGTAGCTGCAATATAAGGGAGAATTTCGTAAATAAATATTTTTTCTTTTGACCACCCCAATAAGATCAAAGTTCCATATTTTGAGAGTGACCGAATAAAGTAAATTACAAAATAGCAGAATAAAAGCAATAATATGGCAAGATTAAAAACAATTAAAGCAAGTTGTAGTATACCTTCATCTGTTACAGATCCACCTTTTGCAATTGTTAAATCTTGTTTAGATTTATGGCTAATCTTAGCAAGTCCTTGTAAGAAATTCTGATAATTTTGACTATTAAGATCTCCGATTAGCTGATATTTTCCAGTGATTCCTCCATTTTGCTTATTATAGTAATTCATTTTTTGAATAACGACATTACTGGAAAAGGGGAAACTAGCAATTTTCTTGATTGTATTCGCTGATCCGTGTCCTACTCCTAAAGTTGCCTTTTCGTTTTTATCATTAAGAAGTCGAGCAATATCGTGTGTCGTAATGATATCTTGACCCAGATAGTTAAAATTAAGTTTTTTATTTTTAGCCGTTCCCCACAAACCAATATTTATCTGCCCATTAGAAACACTATCTGTAGTAAAATTCTTTTTAGCTATTAGAAGATTATATTTTTGTGCACTTATTTCGAGATAATTTTCAATTTGATCAGCTTTATCATTTGCAACATTATTTAGATAAATAGTATGTTGGGTCTCTTTATCTAAATAACCTTTCCAGACATCAGTATATCTATCTCCAAGCATTTGTAAAAATAGTGTAATAATTAATATACTTTGCACTAAAAGTAAAGCGTACCCGAAGATACGAGTACGCCAACTTGAAAACTTTGCTTTCATTCAAAACTTCCTTATTTACAATCCCAATAGGCTTCTACATGACTTTTACCAATAAATTTCTTGGCGGAAGCTAATACTCCTGGACGTTTCCAACCAGAGTTTGTACCATTAACCGTAGCTCTATGAGTAAAGTGGCCCGTTTGAACTTCAGAATATCCCCATAAACCTGCTGTACGACCATAATCCCATTCAACTGCATAACCTTTATAATGGACTGTTTTAGCAAGAACTGGGGTGGCACCTAGGGCTAATGTAACTGTTAGTATAGTCAAGGCTGTTAACTTCTTAATCTTTTCATTTAATTTGATCATGAAAATATACTCCTCTTTTTTATCATAATTCCCAAAAAAATCTATTAATACTTCGTTTCAAGAATTGGTAAAATGTTAAATACCCACTTTAAAAACATGAAAGGTCGTCCTCCTTATGATGAATTCTTTTGGAAAAACATTTAAAAAACTACGCACTGCTCAAAATATAACTTTACAAAAAGCAACAAGCAACATTGACGGGCTTTCTTCTTCACGTCTCTCTCATTGGGAAAATGAAGGAGGTAATATGCCCTTAGAAAAACTAGATCAGCTACTTTACAATATTCATGTATTACCCACTGAATTCATAGAACAGATGAATCTAAGATTCTCAAATCCATTTACCCTAAAGTTTAATCAAACTTTTAAAGCTAATAATATTTCTAAATTATATCAATTAGCAATTCAACAACTGAAAGTTTATGAGCAAACACAAGATGATACCGATTTCTTCCTTAGCGCACTTGGCTGTAATTTCTATTTTCTAAAAACTAATAAAAATATATTTCCTACAAGGGCTAAACAGAAACTGACTTCAATTCTTTTAAAGGTAAATGTGTGGAATCACTATTATCTTACTGCTTTTGGAAATGCTACTAATTTACTGGATGCCAAAACGATTTACAAAATTAGTAATAGAATCATCGCTAATTTTGATCAAATTAAAGCTGGTGGCGACACAAATCATCTTTTTGCGCTAGGTGCTCTCTTAAACGCAACCACCACGTTGCTCCTTGCTTATCCTCAATTAGCTAAAAAGCTACTTGAAAAAATAAATAAATTAGAAATTCCATCGCTAGATCACTATACTGGCTTATACAAAAAGTTTTTGCAACACTTAATCAATTATCGCTTTACTCATCGTGAGCAGGATCTCAAATTAGTTACCAAAGCTATTGATATTGCAAACTTTATTGATCGACCAGATACAGCTGATGAATTTCAAAATATTCTTTCTCAAGTACGTAAAGTTTCTAAATGATCAACCTTGATTTAGTATACTGACTTTGAAAGTAATTTCTATAAATATTGCGTGAGACGCAAATTTAAATATGTAAACAAAAAAGAAGATTGATCTACCCAACGTAAATCAATCTTCTTTTATTATTTATCCACCCTAATTCAACATGCTATTTGCATATGGAAGTTCAAGTGATGGATCTGCATTTAAAGTTAAGTCTGCAAACTTACCCTCATTATACAAGTTGTAAGCCGCAGCTCCGATCATGGCTGCATTGTCACCGCAAAGCTTAAGATCTGGCAAAATCACCTTTGGTTGTTCATCCTTAGGTAACTTAGCAATTTCTTCACTCATGCGGTCACGCAAACCTTGGTTAGCCGCAACTCCCCCACCCATGATGAAAGTCTTAGGCTTGTATTGCTTAATTGCACGAATCGTCTTATGAGCAAGCACATCAATTACCGCAGCTTGGAAACTTGCTGCCAAATCATACTTGTTCAATTCTTGATGAATTTGATCTGCATGGTGGCAAGTATTAATGAAGGCACTCTTTAAACCTGAGAATGAAAAGTCATAATCATCATCTTCCATCATCGCACGTGGGAAGTCGAAGGTATCTTTTCCTTCATGAGCCCACTTATCGATCGTCTTACCTGCTGGGTAATTTACGCCTAGCACACGGCCGATCTTGTCATAAGCTTCACCAGCCGCATCATCGCGAGTATCACCAATAATTTCAAAATGGGTTGGATCTTTCAATAATACAATTTCAGTGTGGCCACCAGAAACTTGCAACGCTAAAGCTGGATATTCAATCTCATCCTTTAATTGGGCTGCCATAATGTGACCCATGATGTGGTCAACCCCGATTAATGGAATTCCAGTTGCCATGGATGCAGCCTTAGCAGCACTTACACCAATCAAAAGTGCCCCTACTAAACCTGGTCCATAAGTTACTGCAATGGCATCAATATCATCCCAAGTAGTACCCGCTTCTTTTAAAGCTTCCTTGGTAATTTGACTAATCACTTCAATATGGTGACGGCTAGCAACCTCCGGCACTACCCCACCAAAACGTTGGTGACTCTTAATCTGGGTTGCAACAATTAAACTTTCAATTTCGCGTCCGTTTTTAATGACTGCAGTTGAAGTTTCGTCACATGAACTTTCATAAGCTAAAATTCGAACGTCCTTTTTTTCACTCAAAATGTAAACTTCCTTTTCTTAACTCGATGTGGCTTCAGCCATAACACCATATTTAATGCATCAGTATGGGTATCTTTATAATAATCTTTTCTGATAAATGTAGATTTAAATCCTAACGAACTATACAATTTTTGGGCAATATCATTGTCAATTTTGACTTCTAAACTAACGACTTCGCAATTGTTTTTTCTTGCCCGATTAATCATCCATTGCATCAAGTAGGTCCCAATATGCTGATTTTGATACTTTGGCGATACCGCAATATTCGTAATATGAGCCTCACGCGGATTAAAGCGCGCACCAATAAATGCCACCAAATCTGACGCGTGATAAACGACTAAATAAAGAGAATTTTGTCTTTTTCTTAATTCCGTTTCAAAAGAAAACTTGCTCCATGGAGTATGACCAGAATAAACTTGGCGCTCCAAAACAAGCAAATCAGGAATATTTTCATCCCCAGCTTGCATTACCTGTAGAGTAAGTCCTCCAATTGTTGTAATAAACGGAGAAAAACTCATATCAACTTTATTTTCTTCGGGATGAAAGAATTGATTCAATAATTTAAACTTCTTCAACATAATCACTATCTGGCCCAAACGGATTACCAGTCCTCTTATGCCAGTCAACTTCAGCTTGCGTACGACGTAAGTAGCGAGGTAACAGTTTGTCTGGATCAACTGGTTCTTCTTCAATTGCAAGTTGACCAATTAATCCAGCGTGAACCATGTTTTGTTCCTCAGTACCATAGCTATATTGAATATCGAGTTCCTTAATTAATTCATCTTGTTTTTTAAAGCCATTTCCTACAAAAATGATCTTCCTGTAGTCTGAATTTTCAATATAGGCTTTAACATTTTCCAATAAAATATCAATATGATAATGGCCATCTGCAATTACATTAACTGGGATTTGATTTTCATCTAAAACATATCCACCAGCAAAATAATTTTCGTTTCTGGCATCAAGACCTGCAATAATTAGAGTTTTATTATCAGTGACCGATTTTGCCAAAGCTTGAAGAGTTGAGACTCCGACAACTTCTTTATTTAAAATACTGCCGAACATTTTCACAGTGGTGATTCCAATTCTTAAACCAGTGTAAGAGCCAGGTCCAATTGCGACTGCAAAACGATCAATATCTTTTAAAGTTAAGTTGTGATCCACCAAAATTTCATTAATTAATGGATCTAAATGTTCACTATGATTTCTCTCATCGTGTTCATTCTTCTCAACGATTATTTTTTCATTCTCATTCAAAGCTACACTCAAATTACTTGTAGCAGTTGATACACTCAAGATTTTCATCTATTTTCAAATCCTTTTTATTTTCTACTTATACATTTTAACACGAGAAATGGCTTGCAAAACAAAGTACGTGATGACCATTTGTACCCAAGGAACAATAGTTTCTTTTGGTAATCTTTGAATTAGTGCTACCTTAAAATCTACTCCATACAATAAATGAAGCCAAAGTGTATTCATCCCAATGTTCACAATTATTGTAACGAGGATAGTAGCTGCAATTATTCGCCAAATTTTAACTTCTTTATTGTAGAAGAAGAGCCCATAAATAAGTGGTCCAACCATCGCGGTTAAAGTAAACCCAATGAAGAAGCCACCTTGATTACCAAAAATTGCTGATGATACTAAATCGCTGATTCCACCACCAACACTTCCCCAGACAGGGCCAAAAATGTATCCCAACATGACACTTCCAATGAAGCCCAGACCAACTTTCACCATTGCTGGTCCAAAAGAAAATTGAGCTAGGATTACCTTCATCGCAATAATAATTCCTAAAAGGATTAAGTCACGTAATTCCAAATGAACTAAATTTTTTGTCTTCATTTCAAATCCCCTCCATTCAACAAAAAAACATGACTGCCGTCATGCTCTCTATTTAATCATTTTTTCGCCAAATAAGCTCGCAAATTGCTTGCTCATTACCCTGCTCATCTTCAATCGCATGATATGACTTGATTTGATCTTCATCTTCAATTTTCATAAGAGAAAGCGGAGTTTCTCCATAGCGTACTTCACGATCAAACTTTAAATCAATCGTTTTTACCACATGATCTTTTAAGAAATCGCGATCAAACATATCAATGAACCAATTAAAGTAATGACTATTAGTTAAATGATGATTTGTGTCTAAATCATCATAACGAACGCGATATTTTCGACTTGAATCATATTCCTTTTGCGGTCTTAAACGTGGAAACCGAGGCATTTTTTTAAGTTCAGGTGCACCAAATCTTTGCATTAATTCTTCATCAGTTGGTACCATTTTTCTATTTTTAATATCAAATAGCACCCATTGGCTTTTTGCAGTAACTAAAGCTTCTCCATCAGGCGTTGCAATTTCAAAATCTCGATATTCAAAAAAGCGATTATAGCCACTTGCCTCAGTGCTTAATACCACTTGCTCTTGCGGATGAGGCAAACGCTGAATATCAAAATGATATTGAGTTACAACCCAGCCCAGACCTCTTTTCATCAAATCGTTTGTCCCAGCTGCGCAATTTTCTAATTGATGCTCAGAAACCTGCATTAATAAATCAACCATAGCAGGCAATTTTAAGCGTTGATTTTCATCGCACTCACTAAATTCAATTGTATGATTTTCACTATATTTCATTATTTAATCCTGATGATATTGATCATAAAGTTCATTTTTAGAAACGTGATGCTCTTTAGCAACTTGCTTAATAGCATCTTTTTTGCTTTTACCTTGGTCTACTAAATCATTAACCAACTTAATTAGTTCTGCCCAAGAGAGTTGCTTAGGCACTTCAGTGTTTGGTGAAACTAAAATTACGAATTCTCCCCGAGGAGCGTTGTTATTAAAGTAATCCGTTACTTCTTCCACGCTTCCACGGACAAATTCTTCATGAATTTTGGTTAATTCACGAGCAGCTACAATTTGCCGATCTGCTGGCAAAACTTCCGCCATTGTCTTCAGTGTCTTAACCAATCTATGAGGCGCTTCATAAAAAATCGAAGTAGCATGTGCTTTATTCATTTCTTCAAAGAAAACCTTTTGTTCAGAAGCTTTTCTTGGTAAGAAGCCATAGTAAGTAAATGGTTGCGCGTCAAAACCAGATGCAATTAATGCTGTCGCAAAGGCAGAAGGACCTGGAAGTGGTACAACGGGGATATCATTTTTAATACATTCTTGGACCAAAATGTAGCCCGGATCAGAAATCACGGGCATCCCTGCATCACTAATTTCCGCAATTGTAGCACCCTTTTTCATTAATTCGATTAATTCCGGTGCTCTTTCCTTAGAGTTATATTTATGAAAGGAAATCATCTTGTTGTGAACGCCAATTTTTTCAAGCAAAATACCACTAGTTCTGGTATCTTCGGCCGCAATATAATCGGCATCAGTTAGGATCTTTTTGGCCCTAATCGTAATATCTTCCAAATTACCAATCGGAGTGGGTACTAAATATAACTTGCCGCCCTCTTCTGCATAACTACTCTGTCTTTGCATTTTACCGTTCTCTCTTTACATTCTTTTTTTCGCCAAAATTATCAAGAATATCTAAGCAAAACATACAATCTGAACTTGGATCTCGGTGAGAGCCATAGTACATATTACAGATGTGGTAGCCCGAATCATAAATTTGCTTCAAAGATTCAAGTCCACTTTGAGTCTTGACAGCTGGCTCATTATGATTATTTAGTTTATCTAGCTTTTCACGTAGCAGCTGATTTTCTACCTTTAACTCTGTATTTTCCTTGAGTGTCTCCAAAATATCATTTTCCAAGCTCTCAATTGTTTTAGTCATCTTTTCCATAGAATCATGGAGTTGTTGCAATTTTGAATAAGGATCCACTTCTAACACCTACCGTTTCCATTGTAAAGCAAGGTAATCTAATAGATTTCGAAAATTAACATTACTATATCGCATTTTATCTATTTCTATTAAACATTTTAGCATTCTTGCTGCTACTAATCGCTCATTGTTTTGATTTAAATCTTTTTCTGCCAGCAATTTCAAATTTATCAAAATATACTTTTGAATAGCAACCGTTTTAGCCTGATCAGCTAAATGATGGGCACTTATTAAAGCTAGACTATTTCTTTCGAGCATTTCTTGATAAAAATACTTGATTGCTTGATCAAGACTTTGAGTATCACCTAAATCTTTAATCTCTTCAGTAGATAAACCACTATTTAACAAAAGACTACTCTTACTGTCAGCTTCTTTTTCATCAAAATTAATAGTTTGGACTCGAGATCTTATTGTTGGCAAAATTTGATCACCATTATTAGTAATCAAAACCGTTACCACTGGAGCAATGGGCTCTTCAAGAAGATTGAGCAATCCATTAGCCGCTGAAAGGGTTAGCTTTTCTGCTTTACTGATTAAGAAAAACCTGATAGTACTCTCAACTGGACTTTTCGCAAGCTCTTCCTTTAAAGGTCTAATCTGATCAATCCCAAGAGTTTGCTTTCCCTCAGGTTCAACCAATAATACATCTGGATGATTTCCAGAAATAATTTGTTGGCAATTTCTGCATGTCCCATCAGGCTTATTTTCTCCAGTACAATTAAACAAACAAGCTAACCAATAAGCCGTATTCAAAGCTCTCTTTTCATCATTATCAACAAAAAGATAACTGTGGGCCAACTTATTTTTATCATATGCTTTTGCTAAAAGTTTAGCTGGTCCGTGACCAATGTTTGAAATATCAATCATTAGAATTGTTTAAACTCATCAACTGGTACAACAAAACAAGTTGCACCCCCAACTGTGATTTTTACAGGTTGACTAATTTCATAACCTGTAGTGACCATACTTGGTTGAACAAATTCTTCACGTGCCTTTGATTGGCCCTTAATAATGTTCAATACATCTTCAACATGATCATCTTCAGTCCCAATTAAAAATGTAGTATTGCCTTCACTTAAAAATCCACCTGTAGTTGCCAACTTAGTTGCACGCACGTTGTTTTTTACAAATGCTCTTTGCAACTTATTCGAATCTTCTTTTTGAACTATTGCAATAACTAACTTCATTGATTTTCCCCTAAAAAATATCTGGCAATCTTTTCTTAATAATCGCTACACAACTTGTTACTACATCATCCAGACTTTGAGTAGCATCAACAACCGCAATTCTATCTGCATAGCGCTTATTCACTTCCTGATAGCCTGCATAAACTTTTTTATGAAAGGCTAATTTTTCTTGTTCTAAACGATCTTCCTGACCTGCTCGCAACTTTTCAATTCGAGCTAATCCAATTTCAGGTTTAACATCTAAGAAAATAGTAAGATCTGGCATGATGCCACCCGTAGCGAAATCATTAATCGCCTTAACTTCATCAATTCCTAAATTCCGTCCTACTCCTTGATAAGCAAGAGAACTATCAATAAAACGATCAGAAATTACAAGTTTACCTTCTTTTAAAGCAGGGTTAATGATTTCTGCCATATGTTGACTTCTCGCCGCCGCATATAAAAGTGCCTCAGTACGATCATCCATTTTCACATTTTTTGGATCAAGAATTATCTGTCTAATACTTTCAGCAATTTTTGAACCTCCAGGTTCTCGCGTCACAAGATATTGTGTCTTAAGAAGTGGCTCAATTTCAGCTAAAACCTTCTTTAAAACCGTACTTTTTCCTGCTCCATCCGGACCTTCAAAACTAACAAAATAACCTTTCATAAAATCCTCCATGTGTCTATTCTACAGAAGTTTATTAGAGATTAACAGCCTTGATAATTTTTAATTTTGAAAAATAAAAAAGGTTCCCTTTACATGGGAACTTTTTATTGCGTTATGGCATTAGTGATACCACTAAATCTTGTATGCCGATAACGAGCTTCATCGTACAAAAATGTATATTTTGCTCGCAAAATTTTGCTTGCTACTAAATTATCATCAGACATATCTAATGTATTTTGATCTAGCCCGTTTTGGAGAGCAATTTCATTTTGCAGTTTTTCAACTAAAGTAATTAACTTTTGGTCGCCTTGTTCTTTAATTTTATTATGTTTTGACATTATAAAGACGTTCTTCCTTGTACAGCGCGTTTCAATGTAATTGAGTTCGCATATTCAATGTCACTTCCGACAGCAAGTCCGGCTGCAAGACGAGTTACTTTAATACCAGCTGGTTTAATTAACTTGCTGATATACATAGCTGTAGATTCACCTTCGGGAGTAGAATTAAGAGCTAAAATAACTTCTTTGACTTGATCTTGTTTTTGAAGACGAGTAATTAACGATTTAATGTTAATTTCTTCTGGTCCTACTCCATCCATTGGAGACAAGACTCCATGCAAAACGTGGTAAAGACCATCATATTCACCCATATCTTCAAAAGCCATTACATCTTTAGGTTGTTCTACAACCATAATCGTAGTCTGATCACGATCAGAATCCGCACAAATATCACACGGATCCTTTTCTGTGATATTGCCACAAATTGAACATTGATGTAAATTCTCTTTTACTTCTTCAAGTGCCTGAGAAAAATTCTCTACATCTTCTTGTGGCATATCTAAAGTATAAAATGCTAAACGCGTGGCGGTTTTTTCACCAATGCCTGGCAATTTCATATAAGAATCAATCAAATGTGCAATTGGTAATGGATATTGCAATTACATCAAGCCTTTCGTATATTTACCTAAACTTGCTTGGGTAGCCTTATCAATTTGAGATAGTCCTTTGTTTACAGCATCAATGATTAAATCTTGAAGCATATCAGGATCATCTGGATCAATAGCTTCTTTATTAATCTTTAAATCTTTTAATTGACGGTCTCCACTAAAAGTAGCAACCACTAAGTCATCAGCAGATTTTCCAGTAAATTCTTGAGCAGTAATATTTTCTTGTTCTTCTGCCATTTGGGCTTGAAGCTTCTTTGCTTGCTTCATCATTTGTTGCATATTCATGCCACCCATACCACCAAAATTAGGTCTTCTACTCATATTTATTATTCCTCTCTTTGCTTAATCTTTAATATTAACTGTATCACCAAATAAGTCCTTTGCCTTATTAATAATTTCATTATCCTCATTTGGCTGATTATTATCAGTTTCAGCAGCCGCTATTTGCTTTTTCTTTTTAGCTAATAGTTCCTGCTTATGACTATTAACAAATTCTTGTCTAACAGTTAACCAATCATTATCTGGTACTAATACAATACCATAAGAATGCTTAGTAAATCTCTCAATATAGCTTGTTAATTTATTTAATAAATCTCCGTCTGCACTCGCTTTTTCAAACCAGAGTACATACTTACATTTCATGACCACTTCATCAGGACTAGCAGCAACTGGTTCTAAGACATCAAGAACAGCTTTTTCAGATACATCTAATACAGATAATAAATCAGGCCAAATCTCTTTTATAGCTTGTAAATCTTCCTTAGTAGCATTTTCGAGTACACGATAAACTTGTTTCTTATTTTGAGTAGGTTTCTTTTTAACTGCAGTTTTAGCAGGCGCAGTACTCTTTGCTGTCTTTTTAGAATTAGAAGTACTTACATTATTAATATGGAAACTTGACGATGTTGATCTAATCGGTTTAGATGAAAGCTTATTAATCTGCTGAGTTAAATTATCAATTTGCTTTTTTAAAGCAGCAATTTCACCCTCAAGTCTTGAATTATCAACTTCACCCACTTGCTTAGTTGCCGTAGGTTGAAAATTACTTACTTCAACTAAAAATACTTCTAATGGAATTTGTTGTTGATTAGTGTAGCGCAAATCTTTCAAAGCATTATTTGCTAAATTGATTACATTAAAATATTCATCAGCTGAAACATTTTGAATCTTTTCAACAAAATCATCACTGATAAAACTACTCTCATTGACACTCGCAGCTTTTGAAACTGTCAAAGCGGTTGCCGTCATATCAATAATTTCATCTAAAATATTTTTAACGCTAGCTCCTTTATTCAAAGAATCCTTAGCGATATTCAATGATTCTTGAGCATTATGATCGAAGATAGCTAGCAATAGTTTTTCAATATTTTCTTTCTCAGCAAAACCAGTAATTTTAAGAGCATCATCATAGTTGACCTTACTCTTTTCATAACTAAGTAGTTGATCTAAGATACTTAGAGCATCTCGCATCCCACCATCAGCCACTTGAGCAATCACTGCTAACGCTTTTTCATCATATTCAATCTTCTCTTGATCCAGAATATATTTCATCCGTTTTTCAAGATCTGCTTTTGAAATACGTTTAAAATTATATCTTTGCGTTCTTGAAATAATTGTGGCTGGAACTTTTTGCAGTTCTGTAGTTGCTAAAATAAACACCACATGTTCTGGTGGTTCTTCCAAGGTCTTGAGTAACGCATTAAATGCCCCCATAGAAAGCATATGAACTTCATCAATAATATAGACCTTGTATTTTCCTTGAGTTGGGGCATATTTTACTTTATCACGAATTTCACGAATTTCGTCGACACCATTATTAGATGCAGCATCGATTTCCATGATATCCGCCATTGAACCATTATCAGCAGCACGACAATTTTCGCATTGATTGCAAGGTTCTCCATTTTGTAGGTTAGTACAATTCAAAGCTTTAGCAAAAATCTTCGCACAAGATGTCTTTCCTGTACCACGTGGTCCTGCAAACAAGAAAGCATGTGAAACTGTACCTCGTTCAATTGCATTCTTTAGTGTGTCTGTAATGGCTTCTTGTCCGATAACACTGTCAAAATTGCGCGGACGCCATTTCCGATATAGTGCTTGATAAGCCATAGTTCTCTTTCCTAAGTAAAAAACTCCTAACTCTTTGAAAGAGTTAAGAGTTTGTAATTTTCTAACAAAAAGGCACATGCTTGAACGACCTTAGTGCTGCTATCTTCCGATCCTGACACAATTCAGAGGTCAAACATTGCCCAATAAGTATAATAACTTATTTTGAAATAATTTTCTACTATTTAATTTGATTTTTCTATTTGTTTTTTTGCTTCTTTTTGTTTCTTACGAATTTCTCTAAAAAAATCCTTCAACATTTGACTAGATTTTTCTTGAAAAAGCCCACGAATTACATGAGGATGATGATTAAACTTTTCAACACTAAATAGATCTACTACGCTTCCACATGCACCGGCTTTAGGATCCATTGCACCAAAATATACATCCTTGATCCGAGAATTAATAATCGCTCCAGCACACATTGGACACGGTTCTAGCGTTACAAATAAACTACAATCAATTAATCTCCATAGACCAATATTTTTACATGCTTCTCTAATTGCAATCATTTCTGCATGTTGAGTAGCATCTTGATCTAGTTCTCGCCGGTTATATCCCTTCCCAATAACTTTTCCGTCCGGATCGACCACAATTGCACCAATTGGTACTTCATCTTGCTTGAGAGCCTTGTTAGCTTCCTCTAAGGCTAATTCCATATACTTCTTTTTATCTTCACTTGAAAACAAATTATTTTCTCCTCAAAAAGTTCTTTTAACTATAGTACCAAAAAAGTGCAAAAAAATATCCTGATTTAGCCCAAATGGGCTAGTCAGGATAATTATTATAAAGTTCCAATGTTACGATTTCTGAAATAGTGATAGAAGAAAATACCCTCAACAATCATATATAAAGCTGTTAAACCTGCAGGAGTGGCAGTTTCATTATCACCTAAGATCCAGCCGATCATAAAAATTCCACCAATAATAAACAATGCAGCCACAATATATTTCATAAGATTTTTCATAGTTATGCCCTCTCATTTCTTCATCTTTAGTATTCGCTTACATTATAGGGCATATACTATTGATTAAGCAATAGTTTTTACAAACTCTAATCCCACTCTCATCAAGGGTTCATCCACTTTTTTCTTATCTATTTTTTAACTGATTTTAAGATATAGTATCCCTTATCACGACCTAAAATTTCGCAGTTACCATAAGTTTCTTTCATCAGCTTACGCGCACTAGGCTCGCCCTGCTTTTTCTGGATTACTACTACCAAAACACCACCTGTTACTAAATGATTAGTTGCACCAGCTAAGATTTCAGAAACCACCTTTTTTCCAGCTCTAATTGGTGGGTTTGTTAATATTAGTCCAAATTTTTTATCAGCTTCAACGCTTTCATAAACATCAGAAGCGTAAATATTAACATTATTAATACGATTTAATGTTGCATTTTTCTTAGCCAAGGCTAATCCACGTTCATTGACATCGATCATATCAACTGTTTGATCTGGCCAAAACTTAGCAGCAAACAATCCAATTGGTCCATATCCTGTTCCTACATCTAAAATGTTGTTCTTAGGAAACTGCAGCCCCGTAATTGCTTTAATTAATACTCCTGAGCCATAATCAACACGCATTTTTGAAAAAACACCTGCATCAGTAGTAAACTTCAAATCAATATCATTCACATGATAGTCAATTACGTGTTCATCATGAGCTGCTTCAGGATTAGTCGCAAAGTACATTTGATTCTTATCTTTTGCCATTTTCCTCGTCTTCACCTTTCTTTTTCTCAAGCCAATTTTTAAATTCGGTCCACTTTGTCGCATCATGCTTTTGTTGCAAATTTTGAATTTGCTCTTCCATCTTTTTATTTTGCTGAACTAAATTCTTGTTCTGCTCCTCTAAATTATCTAATTTCTTTAAAATTAGACGAATATCATCACTATTCTTGTCACGTTTTGGCCACATCTTCTTTCTAACAAAATAAGCAGTCAAAGAACTAGTTACCATTCCCATTACTGCCACTCCAACTAAAATCATTACTAGGATTACGATTTTTCCAATTAAAGTATGTGGTGAAATCGTCGATGTGGAAATATCTCCATACCCTACCGTACTGGCAGTCGTAATCGCCCACCAAAACGCATCATCCAAAGAAATATGCTCAGTAATTGAAATTGCAATAGAGCCTAGCATGATAAATGTAATACTAAAATAAAACACATATAAAATGCCGTCTGTATGTAAAATGTGGCGTAATTTACCAAACAAGCCTGCTAGTCTTACTAAACGAATAATTCGAAAATATAAGCCAATATTTGCCATATTCATTAACATCATTAGTGATGAAATTACACTAACTGGAATAATTGATAATAAGTCAAAAATATTATTACTAAAAAATTGAATTTTATCTTCTGATTTAAATAAACGATAAAAATAATCAATAGCAAAAATTATCAATATTCCATTGTTAATCCAATACCATTTATTAGTAGGACTGTTGATATTAATAACAGCAGCAAAATCTAAAATTATTAGCGCGATCGATATAACTGCCAAAGTGGCCATTGTCCATTTATATATTTGTTTTTTATGTATAGTAGCCATGAATCTATTTTAAGCAAAAAAATAGGACTCTGCAAAGCAGAGTCCATATTTTATTAAATAGTCGCCCAGTTGGGCAGTAACTATTTAAGGGTTACAGTAGCACCAACTTCTTCAAGTTTAGCCTTGATGTCGTTAGCTTCGTCTTCTGAAACGCCTTCCTTAACGTTCTTAGGAGCACCATCAACAAGGTCCTTTGAGTCCTTAAGGCCAAGACCAGTGATGTCACGAACTGCCTTAATAACCTTAACCTTTTCTTGACCTGGTTCAGTCAATTCAACATCGAATTCTGACTTAGCAGCACCTGCGTCTGCAGCACCTGCAGCAGCAACTGGAGCAGCAGCAGTAACGTCAAATTCTTCTTCAATAGCCTTTACAAGGTCGTTCAATTCAAGAATTGAAGCACCCTTTAATTCTTCAATAATCTTTTCAGTATCTAAAGCCATTTATATATCCTCCGAAAAATTAGAATTTAGATATTAATATAAATTATTCAGCTGATTCTTCATCCTTAGATTCAGCAACAGCCTTAACAGCATAAGCGAAGTCGCGGATTGGAGCTTGCAATACAGAAACAAGCATTGAAAGTAAACCTTCGCGACCTGGAATTGAAGCAAGTTCCTTGATTTCGTCCTTTGAAGTCAACTTGCCTTCAAGCATACCACCCTTGATTTCAATAACATCAAAATCATCTTCGTATTTAGAAACAATACGAGCAGGTTCAGTAATGTCGTCAGCGTTATCAGTGTAGATAACAGCAGTTGGGCCAACAAAAGTATCGTCAAGACCTTCAATACCAGCCTTAGCAGCAGCACGTCTTAAGTAAGTGTTTTTGATAACCTTCATCTTAACGTCGTTATCACGAAGTTCCTTACGCATGTTTGTTACTTCTTCAACAGTCAAACCTAAGTAGTTAATAACTAAGATAGCCTTAGCTGACTTAAGTTCTTCAGCAAAAGCGTTAACGAGCTTTTCCTTTTCAGCAATAGCAGCTTTACTCAATCGAATTCACCTCCATAATTACTTTAATCAAATTTCATATAAGATCAATTTGATTTAATAAATTCTATAAAGGCCTAAAAAAACTCCATGCCGAAAGACATGGAGCATTAAAATCTTCATTATCTTCTGGCCTCGGCGGGATTTTGAGGCGTCATGCCACCCGAGTCTTAGGTAGAATTTACTTTAAATAGTATAGCAAGCTCACCGATAAGATGCAAGCACTATTTACATTTTTTTGCGTAAAAGTTATAGTTAGAATTAATTATTTTGAAAAAAGAAGGGGGCATTTTATGGATAATCAAGAAGCAAAGCAGAGAATTTTAAACAAATTGCGTAATATTGTCTTTTTATTATTAGGAATCACAGTTTTATTCCTTAGTATTGAAAGTATTGCGCAAGCAAAAGGTAATCTTGGGGGAATTTTAGGAAATGTAGTTTGGCTTTTACTAAGTTTAATCGTCTTAGTGCAAGCCGTCATCAGTATCATCCGTGAATTAAAAGAACTGCCGTCAAAGCAAAGACTTTACCAACTTAGTGACTGGGCTATTTTGATTTCAGGGATAATCTTAGGAAATGCAGGTTATTTTGCTAAGCAAAATTCTCTATTACTCATTGGAGTCGTTTTATTTATTGCTGGGTGCATCCCTATCCATGACAAACCAAAAAAGAAGTAGCAATTGCTACTTCTTTTTTAAATGGTCTTTTCTTCAGTTGGATTAACTAATTCATTCAACTCACCTGTGGTCTTATACACAACCCACATTGCCAAATTAACAATATGGTCTCCAATTCGTTCAAGCAACCTAGTAACTACAAAGTAACTCGATGAAGCGACGGCCTTGGATGGATCATTTTCGATTCCATCTACGATTAATTTTCGAGCTTTAACATAAGCTTCATCAATCTTAGTGTCTTTAGCAGCTACTTCTTTAGCCATCTTTTCATCATCTTGAACATAAGCAGTCAAAACTTGAATAAGCATGTGACGCACATCATGAGTCATGGAAGAAATAATTTCTTCCACCTCAGGAATTCGAGGATTCCCTTTTACTCGAATAGTTTCCCATGCAATACTCATCGCATTTTCACCGATTCTTTCCAAATCAGTAGTTGCCTTTAAAATACTAATTACCACCCTAAAGTCAGTTGCTACTGGTTGTTGAAGTGCCATCAATTTTAAAGCCTTTTTTTGAATATCTAAAGACTCTTCTGGAATACGCTCTTCATCATCGACCATTTTTTGAGAAGTTTTTTTGTCATGATCTACAAAGGCTCTGGTAGCATGATCAATAGCATCATTTACGGAGACACCCATTTCCATAAACTGAGTGTTCAATTTCTTTAATTCATCTAAAAATATTTCGTGCATAATTTTACCTCAAAAATTAACCAAAACGACCGTTAAGATAATCACTTGTAATTTGTTTTTTAGGGGCAATAAACATTTCTTCAGTGGCACCAACTTCAATCAAATTACCGTTCATTAAAAAGGCAGTTTGATCTGAAATCCGTCCTGCTTGCTGCAAATTATGAGTAACCATGATAAAAGTAAACTTAGTCTTTAAATCCATCAAAGTTTCTTCGATTTCACTACTTGAAATTGGATCTAGTGCACTTGTTGGCTCATCAAGCAAAACAACTTTAGGACGCACAGCCAAAGCGCGTGCAATACAAATTCTTTGCTGTTGTCCTCCAGAAAAAGCCTGAGCATTTCGATTTAAATTATCTTTAGTTTCTTCCCAAATTGCAGCTTGTTTTAAACTTTCTTCTACTCGCTGATCAATTAATTCCTTATCTTTAATCCCACTTAAGCGCAATCCATAAGCAACATTGTTATAAACAGAAAAAGGAAAGGGAGTTGGTTGCTGAAAAACCATTCCTACATCTTTTCTCAACTCTACCAAATCCATTTTTGGATCGTAAATATTTTTACCTTCAAATAGAATTTCTCCAGTAATGTTGATATTCTCGATATCGTCATTCATACGGTTTAAGCAACGCAAAAAAGTGGATTTTCCGCACCCAGATGGTCCAATTAAAGTCGTTAGCTCTTTTTCATGAAATGAAAGATCAATTCCATGTAACGCTTCATAATTTCCGTAGCTCAACTTAACATTTTTAGCTGTAACAATTTCTTTATTCATGCTCTAACCAAAACTTCCTTGAATATAATCTTCCGTCAAACTACCCTTTGGATTAGTAAAAATATTCGCAGTACTATCATACTCTACCACGTGACCTAAATGAAAGAATGCAGTATAGTCACTAATTCTAGAGGCCTGTTGCATGTTGTGAGTAACCATGACCATTGTGTATTCACTTCGCAGTTGTTTAAGAGTATCTTCCAACTTTGAAGTAGAAACTGGATCCAAAGCACTAGCTGGTTCATCTAAAAGCAAAATTTCGGGCTTAACAGCTAAAGCGCGTGCAATACACAAACGTTGTTGTTGTCCTCCAGATAAAGCAAGTGCACTCTTATCAAGTTTATCTTTTACTTCATCCCATAAAGCTGCGGCACGCAAACTTTCTTCAACAATTCGATCCAACTCTTGCTTGTCAGTTTGACCATCTGCTTTTAAAGCATAAATAATATTTTCTCTAATTGATTTTGGAAAAGGATTTGGTCTTTGGAAAACCATTCCAATGCTTTTTCGTAATTCATAAACATTAATATTAGGTTTATTAACATCTAATCCATGAAACATGATTTTACCATTGATGGTAGCCACTTTGTCATTCATCCGGTTCAATGATCTTAAAAAAGTAGACTTGCCTGAGCCTGAGGCTCCAATGAGCGCTGTGATAGTATTCTTCTTAAAGCTCAAACTAGCATCAAATAGCTTTTGAACTTTACCACCATATAAAACACTTAAATTATCTGTAGATAAAGCTACCTCATCTTTTGGAAATGTTTTAATATATGATTCTTTAATATCCATAAAACACCTCTATTTTGCGGCTGTAAGCTTCTTATAAAGCTTATTACCTAAAGCACGCGCACCCAAATTAAATACAATTACAACAATTACAAGTAAAGCAGAAGTAGCTGCAGAAACCACAGTCGCATCTGGGATAATTCCTTCAGTATTTACTTTCCAAATATGAACCGCCAAAGTTTCAGCTGGACGCATCACATTTAAAAAACTAGTTGGGCTAAAAGGATTCCAGTTTGAATAATCAATTGTTGATCCACTTTGACCAGCAGTATAAATCAAAGCCGCAGCTTCACCAAAGATTCGACCAGCACTTAAAATAATTCCCGTTAAAATTCCTGGAAGAGCAGCTGGTAAAACAATTCCCCGAATAATTTTCCAATTGGAAAGTCCTAAAGCAAGTCCTGCTTCTCTCTGAGAATCGGGAACACCCTTGATGGCTTGTTCAATATTACTTGTTAAAATTGGTAAATTAAAAAATGTTAAGGCTAAGGCACCAGAAATAATTGAAAAGCCAAAACCGAATTGAACAACAAAGAGTAAGTAACCAAACAACCCAACAACAATTGATGGAAGTGAGCTTAAGATTTCAATTGTGGTTCTAATCAAATTGGTAAACCAATTGTCCTTAGCATATTCAGCCAAATAAATTGCGGCTCCTAAAGCGATCGGAAGAGAAATAACGATTGTCAAAATCAACAAATATATCGAGTTGAAGAGTTGATCTCTAACACCGCCCCCTGCTTGGTAAGAAGAAGCTTCCGAACTCAAAAAATGCCATGACATATGAGGAACTCCAGTAATCAAAATATTTCCTAGAATTCCAGCTAAAATCAAAACTACAATTGCCACCAAGAAATAAATTACTCCTGTAGCAATCTTATCATTGCGCTTTGCTTTCATCTATTTTTGTCCTTTCTTTCCTACTAAGCGGACCAAAAAGTTAAATACAAGAGACATAATTAAAAGAAGTAGGGCCAATGACCATAGAGCATTATTTGGCAGCGTCCCCATAACTGTGTTTCCCATTTGACTTGTTAATTGACTTGTTAAAGTAGCAGATGGACTAATTAAGTTTTGTGGCATCAAAACAGCATTACCAATTACCATTTGTACAGCTAAGGCTTCTCCAAAAGCTCTAGCCATCCCAAAAATTACTGCAGTCAAAATTCTAGGAGTTGCTACTGGTAACACCACTTTATAAATTGTTTGCCAATGTGTTGCTCCCAAGGCTGCTGAAGCTTGTCTAAAGTGCTTAGGGATTGCTTTTAATGCATCAACAGTTAATGATGTAATCGTGGGTAAAACCATGACAAACAAAACTAAAGTCGCAGCCAAAATCCCAAAACCAGTTCCGCCAAAAATAGTTCGAATAGCTGGCACAATAATCCTCAATCCCAAGAATCCGTAAACTACTGAGGGAATTCCCACTAATAGTTCCATCACAGATTGCAAGAAATTAGCACCTTTTTTGGAAGTATATTCTGTCATAAACAAGGCAACTGCAATTGCAAAAGGTGTGGCAACTAAAGCCGCCAGCAGTGTTACTGCAAATGAAGTTACAATCATTGCTGCTGCCCCTACGTGATTTTTGCCATCGCCTGGATCCCAATCAGTAGAAGTTAAGAAGTGAAACACATTAACATGGTCTACAAAGAAAGTAGACAATCCATGAGCCCCAATAAAGCCAATAATTGAGATCACCAAAACGATGATGAGTCCAATTGCGAAGTAAGTTAAACCTTTTCCCCAGTATTCTTGGCGAGTTTCTTTAGATGGCTTAGTTAATTTGTCAACATCCACATCATCAGGGCCAATTTTGTTTAATTTAACGTGTGGAACTTCTTGGTTAGCAATTGCTTCATTCACAATTTGCTTTAATTCATCTTTTCTCTTGTTCATCGGCTGTTACCTATTTTCGTTACTTTATTTTGACTATTTCTAATAACTTTCATGTCATTAATACTCAAATATCCAATTTTAGGAATTAAGTCTTTTTGAACTTTATTGCCTAGCATATATTTAATAAAGGCGCGTGTTTTCTTATCTGGGTTCTTTTTAGTATACATATGCTCATATGACCAAAGTTGCCACTTATTAGTAGTGATATTTCTGTTAGTTGGCTGAACATGATCGATACTAATTTTTTGAATATGCTTGTCGTTTGCATATGGGAAAGAAATGTAGCTAATAGTACCAGGCGTTGAATTAACAATCTTTTTTACCGTACCATTTGAATCTTGTTCTTGTGAACGGATAGCTTTTTTGTTGTCTAAAATAAGATCTTCAAAACTCTTTCGCGTACCACTACCCTTTGATCGATTAATAACAGTAATAGCTTCGTTTTTACCACCAACTTCTTTCCAGTTAGTAACTTTTCCGGTAAAAATATCACGCAATTGAGCTTTAGTTAAATTTTTGATGCCGACATCTTTATTTACGATTGGCACTATTCCTACAACTGCAATCAAATGATCTTGCAGCTTTTTAGCATTAATCCCATTCTGAGTTTCTGCATAAACATCCGATGTGCCAATTTGAACTGCACCAGCTTGGACTTGACTTAGCCCTGTACCTGATCCCCCACCTTGAACAACAATATTGCTATTAGGATGTGACAAACGATAGTCATTTCCTGCTTGCTCAGCTAAGAGCTGCATAGCACTAGATCCAACAATAGTGATTTTTGAGCTATTATTCGCACATCCCACTACAAAAAACAAAATTAAGAATAATAAAGCAAGCAACTTGCTTACAACTTTTTTAGGCATGAAGTTTCCCCTTACATGTATTGTGTTCAATAAATCAATTAATGATAACACAGAAAAAAAGCACCCCGCAACACTGCGAGGCGCTTTATACGTCTAATTTTAAAAATTAAACTAAGTTTAATGGATCAAGCTTGATCCCTGGGCCAAAGGTTGCAGCAACTGCAACACTCTTAATGTATTGACCCTTAGCTGATGCAGGACGTGCACGTAAAATTACGTCACGTAAAGCGTCAAAGTTTTCAGTTAATTGTTCATCAGTGAATGATACCTTACCGATAGCGGTATGGATAGCTGCTTGACGGTCAACACGGTATTCAACTTGACCAGCCTTAACGTTCTTAACAGCCTTTTCGATGTCCATGGTTACAGTACCAGTCTTAGGGTTTGGCATCAAGCCCTTAGGTCCAAGAATACGACCTAAACGACCAACCTTAGCCATCATCATAGGGGTTGCAACAACAACGTCAAAGTCCAAATAACCGTTTTGAACCTTTTCTACTAATTCATCTGAACCAACTTCGTCAGCGCCTGCTGCCTTAGCTTGTTCAGCTTGTGGACCTTCAGCAAAAACGATAACCTTTTGGGTCTTACCAGTACCGTTAGGTAAAACAAGTGAACCACGAATTTGTTGGTCAGCTTGCTTAGGGTCAACACTTAAGTTGTATGATACTTCAACTGAAGCATCAAAGTTTGCGTATGAAGTTTCCTTAACAAGCTTCATAGCTTCTTCAACTGAGTACAACTTATTTGGATCTACTTTTTTAGCAGCTTCTAAATATTTCTTACCATGCTTTGGCATGTGATTTCCTCCTTGATAATGTGGTCAAGCGAGCCTTCTCTAAGCTCTCCCACCTAATAGTTACCTAAAATAACAGGATTAGTCTTCGACTTCGATACCCATACTTCTAGCGGTACCTTCAACCATGCGCATAGCAGCTTCGATATCAGCAGCGTTAAGGTCTTTCATCTTAGTCTCGGCAATTTCCTTGACTTGATCCTTGGTTACCTTACCAACCTTCTTGGTATTAGGTTCACCAGAAGCCTTTTGGATCTTAGCAGCTTGCTTAAGCAATACTGGTGCTGGTGGAGTCTTAGTAATGAATTCGAATGAACGATCTTCATATACAGTGATGACTACAGGAATAATCATACCCTTTTGGTCAGCGGTTCTAGCATTGAAGTCCTTAGTGAAACCTACAATGTTAATACCAGCTTGACCCAAAGCAGGACCAACTGGAGGTGCAGGGGTTGCAGCACCAGCTGGGATTTGTAACTTAACTACGTTAATAACTTTCTTTGCCACGGTCAAAACCTCCTTGATTCCGTGATGCGGTTAAAATGGAGAATTTACCTACTTCTCCTCCCACAATGATAAAACGTACTTTTAGTATGTTACCATCGTTTCTACACAATTACAACATTATTTTTGAATTAGTTTTCATCAAACTTCTTTACTTGATCATAGTCAAGTTCAGCAGTAGTTGCACGACCAAACATATCTACTGAAACGTATAACTTGTACTTATCAGGTTGAATGTCAGTAATCTTACCAACCATGCCGTTAAATGCACCTTCAGTGATGGTTACTTCTTCGCCCAATTCAAAATCAACATCAGGTTGTTGCTTAGCAGGGGCACCTTGATTCTTAAGAAGACGCTCTACTTCTTCTGGAAGAAGTGGAGATGGCTTAGAACCTCCCCCGTGTGAACCAACGAATCCAGTTACGTTTGGAGTGTTTCTTACGATAAACCAACTTTCGTCAGTCATTACCATTTCCACTAAAACGTATCCTGGAAAAATCTTTTCTTCAACGTCTTGCTTCTTACCACGAACAGTTTCTACCTTTGATTCTTCAGGAACCATTACACGGAAAATGTAATCTTGCATCCCCATACTTTGTGCACGTGAAAGCAAGTCTGACTTAACCTTATCTTCATAACCAGAGTAAGTATGAAGTACATACCATTGTTTCTTTGATGTTTCTACCATGATGTTTCTCCTTAAATTTTTCGCAAACAAAAAAGCCTCTATGCGAGGTCTTTTTTCAAGTGACTTTATTATACCATATGGCCACTTTAAATTCTATTATTTACAGCTACATAACTACTTGAGTTAATGCACTAAATGCCCAATCAAGTGCACCTAAGTAAATTGCAAACAATACGGATGAGGTAATAACGACACCAGTATCATGACGGTTTTGCTTAGCAGTTGGCCAAGTTACTTCTTTCATTTCTTGGACAACGCTCTTTAAAAACTTGAACATTCTTTCAATTACCTCGTTTCTTTGTGTAAAGTCATTTTACCGCAATGTTTACAAAATTTCTTCAGTTCAAGACGCTGAGTTCGATTCTTACTTGCGGCGATTGAGTAGTTACGTGAACCACATACTGTGCAGGCTAAAGCTGCTTTTTTCACTGCCATAATCTCACTTCCAAACTTTAGATATTTTAACAGGAAATTGATCTCAACGCAATTGTAGCAGACAAGTAATCTAATTGCCTACTATTATTACTTTTGAGGATTATTCCTTTGAAAAATGATAATTATAATGGCTAAAAGCAGATTAATCAACACAATGCTCAAAATAGAAAGGATGATATTTAAACTCGTCCATTTTGGAATTCCAACTAATGAGAGCATTGGTAGTGAAAATCCAAGTACTAATTCAATTAGAATCCCTAAAAGAAGTCCGAACCCAATTAAACTAGTAATAAATTTCTTAAGTTGCAATTGGGTATCTTTTCTTATTAAGTATCTAATTAAGAAAGCAATCACAATTAACAAGACAATTATGCCCACAGCCAGCTTGATGAGGGCTGATTTAACAATGCGAGTCTCTTGGTTAATGCTGCTTTGAACAGTATAAAACTTCACATTTAGGTTTTGAGATTTAAAGAATTTTTCTAAGTTAGAAATTTGAGTTTGATTAGTATTGAAAATTAACAAGTTTTGGACACCATTTGCTACTTGGGATAAATTAATATGAGCTCTAGTGTATGTAGTGAGTGGAATGATGATGGTATTATCCAAGTAGTTTTGATTTTGAAACAGGTATGGTGAAGGGATGCTTGAAGAAGCAGTTAGAATTCCAGCTACTTGGTAAGATTGACGTTTTCCTGTAGAGCCATCACGATAAGTAAATTGATGATGCAAAGGATATTTTTTGGCCAACTTACTTCCAACTAACACCGGAATAACTTTATTTCGGTGAAAGTCTCTTGCCTTCAATTTTTGACCTTGAGCTACTTTAATGGGATACATTTCCAATGATTTTTGGTCCATCGTCATGGCATTAACGCGGCTGTCGTTACTTGCATCCCACGAAATTGCATAGTCATAATTCTTATCTAAATAATTAAGAATGGCCTTAGCTTTAGTATTGTTGGTCTTACTTTTAGTAATCGATCTGTCTTGATTATCCGTAATTTGATCATTACCCAAATAGACCTTTTGCTTGCGCAATTTATTTAAAGCTGAATAGCCTTCCCAATAGCTGATTCCGTTTGAAACTGTGTAAACAGTCAGAACATTTAAAAATGCAACTAAAATGATTGTAATGATACTAACTATGAAGATATTTTTATGTTTCATGCATTAATCCTCCTCTTTTTTATTGCCTTCTAAATTCCATTTTAGCCATTACTTCTATTTTGTTATCTGAGTTTCCTACAGGAAACTAATCCATCTTTTCACTTATATTTTCATAACCAGAAAATTTCAAAGCATTTTTAATCGTGTGCATTTTATCAAAGTCTCCATCAAATCTAGCTTTAAAATACGTCCCCACTAATTTATACGAAGTCAAATCAGGAATGGGCGGAAGTGCTTTTATCATTTCAAATATTAGCTTTGTATTGTTATTTTGGACACGTTTATCATAATTAAACAAATAATTCAAACTTATTTCGATTATTCGAATTTGTTCTTCTTTTTCAAAACTTTGAATCTTTTGATATCTTTGCAAAACTGACTCCATCAAGATATCTCTTATGTCGCTATCTAGATATTTCATCGAATTACCAAATAATCTTAAAGCATCCCTACTCTGCGTCCAATTATCAACACAAAAGATTTCCTCATTTATCTTCTTACAAATTTTAGTAGCCACTTTACTATTAGCTAATTCTGCTTCTACCAAATCCGCATGATACCTCAACTCTATTGGGATATCACTTTCTGCAATCTTCTTTTTAATTTCTCTAGTTTTCTTTAAATCTCGTTTGTAAAAAGCTAAATCTAATTCATGAGTTAATTTCTTTACATCATCTTCATACCCATAATCGTTTGCGATCTCATCAAAGAAACTTTGATAATCAATCTTATTATTTGCCAACATATTCATCAAGTCATCTGCATAAATTCGATGAACTCCTTTTTCAATTAACGAGTAATGCGATTTTGAAATTTTCAACCCGCGAATCATATCTTTCTGCAAAAGATTTCTCTTAACTCTTTCCTTCTTTAACGCTTCACTTATCTTCATCATACTTCCTCTATCCTATTTTATTATTTCCATTATGCAATTTACTTATTTTAAAATATACTAACAAATTATTAGTAACTTTCATGATTTTCAACTACAATAATTCTAGTTAATTATTATTACGAGGCGAAAAACATGAATAAACATCCAGAATATTTATTAAATCAAATTTCTTCTCCAGCTGATCTAAAGAAGCTCGACATTAAGCAAATGCAAAAATTAGCTGAAGAAATCAGAACATTAATCCTAGAAAAAGATGCAGCTGAAGGCGGCCACTTAGGTCCAGATTTGGGAATTGTAGAAGCTACGATTGCTTACCACTACGTTTTTGACGCACCAAAGGACAAGATTGTCTGGGACGTTTCTCACCAAACCTACCCTCACAAGATGCTCACTGGCCGTGCTCTTGCTTGGCTCGATCCAGCTCACTACCAAGATGTAACTCCTTATACCAATCCTGATGAAAGTCCATATGACTACTACGCAGTCGGCCATACTTCAACTTCAATTGCCCTGGCAACAGGAATGGCTAAGGCACGTGATTTAATGGGCAATCATGAAAACATTATGGCTTTAATTGGAGATGGCTCAATGACTGGTGGTCTTGCTTATGAAGGCCTTAATAATGCCGCAATTGAACCCCACAACTTAGTAGTTGTTGTCAACGACAACCAAATGTCAATTGATGACAATGTCGGCGGCTTGGTCACAGCTTTAAAGAAACTTCGTGATTCAAATGGTAAAACTAAAGAAAATCCATTTACAGCAATGGGCTTTGATTACCGCTATGTTGCTGATGGAAATGACATTGAATCAATGATTAAGGCCTTTGAAGCAGTTAAAGATGTAGATCACCTAATTTTACTTCACATCAATACTTTAAAGGGTAAAGGTTATCAACCAGCTATCGACAACGAAGAAGCTCACCACTGGGTAATGCCTTTTGACCTTAAGACTGATAAGACTACCGTTCCAATGCCTGAAGGTCCAACGGCAAATTCAGTTGCCATGGACGTCATGAAAGAGTATATTGAAGACGGCGATAAGATTATGGCAATCAATGCCGCAATTCCGGGTGTCTTTGGTCTTGATGAAATCAAAGAAAAATATCCAGAAAACTACCACGATGTGGGAATCGCTGAACAAGAATCCGTTGCTTTTGCTGCGGGAATGGCTAAAGAAGGCGCAATTCCAGTTTTATTTGAAAATTCTACTTTCTTGCAACGTGCATTTGACCAATTATCACACGATGTTGCCGCTAACGATTTACCAGTCGTAATGATGGTCGCCGGGGGCGGAATGTCTGGCACTAGCAAGACTCACTTAGGCATTTTTGATCAAGTAATGGTTTCCAACTTACCAAACTGGATTTACCTCGCCCCAACCACTTTGGCTGAAGAAAAGGCCATGATGGAATGGGCAATCAAACAAAGAAAGCATCCCGTTGCCATTAAAATGCCTACTAAGCGTGTCCCTGAAGGCCAAGAATTCAGCCATGATTACTCCGAAATCAAATATGACACTAAACCAGGTAAAGATGTCGCAATCTTAGCTCTTGGCGACATGTATTCCATGCTGGGCGAAAAAGTTGCCGATAAACTTGGTGCAAGCTTAGTTAACCCAGTTTCTGCAAATATTCTCGACAAAGATACTCTTGATAAACTGGCTAATGAAAACAAGGTTATCGTTACCTTAGAAGATAACCTTCTTGATGGCGGTTTTGGTGAAAAGGTTGCTTCTTATCTCGGAGATAAAGATGTCAAGATTTTGAACTACGGTCAAAAGCGCGTTTACACTGATCAAGTTCCACTAAAACAAATTTTGAAAGACAATCGAATGACAGTTGATCAAATTGTCGAAGACGTTAAAAATGCTTAACTAAAAGTCACAAAAAAGGCAGTCCATCTCGGACCGCCTTTTTTATTGCAACTTATTTTGAAGATGGGCTAATTTTTCATATGACTTAGCTAAATCATTTTCAATTTTGCGATAAACAGGAAGAATTTTTTGATAACGAGTCACATTTTTCGGATCAGGAAAGTAAACTTTCTCTTCACTTGTAAATTTTCGAATTCCACTTAGATCTGGACTGAGTCCGAGCGCTTGCTTCCCTAAAAACATCGCGGCTAGCGTACCACCCTCACTATTTTTCATTGCAATAATTGGTAAATTATACACATCAGCTAGCATTTGCCGAACAAAATCACTCTGCACAAAGCCACCAGTGATTCGGATTGCGTGGGGCTTGCCAGCACTTTGAATAATTGCGTGCGACGCATCATACAGGTTAAAAATTATCCCCTCAATTACACTTCTGGCCATCTCGGCCTTAGTATGACTTCTGGTTAATCCCACAAACGATCCATGAGCATTCGCATCCCAAATCGGCGCTCTTTCCCCGCCCAAATAAGGATGAAAAATTAAGCCTCTACTTCCAACGGGTGCACTTTGTGCTAACGTCAAAAAATCTTCTGCACTTTCATTAGGACCAAGTAACACTTTCCGTGCCCATTCAAAAACAATCCCACCATTATTTACCGGTCCGCCAATCAAATAACCTTGATCTGCTGGATAACAGAAAAATTGCGCCTTTTTATCGATTATACTTTCTCGGGCTAAGCATCTTACTGCTCCCGAGGTTCCTACATTCATCGCAAAATCGGCCTCATCAATCGCACCCACACCAATTGTTGACAAGTAGCCATCACTAGCACCAGCAATTACTTTGGTATTTTCATCTAAATCAAGTTTTTGACGATATTCTTCTTTAACTGATCCTACAACATCACTACTTTTTACTAATTTAGGAAGAACTTTCTCAGTAATTCCTACTTGCGAAAGCAACTCCTGATCCCAAGTTAAAGTTTTTAAATTTAAAAGCCCGGTACCTGCAGCCATCGATAAATCTTCGACTAGTTTCCCGGTTAAGCGATAAATCAAGTATTCTTTGATTCCTAACCAATATTTTACTTGAGAAAAAAGTTCTGGAGCTGTTTGTTTAAGCCAAAGTAGCTTATAAACTGGTGCCATCGGGTGAATAGGCATTCCTGTTTGTTGGTAAATCCTCTGTGCTAAGCCGTCTGCTTTAGCCTTTTTTACCACATTTTTAGCACGGTTATCAGCCCAGGTAAGACTATTAGTCAGTAATTCCTTATTCTCATCAAGTCCAATTAAACTATGCATTTGACTCGACCAAGAAATTGCCGTAATCTTTCTCTTTTGTGATAAAGAAAAAATCACGTCCTGAACGGCATCAAATATTAACTTAGGATCTTCTTCAGCTTGATCCATCTTTTCTTGAATCAAAGGATATCCTCTTTGGGCACTGTCAACTTTTTGGCCATTTTCATCATAAAGCACACCCTTAGTTGCGGTTGTTCCAACATCAATTCCAATTATATATTTCACTTTTGGCAGGCTTCTTTCTTACATTTGTTTTACGAGTATAACAAAAACAAATTCAATCTACAAAAAAACAGCTACCGGAGAGTAGCTGTCTTGGTGGTCAAAAATGCGTGACCACGGTGCGTAGAACATTGTTTATTAGTCGGATTTACTTCTTAAGATTTTCGTCAACGAAGGCTTCGATCTTATCGTCAGAGTCTTTTAAGAACGGAAGCATATCTTCCTCCGTCTTCATGGTATCTCTACCATTCTTTTCCATGAAGTAGTCCCAAAGGGCATCTCTAACTGGCATATCTGAATCACTCCAGTCAAATACTTCCTTCATGTGACGGTCCAACAATGCAGTCTTAATAATTTCGTCTGCCATCTTAAATTACCTCCTAAAATATTCTACAAGATATATTATAACGCAATTTATCCTTTCTAGCGTAAAAACTCACTCAAATAACACATCTCTAAATTTATTCATCATCCTAGATTTGGCTCTCTGCATGACTTTTTTATCAATATTTAAATTCATAATAACTCTCTCTTCATCAGCTTGACCTAACACAATCATTAAAGCTGCCAATTCTAAGTTAGATAACTTTTCGACAATTTCAGTATACAGATCTCCAAGCGGAACAATCAATTCACTGACCCCGCACTCAATTTCTCCTGCACCACATTCATTGATATACTCCCATGAAGCCGCTGAATTATTGATTTTACTCTTCAATGACCAGTGTTTTCTAATTAAACTTATTATATGATTCGTAAGTCTTCTTCTAAAATAACCAGCAAAACTCCCTCTTTCTCTTGAAAAACTTTGCGCACAGCTATAGCACACAATCATAGCTTCTTGCTGCCAATCTTGGTAATCATAAATCTGCAAAAAGTAATTGTTACTAATTGACCTAATTAAAGGTTGATAAATATTACATAATTGCTTTAAAGCCTCACTATCCTGAAGCTTTATCTTTTCAATTAATTCGAGCTCTCGTATTTCATTACTATTCATTCGTACTTCTCTTTACTTTGCTTATTCAGAAAAAGCATACAAAGAGAGCTAACGCTAATTAAGTTGAACGAATGTTTAAACAAACAAAAAGGCACTTCTAATTATTTTCAATCAATAGAAGTGTCTTTTTCATTTTCACAAAAGTTATTTCATTAACTATTTTAACGGATGGCGACTATTTAACATTTGATAAAGCATTACCCCAGTCGCCACACTAGCATTTAAGGACTGAACATGGCCTACCATTGGAAGGGTCAAAGTTTGATCCATTTGTTTCTTAAGAAGTGGAGAGATCCCTTTACCTTCATTGCCAATTACTAAAACTGTCTTACCATTTGCATCCCATTTACGATAATCGGTACCCTCCATATCTGTACCAAATATCCAATATCCCCGCTTTTTAAGTTCTTTAGTAGTTTGAACTAAATTATTGACTCTAGCTACAGGTACGTAATCGATTGCTCCAGTAGAGGTTTTAGCAACAACTGATGTCAATCCAGTTGCATGACGCTTAGGAATAATAATCGCATCCACTCCCGTTGCATCAGCTGATCTTAAAATCGATCCCAAATTATGAGGGTCTTCAATTGAATCAAGCATTAACAAAAATGGTTCTTTGCCCTCTTGCTCAAACTTATCCAATAGGTGATCTAAATCCGCATATTCAAAACTTGATACGGCCAACACTAATCCTTGGTGATTTCCACCTTGAACCAAATTATCAAGCTTACTTCTAGGCACAGTTTGAACCACTAAGCGTTTCTTTTTAGCTAAAGAATAAACTTGATTAGCAAAATCTTCCTGTACTCCATGCTGGAGAAATACTTTATTGATTCGATCAGCACCTTGAGTTTTTAAGAAATCAATTCCCGCATGTCGACCAAAGACAAAATCTTTATTATTTGAAGTCATAATTACTGATCCCTCCATCTTCTACAGTTTGAATGCACCAAAGGGTCAATTCTTCAACGCGATCAGTTTTACCTGCTAAATCTAAATAACCCCAAATAGCTTCAAAGCCAGTAGACATTTGATATGTCTTTAAGCTAGTATTTTTAGCTTTAGTGTGAGTTTTCGAATTACGTCCTCGTCTAAAAGCGGCTAACTCTTCATCCGTTAGCAAATCATCATCTTGTAATTTGGTAATCAAAGCTGCTTGAGCTTTGGCAGAAACATAATGAGTAGCGTCTCTTTGAAGGTTTTGTGGTTTCACAATCCCACCCTTAATCAAATGACGCCGAATATAAATTTCATACACCGCATCCCCCAAGTAAGCTAAAGTTTGCCCACTTAAAGTATTTGGATTTACATTTTCTTCAGTTAATTTCTTTATTTTATTCACGAGTCCACCTTGTTCCTTGAGGAGTGTCTTGAATGGTAACACCTAGATCTTTCAATTGATCGCGAATTTCATCACTTCGTGCCCAATCCTTGTTCTTACGCGCTTCATCACGCTCTTTAACTAAAGCATCGATTTTATCATCATCAGCACTAGCTTCTTTTTTGATCAACTTTTCGCAATCAATTCCAAAAATGCTGAGCCACTTAATAAATTCTTCTTTAAAGTTTGAGAGGGCTTTTTTATCAACATTATCTAAAGCCGCATTAGCATTGATTATTGGCAAAAGATCATAGATTGCGGCTAAAGCATTTTGAACATTAAAATCGTCATCCATTGCTTTTTCAAATTCTACTTTAGTATTTGCAATAGCTTCAGTAAGTTTGGGATCAGCTTTAGTTTCAGTATCATCTTCTAAACGATAATTGATATTCAATAAAGTATTCTTAAAGCGATCGAGAATAGTTTTGGCTTGAGCTAAATTTTCTTCTGAATAATTAATTTGGCGACGATATTGCACACTTGCCATGAAGAAACGTAAAACTTGAGGATCAACTGTTTTAATCAAATCATGAACCGTGACAAAGTTGTGAAGTGACTTAGACATTTTTTCTTCTTTTTTACCAACCGTCACAAAACCATTATGAAGCCAGTAGTTAACAAACTTTTTACCAGTTTTAGCTTCACTTTGAGCAATTTCATTTTCATGGTGGGGAAATTCCAAATCTTGCCCACCACCATGAATATCAATGGTATCGCCTAAGTATTTAGTAGACATTACGGAACATTCAATATGCCAGCCTGGACGACCTTTACCCCATGGAGAATCCCAAGCAATTTCATCATCTTCCTTTTGTGCCTTCCAAAGAGCAAAATCAATCGGATCTTCCTTGCGGTTTTGCTCTTCGTCATTAATATGCTCAGAAGCCCCTTCTTCAAGTTGCTCAATATTTTGATCGCTTAGTTCGCCATAATTTGGGAACTTCTTTGCTCGGTAGTATACATCTCCATCCACTTCATAAGCATAACCTTTTTTAATTAGGTCTTCCACAAATGCAATAATCTCACTGATTTCATGAGTTGCGCGGGGATGCAAAGTTGCCTTTTCAATATTTAAAGCTTCAGTATCTTCTAAATAAGCACGAATATACTTATCAGCAAGCTTGGGAACAGTGGTATGTTCTTCTCTTGCTTCATTGATCATCTTATCGTCTACGTCCGTAAAGTTAGAAACGTAGTTAACTTTGTAGCCTTTATATTCAAAATAGCGTCTAATTGTATCAAAAGCAATCACGCTACGCGCATTACCAATATGGATATAATTATAAACAGTTGGACCACAGACATACATGTTAATCTGTCCTGGAGTAATTGGCTTGAAATCTTCTTTTTGACGCGTCAATGTATTAAATACTTTCACGGCTAACACATATCCCTTCTTTTAAATATACTTTTATTTTACCAATTTTGAAAACATAAAAAAGCACTAAGCCTCAAAACTTAGTGCCTTTCATATTTTTAATTAAAGACCGTTTTCTTCCATTTGCTTCAAGGTCAAGTCTAAGTGTTCAAGAACTCTTTCTTTACCCAAAAGTTCCATAGCTTCACCAATACCAGGTCCTACCATTGATCTAGTACCTGCAATTCGAATTGGCATGAAGAGCTTTCTACCCTTAACACCAGTTTCACGACGAGTAGCTTGGATTGCATTCATAATCTGAACCGCAGTAAAGCGTGGGATAAGATTCAATTGCTTCTTGAATTCTTCAATTACTGGACGAGCGTCGTCTTTTTTGATTTCTTCAAGTTCTTCTTCAGATAAATCTTTTGCCTCTTCAAAGAAGATCTTAGCCATTTCCACGATTTGTTGGGTGTATGACATTTGAACTGAGTAAATATTAACCAATTGACGAATCCATTCCATCTTTTCTGGAGTTGGATGTTCATCAACAAGACCAGCTTCTTGCAAATTATTCAAAGCCAAATCAAGCAAGGTATCACGATCTGCCTTCTTAATGTATTGGTTGTTTACCCATTCAAGCTTCTTTTGGTCAAAAGCAGCTGGAGATTTTGATAAACGCTTTGGATCAAATTGCTTAATGAATTCACGTTGAGTAAAGATTTCATTTTCTCCAACTGGTGACCAACCAAGAAGAGTAATAAAGTTAAACATAGCTTCTGGTAAGTAACCAAGATCACGATATTGTTCAATAAATTGAAGAACTGATTCATCACGCTTTGATAACTTCTTACCAGTTGCGGCATTAATAATCAAAGTCATGTGACCAAACTTAGGTGCTTCCCAACCAAGAGCTTCATAAACTACCAATTGCTTTGGAGTGTTTGAAACGTGGTCATCTCCACGAAGAACATGGGTAATCTTCATCAAGTGGTCATCAACTACAACGGCAAAGTTGTAAGTTGGCATTCCATCACGCTTTTGAATAACAAAGTCGCCGCCGATAGTATCAGATTCAAAGCTTAAGTGACCCTTAACCATGTCATCCCATTCGTAAGTTTCCATTTCTGGAATATGGATACGTACAACTGGCTTTAAACCTTTTGCTTCAGCATCTGCTTGTGCCTTTTTAATTTCATCAGCAGTCATGCCTTCATATTCGTAGGTATAGTGAGGAGCAATTCCCATCGCACGTTGTTCTTCACGTTGTGCTTCAAGCTCTTCTTCAGTCTTGTATGAGTAGTAAGCCTTACCTTCATCAATCAATTGCTTGATGTATTTGTTGTAAATATCTTTTCTTTCTGATTGACGGTATGGACCATAATCTCCGCCCTTGTCAGGACCTTCATCCCAATCAATACCTAACCAGCGAAGGTTTTCCATCTGTGACTTAGATCCACCTTCAACGTTACGCTTTTGGTCAGTATCTTCAATTCTTAAAACGAAGGTACCCTTGTTGTGACGAGCGAATAAATAGTTAAAAAGTGCAGTACGTGCATTACCAATGTGTAAGTGACCAGTTGGACTTGGTGCATATCTTACACGAATCTTTTCTTTAGCCAAAATTCATGCCTCTTTCAAAAATAGTAGATTTTAACATTCTTAGTTTACGCGTAATAAGGAAAAAGTTCAATTCTTTAACCAAAAACAAGTTTCAAAGCTTGGGGGATGCTGGAAACTGGAATCACTTCAATTCCTAAATCAGTTAAGCTTTTATCCATATTATGTCGGGGAATAAAAATCCGTTTAAACCCCACTTTAGCAGCTTCAGTAATTCGCGATTCAATTTTATTAACGCGTCGTACTTCCCCAGTTAAGCCCACTTCGCCAACAAAACAATCGGTTGGAGAAATTTCCTTATTGTTATAGCTCGATGCTACAGACATTGCAATTGCCAAATCAATTGCAGGTTCATTTAACTTAATCCCACCAGTTGCGGTCAAATATACATCCTGGTTTTGAAGCATTAAGTTGCCTCGTTTTTCTAAAACCGCTAAAAGAAGTGCTGCTCGATTATAATCAATTCCGGAAGTAGTTCGCTTGGCATAACCAAAAGCTGTCGGTGTCACTAAAGCCTGAATTTCTGCTAACAGCGGACGCGTCCCTTCAAGTGAAACCACAATTGCCGACCCAGTGGATTGGGGTAAACGTTGATCAAGAAAAATTGAAGATGGATTGGTTACCTCTCTTAATCCCTCATTGACCATTTCAAACATTCCAATTTCATTAGCAGCCCCAAAACGATTCTTTACTGAGTGCAAAATCCGGTAAGAATGATGTTCATCTCCCTCAAAATAAAGCACCGTATCCACCATATGTTCCAAAATCTTTGGACCAGCAATTGCCCCCTCCTTAGTCACATGGCCAATTACAAATACAGTAATTGCATTCATCTTGGCAATTTTCATAAGTTCACTAGTTACTTCACGCACTTGAGATGCTGAGCCAGTCATCGAATCTAAACTTGGTTCATTCATGGTCTGAATTGAGTCAATTACAACAAAATCAGGCTTTAAATCATCAATTTGTTCGCGAATATCATGCATATCTGTTTCCGGATATAAAAGCATGTCGCTTTTACCAACGCCCAAACGATCTGCGCGAAGCTTAATTTGATTGGCTGATTCTTCTCCAGAAACATATAAAACCTTATATTTTTCGGCGATATCGCTCATGATTTGCAGCATTAAAGTGGATTTACCGATTCCAGGATCTCCCCCGATTAAAACAAGCGATCCCGGCACAATTCCTCCCCCTAAAACTCGGTTTAATTCTTCAGATTTGGTTTTAATCCGGTCTTCTTTTTCTGCCTTGATATTTTCTAATTTAACCGGCTCACTCAATCCAGTCTTTTTAATCAATTGACTAGGTGATTGCTTAGCTGAGCGTTTTTGAACTTCTTGAGTTTCTTTTTCAAATTGATTCCATGCACCACAATTAGGACAACGACCTAAATAGCTAGCCGAAATGTATCCACAAGAGCGGCATTTATACTGAGTTTTTACTCGAGCCATTAATTTTTCCCTTCTTTATTAGTAGATCCAAAGCCACTCAAACGTTGACGACTAATTGGATCATCATCATCTGTTTTAAGATACTTCATAAAAATTCCCTGAGCGATCCGATCTCCTTTTTTAATATGAAGTGGACGAACGCCATAATTTAAGACTTGGACAAATAATTCGCCCTCATTATTGGGATTATTATAGTAATCCGCGTCAATTACACCAATTCCATTTGGAAGTGCTAAATTCTTTTTAAAAGTATTAGATGAGCGATTAGCTAAAATTAGTACTTCATCTTCTGGCATGTAAACCTTAAGACCAGTAGGCACCAAAATCGGCTTCAAAATTTCATCGGCAAGCTTATAATCACGTTCATATAATTGATGGCCATTGCGAATAAGGCGAAAAATTCTTACAAAATTTAAACGCCAAATACTTGGAATCACAATATCTTCAGCCGCCTCAATATCATAACCTGCACTAGCCAAAGTTTGGCGTCTAGGCAAATTAATCCCTTTATCTTGATATTTACTTACAACTTCAAAACCACGCGTCTTCATAATTCTTTTTACTCCATTTACTACTTTTCTTTTTACAAAGATTTATTTTACAATGTTTTGAGTAAACACAAAACATTATGCTTACATTATTAATTACGTGAAAAATAAGTAATTTTCTTAGAAAGGGTAAGTTTCATGTTTGATATTAATGATCCCCACCAAGATTTTAAAACTTATGGTGATAATAACGTTTTTGAAAATGCGTGGACCATGGATAAAATTGAGCGCAAAGATGGACCCGTTTGGGTCATGAATCACTTTTTTGTAAATCTTGATTTTGATCTTGAACAAGAATTAGATCAAGAAATGCCAACGGCTTTATTGATCGCAAAAAAGTCCCACATCTTAGTATGGCCACTTGATCCGATTGTAATTCGCTATTTTAAAACTCACCCTGATTTCCACTCAATTTGGTATCATGCGCCATATTAAAAATAGACAGAATATTTTTCATAGTTTAAACTATATTTAAGGAGGACAATTTTATGTCAAAAGAAATCACAAATGATAACATCGATAAATTTACCCAAGATTTATCAAACCATCCCGTTTACAACGTTGCTAGTCATGCAGCTCAAGAAAACGGAATTTACAAAGCTAGTCAAAATTTACAAACTAAGATTGACCTTGATCCAACTTTCTCAATTGAAATCGAAACTGGTAAGCCAGCTGATCAAAAGCAATCTGGACGCTGCTGGATGTTCAGTGCTCTTAACACTATGCGTCATCCACTTCAAAAGAAATTCAGTTTGAAAGACTTTGAATTATCTCAAAACTATACTAATTTCTGGGATAAATTTGAAAAATCAAACTGGTTCTTTGAAAATGTCATTGCAACTGCAGACAAAGATCTTGGTGACCGTAAAGTTTCATTCTTATTTGCTACTCCTCAACAAGACGGTGGCCAATGGGACATGCTTTGCGGAATTATTGAAAAATACGGTATTGTACCAAAAAGCGTTTATCCAGAAACTGCCAACGCCACTAATTCCAGCGCATTAAACGATACTTTAAATACCTTACTTCGTAAAGACGGACTTGAATTACGTAAGTTAGTTAACTCTGGTAAGTCTATGGATGAAGTAGAAGCAGTTAAAAACGATATGCTTAACGATGTCTTCCGTATTTTAGCTACTTCACTTGGTCTTCCACCAAAGAAATTCAACTTTGAATACCGTGACGACAACAAAGAATACCACATTGACAAAGATATCACTCCTAAGGAATTCTTTGATAAATATGTTGGCATGGATCTTGAAAATCATATTTCTACTATTAACGCTCCAACTAGTGACAAGCCATTTCATAAGGTCTTTTCAGTAGAATACCTTGGAAATGTAGTTGGCGGTCGTCAAGTTCGTCACTTAAACTTGAAAGTCGATGAAATGAAAGATTTAATCATCAAGCAATTAAAGAGCGGCGAAGTTGTTTGGTTCGGTTCAAATGTTGTCAAAGACTCTGAAAGACGCGCAGGTTTACTTGATACTAACCTTTACCGCCGTGATCAATTATTTGACACTGATTTCACTATGTCTAAAGCTGACATGCTTGATTCTGGTGAAAGTATGATGGACCACGCCATGGTAATCACTGGAGTGGACATTGTTGATGGCAAGCCAACCAAATGGAAGATCGAAAACTCTTGGGGTGAAAAGCCAGGCTTCAAAGGTTACTTTGTAATGAGCGATTCATGGTTTGACTCATTTGTTTACCAAGCGGTTATTAACAAGAAATTCTTGCCAGATGATTTGAAGAAAGCTTACGAAGAAGGAAAAGATAATCCAATTCAACTTCTTCCGTGGGATCCAATGGGAGCTTTAGCTTTTGAATAATTTTTCAAGCAAAAGAAAATCATCCAGGAAAAACCTAAAATAAAGCAAATACTGATAGTTAGCATTTAAACGCTAATCTATCAGTATTTTTGCTTTCTAAGAAATTATATTTTGCCAATTATAAAAAGTTCAGAATACTTTTAATCATAATTTCTGCTTAAAATATTCGAAATATGTACTCTTACCTGTGATAATTGTTGCATTGCCTTCCATTCCATATTTTAAATTTTCCTTAGACGTGGCTTGGCAAACTACTTCATAGACATTATTGCCATGTAGATTAACGGGATACACTCCAATTTCTTTCACTTTTCCTATCAATCTATCCATTGTTCCACTAGCATTGGCTACCTGAAAATATAATGGTTGGCCTTTTTTAATTGCACTAATTTTATTACCCGGGAAATAGGTAACCACATTGACCGCTCCCCTAGCCTTAATCATCGGAAATAAGTGAACTATATTTTTCTGCTTACCATCAATATGAACCAGCCATTTCTTTTTATTCCTTCTAATAACCTGTCCTTCATAATAATTTTTATTGGCGATATTAAGTGTATTTTGTGGTTCTACAATTCCAATAGATGTAACTGTACTTTGTCTAGTTGCAAAAAAAGAACCAACTATTAAGATTAGAACTAAAATTGCCATAGGAATAATAATCATAGTTGAAAAATTCTTGAATCTATAAGAATAAAATTCGGTGCTCTCATAGTTTTTATTATTCATAAAATTGCTCCTAATTCTCAACTAAGTTATTGTAAAAGCCATGTTTCTGTATTAATTCATCATGACTTCCTTGTTCAACAATTTGACCATGATCTATAACCACAATATTATTAGTCCTTTGTGCAATTGCTAAACGATGGGCGATGAAAATAATAGTTTTATTCTTTAGTTTCATTAAATTATCTACTACCTTTTTCTCCGTAATGGTATCAAGAGCACTTGTAACTTCATCGAAAATCAAAACTTTAGCCGGGGAAAGTAACGCGCGTGCAATAGTCAGCCTTTGCTTTTGTCCACCAGATAAAATCTTAGCATTTTCATCCATCTTAGTTTCAAATTGCAGTGGTAATTGGCTTATTTCAGACTCAATCGCTGCTATCTGACACGCTTCAAGCATATCCTCTTCTGTAATGTTTGGTCAACTGCCCAAAAGCAAATTCTCTTTAATTGTACCTGAAAAGATATACGGTGTTTGAGGAACATAATTTACATATGAACGTAATACGTGTTTATCAACTTTAGTAGAATCAAACCCGTTAAAAGTTAGTTTACCCTTACTTGGAGAAAAGAACTCAACCAAAAGTTTGACCATAGTCGACTTCCCTGAGCCACTCATTCCTACGATCGCCAACTTATCATTTGGTTTGATTGTTAAATTAATATCTTTTAAAACGTCAACACCATAACCATAATGATAATCAACATCATGATATTCAATGTCTCCCACTAATTGCTTTGCATCCCTAATTTGGGCATCTCTCTGAAATTCACTCTTAACCATATATACTTCATTCAATCGATTTTGCGCTACATTAGCTGATTGCAACGTGGGTTGAAGATTAATAATATTCTGAAGTGGATCTACAAAATAAGACAGCAGTGCATTAAAAGTCATTAATTGACCAATGCTCATCTGTCCGTTCATTACAACTTTAGCCCCTACCCAAAGGATAATCACATTGAGAGATAACTGGATGAAAGTCTTTATAGCTGACTGCAAGGATTCAGTTTTACTGTAACGAAAGGATTTTGTAAGATAATCGACGAATTGACTATCAATCTTGCGATATCGTGTTTGTTCACTATTTAAAGCTTTGATTGTTTCGATCCCCTGAATATCCTCAATTACTGAAGAACTTAAAACCGCATTACTCTCCATTTGATCATTATTCATCTTTTCAAACTTCTTAGAAAAGCTAAGAATCACTACAGCGTAGATTGGCAGAGCCAACAGAGTAATTATGAATAAAGTAGAGTTTTGAATTGCTAAAACAATTCCCATTACGATTACAATTGAAAGATCAAGAAATAATGAAATAACTGTACTGGCGAGTGCGTCAATAATTCGGCTAGCATCAGAAAATCTTGAAGTAATTTCCCCTGTTCTACGAGTTACAAAAAATTCCATTGGTAACTCAAAAATATGACGAATGTACTGCAAGTTAAGGTCAATACTCAATCGTTGACCTAGAATATTCAACAGAAAATTTTGCCCGTAAGAGAAGATGGAATTAAAAACATACGCTATCAATAATCCAATGGCTAAGATCGACAAAGTTTGATAAGTCCCACTAGGAATATAAGTATCAATTAAACCTTGCAAGAAATATGAACTACAAACACTAATAATTGTCATCAAAAGAGCAGCCAATATAATATTAATGACTAATTTCTTTTGTTTAAATATGTATGGAAACAGTGACCACAGATTCTGCTTTTTCTCTTTAATCGGCTCAAATTTATCATTAGGCACCATAAAAAGGGCAATTCCAGTCCATTCTTGAGAAAATTTTTCTTTAGACATTTTTGTTAAACCAACGCTAGGATCTGGATCAGCAATGATTAAATAATTTTTAGTTGCCTTAAGTACAACATAATAGTGAAGCAGTTCCCCTTGTTTTAAAACATGGACGATAAAGGGATATTGAATATCTGTATTAGGATCAAACAAGGACATATCAGCTTTAATCGCTTCAGTTTTCATATTAAATGCTTGTGCTGTTTTGACTAAACCAAGTGCCGTAGTTCCTTCTAAATTGGTGCGCGCTGAATGACGCAAATGGGCTAAAGATACTCTAGAATGATATTTTTTAAGAATCATAGCCAAACATGCAACACCACAATCTGATTCATCTACTTGTGGTACATAAATTGATTTATATTGTAATAGCATATTTTCCCTTCCTCATGTTAAGTTGGGTTTATTATTTCATGATTAAAAAATTGGATGTAAAAAAATACCGAATCAGTTATCTTCATTACCAATTCAGTACTTTGATTTATAATTTTGATTTATCATTTACAAAGTGAAATTCCGTTTCGAATCTCGCTATAGTTAGCTTCACTGTAATTATTAAAGTACTACTCATTTGTATCAATTTGGTACTAGAGTAAAAAATGTCAAATTAGTTAATCTAATAACTAATTTTTAAAATTTTAAAATAATAAACTGACAAAAAATAGATTAGAAATATCTATAGTCTAGTGAAGTTATAGGTTTAAAACTGTTACTCTTTTCTATGTTTATAGACATACGAAAGAAAACATACGGCCCCACCACCGACAAATCCACTAATTAAGTAAATTGTACTAATGATAGAAAAATTACTTTTATAAAAATCCATTGATACATACCCTATTTTTAGAAATAGGAGTAAAGTCAAGAATAAACAACTACCGAAAAAACCAATAAAAAATGAACCTAAAGGATTAATTTTATACTTTGATCTTGATCTGACATTATCACTTTTTAATAACCAATACATAAACAATCCGAATGCTATCCATTCTCCAATATTTTCAATAATTGAAGTAATTGCTAAATTATTATCAATACAGTCAAATATTATTCCCAAAAGACAATATAGGATACTGGCTGCTATTCCTTTAATAATCAATTTATTTCTAACCATATTTTTTGCCTTTCTAGTTTTAATTAACGATGTCTATGACGCGTTAAATAACCTACACATTGTGCCGAGCCTTTAATAGTACCCATGCTCCCACCAAAAAACTGGGATAAACCCAGTCTTCATCTACTAACTTTAATATTTTTAAATTTAGCTACAAGCGTTTTAACCACATTTTTATACGCTCTGGAATAACTTACTATCTGATCATCCTCAAATATAATAGTGCGTTCCTTTGTATCAATTGCATTAATATTCTTAGGATTCACCAAGGCAGATTGAGAAACTTTTACTAAGAAGGGGTTTTCTTGATCAATTTGACTAATATTTCCCTTGTATTCTACCTCTCCATGTTCAGTAACCAGATGTACTTTATGTTGGGCGGTACTGTGTTCAATGAAAAGAACATTATCTTCAGCCACTTTACATATACGGCGCCCAATTTTATAAGTAAAATCACGCTGACCAAACTTAATTCTATTAGATAGATTATCAATGGCATTACGCAATGTTTCCTCAATACGCTGAATAATCTTATCAGATGACATAGTTTTACTAATATAGTCAATTGCACCGATACGACGGCGATATGTTAATGGGGCGTATTTATCGTAGGCTGTTACGAAGATGATTTGAGCATTTTCATCATTCTTCTTGATGAATTCAGCTAGATCCACCCCATTTTTAGCTTCAGACTCACGACTTAATTCAATATCTAAGAAGTAGATACCATTCTTAATATCATTTGCAACAACATATCCTACTGCTTGAGCAAAATTATTAGCCACGAATGTAACACATTCATCTAATTCCCCATAACTTCCATTATCATCGGTTAAATTTTGAATAGATGCATTAATATTCTTAGCCAACTGATTAGCCAAATTTTCATCATCATCACATACAATAATTGGGAACTTACTCATTTTCTTCACCATCTTCCGTATCAATTGTCATGTAAAAGTCAAACCAGCCATCTTGGATGGTATAAGAAATTGACATATCAGGATATTTATTCTCTATTTCTTTAATATTAGCTAATCCGAGCCCTTTATGGTTCTTCTTTGTAGTAAAACCACGTTGTTGAATTTGACTAGTTGAGATCTTTTTATTTTGGATTCTGTTTCTGATTTCATATTCAAATTCACCAGGACCATCAGAATATACCATTATTTGGACTTCAGCACTTCGAATGTTATGCTTTTCGCCAATCAATGCTTTACTTTCCTCGATTGCATTATCGAAAGTGATGCCAATAATCCGTACCAGATCCAGTTCATCTATATGGTGTGGCAAATTATGGATATTATTCCGACATTCAAAATTATATTGTATATCCAAATTATACAATTCTGTTAGCTTGGAAATAATAATGCTCTTAATTGACTTAATGTGAATATGATTTACGTCTTTATATTTAAGTAAGGCCGCAGAATTCAAAGTAGTTTCAGTATACTTGTCTAATTTTTGAACGACTTCTTGAACATTTCCTTCTTGAGCACTTACCTTTAAAGAATTAAGAATATTCTTGTAATCATGCCTAAAAGCACGAAGATCATCTTGGCTTTTTTCAAGATAAGAAGTATATTCTTCAAGTTGGTGTTGTTCTTGTTCTAATTTTTCTTGATCCTTTTTATTTAAAAGTTTTTTTTGAATCAACGTCATTTCGCGATATATAAATATAGCGAAGATAGTTTGGAGAAGAATACATAATGAAAAAAACAAAGTTAATGGTGTAAAAGACCTGCTTTGAATATATATAATAGAGATGCTCAACGTAGAAATATAAGTGTAAACTAATATGCCTACGAAAATTTTGTTATTTTGGTTTGCTAGATAATTATATATTTTTCCGTTACCTAGTTTTATTGCAACTATCATCATTAGCATTAGTAAGAAACGTAGTGATAGTTGTCCTACCAAAGTAAATGACATAATCTGAGTGATCATATCAGACACAATATCAACTAATAGATCCAATGTGCATACTAATATTATTGAACCAAATAGCATTTCTAATGTATTATTTTTTCTCAAATATAATACAAAAAGCAAGATTTCGAGTATGTTTGTGAAGATTACCCCAATATTGCCTATAAACAATAACAACCCTAAAAAAATATTAGCAATACACAAAAATAGAATCTGTCTCTTTTTAGATTCTATTCTTGATATTTCAAAAAAGCACCATACATCTGCCAAACCAGAAAAAATATTAAGGAAAACGACTAAGACTACCTCTTCCATATATTATTCCAAAGCTTTTTATTCAAAAAATTAAAACCCACCCGTGCGGTACTTCCACCGACAATCTTTGTTAACTCTTTTTCCTTCAAAATAGTCTTCTTAACAACTTTTTTCTTCATAATATTTTATCCTTTCACGATTTTCCCTAACTTATTTATACCCATAACTATATCATGTTCTTTCAAAAGAAATATAAAAAATACCAATTCAGTCCATTACATGACTAATTTGGTATTATTTAGAATTTATCTAGGTATTATAGGACTATAACGATTAATCCATAAAGCATACTAATAAGCCTTATGATACTATCATGTTTAATAACTAAGTGTCTTAATTTAGAATTAAAAATTAACACAGTTGTAAAAATGCATGCACCTAATACTAAGCAAACTAAAATTATATTCTTAACAGAAAGTAAATTTGCAAAATTATTATTTGACAGCTTAATACAAAGATAGGTCACCAGTAACATAGTAATTACTCCAAACCTAATGAGGATACTATTTTCTTCATTTGTCATTTTTAACTCCATCTTTTTTAGCTATTAACCTTTACAACTATTCCAAGCACCTAAGCCTCCAGAAAGTCCGGCCCCAGCAACTGCTCCTTGCCATCCAAATCCACTTAATCCTCTTGCCCCAGCAAGAGCACTACCTGCGGTTCCTACAAAGCATTTACCCGCATTAAATTTTGGCTTTTTCTTTCCACCTAAAACACTTTTTAATTCCTTATCATTTAATCTTTCCATGAAATATCTTCTCCTAAAATAATAAATTTTAAACTAGAAACAATTAGAAGCAGCAGATGTCAGTCCTGCAGCAAGTCCACCCCAAGGGCTTAAAGTCGTTGCTGAACCAATTAGCATCCCTGCGGCCACACTCATAGTACATTGCGTACTTCCAAATTTTGACTTTCCTCTTTTTGTACCCTTACCTTTTGCACCTCCAACAATATCACATAATTCTGCATCACTTAATGTAGAAATATTTTCCATCTTCTTTCCTCCTTAATCTTAAAATCTTGAAATAAGAGTTCATCTCATCTCAACTTGTAGTTTCATGATACAGAATTTTCCACTTCAAAATTCAAAATTTACCAATTCTACAGGTTATTAAACCTATTAGGTATTTTTTTACTGATTCTTGATACCAATTTTGACAAACCATAATAAAAACCTCGAAATTCTTATTAGAAATTCGGGGTTCATTTTCATTAAGTTAAATTAATCAGTACGATATATACTAACCAAACAAGCGCCATAATGTAATCGTGGTTATCTACTTTATATCGCAAGCTAGAACTAATCATTAATCCAAACGCAAATATCCACGAAAGACTTATCAAAGTCACTATATAAATCCCGTGAACAGAAAGAATATTCTCAAACCCATGATTAGAGAGGTTTAGACACCCTAACAACAAAGATGCTAGGGCAATTGTGAAATATCTACTTACAAGTTTTCTTTCACTTTTTACCATTTTCAACACCATATTTCTTTGTAATTTTGCACTGTAGCAATGTTTTTTCTCCGTAAAACTATCTTACAGATAATTCCATCTTAAAAGCTAAAAACCACCAATTATGTAAATTACAGGACCGATTTGGTACATTTTTATAAAAAATCAGAGTATTTCGGTTGAAGAAATACTCTGATTAGCTCTATCCATCCGCGCATTAAAATACGAAGATTTCCGGACAGTTTTCATTAAAATCTATTTTCCAAGCAATTTTACCAAATATGAAGCAAACGTGTTGGATCAAGTTTACTCAAATTGAATTGATGAACATGCTGGTTCTTGTTTTCCGGGAATTCCTTTAAAAAGTCGGCCACATTATACAAGCCCGTATTGTATGTCCAAACTCCCTTGCTTTTTCGAATTGGATCAAGCATCTCATTTCTAATTGGATATGCAGAAATAAGGAAATGCTTGTGGTGAAATTTAAATACAAAATAAGGCAATTTAAATTCTTCAATTGCTTCCTCACGAGTCTTAGCAATTGTCACCACATTGCGATAAGTTCCATATTTCTCGGTAAATTTATTATTGAATGAAAAGTAAAAATTAGAAATGTGCACATGAGGAAAGTCTTCTTCCTTAACTCCATCCGGAATGGCAATCACATGTGAATAATGATCCAAGTTACTTTCTCTTTGAGAAAGTGCTTTATCCATTTGAGTTGGTACAATTCCATGAGCCCAATCAGGTACTTCGGGATGAGCTTCATATGAACGATACATCTGCTTAACAACTTCGGGTTTTACCCAATCATAATGCATCCTAACTTCGTTACGCTTAAGCAAACTCTCCAGAGTATTATGTTGCATTAAGTCAACAACAAACAACTCATAATGATATTTATCAACTAGTGGCTTAAAATGTTCAATCGCACTTGGGACAATATGAGTCCCATCAACGATAACAGTTTCTCCATATGACATTTTATGTTCCACGAGATTATCTACCATTTGCTCAGTACGCACAGTAACATGGCGTGGGATTACCTGGTGTAAGTAATCTTCATTTTCTTCATAATATACAGTTAAATCCGCTAATAGTAATCGAATTTGATCCCGACTAATTGCATATGGTTGTAAATGATGTCGGGCAATAAAAGAAGATTTGCCTGAGCCTGGTGCACCTCGCAGTAAAAATATTTTACGCATGCTAAAATACCCCAAACTAAATCTTAAAAATACTTAATATATCGTAGTAATTTTAACATGAAGTGCACTATGATTAAAATCCCAAGTTTTCATGTTACAAATGAGAAAAGAAAAAAGTACGGAAAAACCGTACTTATCTAAGAATTTTTTTATCAATAATGTTCAATTGCGTATCCATTGTATATACGATTGGCTCCGCATTAGGAACTTCTAAATTAACAATATCATGATCATTGATATTTTCAATCTTTTTAATTAAAGCTCTCAAGCTAGATCCATGAGCGACAATTATTTGATCTTCTCCTCGAAGCATTCGACTAGCAATCTTATCATAATAATAAGGCATCAACCGCAGTTGAGTTTGATATAAACTTTCTGCACGTGGCATTAAATGTTGATCACACAGTTTGTATCGTCGATCAATCATTGATGAACCTTGTTTTGGCGGAATAGAATAAAAACCACGTCGCCACTCTAATACTTGATCTTTACCAAACACCTTGCGTGAAACATCCTTATTAAGGCCTCTTAACGCCCCATAATGACGTTCATTCAAGCGCCAAGTCTTAGTAATAGGCAAATATAAAAAATCGCACACATCACTTACAATATTAGCTGTAACAATTGCTCGAGATAAGACTGAGGTATGAATATGGGTAGGGTAAAAGTCTGCTAATTGTCGAATTCTTTCTCCCGCCATTTTGGCTTGTTCGCGCCCTTTTTCAGTTAAAGGAACATCATTCCATCCTGTATATACATTAGCTGCATTTGCAACACTTTCACCATGTCTTACTAAAACTAACTTTACCATTTTAGCCTCTTAAACAACTTATTAGCAATATAATTCCTGCAATTGTAAAAATCGTTCCTAAAACCGCATAGGCTTTGACACCCTTTTTGTTATTCGGCTGTCTTCTTCGATTCCAAGCACATGCCAAATCATATAAACCAACAATTAAAACAATAATTGACGTAAATATATTTACTTCAAAAGTCATTCTTATCACCTAATTTTCATGCTTTGAATCGGAAACAATCATATCATCATTTTTTCCGCGTTCACATTCCGCCTGCAAATTAATATGATTCACACCGAGTTCTTTTTTCAATTTCTTTCCTATTTCCTGGGTAATTTTTTCAAATTGACCCGCAGTAAGATTCTTTGAGACATTTACATGGGCATCTAACATAATGTAATCATCACTGTAGCGCCAAACATGGACATGATGAATATTTTTTATTTCAGGAAATGATAATACAATCTTATTAACCTTGTTTAAATCAATATCTGGGTTGGATTCCATTAACACATTTGCAGCTTTCATTGTAATTTCATAAGCTTCATGCAAAACAAAAACAGAAACTAACATTGTTAAAAGCGGGTCTAGCCACGTTACATTCCAAAAATAAATAAAGATAGCGCCAATTACGACTGCAATACTTGATAAAGCATCACTCATCATATGAACAAAAGTTGAACGCACATTTAAATTCTTTTTAGCATCTTTATGCATTGCCCACATAGAAATAAAATTAGCTGCTAACCCGATCAAAGCTACTACCAGCATAATGCCACCCTTAATGGGTTCTGGTTTCCAAAAGCGCTCAATAGCTTCTACAAATAACACTACACTGATGACAATTAAGATAACCCCATTAGTAAAAGCTGCTAAAGTTTCAGCTCTTTGATAGCCAAAGGTCTTATTTTTATTACGACTTTTTCTACTAATTAAATGAGCAACAAAAGATAGAATAATCGCCCCCACATCACTCAAATTATGGACAGCATCAGATAACAATGCGAGTGAGCCAGAAATTATTCCTCCAAAAAATTCCGCAATTGTAATAATTACATTTAGTAACGTAACAAAAATATAGCGCTTAGTTGTATGATCTTTATTCATCACAAATTTTCCTTTCGCTTCTTAGTGTACCAAAAAAAGTCCTGCTTCTGCAGTAGGACTTTTTAGAGATTTTCTGCGTTTACATTGTAATCAACAATTTCAAATTTACCATCATCATGAAGTATTCCACGAGTAACACTTCCATTATCAGGAAAAGGAACATCATGTAAGCCATCGCTTTTTTCCCAATATTTGATAGCAAGGGTTTTTATAAAATCACCGTGTGATACTAAAAGAACTCTTTTTTCGTTTTCAGTAAGATCATGCAATACATCAATTGCGCGAACCATTCTTTCATCAAGTTCTTGTTTATTTTCTGCTAAATGACGAGGATCTGCCTTTTTGGTAGCTTCTCTAAATTTATAAATCCCTATCTGATTAATGATTTTCTGCACATCATCTACAGGACCAATTCCTGCAGCTAGCGCTACTTGTTTCCAAGTTTCATTGATATCGTCACCTTCGAAACTTCCAAAGAATACTTCTCTGAATTCAGGTAACTTTTTAATTTTACCAATTTTAGAAACAATATTGGCATTCTTCATTAAATGAACTGTATCAATTGCTCTTTTTAAATCTGAAGAATACATATTATCAAAGTGAACTTGCGCTAACGCATCAGCAGTTCTTTTTAAATCATCAATTCCCTTTACTGTTAAAGGTGAATCACACCATCCTTGAACTTTGTTCAATTGATTAAACATTGTTTCTCCATGACGTACTAAATAAACCTCTGTTGCCAAGTACAAATCCCTTCTTCCTTACTTATTTATTCTCAAACAACTACTTTTATTTTACCAAATCTATTGTAAATATGCGGTATAGAATAAGTACCCTGCTAATACTAATGATAAAGCTGCTGTTATCCATCTAACCAAAGTTGGCGACATATACTTAATACTTTTTTGACCTAGATACCCTCCAACAAATAATCCAATTGCTAAAGGTATTGCCATTTTCCAATCTACTTTAGATCCAACAATGAATACAATTAAAGCTACTAGATTTCCAAGTGAGCCTAAGATATTCTTCATCGCATTTACAGTGACAAAGCTGGCATCACTAATATAAGTTAGAAAGATTAAATTTAGCACTCCAGCAGCTGCTCCAAAGTATCCCGTATAAATTCCCGCAAAAAACATCCCAATATATGCTGCGATAGTTTTACCTGTAGAATGTTCGCCATCTAAATCAAAAAATTTTTTACTTCCACTTAAAACTAGCATCCCTCCTGAAAAAATCACGAAGAAAGGAACTAATTTTTCAAAAACTGTCCCAGGAAAACGTAAAAGCAAAATGCTCCCAAGGAGCGCTCCACTTAAGATAAAGAGTGCATATTTAGCCGCTTCACGCCAGTGCCCCTTCATATCATCTAAAGATGACAAAGCAGACCCAAAACCTGTAAAAATCAAAGCTGCCGTATTAGTAATATTAGCCATTACAGGAGGAGCGCCTGCGATTAACAGTGCTGGATAGGAAACCAAGGACGCCATACTTGCCACCGCAGAAACGATCCCAGCTAAAATGCCTGCAAAAATTAAAAAGATAATTGTCCCTATTGTTCCCATTATTTCTTATTTCCTCATCTATTACAGTTTCATCAATTATACACCACTTCAAATGTCTAAATTCTATCTTTCTAGATTTTTCAAATAAAGACTATAATTAACTTATAGTTTTTATTTGAAAGGAAGATTTTAATGACAAAAGTTGCTGTAGTTTTCGCAGATGGCTGCGAAGAAGTCGAAGGACTTAGTGTGGTCGATGTTTTACGTCGCTTAAATGTTGAAACAGACATGGTGGGCTTAAAGAGCGTTAATGTACTAGGTGATCACAATATTAAATTGACTTGTGATAAAGTAGTCGACGATAGTTTATTAGATTATGACCTAGTAGCTTTTCCTGGAGGAAGAACCGGCGCTGAAAACTTACGTGATGACAAAAAATTAGCTGACTTAATGGTTGAACGTCATAAACAAGGCAAGTGGAATGCGGCAATGTGTGCAGCTCCAATTGCTCTTGGCCGCTATGGTGTTTTGGACGATGCAGATTATACCTGTTACCCAGGCTTTGAAAAACAAATTGAAAAAGATGCTCCTACAAGCCATTTTAAAGAAACTATCACCGTGACTGACAATAACAAAAAGGTGATCACTAGTCGTGGTCCTGCCACTGCTTGGGCTTATGCTTATGCAATTGCGGATGCTTTGGGTATTGATACCACTGAAATCAAAAAAGGTATGCTTTATGACTATTTAGCTACCCATATTCAAGAAAGTCTTTAATTATCCAATAGCTTGAAAGCAATTTCAAGCTATTTTTTATAAAAAAAGACTAAGAAAAAATTTTTTCTCAGTCTTCCGTACTTTACTTTATACCAATGTGATTTTTAAAGTCATAACTATCAATACTTGTTATCAAGTTGTACTAACCCTTATTGAAGCATTCAAAGGTTCAGTTTATTCAAAAATATTATTCTATTCGAGCATTTTGGGGTGAACAAATCTAATATAACAATAATCAAGTTGAAGGAGGAATAATGCAATAATATCATCATGTTTAAATAGATCTATTTAAACATGTACATTAAGAAAATTGCTAATTCAAAATATTCATAACGAACTCACACACTGGGGATGTGTGAAAAAATATAATATTATTTGAGTAAACCATTAAGTAAAATTATTTCAATCAAAGTAGTTAGCAACGTAATAGAGAGTGATTGTCTTAAATTTTATCAGAAGTATTTTTAAAAATGATATTTAACAGCAACATTGATCTTAAGAAGGAATAAATGAATTTAAATTAAACCTAGATTGAATATGGAGTAAAAGATAGGGGTAATACCTAGGTTTATTAAGCTCGCTGAAATCTACAACAATCAATATAAGTTAACTTGATCAAAATATTAATATTGTAACAGTAAATATAATTATAAATAACCAATTCACTATTATTTTAATTATAACTTTAACTTGATGACATAAACTTTTTGTTATAACTCAATCTCTTTTTTAATAAAGAGATCTACAAAGGCTTCAGGTCTTTTGGGTCTCTCCTTTTCTAAAAGAAGTTATTTAAATTTTTAACTAGCTTTTATAAAGCTAGTATTAGCAATCACTTGCTAATACTTAATATAACACGATAAGAGTTATATTTAAAGATATAAGTAAATAATTTTTTTACTTTATGATACTTTTATTTTACGTTATTTTAATTTCCAACTTATATTTACATAAAAAGATAACAAAAAGCACTCTTTTATGAATATGTAATATATTACTACACAAATATCTCAAAATTTT
>CATLCE010000001.1:0-178178 GCA_949888035.1 Lactobacillus johnsonii | reverse complement strand
CATTGGAAACATCCCAGTCACTGATTCCAGTCAAAGATGATAGGTTAGAAGCACCTTCAAAAGTACTTTGCATCGAAGTAACGCTACTTGTGTCTAAACTGTTGGCATCTAAATTGGTCAAAGTAGTATTCTTGTTGAAAGTATTATCTAAGTTAGTGCTTGAAAGCTTAATCTTCTTATCATCAGTCTTACTAAAGGCAATAGTAGCAGCATTTTGCCAGCTTTTAATTAAATCATTAGAGATCGATACTTGAAGATTATTAGTTGATTTTCCAGCTTGCTCAAAGTCAGCTTGATTTGGCACAATAATATGAGTTTGATCACCAGTGTAGCCAGTTAATTGGTAATAATTGTTTCCATCAAAGGTTGTATTCTGTCCCGTCCACTTTGAAGTATCTAATGTGCCCCAAGTAGCGGAATCATATCCGCCATTAGTAGTAGCTGTGGTTGCGGCAGTCTTATCTTCTTGAAGAGCATTAACATTAGTCTTAGCAACAAGGTTACTTACATTAAGTGTATTTGTTTTTTGCTTTGCATCATTAATAGGATTATTTTGAGTTAAAGAGTTTGTTTTACTTTCAGTTCGAGTAGTAGAAGAATTAGGATTTGAAGTTTTAGTTTTTTGAACAGTAGAAGGTTTTTCCGTAGATTGAACAATTGTATTATTGTGATTAGTAGCTGAAGTATTCTCTACATTATCCTTCTGAATTTCAACAGAATTTTGGGCAGTTTCTGTACCTGAAGTTTTCGTTTGAGAAGTTTCATTCCTAGAAGCCTCCGAGTGGGTAGGTTCTGTAGTATAATCTTCTGATTGAGTAGATTTAGATGGTATTTCTGTGGTGGTAACAGCCTGTGTTTGAGATGCAGATTGAGTTACAATATTCAATCCTCTGTTGGCGTTCCCACTGTCACTTTTCTCAGTTTCCTGCTGGTCACTTTCTGTTGCTGCATGAACCGTTTGATTATCATTTATTGTCAAAAATAATGTTGATAACAGTACAGAACATACTCCAACGCTTAGCTTTCTAATACTAAACCTTTGTTTACTATCGTAGTCATTTTTATTGAAAATCATAAGTCAAATCCCCTTAAGTCTGTATTCTATATGCTATACTATATTTTAACGCGAAAAATAACAGATAACAAAACATGTACTTTATTCTAAATAAATTTTATAAAACCATCAAAAAATAGTGAATGAACTTTTATAAAGTCATTCACTATTTTGTTTAGAAATATTTATTTGTACAAATATTTAGCACAAGCTTCTTGTGGATCCATTCCATTTCTAATTTTTAATGCAAGTTCAATTGAAACATCCGCAATAATGGATTGTGGATCAATTACATTGTAGGGATGATCGGGTGCCTTTTCTTGAGCTAAAGAAAGCTCAGTACATCCCAGCAAAATCACATTACAGCCATATTTATCATGCATTGTCTTCAAAATTTTGTGATATAAATCGTGATCTACAACGCCTTTTTCCTTAATGTCTGAATAAATCAACTCATTAACCATAGGCTGAATTTCAGGCCCACCTAGTTCAACTTCCCGTCCAACATGATGAATTTCATCTTCATATAAATGATCATAAATTGAACCTTCAGTAGCAATTAAGCCGATTTTCTTTTCATTAGGATAATTATCAATAAAGTTATGCACTGCAATTCGCATCATATGCAAAAACGGAATATCGGTCAACGCAGCCAAGTCATCATAGAAATAGTGGGCTGTATTACATGGCATAACAAAGAAATCTGGATTAAGCTTGGCTTGGCCTAAGACGTCATCTTTTAAATCATAAAAGAAGTTCGGCTTGGAATGATCCATAATGTAAGAAGTTCGATCAGGAACCTGGGCATCATTTACCAAAATATAGTTTAAATAATCTTGGTCTCGAGCAATTTTAACTCGATGATTAATTAAACGAACATAGCTTTCAGTGGCAATTGTTCCCATTCCACCGATAATACTAAAAAAATGCTTCATAATTTCCCTACTTTGATTATTTTAACCGTTACTAATGTTCAAAATGTTCTTGTTCACCTTCAAGTTCGTTAATTACATTTTGAGCAACAACGATATCTGATGGATATGGTGTATCTACACCGCGAATCTTTTGGAAAGCATCTGCACCTTTTCCACAGATAAGAACAACATCATCTTTGCCAGCCATTGCAATGGCATCATGGATAGCCTTTTTACGATCTAATTCAATGGTTACATCACACTTTGAGTGATCAATTCCAGAGTCAATTTCTTGCGCAATTGACATTGGATCTTCAAATCCTGGATCGTCGGTAGTAAGGAAAGCTTTATCGGCATAAGCTGTTAAACTTTCACTGAATCCTGGACGACGAGAAACTCCTTTATCCCCAGGAGCACCTACAACTACAATAATCTTTGGATTATCGAATTCTTCTTGCATAAAGCTCATAAGTGCCATCATTGAAGCTTTGTTGTGAGCATAATCAACAACAACCATTCCATGATCCTTGGTCATTTCAGTTTGCATTCTACCAGGAATGGTAACGTGACGAATACCCTTAGCACATTCCTCATGATCCATGCCAGCAAGTCCTGCACCGATAATTGCAGCAGTACCATTTGATTCGTTAAAGTCACCGATCATTTGCAAAGTGTAATCGCCATTAATTGGAAGTTGCTTAGCTTTATCACTTGCACAGTAAAGCTTGAAGCGAGTTTCACGCATATCAGTTTCTTGTGAAGCATAGCGGAAATCAATTGGAACCTTCAAGTTTGGATTTTCAAAGTTTTCACTAGCAAATAGATAAATACTATCTGGATTAGTTGTAGTAGTTGCGGCTGCATATACTTCATCAAAGTGAGCAGTTTCTGCATTGATAATACACTTGCGTGAATTTACTAACAATTGCAACTTACAGTGAAGATAATCCGCAAAGTTAGGGTGTTCATTTGGTCCAATATGGTCTGGCGTAATATTTAAGAAAAAGCCAAGGTCGTAAGTCAAACCAAATACACGATTCTTCTTGTAAGCTTGACTTGAAACTTCCATTACCAAATGAGTCATTCCATTATCAACAGCAGTTCTCATATCACGGAACAAATCAAGTGATTCTGGTGTAGTTAAGCTTGATTTAAAGCTGTCTTCTGGCTTAGGACCCACTACATCATTAACTGAAGAAATAAGTGCAGTGCGACCACCATTCATTTGATCAAGCATTCCCTTTAAAAAGTATGCGGAAGTGGTCTTACCCTTAGTTCCAGTGAAGGCAACCACAAATAAATCGTCTTGTGGAAAACGGAAAAATGCGGCAGACAAAAGTGCCATAGCCTTTGATACATCACGAACAATTAAGGCGTGCATCCCTTTTCCTTCTGGATATGGTTGTTCTGCAACATAACAAATGGCACCGTTGTCTTTAGCCATTGATAAGTAGGTTGGTCTAAATCCAGCCCCTTTACAGAAAAATAAAGTGTTGGTTTGAATGTCGCGTGAATCATAAGATACGTAATCCATCTTAGTTGCGACAGCATCTTGAACCGCACTTGACTTAAGCAAGTGGTGTTCTTTTAAAATTAAAATACAGGTATTTAAAGAAATACTCATGTTATACCCCTCAAATAGAATATTAATGTTTCAGACAAAATTATAACACAGCTACTGCTTCACTGACGCTTTACTTGGATCTAATGGCAGACGAATAATGAAACTTGTCCAATTATCATCCGATACGCAAGTAATTGTTCCATGGTGCAAATCAACTACACTTTTTGTAATTGATAAACCGAGCCCAGTTCCGCCAGTTTTAGTATTGCGAGAAGTTTCGACACGGTAGAAACGTTCAAAAATCTTCTTCAAGGACTCTTCAGGAATCTTGGCCCCATTATTTTCAACGCGAAGTTCTACTTGTTGATTATTTACTAAATTTGCCACCAGCTTGATCGTCGTAGCTCCAGTCCCGTACTTCAAAGCATTAGTAATCAAATTATTATAAACACGGACAAGCTTTTCCGGATCAGCCTTAATAGTTAAATCTTGCGGACGAGCTTGAATTTCAAAACTAATTCCCTTTTTTTCAGCTTCCAGTTCAAATCCAGCAGCTACTTGTTCTAGCATGGAATAAATATGAAGTGCCGATAAATTCAAGGTAGTATTAGTTGACTTCAAGGTCGTGTATTCTAGCAAATCATTTGCCAAAGATTTCATTTGCTCGGCTTTAGTATAAGCAATATCAATATATTTCTGCGTATCTTCAGGTGAAGCTGCGCCCGATTTTAACAGGCCAAGATAACCAATAATTGAAGTCAGCGGTGTGCGAATATCATGAGAAACATTAGTAATAAGTTCATCTTTAGACTTCTCAATGGCGCGCTCTTCATTAATTGAATTCACAGTACTATCTACCAAAGAATTAATTGAATCAATTACGCGTTGGAGGTCCGTTCTTACCACAAAAGAAATTCGATGATCAAAGTGACCATTTGCGATATAGTGCAATTCCGAAATCACATGGCGCAGTTGCATTTGATGATAGCGACGGATTAAACGCCAATACAAAACTATCAAATCCCCAATAGCCATGATGATAATCACGACATTTTGCCAAGACCAGAAGTCTTTCCCGCCGACAAAACTCATCGTCTTTTTTAAGAAATAGATTCCATTGACTAAGTTTTCATCCTGTAAAATCGCCAAATGAATTAAAATGATGATCGATAAGTTCAGTAATAAAAGCAAAACAATCGTAACTACAGCTTCCGCAAAAAGCTCACTTTTTTCAGCGCCAGTTAATTTTACGCGCTCTTTTTTCATAGGTTTTAAGCCTCTACTTTATAGCCAACTCCCCAAACCGTTTGAATAACATCTTCGCCACCAGTTGCTTTTTGGATTTTATCACGAAGGTGAGAAACGTGAACCATAACCGTTTTAGCAGAAACAATGGATTCTTGTTGCCATACTCTTTCAAAGATTTCATCAGCTGAAAAAACGCGATTTGGATGACTTGCTAGTAAATAAAGAATTCCAAATTCCAAAGCAGTTAATTGAATATCTTTACCGCCGATTGTTTTTACTTCATGAGAATCACGATTAATTACAAGTGGTCCTACCTCTAAAACATCAGGTTCATCATCTTTGACTTGTTTTTGACTACGACGCAAAAGTGAACGTACACGAGCCATTACTTCTAATGGATTAAATGGCTTAGAAACATAGTCATCTGCCCCCGTAATCAATCCTTGAATCTTATCCATGTCCCCAGTCTTAGCAGAAACAATAATAATTGGAATATCTGAATCTTTTCTAACCTCCTTAATTACTTCGATTCCTGTCATATTTGGCATCATGACATCTAAAATCATTAAAGCAATATCTGGAGTTGTAGTTAATTTAGTAATTGCTTCTTTACCACTGTAGGCTGCAATTGGTTCATATCCTTCATTTTTTAGGTAAATGCTTAATAATTCTACGATTTCTTTATCGTCGTCAACAACTAAGATTTTCACAGAGAAAACCCCTCTCTTTTGATTAATACATTATCTTATATTACTTATAGTTTAGCAGACCTCATGCAGTCTATTTTACACATTTTCAAAAAATATCTAGTCCTCAGATGATTTTTTTACTAAAAGCTAAAAAATACGCTCCTCTCTTAATTGAGAAAAGCGTATTTTATGTGAGATTAATATCTCGATTAATGTACTGCATGTTTATCATCGTAAAGTTGAGTTTCAATATAAACACAAACAATGAATAACAAGGCAAAACAACAAAGTTTAGGAATTGAAGCATAGTCGAGCATACTTGCAAAACCAAATAAAATTCCGTCTGGAATGACCCACCAAGATCCAACCCAGGCATTAAAGGTACTGCTAAAAGTTCCAAATAATGCAATCAAGATTGTTAAAATGATCAATATTGATGTCAAAATCATTCCGGGCCTAGTATAATCCTTGAATCCGTGGTCCCAATAGACCATCACGCCTAGGAGCACCAATAAAATCGATGCCATCCATAAACTACTCTTCCTCATAATAAAGGCCTTCTTTCTGCCTTTATTTTACCACTTTCAGCTTATAGATATAGAGCTTAACACTTATTGAATTTCTTTCTTACCAGTGTAAAGTTCGTAGTAGTAGCCTTTTTCGGCAAGAAGTTCTTTATGAGTACCTGATTCAATAATATGGCCATGATCAAGAACCAAAATAAGATCAGAGTTAACGATTGTAGACAAACGGTGCGCAATTACAAAACTTGTTCTACCAGCAAGCAAGTTATCCATACCAGCCTGAACCATCTTTTCAGTCCGCGTATCAATACTTGAAGTAGCTTCATCCAAAATCATTACCGGTTCATCCGCAATCATTGCCCGAGCAATACTGAGTAATTGCATTTGACCCTGTGATAAGTCGCCACCATCACCGTCGATCACAGTATCATACCCATCATCAAGCTCATGAATAAATTCATCCGCATGTGATAAACGTGCAGCTTGATATACCTCATCATCACTAGCATTTGGATTACCAAAACGAATATTATCCATAATAGTGCCTGTAAACAGGTGTGTTTCTTGCAACACAATTGAGAGCGATCTTCTTAGATCATCCTTTTTAATATTCTTAATCGGAATACCATCATAAGTGATCTTCCCAGAACTAATTGGATAGAAACGGTTAAGCATATTAGAAATCGTCGTCTTCCCAGCTCCAGTTTCTCCAACTAAAGCCACCTTCATCCCCGGTTTGGCATTGATACAAATATCATACAAAATCTGCTTTTCAGGTACATAAGAAAAGTTAACATGATCAAAGATAATATGACCACGAACTGGAACTTTTTTAGTACTGCCATCTTTTTGAGGAACATTCCAGTGCCAGGCACCTTCAACTTCTTTATCCTTAGAAATTGTAACCACGCCATTATCTGCTTCAACAGGTTCATCCTCTAATTGGAAAATTCTTTGTGCACCCGCTAAAGCCATCACAATCGAGTTCAATTGTTGAGAAATCTGAGCAATTGGCATACTGAATTGTCTAGACAATTGCAAGAATGAAGCAATTGCACCCAAAGTTAATGGTGCCCAGTTATTAATAGCAACGGCTCCACCTAAAATTGCAATTAATACATAAAGTAAGTTCCCCATATTACCCATAATTGGGAAAAGGATAGTTGCGTAAGTATTAGCTTTTCCAGAAGCAATTCTCAATTCATCATTATATTTTTCAAAGCCTTCCTTTACTTCTGGTTCATGTGAAAAGACCTTGATAACCTTCAAGCCGTTAAGCATTTCCTCGTTATAACCATTAATTTGGCCAAGTTTCTTTTGCTGAACCTTGAAGTAGTAACTAGACTTTTTAGTTAAGAAACGAACAATTCCAAATGATAAGGCGAAGATGATAAATGAGAAGATCGTAAGCTGCCAGCTCAAACTAAACATGGCGGCAATTACAAAAATCAAAGTCAAAGCTGAGTTAGTAAACTGCGGAATTGACTGCGAAATCATTTGCATCAAAGTATCAATATCATTGGTATAACGTGACATGATATCGCCATAGTCATTTTGGTCAAAGTAAGCAATTGGCAGGTTCTCCATGTGGGCAAACATATTGTTACGTACCCGGAATTGAACCTTTTGGGCCAAAATAGCCATTAACATCGTAAAGAGATAGTTAGAGATAAATCCAATGGCATAAATACCTAACATTACCCAAACTGCATATGCAAGGGGACCATAGTTAGGACTTTGACCATGTTGCACCTGCTTAACTAAAGGCGCAATATAGTTGTTAATCAACCGCTCAATAAATAAAGTACCAATAACGTTGGCTCCAGCCGACAAGATAATGGTAATTATTGAGGCAATAAACATCCATGGACTAGTAGTTAAGATTAATTTTAATAATCTAGCTAAAGTACTAGAATGATGAACTTTTTCATTATTTACTGTTTGATCCAAAATTAATCACCCTACTTTCCATTTTCTTCTTGGAACTTAGCAATTGAACTGTATAGAGCGTTACGTTTCATAAGTTCATCGTTTGTTCCGATATCTTCGATTTTTCCATGATTCATTACAATAATGCGATCTGCATCTTTAATGGAAACGATACGCTGAGAAATAATAATCTTAGTTGTTTCTGGCATATCTTTAGCCAAAGAATGACGAATTTCTCGCTCAGTACTGGTATCAACAGCTGAAGTTGAATCATCCAAAATCAAAATCTTTGGATTCTTCAAAAGCGCACGAGCAATTGTCAAACGTTGCTTTTGACCACCTGAAACGTTATTACCACCTTGTTCAATCATCGTATCGTAGCCATCGGGCATTTCACGAATAAAACCATCTGCATGGGCAATCTTAGCTGCTGCAATGATTTGTTCATCAGTTGCATTTTCATTACCCCACTTCAAGTTATCTTTAATGGTACCCGAGAATAAAACATTCTTTTGCAATACCATCGCTACGTTATCACGCAGACTCTTTAAATCATATGATTTAACATTGTGGCCTGCCACACGGACCGCACCCGCTGTTACATCGTACAAACGCGGAATCATTGAAACCAGAGTAGATTTAGAAGACCCTGTTTCTCCAATAATACCAATTGTTTCTCCGGGTTTAATATGTAAATCAATATCATCTAAGGCTAAATGCTTATCAGATGGATCATATTTAAAGCTAACATGATCAAACACAACTTCCCCATTAGTAATGGTTTTAAGGGGTTTTCTTGGATTTTCAATAGCTGGTTTTTCAGTAATTACATCAGCAATACGACGCCCACTCGCACCAGAAATAATCAATTGAGTCGCAATCATGGCCAAAATATTCAAACTGAACAAAACAGAGTTGGAATAAGAGAACATTGAAATTAATTGTCCAGTTTGCAAAGTTCCACCAACAATTTCTTTAGCACCAAACCAGCAAATTGCTAAAGTTGCAATATTAAGTACGGCCATTACAACTAGTGCGTTTAATGAAATAATCTTTTGTGCAGTAGAGAATAGCTTATAAATAAAACCTGAGGACTTTTCAAATTTCTTAATTTGTGGCTGTTCTTGGACATAAGTCTTAACTTCGCGAATCCCACGTACATTTTCACGCACTACTTGGTTCATACGGTCATATCCCTTAAAGATCTTTGGGAAATACGGATAAGCTGATTTAATAATCAAAGCTAAAATGATGACAAAAATCGGTGCAATTACCAAGAAAATTAATGATAATCTTGGGCTGATAATTATTGACATAATTACTGACATAATCAACATCATTGGTGCTCTAACCGCAATTCGGATCAAAATCTGATAAGCGGTTTGAACATTAGTTACGTCAGTAGTCAAACGAGTTACCAAACTTGAACTTGAAAACTTATCAATATTTTCAAAAGAATAATCTTGCATATGATAAAACATATCCTTACGCAAGTTAGCCGCAAAACCAGCTGCTGCGTGCGCTGAAACATAGCTGGCGCTCGCACCCAGAACTAACGAAACAATTGTGATTACGAACAAGATTAAGCCCCATTTATTAATGTAAGCCATGTCTCCTTTCATAATCCCCTTATCAATTAAAATACCAACCAAATACGGAATCAGCATTTCAATGACTACTTCGCCAATAACAAAAAGCGGTGACAAAAGTGATAATTTTTTATACTGCCGTATTGATTTACTTAGTGTTTTTATCAATTAAAAGCCCCCTTTTTTATGCACACAAATATTAAAAAGGATAAATAGGCAAAATAACACCTACTTATCCCTTTACATCATTATTTAGATTATACCAATTCCATTAATTAAGCAACTTTATTTCTGTCTTGATGCAGGAGCAAAAGTTGATCCAGTAATATCATAATGGCGTCTAAAGAGCCAGCGTATACCATAAGCAACGGCTGCAATAATGATATCTACGGCTCCTGGTAGAGTTGGGTTAATTACTCGAATACCTGGAAGAGTAATTATCCATAACCAAATAAACAAAGCTACCAACAATCCTAGCATCCCTAGAATTGCTTTTCCCCAAGATACTCGAGTCTTGCCTTGGCCTTTACCAGGAACAACCCAATCATTGTACTTAGCCATATAGATACCCATTAAAACTCCGACACTAACTAAAGTTAGGATTCCAGTTTGAGGGTTGTCTTTTTGACCACTGCTTTGAAACATGTCAAGTACACCAAATGCCCCAACAAAGAAGACTAAGTAAAGAAGGGCACTATCAATCGCTCTTTGCCAAAATGGATGAACTACTGGCTTCTTGTTCTTAGGACTAAGCATATCCATGGCTTTAATCTTAGGGGATGCCATGTAAAGTCCATTAGCTGGTTGACCATGACGTTGAGCAACGATAATTTCAGGCAAAAGTTCATTTACCTTACTTTCTGCTTCTTCCAAGGTCATTTTACCCTGAGCTTGAAGTTCTTTTTGAAGACGAAAAACATAGTCAGAATTCTTATTACTGAGAAGTTTTCTTAATTCAGCAGGTGACTTAGTTTTTAATTCGTCATCCTTATTTTGACTCTCAGTTTGATTTTTAAGTTTTTCTTGTTTAGATTGATTAATTTTTGCAGTATTATTCTTATCTTCTGCCATTTTTCCCCCTAGACATTAAATCTAAATTCAATAATGTCACCGTCTTCAACAACATAATCCTTACCTTCAAGACGAAGTCGGCCAGCTTCCTTAACCTTTTGCATAGTTTCAAGTTTATTCAAATCATCAAATGATACAACTTCGGCACGAATAAATCCACGTTCAAAATCAGAGTGAATAACACCAGCAACTTGTGGAGCTTTCATCCCTTCGTGGAAAGTCCAAGCACGAGTTTCTGGACCACCCGCAGTAAAGAAAGTACGAAGACCCAAAATATGGTAGGCAGCCTTAATCAAACGATCAAGTCCAGATTCTTCAACGCCTTCCATTTCAAGGAATTCTTTTCTTTCCTCTTCATCCATAGCAGCAATTTCTTCTTCAGTGGCTGCACTAATTCCTAAAGCTTCTGCGTTTTCATTTTCCGCATGCTTCTTAACGATTTGGTAGTACTTATCGCTTTCTGGATCTGCCATTGAACTTTCCGCAATGTTAGCTACATAAATAACTGGCTTAGAAGTTAAAAGGAAAAGACCCTTAACAATCTTTTGTTCATCCTTGTTAAAGTCAATTGAACGAGCAGCGTTTCCTTCTTCCAAAACTGGCTTAAGCTTTTCAAGAACAGCCATTTCAGCCTTAGCTTCCTTATCACCTTGTTGAGCAACCTTCTTAACTTTGTTGATACGGCGGTTAACTGCATCAAGGTCGGCAATTGCAAGTTCCAAATTAATAGTATTGATATCTTCTTCTGGATCAACTTTACCAGTAACTGAAGTAATGTTGTCATCATCAAAAGCACGTACTACATGAACAATCGCATCAGTTTGACGAATATTTTCAAGGAACTTATTACCTAGTCCTTCACCTTTTGAAGCACCTTTAACAAGTCCAGCAATATCCGTAAATTCAAAAGTAGTGTGAACAATCTTCTTAGCAGGAATTAATTCTTGAATCCGAGCAAGACGCTTATCTGGTACTTCCACCATTCCCACGTTTGGTTCAATGGTTGCGAATGGGTAATTAGCCATTTCCGCACCAGCTTTTGTAATCGCGTTAAATAAAGTTGACTTACCAACATTTGGTAAACCTACAATCCCAGCAGTTAGTGACATTTTTATCCTCTTTTTCTTTTATATATTTGTTACCTTTTTTATTTTAGTAAATTTGGGCGTGCAATGCGATCCTTTGGCAAATAATATTCCTTTTTTGCATTGATCGGATCATTAGCCTTAGTTAAAACCTTCTTGAGCTTTTTAGTAAATTCAGCTCTTGGCATCATAATTGTACGACCACATCCCATACATCTTAAACGAATATCAGCACCCATGCGAACAATCTCCCAATCATTGGTTTGACAAGCATGAGGCTTCTTCATTTGTACGGTATCGCCTAAATCATATGAATCATTTTTAATCATCGAGATCAACCCCTAAAATGTTAAGGATTCGGTTCAATTCTTCAGTTGAAGCAAAATCAATTGAAAGGTGTCCCTTACCCTTTTTATTTTCAGAAATATTGACAGTTGAACCAAACTTATTAGCCAATTGACTTTCGCTAGCTCTAATAAAAGCAGATTTTTTAGCTGGCTTTTTTTGTGCCTTTTTAGCATTTAACTTAGCCACTAAGGCTTCTACTTTTCTAACTGGCATTTCTTCACGTACAACGCGTTTTGCCACATCATCGATACGGCTCTTATCTTTTAAACCAAGTAAAGTTCGAGCTTGTCCCATGGAAAGATCTCCGTGTTGAAGCAAACGTTTAGTCTTACTTGGAAGCGTCAATAAGCGTAAGTAATTAGCAATATAAGGACGAGACTTACCCATTCTCTTAGAAACTTCTTCTTGAGTTAAACCAAGATTCTTTTGAAGCATATCATAAGCTTGAGCTTCTTCTAATGGAGTTAGATCTTCTCGTTGTAAGTTTTCTAAGACAGCAACTTCCATCATTTCGCTTTCATCAAACTTGCGAATGATAGCAGGGATAGTTTCTTTTTTAGCAAGCTTAGATGCTCTAAAGCGGCGCTCACCAGCAATAATTTCATAGCCATTGACAGATTTGCGGACGATAATTGGCTGAAAGACACCATTTTCTTTGATGGAATCAGATAATTCTTTCAAGCTCTTATCATCAAAAGTCTTTCTGGGTTGATATGGATTGGGGCGAATTTCACTTAAATTGAGTTCTTGAATTTCCTCAGCTTGTTCAACTTGGGGTTCGTCTTCAAACAAAGCTTCAATTCCGCGACCTAAGCCACCCTTTTTTCTTGGTTCGTTATTTCTTGAGTCTCTTACCATGAGCCTTTAAAACCTCTTTTGCTAAATCATCATAAACCTTGGCACCACGTGAACGAGGAGCATATTCAGTAATTGGCTGTCCATAACTTGGAGCTTCGGCCAATTTAGTAATCCTAGGAATAATAGTCTTATAGACCTTTTTGTTAAAGTAAGATTGAACTTCTTTAACTACTTCAGCTCCCAGATTAGTTCGAGCATCAAGCATTGTGAGCAATACTCCTTCAACTCCTAAATCCTTATTGAAGTGCTTTTGCACCAACCTAATAGTATTTAAAAGTTGACTTAATCCTTCCATGGCATAATATTCACTTTGAACAGGAATCAAAATTGAATCAGATGCAGTAAAAGCATTAATTGAAAGCTGTCCCAAAGACGGCGGACAATCCACAAAAATAAAATCATAGTCATCGTTCACTGTATCTATAGCTGATTTTAGTCTAGTTTCACGTGCCATCATACTAATCAATTCAGTTTCCGCACCAGACAAGTTAATCGTTGCTGGAACAATATCCAACTTTTTCGTTGAAGTATGGTGAATAGTTTCTTTTAGAGGGACTTCGTCAATTAAAACATTGTAAATGTCCTGGTCAATCTCTGATTTTTCGATTCCTAAACCAGAAGTAGCGTTTCCTTGAGGGTCAATATCAACAATTAAAACGCGATAACCACGGTCGGCAATTGAAGCTGCTAAATTAATGGTAGTGGTAGTTTTACCAACACCACCTTTTTGGTTAGCAACTGAAATTACATTTACCATCTATGTCTCCCCTCCTATTTTCTTTTCATCTCAATTGTAATGCGGTAATCATCTGGATTATTATTTTCCTTTACCTTAACTTCAATTCCAGATTCCTCAGCAAGCTTAACAGCGCGTTTAATAGTGTTAATTTGAACTTTTAAGTCCTTAGGCATCTTATTAACTACACGCTTCTTTGATTCTGATTTTCCTTGCTTTTTAGCTTTCTTAGTTTTTGGGTTAAAGTATCCGTCTACATCTTTAACAATAGCTTCAGTTTCTTTAACATTTAATCCCTTAGCTAAAACTTCATTAAGAACTTTTTCTTGCGTCTTTTCATCAAGACCAACCAAGGCACGACCATGACGAGCTGAAATATTACCATCGATTAAAGATGCTTGAACCTTTGGAGTAAGTTTAAGTAAACGCAACTTATTAGCAACGTAAGATTGAGACTTACCCATTTCCTTAGCTAAAGCAGTTTGAGTTAAATCATTGAGTTTCATCAAATTCTTATATGCTTGAGCTTCATCAATTGGGTTCAAGTTTTCTCTTTGTAAGTTTTCAATTACAGCAAGAGAAGCAGCTTGATCGTCATCCATTTCTTTAACAATAGCTGGAATAGTTTCCCAACCTAAACTTTGAGCAGCCCGATAACGACGTTCACCAGCAATAATTTCATAACCATTATCAGATTCTCTAACCACAATTGGTTGAAGCAATCCTTCTTTATCCAAGGTTTGAGCCAACTCACTGATTGATTCCTCGGAGAATTGATGTCTTGGTTGATATTGATTTGGTTCAATTTTATCTAAAGCTAAATCCTGAATTTGTTTATTTTTTGGGACTTCATCACGATGTCCAAAAGAAAAGAATGCCATAATAATCTCCTCCAATACTATTTTTACTTAATTGGTTTCTTTCTTGGTGTACCAGCTTGACGTGGATATTTTTTAGGGGTGTTTTTGATTTTTTTAATCAAAACTAAAGTCCGCTCTTCGTCACTATTTGGCAAAGTAAGCTCCTTATCTTTGATCAATTTTCCACCAAGCACACTGAGAGCTTTTTGACCTGTTTTGAGTTCATCTTCAGCCTTCGGCCCCTTCAAAGCAATAAAATATCCGTCTTTTTTTACAAGAGGTAAGCAATATTCACTCAAAACTGTCATATTTGCTACCGCACGCGCTGTTACAAGATCAAACTTTTCACGATACTTACTGTTTTGACCTACATCTTCAGCACGACCATGGACTAATTCCACATCACTTAGGCCCAGCTTTTCAACTAATCCTTTCAAAAAAGTCAGTCTCTTAGCTAAGGAATCTACAATAGTGATCTTCAAACTTGGCATAATAATCTTAATGGGAATAGATGGGAAGCCTGCGCCCGCTCCAACATCACAAAGAGTCATGTTCTCTTTAAATATATCCCCAAATTCAAATAAAGGCGTAATACTGTCGTAAAAGTGTTTTAAATAAACATCTTTTTCTTCAGTAATGCGCGTAAGGTTAACATGCTTATTAGTTTCAATTAAATCCTCAAAATATAATTGAAACTGCTTTTTTTGTTTTTCAGTTAGATCAATGTTATGTTTTGACAATTCTTCAATAAATTTATCAGGATTCATTTTTCACCCGTGAAACCGTGTTTCACACTTTCTAAATTTAACACTTTTTCAGCCCTCAATGAAGGCTAGTTCATTAAGTACAATTATGAATTATTTTTCATAAATCGTCAAAGTTTCACAACCAAAAATAAGGTATAATTTTGTGAAAAGGAAGGTTGAAAATATGATAGTTACTCTTATTGTTTTGTTGTATTTAGCCTATAGAGCTTATATGGGCTATAAAACTGGCTTTACGCGCTATATCATTAATTTGATTTTTAGTGCGCTGGTATTTATGATTGCGATTTTTACCCAAAATCCATTGGGCAACTGGCTATATTCTGAAATCACAGGTCATCAAATCCAAACCAATTTAACTGTGGAAACTAATTTGATGATTTTCAGATTTATTGCCTTCTTTATTGTTTTATTTGTCGGTAGAGAAATAGTTAAAATTTTCAAATCATGGCTACCAAGTCAAAATCCTCACGCTACAAGTGTGGGAAGTATGCTAAACGGAGTTTTAGGAGCTATTGCATCCCTAATTGCTGGCTACTTTTTAGTATACGTAGTATTATCAATGTTTAATGCAATTCAGAATCCATGGTTTTTACAACAAACTGTGGATTCTCCAATCTTGCGCTTTATTATCTATAACACTCCCGGACTGTCTAACGGTATCTTTAACAGTGTATTTAGTATTGGAAAGACCGTCGGATAAAATTACGGAATCAGATTCGAAATATTTAAAACTTTGAACTATAACTTGTACAATAAAAATTGAAATAGGATAAAGTTTTAAAGAAAGAAGAATCGTTATGAAATTTATTTCGTGGAATGTTAATGGCTTTCGCGCTGCTTTAAGACATGACTTTATCGGTACTTTTGATAAACTTGACGCGGACATTTTTGGTATTCAAAATATTCGCCTAAGTCAGGATGAAGTTCACCTCCAGTTCCCAGGCTATTATGAATATTGGAACTATTCAGATGAAAAAGGTTATGATGGTGTCGCTATTTTCACCAAAAAGAAGCCTTTAGCTGTTACTCTTGGAATTGGTATCCCTCCTTATGATCGACAAGGACGCACAATTACTCTTGAGTACTCTAATTTCTACTATATCAACACTTATGTACCATTTTCAGGTGAAGACTTATCCCGTTTAGGCTTTAGAATGGGGTGGGATGATGCCTTTAGAGCATATGTTGCTGACTTAATGAAGAATAAACCAGTAATTATTGGTGGTGACATGAGCGTGGCTAATGAGCCAATTGATTTAGCTGAACCCGATGAAAATCGTCATCATGCAGGTTTTACTGAACAAGAGCGCAGTGATTTCAAGAAATTACTTAAGCTTGGTTTAGTCGATACCTTTAGATACATGCATCCTGAAAAGGCTGGCAAGTATACTTATTGGAGCTATCGTTACAATGCACGTTCTAAGAATAAAGGTTGGAGATTAGATTATTTCTTAGTTTCTGATTCACTTAAATCAAGCATTAAAAAGGCCAAAATCTTAAGTACAATTCCTGGTTCAGACCACTGTCCAATTAGCCTTAAATTGAACATGAAATAGTTTTATAAAGTCACAATAAAGAGCAGTCGATTGACTGCTCTTTTATTTTACTTATTTCCAAAATTATCGTATTCAACATGTTCATCATTGTAAACAAAGATGGCACCAATTCGATCTGGGTTATCATGCCAGCCCTTAATTGGATGTCCAGCAAAAAACAATCTCTTACATTCAATTTCAGCTTCTACAGAATCTTTAGTAAAAGTTGTTACTCCAGCTAAATTGGTTTTAACTGGATAGCCAGTTCGTGGGTCAATTAAGTGATGATACTTTTTGCCATTTACAACTAAATAGCGTTCATAAGTCCCACTCGTTACTGCAGAACACTTAGGCACCATCACAGACGTAATGTTGTCACCGCGTGGTTCTTTAGGATCTTGAACGCCGATTGTCCATTGACCATTAGGTCTTTTTGGTGAATCACCTACTAAAAGAATATTTCCACCTAAGTTAATAATTCCCGCATTTACACCATATGCATGCCAGAAATCACGAATACGATCGGCAATCCATCCTTTGGCAATACCACCTAAATCAAGTTCCATGCCTTTTTGTGTCAAAAATACGCTCTGATTATCATCATTTAGTTCCACATTATAAGGATCTGTCAGACGCATCTTTTCTTTAATTTGACCATCACTTGGTACATGGGCACCTTTAAAGCCAATATGCCACAACTTTACTACTGGCCCAATTAAAGCATTAAAGCCGAAATTTTCACGGCTCTTTTCAACTGCCAGTTTAATCAAATCATAAGTTCCACTTGAAACTTGGACTGGATGATCTCCAGCGGCATGATTCACATCCATTACTTCCGATTGATCACGATTTACTGTTAATAAATCTTCATAGTGATCAATCAAATCAAAAGTTTTTTGAACAATCCTATCATCAGTTGTCCCGAAAACTTGTAAAGTAATTGAAGTACCTAAAGCATGATGATGGCCAACTGCTTGTTCTAACGCTAAATCTTTAACAAATTTATCTTCCATTTTTATTTCTCTAAATATAATTCACGTAATGCTTCTTGCAGATCTGGGGTTACCCCCAATTCATTCTTGAGGTAATTTTCAAACCCACCAAATTCTTTTTCAATAGTGATCAATGATGTATCTAAAAAAGCATCGCTTACTGATCCTAGTATTCTCATGTTAGCACGAAAATATAAATTCTCGCCATTTTCTTTCATTATGCGATCGCGCTTAGCCCGATAATCATTAAGCATATAATTAGAATAAAGATAATCTTGCCGAATGGTTTCCATATCTACACCTAAAATATAAAGCAAAACAACTGTCACTAGTCCCGTACGGTCTTTACCTTCTGAACAGTGATAAAGGACTGCTCCTCCTTCAGTATTGGCAAGAACTTCTAAAATTTTGTGGAGAGTTGTTTGCGCATGTTTTTTAGCAATGTGATTATGATATCGCTCGCACATCATTCTAAACCCAGCATATTCATCAACGCGATATTTTTCAAAAATTTCTTCGATATTTTTCTTACCGCCAGCAGTATTATCACTTTCTGATAAGGCTAAATTATAATGTTCAACTCCGTCAATTTCTTTATCGGGATGCTTTTTACATTCAAGTTTAGAACGTAAATCAATAATCTTAACTAAACCGTAGTCCTTTAAAAATTCCTCATCTTTTTCAGTTATCTGACTAATATTTCCAGTTCGCAGCAAACGATGAGACTTAATTTTTCGATTATCTAGTCCCCTATATCCACCTAGATCACGGGGATTGCGCACGCTTTTAAGGGGCAATATGTTTGGCTTTAGCATTCTGCGCACATCCTTTCTTAGCAAATTAAAAAGTCTGGGACTTTTTGTCTCAGACTTCATTTTACAACTTACACAAAATTCATGGCAAAAGTTTTATTTTTGAGTTTGCTTAACAAACTTAAAGAAATTATCCATTGCAGCATCAAGTTGCTTAATTGCGCCTTCGTTAATTAAGTCACCAGTTTCCTTATCGAAACTATTTGCCGCACCACCAATTAAAACTTCATTACCTGGCAAAACGTTCGCACTCATATCAGGTGAAAGCAAAATTTCACGAGCATCTTCTTGAGCACGACTTGTACCTTGAATACCGTAAGATGTACCAACCACAGTAACTGGCTTCATCTTCATTACATTGGGACCAGCATGTGAACCAAGCCATTCAAGACTACTCTTTAAAGCTGCAGGAATTGCATGATCATATTCTGGAGTAGTTAAAATGATACCGTCAGCATCTTTAATATCTTGAATCCATTGTTTAGTAACTTCATCAGGTTCTTCAGTTCTGCAAAATGGCTTGAGCTTGTCAATTTCTTTTACTTCAATATCAGCCTTATCACCATAACGCTTTACGATATATTTTGCCAAAAAGCGATTATATGAAAAAGGTGCATTCGTTCCAACAATTGCTAATAATTTCATAGTCTACCTTCCTTACTTAGTAACTTGCTTGTACCAATCATCTACTTCGTCAAAGAAGTGATCTAAGAACTTAACAGTGCCTTCGTTAACTAAGTCCCCATTTTTATCAAATTGTTTTGGTGCGTTACCCATCATAAATTCATCACCATTGAAGACAACCGCACTAAATCCAGGAGAAGCTAATACACTCTTCAAACGAGTTTGTGAACGACTACCACCTTGAGGCATTGGAGAAGTTGAAACGATAACAACTGGCTTGTTGTGGAATGGGTGAACTGAACTTGATAACCATTCCAAAGCACTCTTTAAAGCACTAGTTACTGAGTGTTGTTGTTCTGGAGATGCAATTAAAATAAGATCGCTATCTTCAATTTGTTTACCCAAAGCTAAAACATCAGCTGGGGCATCCACACCTTCTTTATACATTGGTAAGCCTTTAACAGTTGCTAATTCAAAATCATATTTATTGCCAAAGTGCTTAACAATATATTTAAGTAGAGCCTCATTAAATGAACCATCGGCATTTGAGCCTGATAATGCAAGGATTTTCATAAAAACCACCTTTCGAAAACTAATTCCATATAATTAATTATAGCCTAACTACATAATTTTGCGTATTTTCTTCAGTTTAATAACAAATTTTTATAGCAAAAAAGACACTCCAAGTAATAGGAGCGTCTTCTAATGACCGAAAGCACAGTGAATCAATGAACTTAAGCTAATTGATCCTTAAGAGATGCATCTTCGTCTGCAGCAAACATTGGGTTTTCTTGAGTTTCGCTGAGACGGTCGTTAAGCATAGCATCGTGAATTTGTGCATTAAGTACGTTAATAATTTGAGTTTGATTGAAAGTTGCAATCTTGTTTACAACTAATGCAGCCATACCAGTAGTTGAAATCCAGTTAGCAATTACAATATCACGAACTCTGTCTTCATCATATTGAGTATCTGGATATTGTTCCTTAAACTTTTCAGTTCCAAGGTCCATTAAAGTATCTGAGATAACTTTGCTACCAAATTTGCCATCCACAAACATAGCACGGAATAAGTTAACGTGCTTTTGTGCAAATTCAATGTATGATAGATCTAAATCGATCAATGCATCCCCTGTGTAACTTTGTTGCAAGGTCTTAGTTCTTAAATCATCTGAAATTTTTTTAAGAACTTGTTCACGCAAATCATTCATATTGTTGAATTCAAGGTACAAAGGTTGAGTTGAAAAGTGACCTGTTTTTGCAATACTACGAGCAGTCAAACCTTCGATACCATCTTTCACTGCCATTTTGTAGGCGACATCTAAAATCTTATCTCTACTTATTTCTTTCTTTCTTGCCATTTTAATACACCTCAATCATAAATTTAACTGTGCTTTCTAGTTACAGTCGTTATTTTTCTCTTCACAGACTATAATAGTACGATTAAATAACAAATTCAAGGGTTAAATGACTATTGTTTTTTAATTTATAATCTTTTAAACAAAGAAGTATCACGAGCTCCAGTAAATTGGTCATAATTTGAGTTAACCATTTCAATAACCTCTTGTTTATCTAGACCTTGTGAAGCGCAATATGAAAAAAATGCAGCTGAAAGGATATAGCCACGTTCCCGATCATCGGTTAAGTTATTTGAAAACTTCATATTAATTGCATGATTTTCATAATCGGTGTCTAATTGAATTGATTTGTTTTCTGGTTGATTATCCATATTAATCCTCGTCTTTTTACAAAATCCAGTATCATTAAGTTACAATAATTATAATCCTTACATTAGAAAGTGTGAAATCATGTCTACAAAAATCGGTCGTTCATCATGTACTTCAATTTTAATTGGGAAAAAGGCCTCCCTTAACGGCAGCGTGATCATTGGTAGAAACGAAGATGCCAAAACTGCATGGCCAAAGCATCTTGCTTTTAATAAACATGAAACTGTTGAAAATAATCATTTTAAATCTAAAGACAACAAGTTTGAAATTGATTTACCAACTGAAAAATTTGCTTACTCTTCTACTCCAGAATGGACAGATAAATACGGTGTCTTTGAAGAAGATGGAATTAACGAATACCATGTAGCAATGAGCGCTACTGAAAGTGCTTACGCTAATAATCGTGTAATGGCAATTGATCCTTTTGACACCGAAAAAGGGATTTTAGAAGAGGCTATGATTACTGTAATTTTACCTTATATCAAATCTGCGCGCGAAGGCGTAAAGCGTTTAGGTGATATCGTTGAAAAGCATGGAGCCGCTGAAGCAAATGGAATTTTGTTTAGCGATAATAAAGAAGCGTAGTATATGGAAATTGGCTCAGGTCATCAATGGGTAGCACAAAGAATTCCAGATGATTCTTATGCTGTCGTAGCCAATCAACTTTCTATTCAATCCGTTGTCTTTAATGGCAATGACTTCATGTATTCTAAGAATTTACAGAACTTCGTGTATGATAACAAGCTCTGGCCTGAAGATGCTGTTTTCAATTGGCGCAGAATTTTTGGTACCCATGATGATAGTGATCTTCACTACAATACCCCAAGAGTTTGGATTGGTCAAAAGCTTCTCACACCATCAGTTGAACAAAATCCTGAAAGCTTTGAATTACCATTTATCCAAAAGCCAGATCATCCTATTTCTATTCAAGATGCACAGGCTATTTTAAGTAATCATTACCAAAACACTCCCTACGATTTAACTAATCCAAAGAATAAAAACAATGCTACTTTCCGGCCAATTTCAGTAGCAACCACCCAGGAATCCCACCTGCTTGAATTAAAGGATGAAGATATGACTCACTGGCTGGCAATGGGCGTTAGTGCACAAAGTGTTTATGTGCCATTTTACCCACAAGGTACCAAGGTGCCTCGCATGTATAAATATGGCAAGGAAACTTACTCAACTAATTCCGCTTACTGGGTATTTAAGCTTGCTGGCAATTTAGTTGATCGCAGCTGGAGCAAATATGGAACCGAACTTGTAAATGCTCAAAAAGCAGCAAGTCAAAAGACTATGCGTATTCGCTATGAAGCGGACCAAAAGCTTGCTCAAGAAACTGATCCCGATAAGAAAGTTGAAATTGTTAATAAGGCTAACGGTGACATGGCTAAAGCTGCAATTGATATCTATCAAAAATTGTCAGCTCAATTAATTACAGCTCAAACTGCCAATTCCCCATTGAGGTTCAAGATGGATCCAAACTTATAATCGATGATACAAAAATGCGTTGAGGGTACCCTCAGCGCATTTTACTTTCTTGAAAATTATTTCTTTTGACTCATCTTTCCATCCATCATTTCGTAAATATGATCGGCATATTTTTCCAAACGAGGATCATGAGTAACTAAAATAATTGCTTTATTTCGTTCTTTGGCTAGCTTTTTAAACAATTTTCCTACTTCTTCTACATTCTTACTATCCAATGATGCAGTTGGTTCATCAGCCAGAAGAATTTCGGGATTAGCATATAATGCTCGGGCAATAGCGACTCTTTGTTGCTGACCGCCAGATAACTCATTTGGATATTTCTTAACTAATTTTTCAATTCCAAGGTCTTTAAAGAGCTTAGCTAAATCTTCTTTAGACAAATTATTTTGCTTTTTAACTTTATCAACTAGAACAAATTGTTCATTCACTGTCAAAAATGGTACTAAGTTGTAAGCTTGCAAAACAAAGCCAATTTCATTTAAACGTAGATTTCCTCTTTGCTTTTCTGAATAATGACTAATGTCTTGTCCATTAATCAAAACTTCACCTGAAGTCGGTCTTTGCAGTGAACCTGCAATTGTCAAAAAAGTACTCTTTCCGGCACCAGAAGGCCCCATAATTAATACTACTTCACCTTTATTAGCTTTAAAATTAACATCCTTTAAGGCTTCAACTTTGGCTAAGCCTTTTCCATAAAACTTATCAATATTCTTTAATTCAATTACTGCCATTTTTATTCTCCAATCGCCTTTGCAGGATCAACTTTCAAAATAGATCTAACAGGAATTAAGCTACCAATGATTCCCATCAAAAGCATCCCTAAACTACCTACAATCATAATTGCTGGTGTAAAGTTCATCGGTACAGATTTGGGCAACGCAACAGCGGTAATTCCCATTGCAATTAGGGCAATAATAACGCCGACTACAACCAAGATAATTGATTGGCTAATCGTGGCCCCTACTAAGGTTTTAGATGGAATTCCTTGTGCACGCATTACGGCGAAGTTGTGCATCTTTTGCATAGTCAAAATGTACAAGAACACAGCAATAATGATTAAGGAAATTATGAACAAGAATCCAATCATCAATTCAAAGGTTGCATTTTGAGCTGTGTAGCCTGGAAGTTTATTAATAAAAGTCTTAATCGGGTAAGTTTTAGCATTCTTGTAATGGTAATTAAACTTACTACTCTTAGAAATAATTGCTGAAGCTTTAACATTGACCATTCCCTCACGCAAACTCTTCCAAGTAGCCATGCGACCATAAATAATTGGAGCAATATTAATCTTGGCATTTTTTACAAAGCCAACAATTTTATACTTCTTCTTAGAATCGTTTAAAGTTATCTTGTCACCTAATTTATAGCCTTTTATCTTAAAAGCTTGATCGACAGTTACTTCATTAGCTTTCTTAGCCTTACGACCAGCAATTAATTCTTGGTCCTTATAGATAAATTGTGACTTGTTAACTCCTAAGAACTGAGCTGAAATTGAAGCATGCTTGTCTGCTTTAGCAACGACTGGAGTTTCACCTACAATTGCTTCATTTTTGCCCATTTTGACATTCTTTAGATCTTTTTGGGTAAGGACTGACTGCGATATGTTAATATTGGCATTTTTATTCAAAACTACACTTTTAGCTTGCCATGAATTAATTGCCTGCGTATTTTCACTAGCTAATCCTAATGCTAAAGACGATAACATAAAAATCAGATAGCTAATTAAAAAGATCATTAAAATGATTAGGCCATAACGTAACTTTTCTTTTTTGATTTCTTTAAATGCAAGATACATTATTTATTAGCCCCCTTATCAATTAAATAGAGACTCTCTTTATAACGTTTTAAGTTGGCTTCTCGATTATCTGGATCGGCAAAAACAGACACAATTACTTCATGACTTAAAACCATCGCACTCCAAATTTCAGGAGTCATGTGAAGCAATTGCTCAGAGTTCGTCTTCATACTGCCAGGAACTACAGCCTCATTTCTAAGCATATGAAGCTTCATCATTGGTTCATATTTACTGTGCTGAGTTTTACTGATAAATTTGCATACTCGATCGTAGAAAAAATCGGGATCGAACTTAGCTGTCGGCTGCATATTCATATGAATTTCTTGAATTGCAATTTTAAATAAATATGTATAAGCATCCGTTAAATCATCAAAGTATTTATAAAATGCGCCTCGCGCAATTCCAGCTTCTTTTACAATCCGAGCCACTTGTGCTTCAGTAAGAGCATGGGTACTAAATTCATGCAAAAGTGCCTCTGTGACCCTCTTCTTTTTTTCTTCTGGTAAATTTAAAAATGTCGACTTAACCATGTTATTCTCCCTTTCATTGACATGTTGTCACTTAGCACACTCATCATAGTAATATCTTGACACCGTGTCAACACCTTTGCATAAAAAAACGGCTTAATAGCCGTTATTTTTTACGCTAAAATGCGATTATAATAAATCATCCGAGCAATATTTTTATGCACGCTAAATTTAACTAAGCCACAGTTAGCAATTGTATCAAATCCACTAATGTCGCCATGAGTTAAGTAATGAGCAGCCATCATTCTAATCAAAGTCCCGTGCGCTACAACTAGGACTTTCCCATCGGGATACTTTTTGTACATTTCATCTAAAAAGTCTCCGCAGCGCTTATTTAACTCTTCATGAGTCTCACCATTTGGAGCATAGTCGACATAATTCTTGGCTACTTTTCCCCAGGGATCGATAGCATCTGGGTGCTTCTTTTTCATTTCAGTCAAAAGCTCCCCATCCCATTCACCATAATCAAACTCAAGCAAACGGTCATCAGGAATAAGCTTCTTTTGTCCTTTAGTAAAAATTTCAGCAGTTTCTACTGCACGATCCAGTGGGCTTACATAAACTGCATCAAACTCACTCGGATCAAAATTCTTAGCTGCTTCTTCCCCATACTCACGTCCTTCTTTATTTAAACTAAGATTTACTGATGAACCTTGAATTCTACCAGACTTATTGAGGTCTGTTTGTCCATGTCTAATAAACACAATTTCCATAGTATTACCTTCTTTACTCATTCTTAACTTACATTTTACTAATAATCATTTCTAAAAAGTATACAATAATCTTTAATAGAGGACGAATAAGGAGAATTTTATGGCACGTATTACAATTAAGAGAGATGGCTTAACCCTAGTGGGTGAACGCGAAGAGCCTTTTGGAGAGGTTTATAATATGGCAATTTTAATGCACGGATTTACTGCAAATAAAAATACTCCCTTGCTTAGAAAAATTGCTGATGACTTGCGCGATGAAAATGTAGCTAGCGTTCGCTTTGACTTTAATGGCCAAGGCGAAAGCGACGGAAAGCTTGAAGATATGACGGTTGATAACGAAATTGCCGATGGAAAAGCAATCCTTGATTATGTTCGCACTGATCCTCATGTCCGTGATATTTACTTAATTGGACATTCCCAAGGTGGTGTAGTTGCTTCAATGCTGGCTGGGCTTTATCCGGATGTGATCAAAAAAGTTGTTTTGCTAGCTCCTGCGGCACAATTAAAAGACGATGCTTTAAAGGGAAACACCCAAGGCGCAATTTACGATCCCAATCACGTTCCTGACGTAATTCCCTTAGTCGGAAACAAAACTGGTCTAAAGATTGGCGGCTTCTATATAAGAACTGCCCAAGTATTGCCAATTTATGAAGTAGCTGAACGCTACACTGGCCCAGCTTCGATCATCGTAGGATCAGATGACCAGGTGGTTGATCCAAAATACAGCAAGAAGTATGATGCAGTCTATCAAAATAGTGAGCTTCACATCATTGACGGTGCAGATCACCGATTTAGCGATCAATATAAAGATCAAGCTGCCAAACTTGCTAGCGATTTTGTAAAGCCACTTTTTTAGCGCCGCTTAAAGTCAAAAGTAGTTCTAAACACATAGTGATCTTCCTTACTTACCGTAGGCTCGAACTTAAAATCAAAATCATGAAAATCCTGTAACTGCTCAGGATTTTTTATTTGCTTTTCCGCAATGTAACGCACCATTTCTCCGCGTGCCATCTTAGCATGAGTTCCAATCACGCGCCATTTTCCATTATGCATTTCTTGAAAATCAATAGTAATCATGCGCCGATTTCCAGTCACATATGGCTTGATTAAGCGTGCATATTGCTTAGAAGCAAGATTAATTACTACATCATCTTCCTTAAAAACTTCGTCAGCAACCATATCATCCCAAAAATTAAGTAAACTATACATAATAAAGCCCGACATTTGAGTATTTAATTCTAAACGATAAGGCGACACCCCATCAAATGGCCGCAATATTCCATAAAATCCCGACAAGATCTTTAAATGATCTTGAATATAGTCTAATGCTGGCTGAGTAAATAAATCTGGAGCCATATATTGATACTGAATTCCAGAAAAAGCTAAAATTGCTGGAGTTAAATTATTTTCCAAATCCATTTGCCTAAGTTGCAAGATGCTTTCTTCAACAACTTTATCACTAGCTTTCCACAACTGTTTTAGTTGCTCTGGTGTCCGCGATTTTAAGAAGCGCTCTAACATCCGCGCCTCATCTAAAAAGCTCGCCTTAGATAAAACTGGAAAACTATCACGATCAACTTTCATCTTTTTAGCTGGAGAAATAATAATCTGCATATTTTTAATCAATCCTTTTTTCGGTTACAATGAGTAAGTATTTGAGAAAGGGGAATTTATATGAATCCTGATTTTGCAATTGTCTTAAATTTCAAACTAAATACTGATAACGTAAACACTGATGCCTTAGTTAAAAAAGCGCGTAATATCGGTGTGCGCGCAATTAGTGGTGGCGATGTTTTACAAAAAGCAGCTGATAAATATACGATTAAATTAGTCAATCAAGATGGAGTAGATTTATCCGCTGATGAGGTGATCGACACTTTAGTTCAAAATCGTAAAAACGGCAATTCAACTGTGATCAACATTCATCTTCAAGATGGTAAAATTTCACCTGAAGATGAAGGAATGCTCGAAGTTATCAACAAGTGGATGCACATGTTTGGCCATGCTTTCAATGAAAGTGAAATTTCAGAATTAACTGTGGACCAAGATGGTTTCGTTTTACAAAATCGGCATGCTAACTACCAAAAGTATGTCTTTTTAAAGAGTCCACTCCCAGAAAAGATCACTATTTCTGGCTTAAGCCAAGAGCCAAATCGTGTTGAATGGATTCAAAACCGTACTGACTTAAAATTTGGGTTTGAAGACAATGAATTGTCAATCGCACTAACTCAACCTGAAGATGATTTTGAATGGCAGGTATTGCGCATCCAAGCTCATCGTCCAGAAGATGACATTGCAGAAACCAAATTCTAAACCAAAGCATGCTAGTTAGCGTGCTTTTTTACTTGAGTTCAAAAAACTCTCTAAATCTGGTGGCTTCCATATTCAAGGTAGCTTCATCGTTAACTTGGGAAAGTTTATAGCCAACAAAATATGGTGGCGCATTAAAACGAGTGATAAGCTTGGCACAAATCCCACCATCCGAACGTGGATAAAAGAATAAGTTGTAGGAGTCGCATCTGCCGTTATACATGATATTTAACATGTATTTAGTTCCACTTTGAATCCAATCAGCCCACAAATCAATGTTATCTCGTGTCAATGAATTAATATTAAGTTCTGTGTATCCTTGAACTGGATGCTGAGCTACGTTGACTTCAACGTCTTTATTTTCAAAAACAGTCACACCTTCAAAATTATTAGAATGAATATACTTGTAGCCATTTTCGTGATTAAGGCCTACAATTTGCATATGGGGATGCATTAATGATCCCCCAGAATTTGGTCCAAAATTTTTGTACCAAAGAACTGTTTCATACTTTTTGGTATTCACTATTTCTTCAGTACATGCCAGGGCGAATTTGATCATCTTCCGATTATGCTCCTTAGTATAAGTAGAAATATCGCCATAGTGATCATGAGATTCAATTAAAACAGTCTGCGTAGTATCACGTAAAGTAGGATATTTATTATGAAGCCAAATTAAATCTCCATCACGTTTATAGATATCAGTAAGATGAGCAACATCACAAAATGGACAGATATTTTTTTGATGAGAGTGGAGTTTACGATATGATTGTGGCTTATCTTTTGCCACTGCTAATTCAAATACAAGCGGATCATTATTAGTCATATTTTCACCTTTTCTTTGAATATCTTAATTTCATATGTTATAAAACCATGTTCGCTTTACCAAAATAAAAATAGATGGTAAACTATGCTGAAGCAAACGCATATTCGAAAGCATAACTTTAATTATAGTAGGTGTAAAAATTCATGCAATCAAGAGAAAATTTGAGAAAACGCTCCAAGCGTAATAGTCTCTATTTGATTATTGCGGCTGTCGTAATCATCGTTGGAGTTGTCGCTGGTTTTGCGATTCATAATCAACATGTACAAGCTGAAGCTAAGGCGCGCAAGTTTGCAACTACTCACTTCAACCCCAACGTATCCATTTATGGAGTTAAAGTTGGTAATTTAACTGTTAAGAAAGCAACTGACAAGATCAATCAAAAAGCCGACAATGTGGTTCATTTAAAGAATGACAAAGTCGTGACTGAACGTGATCCACAGATTACTACCATTGATCAGGCGACAGTACAAAAGTATTTTGCTAAGCAACACACTGATGTGCCAAATAAGGCCAATTACAATTATACTTCCAAAGAATTTGATCAAGCCAAAAAGCGTTTAAATCAAATTTACAAGTCGAGCGTTACTTACAATATCGCTGGCAAGAAGTACGATTTAAAGGCTAAGGATTTAATTGATGAAGCTAGTTACAAGAATGGGAAGTATGACTTCCAAAATGTTGATAAGTTAACTGACAAACTAAAAGATATCGACAAGGAAGTTTCAACTCTTCACAAGAGTTATAAGTTTACCGTTCCAAGTGGAAATAAAGTCAATGGTCGCACTATTACCGTTAAAAACGAAAGCTACGGCTGGGGAGTTTATATTAAAAAAGCTCGTGCAGCTGTAGAAGATGCCTTTATGAAGGGTACTAAATCAATTGATGGTAGTGATTATATTTACGGTGAAGGTTTTAGTACTTATGCTCATGGTTATGGTAAATCTAATCACGGTATTGGCAAGCACTACGCTGTTGTTTCCATTAAGAATCAGGAATTATGGATCGTTAACAACAATAAGGTTGTAGTTCACTTAAATGATGTTGTAACTGGTACTTTAAATGGTGGTAAGGGTAACCAAACCCCAAGTGGTGTGTGGTATGTAATGTACAAGGAATCACCAAGTACTCTTCGTGGTTATAATGATGATGGTTCCAAATATGCATCCCCAGTTCAATACTGGATGCCATTTACCCTTAGTGGATGTGGATTCCATGACGCCAGCTGGAGAAACGACTGGAGCAAGACTGCCTACTTAAACGGTGGTTCCCATGGCTGTGTTAACATTCGCCCTAGCGAAATTCACAGCGTTTGGAGCAACGTAACTAAGGATATGCCTGTTATTATTTACAACTAGAAATACTTAATAAGACCTCCAATGGAGGTCTTATTTTTTGCTTTACATAAACATCTGACGTCCAAATTCAATACAAATTTCACATATAGTAGTTGGAATAAATGATATACTTTTTCTAAAAAAGTATATCGAAGAGGAAATATTATGATTACAGTTGGAATTCTTTGTATAATTGTTGCCGCAATTTCAGCTTTGAAAGCTAGAGAAAGCGCAGAAAACGCGTGGCAGAAGTATTTAGCCATTATCTTCTTAGTGCTTGGTATTATCTTGCTGGGTGTTGGGATTTTTCATCACTAAAAAAGGTTGCCCTCTACGGGGCAGCTTTTTAATTTTAGGGGATAATTTTATTTACGACCATAACGGATTTAGTGGGTTTCAGGAGTGTATAAATATTTTTTTCAATATGACTCAACCTCTTTCCACTCAGTATAAAAATTATTACTGGAATTCCTACAGCATTGATAACCACGGGCACTAATATTCCACTTGGCACATATAAATCTAAGAAACTCGCGATATCCATTGTCGCGGGAATCATCGCAAACACTAAGAAATCCCACACACCATGAACAATCATTGCTAGCCACAGCTTTCCCGTATATAAATAGATAATTGCCAAAAGGCACCCAATAGTAAATACATCCATTACTTGATAGGAAGTAGTTATAAAATCCTTATGTTCAGAAATCATATTTGAATAATGACTCAAACTAAAAATCAATGCACTGATTAACACCATTCCTTGCGCCCGAAACTTTTTATTTTTTAAGGCACCAGCTAAAACTACTAAAATGGCATACCGTTCTAATTCTTCAAAAGTCGCTGCATCAAGTGTAGCAAGATATACAAGTGAAGGATTTCCCGGGAAAAACAAGGATTGATTTGGATTCAATAAACTAAAATTCCAATTCCAAATTGCTTCAGAAAAATTATCCGCAATCTGAATGAAAGCAGCGAAAAAGTCATACCAAATGCCAAAAGCGATTAATCCAACCGTAGTAAAGGTAAATACTCTCGTCCATTTTTGTCTAATGTTAATCCATAATTTTAATCCCCATCCCTTCAAGACTAAATACAGAAAAACTATAAAGGAAAGGGCACAAACTAATCCGCTGTATTCAAAATTTCGTAAAAATAAATTGTGAGAAATCAACGGATAATCATCAAATATCAAAAAGGTAAAAACTACCATCTCAATGTTAATCAATCTGCTCAACCAATATCGAAGTTTTCCATAACTCACAACGGTTACAGGAACTAGCACAAAAGCAAATCCCACAATTCTTAATATTCCAATCAAATTAGTTATTTGCGGAAAAGATTTAAAGAGCAATTGAAAGAAAGCTAAATACGCCATTTCCAAGTCATAAGGCAGAAACAACACATTAACAATCTGACTTATATTAAAAAAGTATTTATTCTCAGCTCTTAACTGCAATGAAACCAGTGAAATCATCAAAGTACTAATGATAATCTCACTCTTCACAGGACTTAAAATTCCCGTTCGAATCTGCATCCCCAGCAAAAACATACACAAAAGACCTGACCCTGCAATTTGAATTTTCAAACATCGTTTCATTCTTATCCCTCTCATTTCTGTTTTTGCCAATATACAAAAAAACGAGCAAGCACACAATAGCATGCTTGCTCATTTCATAATTTTAATTTACACCAGCCATTAAGCTGTGAATTTTCTTACTAAAGAAGAACATCACAATTCCGACAAATACACTTACAACCCCAATTGCCAAGAAGTATGGGACTTCAGTTGCACTTGAGTAGTATTTAACGATCTGTGAGTTAACGGCTTGTCCCGTAGCATCAGCCAAGAACCACATACTCATCATTTGTGACTTGAATGCCTTTGGTGCAAGCTTAGTAGTTACTGAAAGTCCGATTGGTGAAATTAACATTTCGGCAATTTCAACAATGAACCAGGAACCTACTAGCCAGAATGGACTTACACGGCCACTAGTTCCGTACAAAGTACCAGGAAGAGCCATCCAAACATAAGATAATCCTGCAAAGACCAACCCAGCTGCAAACTTACTTGGTGCACTTGGTTGATTCTTCCAGTTTTCCCAAAGCCATACAAAGAATGGCGTCAAAATCATAATGAAGACTGGGTTTAAAGTCTGGAAGTTAGCAGCAGCAAAGTGCCAACCACCAATGTGAAGGACAGTTCTTTGTTCTGCAAAAAGTGCCAAAACAACAGAACCTGATTCTTCTATTCCCCAGAAAATAGCTACCGCAATGAACAAAGGAATATAAGCCCAAACGCGAGAACGTTCAACCTTGCTTACCTTTGGACTGCGAAGCATCAAAACGAAGTAGTAAACAGGAATCGCAATTGCCAAAATAGTGATCAAAGTAATGATATTGTCAATATTCAATTGACCAACCATGGCCATAATAGCAATCACAATCACTAATGCTAAAACGCCCAGGCCTACACGGCCCATAATTTTATTTAAATCTTTCTTCTTGATTGGATCAGTTGGTTCTAGACCTGTTTGAGGCAAATACTTCCTACCACCATAGTAATATTGAAGCAGTCCAAGGAACATACCTACAGCAGCCAAAGAAAATCCTGCATGGAAATTAAAATGGTCACCAAATAAATGAAGTCCAAAACCTTCACTAGCCCATGGAACTGCCCATGGTGCAATAGCGGATCCTAAATTGATACCAAAAACAAACATACTGAACCCAGCATCTCGTCTACGGTCATCTTCTGAATAAAGACCACCAACCATATCAGAAACGTTAGGCTTCAATAAACCTGTACCGGCTACAATTAAAGCAATAGAAACATATAATGCTCCAATTCCCATTGGAAGTGCCAAAACAATATGTCCTAACATAATTAAGACACCACCAATAAACACAGTTCGTCTAGGCCCCCATACTCTATCTGAGAGCCATCCACCACCTACACTGGATAAATATACCAATGAACCATAAATGGACATCACAGACGCTGCTGTGGTCTGGTCCATGCCAAGTCCGCCCTTAGTTACCGCATAGTACATGTAGAAGAGCAGGATTGCTCGCATACCGTAGTAACTAAATCTTTCCCACATTTCGGTGAAGAATAATGTAGAAAGCCCTCTCTGCTGACCAAAGAAAGCCGTATCCATATTTTTTTCACTCATTAAACAAAAAACCCCCTAATTAGGTATTCTCTGAGTTTAAAGGTTAATTTTATACTAAAAGTTTGTTTTTAGTCAAGATAAGGTATTTTTATATAGAAAAAAGCATTGGAGAATTTTCCAATGCTTTTTAATATTTATTCAAATTTAGCCAATTGCAACCTTGATTGCGCCATTAACAGCGTCCTTTTCTCTTGCAATCATGTCTACCTTAGATTCAATCACCTTAGTATCCATCTTGATTTCACGAGTAAGACCGGGAGTGTTGATCTTTGGAGTGAAGAAAGCCTTAAATTCCTTAAGTCTTTCTGGAGTGTGGAAGATTGCTGCAGTGACAGTGATAAATGTCGCAAATTCCATATCACCGCCGACAGTCTTTTCAAGCCAGCTCCAATCTTCTCTAATCCAGTCCCAAGCAGCTTGTTGACCATGACTGTTAGCAAGCACACCACGGTACCAACCACGAAGGTCTTGAGGCTTAATTACATCCGCATCTTCAAAGTAGCTAACAATCTTGTGAATTTCAGCAATATCAATGGTTGAAGTTGCAGCCGCACGAATATCAGCCTTGTAAGAAGCATCATTGGTCTTCTTATATTCACTGATAAGTTTAGCCATCAAGTTGTGACTACCGAAGTTCTTTACTTCACTGATTAAAACATATGGACGTACATCAGCGTTAAGAGCTTCTAAGTTATCACTATTTTCTTCATATAACTTATGAGCAGTCTTAATTGATTCTGCGTTACCAGCATAAATGCTTGCACTCAATTCATATGGACGAATTTGAGCATCTTCATCACTTTCGCCCTTCTTAGGAAGCCAACCTAAGCGTTCAACTTGCTTAACTGAAAGATCATCATAGAAGTGCTTCAAGTTTTCTTCATCAGGTGAACCAGGCTTTACAAATTGACGAAGCTTAGCTGCAGTGGTGTACAAAGCGTTGATTACTAAGCTAGATTTAGAATCTGCAAATTTAACCAAAAGTGGTACCAAATCAGCGTATGAAACAACATTACCTTCTGCAAGTAAACGTAAATCTTGCAACAATTGAAGTTTAGCAATTGGATCAAGATTGTCTGCATCAGCCAAAATGTCGTCAAGCAAAGTCTTATCGTAGTTAACGATAAAGTGTGAGTTGTTACCAACATTAATTCTAAGTGGATGACCTGCTTCTTCACGGAGCTTCTTGTAGTCGCCTAAGTCAATTTCTTTTTCAGACATAATAGTTGGTGCATCAAAGTTGGCATTCAATGGAATTTGCCAAGTTCTTCCCTTATCTTCACCATCACCGATAAAGAATTGCTTTTGACTTAAAATAAGGTGACCATCATCATTAATCTTAGCAGTTACAACTGGGTAACCTGGTTGTTCAAGCCATGAGTGCATGATTTCGCCAATGTTTAAATCAGTTGCAGTTGAAAGAGCATTCCATAAGTCATCACCAGTTGCATTACCAAACTTGTGGTGATCAAAATAGTACTTAAGACCCTTTCTAAGTGCTTCATCGCCCAAGAGTGAACGAACCATAACCAGCATTCTTGAACCCTTAGCATAAACAATAGCTGAGTCAAACAAAGCGTCGATTTCGGCTGGGTCATTGACTTGAACGTGAACTGATTGAACCCCATCAGTCGCATCTCTTTGAAGAGCTGCAGGAGCTTCATTAGTTTGGAACATTTCCCAAATATGCCAGTCTGGTTCTAAGTTATCAACTGACAAGTATTCCATCATGTTGGCAAAACTTTCGTTAAGCCATAAATTATCCCACCACTTCATAGTTACCAAGTCACCGAACCATTGGTGAGCAAGTTCGTGAGTAATAACTGTAGCAACCAATTTCTTCATTTCAAGTGAAGTGTTATCTGGATCTAAAAGCAAGTATGCTTCACGGTAAGTGATCAGTCCCCAGTTTTCCATGGCGCCAGCACTGAAGTCTGGAAGAGCCAATTGCCATGAGTGTGGCAATGGATATGGAGTTTCGTAGAATTTTTCATAAAAGTCAATTGCACGCGTAGCAATGTCTAAAGCAAAGTCGAGTTCCTTTGGCTTGTGAGCCTTAGTAGCAAAGACACCGACCTTAATGCCGCCTTTAGTTTCAGCGATCTTAGATTGAAGTTCACCAAAGGCAAAAGCAACAAGGTAAGTTGACATGCGTACAGTTTCTTCAAAATGGTGAACGCCATTTTCTATGCTGGTTTCTGGCATGTTACCAAGAGCGATTTCACCTGGTTTTTCATCCCACTTAAGGGACAAGGTAAAGGTAGCCTTAGCTTCAGGTTCATCCACACATGGGAAAGCTTGACGAGCAAAAGTAGTTTCAAATTGAGTACCAATAATTTGTTTCTTTTCGCCGTTAAGTTCGTAATATGAAGGATAAATACCCATCATGGAATCAGTTAAAGGTGCACTGTAATCAATTGCGATTGTTGTTTCACCAGTTCTGCCCAAATCGATCTTAATTGCTTCGTCTTTATCATCTACTGTGAAGTCTACATCCTTGCCATCGGCACGAACTGCAGAAATCTTCATGTACTTTTGATTGATGAAAATTGTGTCATCTTGTGCTTCACCAGTAATGGTTGAAGTACCACTGATTGTTTTATCTGCCCGGTTGACATCAATGAAAAGATCATAATGTTCTGGGTGGAAAGTTTCGTAAAAACGTTTTACTGCCATTAAAATACCTCCTATATACGGAACTAATTTATTCAATTTTATCAAAAAAGGGGAAGTGTTACATTAAAAAGGCGATTTTTGAGGGATTGTAAGAGTTGCGTGGTCGTTTTGTAACATTGCTGTCATATTTAACCTGTACTATAAAAGCATAGTCATTAAGAATTAATTAAGTTTATAGGGAATGAATAAATTACATGAAAAACGTTAAATCTACTTTAGTAAAATTATTTGCAGCTTTAGCACTTGTTTTAGCAACTGTTGTTACAGTTCAAGCTTTCAATGCTAACACTTCAACTTCTCAAACAGCTCAAGCTGCCATCAAGTTATCAAAGAAGGAAAAGGCTGCTAAGCACTGGATCGCAATGCGTGAATCTGGCGGTAGCTACACTGCTAGAAATGGTGTTTGTTACGGTAGATATCAATTAAACATTGGTTACCTTCACGGTGACTACTCAAAGAAGAATCAAGAAAGAACCGCTGATAACTACGTTTACGGTCGTTATGGTTCATGGGTAAATGCTAAGAAGTTTTGGTTAGCTCATCACTGGTATTAATGCATTATTTATTCCCATTCAAAAAAACAGCCTAGTCAAATTTACTAGGCTGTTTTTCTTTATTCAAAATTATCTTTTTTAATGAAACGATATGTCGCAATAACTAAAACGATCAAACTACATGCAATCGCCACATAGGCCATTGGTCCAACTGTGATGGCACTATTTGCCGCTTGGGCATCCATCTGATTTTCAACGGCATACCCAACAATCCATCGACGCATGACTATCGGTGTCAAAATGAAACTGACTGTAGAAATAATTGCTGCTACCAAACTAGCATTGCGTGAATATGGTTCTTTGAAAAATTGAGCCAACACACAAAAGGCTGGCGCAATCATCAAAAGTAAAACCCACATCACGATCCATCTACCTGATGGCGAATTCATCATTTGCGCACTATTTGTTGCATAGCGATATGAACTCCAGAGTTGTCCTCCACTAAAAGTATTCAACAGGTTCAAGAAATAGGTCCCTTGTTGACCATAACTTCCTCCTCGATTAGAAAGAATATTAGTAATCACATTAAAACTATCTGTTGAGCCAGCAGAAGAAAAGTTTACAGAAACAACTTGCTTCATATAGGTAGCTAAAAACATCAAAATTGAACATCCAAACTGAATAGCCCTAAGCATGCTCAATTTTCGAGAAGCTTTCATCTTAAATTCTAAACTCAAGACTTGATTAGGATGATGACTGTGTCCGATCACAAAGATCCCAATTCCAACGATGGCCATTAAAATTAAAAGTCCCCACCAGAGTTTAGCCATAATCAAAAAGATCGCAACTACGATTACAGCAACTGAAATATAGGGCCGATCCGCAAAGATATTCCAAAAGTTCAGCTTTAAATGTTGCTCATTTGCTCGAGTAGCGGAACTGGTATCAATAGAAATATTGTTGGTCCTTAGTTTTCTTGATTCTCGAAACCGATTAATATTTTTAGATTTTGCATTTTCATATTTAGTTTTTGATTGCATCGCACTTTGAGAGTTATTGTTATGCTTCATGCGATACTCGCGTCGTGACATATGTGCCATGTGACACACTCCCTTCTTGCTTTACTATCCTACCATGTTTTGAAATAATCTTGTGCACTTTCTCACTTTTCTTGAAAAATTTTTAGAAATTCTGTGTGCTACAATAGGATTCAAACACTGATTTCAATTTAAAGGAAATGATTTTTTGCAAAAGGATAAAACAAATTTACCAAAAGGTTGGCACAAAGCGTTCTACACACTTTGGTTAGGCTGTTTTATTACTGGAATGGGATATTCGATGACGATGCCATTTATTTCATTGTTTATCTCAGATTTAGGAAATTATAGCAAACTGCAAATCAACCTTTACTCAGGATTGGCATTTGCGATGACTTTTATTGCCCAGGCAATAGTTTCACCATATTGGGGAAATTTAGCTGATAGAAAAGGCCGCAAGTTGATGTGTATGCGAGCTTCAGGTGTTATGGCGTTGACGATTACTTTAACTGGATTTGCGCCAAACGCAATCTATATCGTGGTTATGCGTTTCATTCAGGGTGCTTTTTCGGGATATATCAATAACGCCACTGCATTAATGGCTGGTGAAACTCCTCATGAGCGTAGCGGCTGGGTAATGAGTCAGATGATGACTGCCGGAACTGCTGGCAACTTGGTTGGGCCATTACTCGGCGGTGCGCTTTCTAGTTTCTTTGGCAATTTGTTTGGTGGGGCATGGGGATACCGAATTCCGTTCTTCATCACTGGGGTCTTGATGTTCCTGGTCTTCTTAGGCACAACATTCTTTGTTCATGAAAACTTCACGCCAATTTCTCGCGAAAAGATGAAGCCGATGAAAGAAATCATGAGAAGTTTGCTGAGTGTAAAATTGATCCTGATTATGTTCATCACTACCATGCTTGTGCAATCTTCAACCATGTCAATCGATCCAATTGTTTCATTATATGTAAAATCAATGATGCCTCATAGTAAAGATGTGGCCTTGGTTGCAGGTATCGTAGCTGCAACACCGGGACTGGGGACTTTGATTGCGGCTTCAAAAATTGGTCATAAAATGGATGAAATTGGACCACTGAAAGTTTTAAGAATTGGCTTGATTGTAGGCTTCGTGCTCTTTATCCCGATGGCTTTGACTAATAATCCTTGGGTCTTAGCAGGATTAAGATTCTTATTGGGAATTGCCAGTGCGGGGATGCTTCCAGCTGCTCAAACTGTGTTAACTTTGAACACGCCAAGCGAAAGTTTCGGCCGAATTTTCTCATATAATCAGTCTTTCCAAGCAATTGGGGCAGTTCTGGGATCATTGATGGGATCAACCATTTCAGGATTATCAAGCTATTCCACCGTCTTCTGGGTAACCGGCTTTACTTTATTGCTTAACTTCTTGCTTGTTCTCATTTTTGCTTGGGGTAAAAGTTATCAGGAATAAAAAACATCCCTTAAAAATAGGGATGTTTTTTACTACCGTTGCTCATTAAACCAAAGATTATAATTCTTAATTTGTGAGCTCGCCAAATCTACACTTACTAAATCCTCATATTCAAACTCACTTTCATTACCTAATTGATAATCATCAAAATTTTGTAATTTAAATTTATTATCTAATTTCTGTTTTAAAAATCCAATATTCTGATTGTCATAGTAATAATCATTTACTGAAAGAACTTGATTTATTTGCATTCCTTTAATAATTGTTGAAAAATCCAAAATTTCTATAGGACTACTTAGGAGCTGATATAGATCAAAATATCCATTTTTCTTACTTTCATAAACAATGAAATTTTCATATTTCAAATTTTGACTATTAATTTGACGAATAAACTGCTTCTCTATCATGGTAAGGGAATCTAAAATTCCTAATTCATCAATTGCTCCTAATAATATTTTCTCGTTATTTTCTTGAATAATTTCTCCAATTATCAAATTTTCTCGAGTATCATCATAATAATCCAAATAAATATTTACTAAATTCTGACGATACAAAAAGTTACTTGTTTCTTCATTCCATTTTTTAGCTAAGTAATTTGAAAATTCCGTTACTGAAATAGATACAATCTTTTTGATGGAAAGTGTAATTGCTTGCTTTTCTAATTTCAAATATGACAATTCCTGCATTCTTAAATCAGTAGGAGTTACGCCAATTATTTTTCCCGAATAATACTCACCATTAGTTAATTCCAAGCTAACATAAATTTCTTTTTCAAGGATAATTTGAAATAATTCGTTAATCGAACCCCATCTCCAAGAGAAAAATTCAGAATTAAGATCAGTTTGAGGAAGTAAAGTTTTTAGTGCATTCGCTTTATCTAAAGCATTGTAATAATTTATGGACGCTCCTGTGGGGAGAATTTGAATACAGTCTTTTCTAAAAATATGAATTCCACTAAAGCGATCGTTTTCATCAATTGCTTTAATACACAACCAATTTTCTTTCTCGCTAACGATTTCCCCAACATAGTACGCATCTTGACCTAAAACAGTAATAATGTGTAAAGTTGTCACTTCTTAAGTCACCTCACTATTGGCAATTATTATAATTCAATCAATTAAAAATCCACAACTACTAATTCAAATAGTTGTGGATTTTTCTATGCATTCAATTTTTGATAAAGATCATACATCCCTCGATCGAAGGCACACATGGTCACTTCCATGTCGTAATCGGAATGATTCTTCAACCACTTTTTAACTGTGCTAAATGCAATCTCGCTGGCTTCTTCTGCGGGATATCCATACACCCCCGTTGAAATTGCTGGAAAGACGATACTATGTAAGTTATTTTCTTTAGCTACATTGAGCGAATTCTCGTAGCACATACCCAAAAGCTGTTTATCTAAGTCGGTCCCCGAATAAATCGGCCCCACCGTATGAATCACATACTTAGCTGGTAAATTATAACCTTTAGTTATCTTCGCATGACCCGTTTTACAGCCGTTCAAAGTCATACACTCTTCTAAAAATTTTGGGCCAGCAGCTTTATGAATTGCACCATCGACGCCCGCTCCTCCCAAAAGAGAATTATTGGCCGCATTGACGATTGCATCAGCTGCCATCTTGGTAATGTCACTCTGTGTTATGTTTATTTTTTGCATCTTGATTACCTCGTATTCCGTTTGTAATTCTATATTACCACTAAAATAAAATAGTATTGCTTTTATTTTTTATTGTATTAACATTATAGAAAAATTGGTTTTTAAGGGAGTGATTAAAATGTTCTATCGACATCGTAAAACACACCGCGTTCTAGAAGCAGTGTCTTCACTAGGATTGTTAATTTTTGGTTTTACAGTTTTACTTTTATGGCTCTTCAATATGCCCCTCTTTATTAAAATGGTTGTGTATGTTGCTACCCTATATTATTTGTTTCAAATCTTTAATACCCTAATGGAACTACAAAGCTTCGATAATTTCACATTTCATATTAGACAAAAAGTACTATTCATATCCTTCGGTATTATTGAGCTCATTTTACTAATCTATTTTCAAAACAAAAATATAAATATCTTTCTTCTCTTAGCCGGAGGATATACAGGAATCTACTTTACAATTTGTCTTGTGAATGACGTGCTTGGAATTTACCAATTTCAATCTAATCACATACTTAAAGTAAAAACTTTTTTCAAGTTTGAGCTTTTGACTATTCTTTGTATCGCAATTCTTTTAACTGTTCTAAGTTTTGTTTCTTGGATTATTTTCTCAATTGTCATTATTTCCCTGGGAATCTTTTACAGTGTTGCTGAATTGATCATTAGACATTTTTCTGAAAAACGTGGACGAAATGAAATGGGATATATGATTAATTATGCTGAAAAGAATAGAAAATCTAAATAACATATTTTCACGAAAGGGCTGATCGCTATGTTTTCTCGGCACTGGAATCCACAACACTTTCTAAAAATCATCTCATCAATTGCTCCTTTAATTGCTGGCTTTGCCATTCTAACTTTATGGTTTTTAAACTTTCCCCTCTTTCTAAATCTGATAGTCGACTTCGCTGTTTTCTACTACATCTTTCAAGCATTTCACCAGCTAAAAGAATTCCAAAAGCTCCATAATTTGAAGCTTACTCCGTGGATTACAGTAATAATGGTCATGGTTGCCGTAGCTGCAGCAATTTCGTTAGTTTATTTTCAATTCAAGAACATCTTTATCTTTTTACTATTAGCTGGTGGCTTCAGCGGTATCTACTTTGCATTGCGGCTACTTAGTTCGCTGATGTCGATTGATCAACTCCTAAAAGATCATCCCTTTCAAACCAAAACTCTAGTATCTCTTGCTTTAGGTGTTGTCATCATTACTAGTGCCATTTTAATCATCCTTGCAACGATCTCTTCTCTAGCATTTGCAATTTTTGTTTCCGCAATAATTATCCTTTATGGAATTGCTAGATTAGTCCTCAACATCCTGCTCCATCATTTTGGAAAGAATGAGCTCACTTTAAAACTTCAATACCTTGAGAAAAACAAATTTGAACATTAATCATCAAAAAACACTCTGCTTCTAACAAGCAAAGTGTTTTTTCGTATCTAATTTTTACATTAACCCTTATCTGCACCCGCAGTAATTCCGTTAACATAGAACTTCTGCATAAAGATAAAGAGAATTGTAATTGGAATTGCGATGATCACACATCCTGCAACGAACTGGGCAAAGTATGCCGTCGCATTACCTTTAGCTGTGTGAACCATATTGTAAAGTCCATAAGCAATTGTGTAATTTTTGGCATTTCCTGAAGTAGAAAGGATAATTCCAGAGAAGATGAAGTCTGTCCATGGAGCAATAAATGCGGTCAACGCAGTATAAACAATCATTGGCTTGGATAATGGCAATCCAATATGAATAAATACTTGCCATTCAGTTGCACCGTCAATTTCCGCAGCTTCATCGATTGCCCGGGGAATAGTATCAAAGAATCCTTTAGCAACATAGAATCCAAGTCCGGCACCACCAACATAAACAAGTAAAAGTCCGAAGAGGTTTAACATGTTTAAGCCTTTTAAGATGTAGTACAAGGCAATCATTGACATGAATCCTGGGAACATCCCCAAAACTAAGGCAATTTGTAAGAATGGCTTTCTAAATTTAAAGCGTAATCTTGATAATACATAGGCAACCGAAATTGTTAAGAACGTTGAGATTACCATCGAGGCAACGGATACTAACAAGGTGTTGATAATCCAGTTAATAAAGGGATATTGCGGATTCGTAAAGATTCCAATATAGTTCTGCAGGGTAAATTTGTCAGGCCAAAATGTCGAAACAAATCCCGTATCATTGTATGAGAAACTTGCTAAGACGATCCAGATAATCGGTAAAATCCAGATGATTGCAAGAATAATCAATAAGATATACCGAAAGATTAGTGAGAGCCGTCTTTGATTTTTATAAGATTTCATTTTCTAGCCCTCCTTAAAAGCATTCGTGCGTCTATAAGCTGCAAGGGATACTACAGCACTGATCACGAAGATCAAAATACCTAATACAGCACTGGCATTATATCGTTGCTCTTGGCCGAAGGTTAAGTTATAAAGCCACGTTACCAATAAGTCCGTCGATCCAGCACCGTTATACTTACTATTCATTGGTGCACCACCAGTTAAGAGGAAGATAACGTTGAAGTTGTTGATGTTACCAATAAATTGTTGGATAAGAGATGGTGCCATTACAAATAGAATCTGGGGGAAAGTAATTGATCTAAAAATCTGTACAGCATTCGCACCATCAATCTTAGCCGCTTCAATTTGATCTTGAGGCAAGTTTTGAATGATCGCAGTTGAAACTAACATGGAAACTGGAATACCAATCCACATATTGACAATGATTACAGTAATTCGAGCAACCAATGGGGAAGCCTGGTTGTCAATGAAGTGAATTGGATGAGAAATCCATCCAATATTCATCAAGATGTTGTTAAGTGCACCTTGATAGTCTAAGAATTGTGCCATCATCAATAAGGAAACAAATTGTGGCACAGCCCAAACAATAACGAAGATTGTTCTCCAGAAGTTTTTATGCTTAATACCCTTTGATTCAATAAGCAAAGCCAGCAAAACTCCAAAGAAGAAAGTAGTTGCAGTAGCAGCCACTGCCCAAACCAAGGTCCAGCCTAAGACTGGGAAGAAAGTACCAGCTAAATCACCGCCAAGTACATTGCCGAATGCCTGAAATCCAGTCCAAGAAAAGGCAATTGGGTGTTGACGATCATAGTTAGTAAATGCCATAGAAATCATGAAGATCGTTGGCAATACCGTGAAGAACAAGATTCCAAGTAAAGGAAGGAACATCAAAGTAGCATGAAGTCTACTATCAAACAAGCTCTTTAGTTCTTGCATATTAGTTGGAATATGTTCACCATCGCGCTTCAAGATGTAGTTATGCCTAGTTGATTTTAAGTTAACAATGTACAAACAAATAATTGCAATACAAAGCATTACCGCTAAGACACCAAATAGTAAAATCAACACTGAGTTTGATGGCTGTTTAGTTACATACACACCCTGAGCTGCGTCATAGACAACTTTCTTGGTTTTATTTGTTCCAAGTGTAGCGAGCATACTTAATGTAGAAATACCACTAAAGATGAACCAAATGATGAAAACAACTTCTGAAAGTAAAAGTGCAAATCCTTTTGCCCATTGTTTGTTTTCTAAAGCGTTGCTACCCATTATGAAAAATGAAAGTTTAGTAGCAAAGTCTCCCTTAGACCATACTTCACGATAAGTTGCTTTAGGAGCTACATGCTTTTTTCTTATAAACATAATTTCTCCCCTTCTTAAGCTAAAAGGTTGGAATAATTTCTAGACCAACCTTTTACACTTTGCAATCAACTATTTCTTTTCAATAGCCTTAGATAATTTAGCAAGTTGAGCCTTGTATTGACTTGGCTTGATCTTACCATCATAAGTACCACTGATTAATGGTGCGGAATCATTCCAGAATGTAGCCATTTGTGGAAGCTTAGGTTGTAATACTGAGTTACCTGGTTTAGCCATTTCAATTACCGCTTCAGCAACTGGATCACTCTTAACAGCGCTTGAGTTTACGGCAGCCTTAAGGACAGGAATTTGACCAGCTTCTTTGTGAGCGATAAGTTGTGACTTCTTGTTAGTGATGTAAGCAGCAAGTTCTGAAGCGGCCTTGGCATTCTTAGTGTGTGAGTTTACAGCGAAACCTTCAATACCAAGGAATGCTTCCATTTGAACATTCTTACCACCAACATCGATCTTAGGATACTTAGCAACAGCGAAGTTCTTACCCAAAATCTTCTTAATGTTAGCTGCGTTCCAAGGACCGTCTAAGATAGCTTGTGCATTACCCTTCTTTAATTGGTTCAAAGCATTTGAAGTTTGCATTACACCCTTGTTTTTCTTTTGAGCTGCGTACCACTTCAAAGCATTGACACCGTTTTGTGAATTAAAGGTTGAACCCTTAAGGTCTTCACCACTGTTCCCATAAAGCTTTGTACCAGCTGAGAACATTACTGGCCACATTACATAAGCATTAGTAAAGTCGGTAGCTACAACTCCCTTCGAAGTTAAAGTCTTCCAATCTTTTACATCATTTGCAGAAAGCTTAGATTTGTTGTAGTAAATAGTTTGGGCTTGTTGAGCATATGGATATGCATAAATCTTGTTCTTCCAAGTTACACCCTTTGAAGCAACACTTACATAGTTTGCCTTGATATCCTTAGTATCAGATGGTGAAAGCGGGTTAATATAACCAGCTTCGGCCATTTGACCTAATTGATCATTAGGAACTTCAAATACATCGGCAGCCTTTGAAGGGTCCTTACCTACATCAGTCTTGGCATTAGCTGAACCATTAGGACTTTGAACAACACGAACTTTGATATTCTTGTTTTTCTTAGTAAAGTCCTTTGCAATTTGCTTGTAATATGGTACTTGCTCAGTATCTACCCATAAAGTTAAATTAGCACTCTTACTATTGCTTGACGATGAATTTGATGATCCATTTGAACAAGCTGCAAGTGACATTGATGCCAACACTGCGGCACTACCTAGAGCGATTTTCTTCCAAAATTTCATGACTTTTCCTCCTGAAAAATCTAACTATATATTTCTTAGCAACTGTAGCTACCTGCTACAAGTGGTTGTAAGCTTAGTAATAACAATTAATTAACAATTGTCCTTGTCGTATCTTTGTTAAAGAAGTGGGCCTTATTTACGTCAAATCCCATCTTCACTTTGTCGCCAGGTTCGTGATAATCACGAGCATTAACAATCGCAACAAATTCTGTTCCATCTACTTTTTGATAAAGCTGGATTGTGGCACCCAGAAGTTCAGATACAACAACTTCTGATTCCACAACGGCATTTGGCCAAGTTTCAAGAAAGGCTTGCTCGGAGTGAATATCTTCTGGACGGATTCCAAAGATTAAATCTTTATCTCCATACCCCTTCTCTTCCAGCATCTTGGCCTTACCTTCTGGAATTTCAATATTCAAACCTTTCCCATCACTGATTCGGCCATTCTTATAATGAACATTAAAGAAGTTCATTTGAGGAGAGCCGATAAAACCAGCCACAAATTGGTTAACCGGCTTGTTATAAACTTCAAGTGGGGTACCAATCTGTTGAACTTCACCTACTGACATTACAACTACCCGATCTGCAAGCGTCATAGCTTCAGTTTGATCGTGAGTTACATAGATAGTAGTTGTACCTAGATTTTGATGAAGTTTGGCTATTTCTGCACGCATCGAAACACGAAGCTTAGCATCAAGGTTGGAAAGAGGTTCGTCCATCAAGAAGATTGGCGCATCTCTAACAATTGCTCGTCCCAAAGCCACACGCTGGCGCTGACCACCAGACAATTCGCCTGGTTTTTTATCAAGATATTGTTCCAAACCAAGGATTTTTGCGGCATGCTTTACTCGTTTATCAATGTCTTCTTTCTTGTAATGACGAAGTTTCAACCCAAAGGCCATGTTGTCATAAATTGACATGTGGGGATAAAGAGCATAGTTCTGGAATACCATTGCAATATCTCTATCCTTTGGTGCAACATCATTCATTACTTTATGATCGATTTCCAAAGTACCTTTACTAATATCTTCAAGTCCGGCAATCATTCTCAAGGTAGTGGATTTACCACATCCGGAAGGACCCACAAATACAATGAACTCCTTATCCTTAATGTGTAAATCAAAGTCATTTACTGAATAATAATCATTGCCCGGATATTTTTTATAGATATGGTTTAAATCAACCTCAACCATATTTTCCCCCTACTTTCTATCTATATTTTTATCAAAGGCAGCTTCAAAAATTAGGCCTTTAAGCATTTACTTTCACCTTTTTTGAGTGTTACTTTTTCACCTTTTACCCAAACATCAATTGTTTGACCTTCAATTAAAGTAAGCTTGATTTCTTGATGATCTACATAAACTTCAATTAATCGACCACGATAGTTAATCTTGAAACTATAATGATCCCAGTTCTTTGGAATAAATGGATTGAATTTCAATTGATTATGATCATATCGCATCCCCGCAAAGCCTTGAACAATTGCCAACCATGATCCACTCATTGAAGTAATGTGTAAGCCGTCACTTGTATCATTGTTATAGTTATCTAGATCCAAGCGAGCAGTTCTTTCATAAAGTTCAACTGCCTTTTCTTTTTTACCAAGTTCGGCTGCTAAGATTGAGTGAATCGATGGTGAAAGCGAACTTTCATGAACTGTAAGTGGTTCATAGAAATCGAAATTCTTCTCCTTTTGTTCCTTGGTATAACGATCATTCAAGAAGTAAATACCTTGTAAAACATCAGCTTGTTTTATAAATGGTGATCTTAAAATCTTATCCCAAGACCAATGTTGATTAATTGGACGCTCATTTTCAGGAATTGTACTTACCGGACGAATATCTTTATCTAGGAAATCATCTTGCTGTAAGAAAATTCCACGTTTTTTATCTTCACCCAAGTACATATTGTCCGCGATATCTTTCCAGTGAGCTTTTTCTTCATCAGAAACGTTCACTCTAACCTGTGCTTCTTTAGTAGCTTTTGGCAATCTTTCAAGGGTGTATTCTAAAAGCCATTTCGCCATGGTATTAGTAAACCAATTATTATTAACGTTGTTTTCGTACTCGTTTGGACCGGTTACTCCATGCAAGACATACTTATTTCTCAATTTAGAGAAGTGTACTCGATCAGCCCAAAATCTTGCGGTTCCAACTAAAACGTCCATTCCTTCATTTTTGACGTAGCTTTCATCGCCTGTATAGTTGGTATATTGATAAATCGCAAATGGAATATCGGCGTTACGGTGAATTTCTTCAAAAGTAATTTCCCACTCGTTGTGACATTCAATTCCGTTGAAGGTTACCATTGGGAACAAAGCACCTTTTAATCCTTGCTGTGCTGCATTATGATAAGCTCCAGCGAGTTGATCGTGGCGATATTGAAGCAATGCGCGCGTTACAGCTGGATCAGTCACACTTAAATACATAGGAACAATATATGCTTCAGTGTCCCAATAAGTTGCACCGCCATACTTTTCTCCAGTAAAGCCTTTTGGACCAACGTTCAAGCGCTTATCTTCACCATAATAAGTCATGAATAGTTGCAAAATATTAAAGCGAATCCCTTGTTGAGCAGCGTCATCACCCGCAATAACTACATCACTCTTACTCCAACGCTTTTGCCAGCTAGCAGTATGCTCAGCTAAATTTTCATCAAAACTCTTACTTTGAAGCTTCTCCATTAAGTCATTAGCCTTAGCTAGTTGATCAGCATCTTCAACGTCACGACTAGTAACTACAATGACATTTTTTTCCAAGTCATAAGATTGCCCTTCATCAAGTTCAACTGAAACTTTTTCACTTACTTTAGCTTCTTCAGTTGAAACATTTCCTTCAATCTTTTCATTATCGTGACGCAATCCTTCTTTAAGCAAAACCGTAAATTGAGGAACCTTATAAGGATTTGGTTTTGTCTTAACTTGAATAGTGCGATCAGAATCGTCTTCTCCAAGTGACATCCAAAAGTGCTCATTATAATTGCTATCTTCATTAACGATTGTGCCATCTAAAGTTGAATCAAAATCAATTTTTGCATGTCCCTTTAAAACAGTAGCCTTAACTTTGATCAAAGCAGCTTCTTTTAAATTGATATGTAAGAATCGTTCAAATTCAAACTTAACGTCAACATCATGACCATGATAGACGAAGCTTCTTGACAAAAGCCCCTGATGCATGTCGAGTGATAAATAAAAATCACTAAACTTAACTTTAGCTAAATCAAGTTTTTCTCCATTGACAGTAATTCCAATCCCGATGAAACTTGGTGCATTTAAACTTTTACCAAAATACTTTGGATATCCATTTTTCCACCAACCAACACGGGTTTTGTCAGGAAACCAAACACCTGCAAGATAAGTACCCTGGAGAGTGTCACCAGAGTAGCCTTCTTCAAAGTTACCCCGCATCCCCATATAGTCGTTTCCGATTGCAGTCATACTTTCTTGCAATCTTTTATCTTCTTGATTGAATTGATGTGTTTCGACCCTCCAAGGACCAACTTCAAAAATTCGTTTCATACTCGCTCTCTCCAAAACTATCAGGTTTCTCATTTGTTTACGCTTTCATTATCGATTTATTGAAAGCGTTTTACAATACGTTTTTGGATGTTAACGGTATCAGAATTATGTTATAAAAAAAGAAGTCATTACTTCTCGACTTCTTTTTTCTTACTTATTAAGTTTATAAAACACTACTCAACTACGGTCGCATAGCCATCTTTAGCTAAAACTCCATCTTGATAATTTTGAGATAATTGAGGATCAATAATTAAGTTTTGGTCTTTTCCAGTAGTATTAAAGTATGCAGTAATAGTATTTTCGCGTTTCCGTGTTACTTTAATCACCCCACCTTTAGTTACTTCAAGAGTGGTGGTTCCTTGACCAAGAGTAGATGCATACTTCAATCTGAATTTAACTAATTTATGAACTTCTTGCCAGACAGGACCGTATTTTTTATCCCAATCCATCGGCTTGCGACAATCTGGGTCATTGTCACCACTCATTCCCATTTCAGTTCCGTAATAGATACATGGACTTCCTGTTTGCATAAAGATAAAAGTCATTGCCTGCAAAGCTAATTCTTCATTTTCACCAGCAACCGTTTTAATTCGTGCAGTATCATGACTATCAAGAGTGTTAAGCATGGCCTGATTAGTTTGATCCCGATACATCATTAATTGATCTGTTAACTGTTCAACCAATTTTTGAGCTGATAAAGTGTGCTTAAAGAAGTGTTCCTCCACTTGTAAAGTAAATGGATAATTCATAACTCCAGAAAATTCATCGCCATTCAGCCATGGCCGAGCTGAATGCCAAATTTCTCCTACAATATAAAAATCAGGCTTAATTTCAGTTACAGCTTTATGGAATCTCTTCCAAAAATGATGATCTACCTCATTTGCGACATCAAGACGCCAAGCATCAATATCAAAATACTTCACCCAATAAGTCGCAATTTCTAACAAATAATCTTGTACCTCAGGATTAGCAGTATTGAGCTTAGGCATTGTTTTTTCAAAAGCAAATGTTTCATAAGGTGCGAGTTTATCTTTAGTTGGTTTATGATAAGGTTCAACAGGATAGGAATTAATATGGAACCAATCTGCAAAACGAGATTTAGGACCATTTTCCACTACATCTTGCCATTGCATCGAGTTTACACCAATATGATTAAAGACAGCATCCAGCATAACTTTAATTCCACGTTTATGAGCTTCATTGACAACTTTTGCAAATAAATCTTTATCACCAAAGTTAGGATCAATATCCAAATAATCGACTGTGTCATATTTATGATTCGAACTAGCTTTAAAAACTGGGCAGAAATAAATACCATTGATTCCTAACTCTTTTAAATCGTCCAAATGATCTAGAACACCTTGTAGGTCTCCCCCATAAAAGGCATCTCGAGTTGGGTGATCTTGCGGATTCCACGTTTTAGTACCTACCGGATCATTAGATTTATCACCGTTTGCAAAACGTTCTGGGAAAATTTGATACCAGACAGTTTTCTTTACCCATTCTGGAGTAGTGTCCATATCAATTAAATGGAAATAAGGTACTCTAAAGTAACTGCCATCGGCTTCAAGATTCTTTTTATTAAAATCATAAATCCCCCGATCACCGACAATTTTATGACTACCATCATTTCCAATTACTTCAAAAGTATACTTAATTCGATGAAATGGTACTTCCAAAGTGGCTACCCAATGATCATCAACCGCCCCGATGCCAACTTTTTCCATTTTAGTCGACTTAGTTTGTGTAGTGGGTAAATAATTATCAACATAATGCACAATTATTTCTTTTACATCATCTTTGGCTGTATGAAATCTTACTCGAACGCGATTTTCATCTAGAATAAAACAGTCTTCGCTCTCACTTCGGTGTCTTAACGCAGCTAATTGCATTTTTCTCCCTCACTTTTACTTAAAACTACACCTGAATATGGTGCTAATATTAGTTGACCTTTATTTAATTTATAATTTCCTGCAAGAAGTTCTTCATTTTTGTAGTCTTGTGGAATTTGGACTTGAATTTCAGAATTTGATAAAGAAACTGCCACAAGTGCACTTTGTTGGTGATAATCACGCTGATAAATATAAGAATTTTTATCAGTTGCAAGCAAATAGTAGCTTCCCTTTTGAAATAGATCCGTCTTCTTTAATTGAATTAGTTGACGATAAAAGTTAATCATCGAAGTAGCATTATCAATTTCATTTGCTACAGTGAAGCCATCCTCCTTTTCACCTTTAATCCAAGGTGTAGCTTTACTGAAGCCGTAATTCTCTTCATCATCCCAAGGCATGACTCCACGAGCTGGCATTTTATGAGTTTTACTTACCATTTCTAATGCTTCTTCTTGAGAAAGCCCAGCTTGAATTGCCTGAGCAACAAAGTCTTGTACCGTTTGATCCTCAAATTGCTCAATATTATTAAACTTGAGATTTTTCAGTCCTAATTCTTCACCATAATAAATAATAGGAATTCCGCGCTGCAGGTACATGAGCATCGCCAGACTGCGGTTTTGAGTATCAGTTTTAGCCACTCTAGTTCTAAGGCGTGCCATATCATGATTAGACCAATAAAGTGTTGGTTGTGAAATTCCAGCCAGAGTTTGTTGCCAAACAGCTTGATTTTGCTTAAATTGCACCAAATCTAAATTCTTAGGCTGATAATTTCCTGGGAAATTTGGATCAACGTCCCTTTCGTCCTCCGTAAAATAACGAAATGTAACGACGCTATCCATCAAATGATTTTGCTTTTGCGTATAATCAACTGCTAAATTCACATTCGCACTAGCCGCTTCTCCTAACAAAAGTGTGTCAGGGTAATCTTGCTTAATCCGTTCACAAAATGGTCGCAACCATTCTTGAACTTGAGGTAAATTAGCAAAAAATGGCTCTGCAATTACAGGTTTGTCATCATTATTTTTAGTTGGGAAGTTCTGTCTAAGATCGGCTTTTGCAATATGAATAAAAGCATCCAATCTTAATCCATCGATTCCCTTCTCTAACCAAAATTCTGCAATTTCAAGCATTGCATGGCGAACTTCTGGATTTTTCCAGTTTAAATCAGGCATTCTTTTATCAAATAAGTGAAAGTAAAATTGCCCCGTTTTAGCAGGATCCTTTTTCCAGACACTTCCACCAAAAAAACTTCCCCAATTATTTGGGCGCTGATTATCATGTCCAGCAAAAATATAATAGTCTCGATAAATGCTCTCTGGATCACTAATTGCATCCTGAAACCAGGGATGCTGATCAGAAGTATGATTTAACACGAAATCCATGATTAAATGAATACCATTTTTGTGTAATTCATGGATCAAACTTTCCATATCAGCCATCGTTCCCATTTGCGGATCAATTGCAAAATAATTTGAAACGTCATAGCCATTATCGATCTGTGGCGAAACAAAAACCGGATTGAGCCAGATTGCGTTAACTCCTAAACTTTTTAAATATGGGATTCGCTTCTTGATACCATTTAAGTCACCTATTCCATCTCCATTTGTATCTTGGAAGGATTTAGGATAAATTTGATAAATTATTGCGTTATCGTACCAGTGCTTCATAATTTTGTCCTCCAAAATAAGTCTAAGAGAATTATGCAATCGCTTTCAATAGTTATTTGAATGTTACCGGTATCAAAAAAGCCATTGCCAAGGCAATGATCTTTTTGTTATCTTGTTGACTCACGTCTAATTAATTCGGGCTCAAGGAGTAATTCACCTTGAGGAGATCCTGATTGAGCGATCTTTTGTAGCAGCATGCTGGCTAGCAATTCACCCATTTTAAAAATTGGTTGTTTAATAGTTGTCAACTTGGGATTAGAAACTTGGTCTAAAAATACTCCATCAAACCCAATCACACCAAAATCTTGTGGAATCTTTGCACCTTGATGTTCCAATTCGCGTACAATTCCAATTGCGATTCGATCACTTGCACAAATAAAGCAAGTATCCTTTTTAAATTCCTTAAAGTGATCTTGAATAACCTTCTGCGCAGCGTGACTATGATTATCTACTCGGTAGATTTTTGGAATTAACTGATTTTTCTGCAAAGTATTGATATATCCAGCTTCACGAGAATATTCAAATGGTTCTTTCACGTCCAAACCAATGAAAATTATTTGTTTATATAGGCGCGACAAAGCGTATTCAGTTGCAGTTTTTTCGCCTAATTGATTATCAGTATCAACAAAATCATAACCACGGTGATTTTCACCAAATAAAACAAAGGGCTTCTTCAACTTATCAAATAATTCATAATTATGCGTTCTAGATCCCGTAATGAGATAGCCATCAGCTCGGCCCTCTTCAATTCGATTAAGATCAGTCACTAACTGAAAAGCATACTGTTTCTCTGTTAACCCTTGGGCAAAGCCAAACAAAAGATTCATATAGTAAGGTTCAGTTGTATCTATATCTTCCAAAGTTACAAACTTAACCACATTAGTGCGATTATTAACCAAAGCTTGAGCAACTGAATTAGGATGATAGTCCAACTCTACCATCGCCGCTTCAACTAATCCTCGCAACTCCTCAGTGACTTGCTCGGGATGATTAATCACTCTAGAGACTGTCATTTTTGACACATTTGCTTGTTTAGCTACATCTGATAAAGTTACCATACTCGTTCCCTATTCTAAGTACATTTTACGAAATTGTTTTAAATCACTTTGACTAAAACCAAGCTCTTTTTTAAAGAAAGAGTCAAAACTTCCCCACCCTTGACGAATGGTTTCAGTAATACCTTTAATTGCAGTTCCTTCTCCCTTGGTTACGTTCATTTTGGCAATCATCGAAGAAATCTCATCATTACTTGGCAGATTACGCGAAACAGCAAAGTCATAGAGCTTATTAGTTAATAAATAGTCTCGGGCAATCATATCATCACTAACCCCTAAAGCCATCAGAATCAGCGCAGTTGTCATCCCAGTACGGTCCTTTCCTGCGCTACAATGATAAACTAAAGCCGCATCTGCTGGTAATTCTAGTAAGTTTGCAAATACCTTAGCGAATTCATCCTGACTATGAGAATTAAGCAATGTTCGTTGATAAATTTGACCAATAAAGTTGTCTTTAAAGTCAGGGATATGGTGAAAGAAGCGATAAAGTTTATTTTCTCCCTTATCTTCACTCACATTATTTGAATATAAAGGAACATCGACATATTTTACTCCTGACCAAAGATCGTCAGGCGAAGAATTCTTTTCATAGCTTGAACGCAAGTCACAATCAACAGCAACGTGCAATTTAGCTAATTTAATTTTATCTTTATAGGATAAGGAACTAAGTGAATCGGAACGATAAATTTTGTTCCATTTAACGCTTTGGCCTTTGTCATTTTTATAACCACCAATATCTCTAAAATTGAGCGCTCCATCTAAAGTCACGATTCGATTATGTGGCATAAAACATCACTCCTTTTAGTCTTTGTAAACGTTAACATATAACTTTTATTATAACATTTATTATAGTCAGAAAAAACACACTAAAAAACGAGAAGCACTTGCTTCCCGTTTTTATAATTATTCTCCATGGGCAAAAACTTGAGTAGCTTTTACCGCTTTTTGCCAACCGTGATAAAGACGCTCGCGTTCATTTTCACCCATTCGCGATTCGAATGCTTGCCCAATAACGAAGATATGCTTGATTTCATCAATATTTTTCCAATATTTCGCGGCTAGTCCTGCTAAAAAAGCAACTCCCATTCCGGTAGTTTCTAGGACTTTTGCCCGTTCAATTTTAGTATTTAAAATATCGGACTGAAATTGCATTAGGTAGTTGTTGTTGGAAGCACCCCCATCTACGCGTAAAATTGGAATTTCAATTTCAGAATCTTTTTGCATGGTATCCATTACGTCCCTAGTTTGATAAGCCAAGGACTGTAAAGTTGCTTTAATTAAATCATTATTCGTTGTTCCACGTGTAACACCAAAAATTGCTCCTCGGGCTTCCGAATCCCAATAAGGTGCACCTAAGCCGGTAAAGGCTGGAACCACATAAACTTCATTTTCAGATACGGATCTTAATGCGGCTGCTTCTGATTCAGGAGCAGTCTTAATCATCTTCATCGAATCTCGCAACCATTGGATTGCCGATCCCGCTACAAAAACAGATCCTTCCAAGGCATAGTTGATTTTACCGTTAATTCCATAAGCAATGGTCGTTAACAAATTATGACTAGATTCAGTTGGTTTATCTCCTGTATTCATTACAATAAATGAGCCAGTCCCATATGTGTTCTTTACCATCCCTGGTTTTAGTGCAAGTTGCCCAAATAAAGCGGCTTGCTGGTCGCCCGCCATTGCTGCAATAGGAACTTCTCCCCCAAAGTAGGTATAAGGCTTGGTATATCCATAGATTTCAGAATTAGATTTAACTTCTGGCAAAATCGCTTGAGGAATATTAAGCAATTTCAAAATATCTTCATCCCACTTTAAATCATGAATATTGTAAAGCATAGTTCTAGAGGCATTGGTATAGTCTGTTACGTGAACTTCTCCATCGGTTAACTTCCAAAGAAGCCAAGTATCAATGGTTCCAAATAAAAGCTCACCTTTTTCCGCTTTTTCTTGCGCACCTTCTACATGATCTAAAATCCATCTAATTTTTGTAGCACTAAAATATGGATCAATTACTAGACCCGTTTTTTGACGGATTTCTTCGCTGTAACCTTCTTTTTTCAATTTTTCTGCTAAAGCCGTTGTCTGCCGTGATTGCCAAACAATCGCATTATAAATTGGACGACCTGTTTTTTTATCCCAGATAACCGTAGTTTCACGTTGATTAGTAATTCCAATACCTGCAATTTGATCGGGACGAATTCCTGAATCAATAAAAGTTGTTGCAACTGTAGTTTGAACTGCTGTCCAAATTTCTTCTGCATTATGTTCTACCCAGCCAGGTTCAGGAAAATATTGCGGAAACTCTTTTTGCGAACTCGCTACTTCTTTTCCTTCATGATCAATAATCATTGCACGCGTTGATGTAGTTCCTTCATCAATCGCCATTATATATTTTTCTGCCAAAATCAAGACTCCCTTAAGAAAACGTTTTCTTATAATTTTAATATTTTGTGTCTTTTGATAAAAGTATTTTTTTGCCTTAATACACACTTATTAGTTATACTTTATATAAGTTAGAAATTAAGGGGGAACAACTTTAATGACTCAAGAACCAATTGCAGTAACAATCGCAGGAAACGACAGTGATGGAAGTGCAGGGATGCCTGCGGACCTCCACTCTTTTTACGCACGCGGCGTATATGGAATGGGACTTTTGACTGCAGCCGTTGCTGGTAACACCACCGGGATTTATGCCCAACAAGTAATGCCAGTTGACTTCATTCAAAAGCAATTCGATGTTTTAGCTGATGATTTTGATATTAAAGCTGCTAAAACTGGAATGGTTGCCGATTCTGAAATTATGAACTGCGTAGCTGACAATTTAGAAAAATATGATTTTGGTAAGATTGTTATCGACCCAGTAATTTCAACCAAACATGGTAACACTTTAATGGACGATGATTCTTATAACACTTTCATCAACCGCTTAGTGCCACTTGCTGATGTAATTACGCCAAACTTTTATGAACAAAAGAAACTTACCGGCCTTGAATTAAACGATATCGAAGAAGTTAAAAAAGGTGCCAAAATGCTTCAAGAAATGGGCGCAAAGAATGTCATCATGAAAGGTCGTCATGATGGTAGTAGCGACAAAGTAGTGGATCTTTTGTTAACTGAAGATGGTGAATTTCATACTTTTGTTAAGCCTTACTTTAAGACCGATCGTGTAAATGGTACTGGCGACACCTTATCAGCTGTAATTGCAGCGGAACTTGCCAAAAATACTCCGCTTCTTGAAAGTATTAAGATTGCAAAGGAATTTACCTACAATGCAATTTCTCATCCAATCGAAGTCGGATCAAAATGGGGACCAATCAATCACCTAGCAGCTCAAAAAAATAACTAAGATAAATAATTAAGCCGATCTTAAGATTGGCTTATTTTTTGCCTATTGATCAGCTTTTGAGTATACTAAAATCTATATATCAAAACAAGGAACGAGAAATAATGAACGAGAATTTGATTAAGATTGCTTATTTATATGAAGATCTTATGAACACTTATGGTGACTCTGGTGATGTAAAGATCCTCAGCTTTTTGTTAAAACGTCAAGGTTATGACACTCAGGTAGACAATATCTCACTTGGTGATGAATTCAATGCCTTTGACTATGACTTTGTCTTCTTCGGTGGAGGACAAGATTTTGAACAAACTGTCGTTGCCAAGGACTTACCGCGCCACAAGTTAACTTTAGATAAATACATTAATGGTGGTAACCCAATGCTTTGTATCTGTGGCGGCTACCAATTAATGGGCGATTACTACAAGACTAATTCTGGTATAACCATTAAAGGTTTAGGTATTTTACCCCTTCATACTGTTTTTAAAGCAGATAAGCGTATGATCGGGGACACTCGTTACATGACTGAATGGGGAGAAGTTACAGCTTTTGAAAACCACTCAGGTCAAACCTACTTTGATAATACTAACAAGCTTCATCCTTTAGGTGAAATGATTGAAGGCTACGGCAACAATCCTCAAGATCATGTTGAAGGACTGCGCTATCGCAATTTCATCGGTTCATATTCACATGGTCCACTTCTTAAAAACACCAATGTCGCAAATGCTATTGCGGAAATGATCATTAAACGTCACCAAGATCGCATTAACGACGCTGAAACTGCCGTAAAATAAACACTTTATAATCAATAAAACCTCATAGCAGTTAACTGCTATGAGGTTTTTCCTTATTCAATTTTATCTATTTTACTCTTCGGTGTAATATTCAAAGCTAGTACACTAACAATTACTAACAATGTCCCTACCCAGTCAACAGGCACCATTACTAAGTTAAAAATCAACACTGATCCGACTGTTGCAGAAAGCGGCTCAAATGCATCTAGCAAACTGACGGTTGCGGGTTTTACATAACGTAGGGCATTTGCCATTACTTGAAACGGAATAATCGTTCCAATGACAATAATTGATCCCGTAAGCAGCCAAACATTAGGTTCATTGGGAATAGCTGGCCAATGTGGATGAATCAAGACAAGTCCCAATCCTGCCATAACCATTCCCCATCCAGTAACTACCATACTGGAGACTCTCTTGACAATATTGACAGGAATCAAAGTATAACTTGCTTCCCCCACAGCAGATAAAAGGCCCCAAAACAAAGCTGCTGGCGTAATTGCCAATTGATTAAAGTGACCATGCGTTGACAGCAAAAAGACGCCCATAAAAGCCAAAATTGCCGCTAAAATATCCAAGCGTCGCATAACTTGTTTATGAGTAAATGTTAGAAAACCAATCACAAAAAATGGCCCAATAAATTGCAAAATAGTTGCAACAGAAGCATTAGCCTGCTTGATTACAATAAAATAAAAAAGTTGAACTGGAAGCAGTCCACATAAGCCATAGGCTAAAATAACCAAGGCGTTATATCTATTTTTAAGTGTCGCAATTGGTTTTTGCTTTGAAATCCCTGCGACTATCAATAAAACAACTCCAGCCGTAATTAAACGCACCTGCGTTAACCAGAGGGGAGTAATAGTTGGACTAATATCAAATAAGGCTTTAGCCATAATACCAGAAATACCCCACATTGTGGCTGCAATTGCTGCTAAAATTGTCCATAATCTGCGCTGTTTTTGACTTACCATAACTTATGCTCTTTCTTGCTGGTGAACTTTTCTTGATTTTTTCTTTTTAGGTGAAACATTCAGTGCCATAGCCGCCACTACAACCAAAATTGAACCAATCCAGTCCATTTTTGTCATTACTAAGCCAAACACCAAGACTGAACCAATTGTTGCTGAAAAGGGCTCAAATGCGTCCAGCAAGCTGGCTGTTGAAGGTTTAATAAAGCGGAGAGAATTCGTCATCAATTGAAATGGTACAATCGTCCCAATGATAATAACGGCAATTGTACACCACCATACATTAGGCCGATTAGGAATGTGCGGCATTTGGGGATGCACTAAAAGTAAACAAATTCCTGATGACAGCAGTCCCCAGCCAGTTACAACTAGACTTGAGACTCTTTTTAACACTCCAATTGGAATCAAAGTATTGGTTGCAACTCCAACTGCTGAAAGTAATCCCCAAAAAAGTACCGAGGGACTCATCGCAAAGTTGTTAAACTTTCCATGAGTTGCAAGTAATACCACCCCCAAAAAAGCCGCAATTGATGCAATAATATCCATTTTTCGCATTACTTGCTTGTGGGTTATCGCCAAATATCCCATTACAAAAAATGGTCCAATAAATTGCAAAATGGTTGCAATCGAAGCATTAGCCTTTTGAACCACAATAAAATAAAACAATTGCACGGGTAATAATCCAAAAACACCATAGGCAATTATTGTTAAAGCATCACGCTTATTTTTCATTGTTGCAATAGGCTTTTGTTTCATAATACCAGCCACAATTAATAAAATTATGCCTGAGACAATCATTCTAATTTGTGACAACCACATTGGTGTAATATCTGAGCTTATATTAAATAACTCTTTAGCAAATAAACCTGAAACTCCCCACATTACACATGCTAAAGCAGCCAAAAATGCCCACAATCTCCGCTGTTTTTGCGTTATCATCCTTATTCCTCTTTTCTAACTTACTAATAATAACACGAAAACAGCTGCCTAAAAAGACAGCTGTCGAATTCCAGATTTTTATTTATTCATTTTCTTTCTCAGCATTTTTACGCTTTTTGTATCTGACAAGACACATAATTCCATCAGTTAAACAATAGGCAAAATAGAGCAAATAAAGTGGCCAGAGCTGTGGCATAATTACGCAAAATACAATCACTACTAATAAAATTATGATACATAAACCTGCAGTAATTAAATCGCATTTTCTAAATAAACCAGTAATGCCTGAACCAAAAATAATTATGGCAAATATCGCATAAAAAAACGATCCATCTTGTGAAACGCTACTGCCAAATACCTGACTAGATAATAATAAGGCAATAATCAGAAAAAAGTAGCGTAACGATTTTTCAATTTCCTTCATTAATTCTTACTTCTTCTTTATTTTTCACGATCTAAAACGAATGGACTAAGCACGCCCACCACTAAACCATAAATAAAGTATAACCGATAAATGTCCGCTTGTTCAGGATGACGAATCCACAATATAAAGGACATAACGGCCAAAAGTGTCCCCAAGAAAAGGGTTGAAGCCATGTGACGATTAGCAAAGAAGCTGACAGCACTACCTAATGTAATCAAAAGTAATAAGCTGAATACAACTACGATTAATGGACCACGAGTTTCCACATCGAAATCTAACATTCTAGCACCAGTGAACAATTGCCAAATCATAAAACCTGCCAAAGCTAAGCCTGCAAGTAGAATGATTAAGCGCACAATCCATACTGCCATCTTTTTCAATTACATCAACCCCAATCTTTAAATTAGTAAAACTATAGCTGATTTTTTGCATAGTAGCAAGCTTTTGCGCGAATTCTAATTTTATTGAAATTACTTTTTCAGAAAAATTAAAAGAGAGGTTAGATGGGGACTAAGCCATAAACCTCTCGGATTAGGAAACTTTATTAATTTTTCGAACTACCGTCTTTATCTATTAAATTTCTTGTAGTTCTTGATGTAACGCTTTGCAACGCCCATCATGTGAACACTGATCTTGCTTTGATCATTCTTTAAGCCACTGAAGCTTACACCAAAGTACTTAGTCTTTGCGTCAAAGCCTTGTGAGCTACGTAATCCAAGCAAGTCACCAGCGTGTTGCCATTCAGTATATCTTGAAGCTTGATTTACTTGGGAATCATCACCCCAGTAACCACCGAAGACCATTTGCTTTACATTGAAGTAAATTTGGTTCTTCAAAGCTGCCATACTACGAGTTTGACCATTGTATTCACTAGTAATTGGCAAACCTGCTTCGTCTTCGTAAACTTGACCTACAGTTGAGTTAAGACCTGATTGCTTTGCAGCACGTTCAATACCTGGTACATAGTGGTCTGAGTCCCAGCATGAACGATTGTTGTCGTAGTATTGCTTAGCAGTACGATCTGCAAACTTCAAAGCACCCTTCTTGTAAGTCCAAGCTTTTTTACCCATTTGTCTACGGGCTGAGTTAATAAGGCCCATAGTAAAGTGGCTGAGTTCAACTTTGTCATTCCAACTAAGGTTAGTTACAGTGACAATGCGAGTTCTATCTGAAGGATCAGTATCCATCCACTTGTTCTGCTTCATACCAGCCATTGAACCTTTAATTAATTTATTCTTGTCTGAACTAGACATACGACCTTGGTTGGCTTTTAAAACTCTGCTCTTAGTGTATCCAGCTTTCTTGGCAGCGCTCATATCAATAGTAGCTGCGCTAACTTCATGAGCTGAAGCATTAGTCCCTACTTCATTACTCATCATTCCACCAGCCATCAAACCGACAGCAACACCAAATAATGCTAAAAACTTAATATTCTTTCTCATTTTCCTAATCCCCTAATCTACTATAAATAACCATTTGCTATGTTTTATTTGAATTGATTAAAAGAAGTAGTCGGTTTCTTTTTCCAATTCAATTAGTCCTATAAGTCTCTTCATCTATAAGGATAGCAGGGTTAAAGGGAATGTCTATGAAGATATATATTAAATAACGATGTTATCATTATGTATAACTATTGTTATTTTCTAATCATGCATAGTTTTAAGTTTCATCACACCCGTTATGAATAACTATACAAAGTTAAATAATTTTCGATTTTTTTATTTTTTAAAAAATATATACTAAAATACATTATTATAATAATTGTTATTTAATTTAGATAATTATTTATTTCTAAAATCCAATAATACCAAGGGTTCTACATATTAATTTTCTTATATCTATATAAATATGCTAAATAAAAAACAAGCTATACAGAAGCTTGTTTGTATTATTTTAATTCGACTTGTTATTGTTATTTTAGTATCTTTTTGATCAAAAACATTACAAAAAATGCAACTTGACCAGTTGCATTCATATACGACTATTCTAATCCGAGTTTTTCAAAAATCTCATCAACGTGGCGTAAGTGATAGTGATAATCAAAGGCATCATTAAGATCTTCCACTGAAAGATAATTCATAATCTCACTATCTTCAACCAATTTTCTAAATGAGGTTTGTTCTTGCCATGACTTATTAGCAAGCTTTTGTACCATATCATATGCCTTTTCACGAGAAAGACCAGCTTCATCAATCAATTTCAACAATAAACGTTGTGAATAGATCAAGCCGTAGGTGCGGTCCATATTCTTGAGCATGGTTTCTGGGAAAACATCTAAATTAGTCAAAATACGGTTAAAGCGATTAAGCATATAGTCAATTCCGATAGTTGCATCTGGCAAAATTACGCGTTCAGCGCTTGAATGAGAAATATCTCTTTCATGCCATAAAGCTACATCTTCATATGCTGGAACCATGTAGCCGCGCATTACTCTTGCCATACCGCATAGATTTTCTGAACCAATTGGATTATGCTTATGAGGCATTGCAGAAGATCCCTTTTGACCAGCTCTAAAGTGTTCTTCAACTTCGTGAATTTCACTTCTTTGTAAACCACGAATTTCAGTAGCCCAGTTCTCAATACTTGTTGCAATTAATGCAATAGTAGCAATGTAGTAAGCATGTAAATCTCTTGGCAAAACTTGGCTAGTAATTGGTTGCTGAGTTAAGCCTAGCTGTTTTAAAACGCTAGTTTCAACTGCTGGTGGCACATTTGCAAAAGTACCAACGGCACCAGAAATTTTACCAGATTCTACATCTTTAGCTGCTGCTTTAAAGCGTTCAATATCACGATTAATTTCAGCATACCAACGAGCAAGCTTCAAACCAAAAGTAGTTGGTTCAGCTTGAACTCCGTGAGTTCTACCCATTTCAACAGTGTATTTATACTTCTTAGCCTTTTCAGCAATAGTTTCTTTTAAAGCTTCTAAATCTTTCAAAATGATCTCATTAGCTTGCTTTAAAATATAGCCTTGTGCAGTATCCACAACATCAGTTGAAGTTAAACCGAAGTGAACCCACTTCTTTTCTTCACCTAAACTTTCAGAAACTGTTCTAGTAAAAGCAACCACATCATGATGAGTAATTACCTCAAGTTCTGAAACACGCTCAACCGTAAAAGAAGCATTCTCAGCAATTTTCTTAGCATCAGCTTCTGGTACTTCACCAAGTTCTACCCAAGCATTAGTTGCGGCAATTTCCACCTTCAACCAAGCAGCGTATTTATTTTCTAAGGACCAAATTTTGCCCATTTCGGGACGAGTATAACGTTCAAGCATAAATTACATTTCCCATGGATTCTTCAATACAATAGTTTGTTCACGGTCGGGACCCACTGAAACAGTTACAAGTGGAGCACCAACGAGTTCTGAAACACGATTCAAAAACTTCTTAGCATTTTCTGGAAGGTCTTCCCACTTCTTCACTTGGGTAATATCTTCTTCCCATGCAGGAAGTTCTTCATAAACTGGCTTACATCTGTACAATTCCTTCAAACTTGCTGGGTAGTAGTCAATCTTTTCACCATCAAGTTCATAAGCAGTTGCAATCTTGATCTTGTCAAAGCCGGAGAACACATCAAGCAAGTTCAAGCTTAAGCCATTAATACCGGCAACACGCTTAGCGTGACGAAGAGCAACTGAGTCAAACCAACCAACACGGCGTGGACGACCAGTAACAGTACCATATTCATGAGCAGTTTCACGAATTCTGTCACCTACTTCATCAAGAAGTTCAGTTGGGAATGGGCCTTCACCAACACGAGTAGTATAAGCCTTACATACACCGATAACAGTCTTTAAACGGTTAGCACCCATTCCGATTCCGGAGCAAATACCACCGGAAATAGTATTAGATGAAGTTACGTATGGATAAGTACCTTCGTCGATATCAAGCATTACACCTTGTGCACCTTCAAAAAGAACCTTTTCATCTTTGTCTAAAGCATCGTTAACTAAAACAGAGGTATCAGTAACGTACTTCTTCATCTTTTGACCATATTCTAAGTACTTTTCAAAGATGTCTTCAAACTTCAAAGCAGGTTTACCATAAACCTTAGTAAATAAAGCATTCTTTTCAGCTAAATTTGCGCGTAATTTTTCTTCAAAGGTATCTCTTTCAAGCAAATCACAAACTCTGATACCAACTCTAGAAGCCTTATCCATGTAACAAGGACCAATACCATTCTTGGTAGTACCGATCTTCTTATCACCCTTTGCTTCTTCTTGGTATTCATCTTGTAGGATATGGTAAGGCATAATAATATGGGCACGGTTAGAAATCTTAAGCTTGCTGGTGTCGATTCCTTCTTTTTCCAAGTTATCAAGTTCACCAAACATAACTTCTGGATTAATTACAACTCCGTTACCGATTACTGCACCTTCTTTAGCAGCAAAAATTCCGGATGGAATGAGACGCATTTTAAAAGTTTTACCATCAATATCAATAGTGTGACCTGCGTTATTTCCACCATTAGAACGTACTGCCATTGAAGCTTCTTTACTTAAAAAGTCAGTAATCTTTCCTTTACCTTCATCGCCCCATTGGCTACCTACAACTGCAACTGCTGTCATTTCTAACTTCACCTCATAAAATATCTATAAATGTTACGTGAGATATTCTAGCAATTAAAAAAATAATAGTCAATGTGAAATCCGAATTATTTTTATTTATTCAAAAAGCATAGTTCGCTATTTTTCTTGACAAGAGGTGTTTTTTAACTTATAGTTACTGTCGTTTGATAATAGATTTAATTAAAGGGAGATCGACCAGCGTGAGTAACTATTTTAGCATGGAAGCCTTTGACTATGATGACATTCAACTAGTTCCTAATAAAGGAATTATCAAAAGTAGAAAAGAAGCAGATACTAGTGTCAAATTTGGAAACCGAACATTCAAGATCCCAGTAGTACCTGCAAATATGGAAAGTGTTATTGATGAAAATCTAGCAGTCTGGCTAGCTGAGAACGGCTACTATTATGTAATGCATCGTTTTGAGCCAGAAACTAGAATTGACTTTATTAAACGGATGCATGAAAAAGGATTGTTTGCTTCAATCTCCGTTGGGATTAAAGATGACGAATACAAGTTTATTGATCAACTTGCAAAAGAAAATGTTATTCCTGAATACATTACCATCGACGTCGCTCATGGACATTCAATTTTCGTCATTAAAATGATTCGCTACATTAAGGAAAAGTTGCCTGATTCATTTTTAACTGCAGGAAATATTGCCACACCTGAGGCAGTTCGTGAACTAGAAAATGCAGGTGCTGACGCTACTAAAGTTGGTGTGGGACCTGGTAAAGCTTGCATCACAAAGCTTAAGACCGGCTTTGGCACTGGTGGCTGGCAATTAGCAGCGCTTAGAATGTGCTCTAAAGCTGCTAGCAAGCCAATGATCGCAGATGGGGGAATTCGTCATAACGGTGATATTGCTAAGTCTGTCCGCTTTGGCGCAACAATGGTTATGATTGGCTCAATGCTTGCAGGTCATGAAGAATCTCCGGGAAATATTATTAAGATAGATGGTAAGACTTATAAACAATACTGGGGCTCTGCTTCTGAAGTACAAAAGGGGGCCTATCGCAACGTTGAAGGTAAGCAAATGCTTGTGCCATATCGTGGCTTTATCAAAGATACCCTTCATGAAATGCAAGAAGACCTTCAATCCTCTATTTCTTATGCTGGTGGCAAAGATTTAAATGCCATTAAATTAGTAGATTATGTGATTGTAAAAAATACTATCATGGATGGCGATTATTAAGAAATTGACTGCTTTTAGCAGTCTTTTTTATTTTTTCTAAAAAATACTAGTGACAGCATAAAATTTTATGTTATACTATTGAGGTTAAGTAACGCGCCCTTAGCGCAACTGGATAGAGTGTCTGACTACGAATCAGAAGGTTGAAGGTTCAAATCCTTCAGGGCGCACTTAATTAACGGGAAGTGGCTCAGTTTGGTAGAGCACCTGGTTTGGGACCAGGGGGTCGCAGGTTCGAATCCTGTCTTCCCGATAATTTTTAGGCAAGTACGAAAAAAGTACTTGCCTTTTTTGTTTTTCTCCCTTAAAATTAGTTTCAATAAATTAAAGAGCGATGAAAAAGACGAGTACATAATTCATTCTTTAAGTGAGTCAATGTTAGTGGAAAATTGGCAGACCCTGAATTATCGAAAAACACTTTGAGCTATTTCACTGAAATCTTAGTAAGTTGAAACGTCACCGGCACGTTACCACACCGGTAGAGCATGATGGTGCTCTATTGAGTAGGTCTATGTAATAGACAATTTGGGTGGTACCGCGGAAAAAGCCTTTCGTCCCTTGAAAACAGGGAGATGAAGGGCTTTTTCTTTACTCCAAAAACATATAAGGAGAACTAAAAATGGAATTAATTTTACCAAAGGATTACCATCCAACTTTAACTGTAAGAGATACTGAAGCTGCAATTGTTTATATTCGTGAAACTTTCCAAGATCTCTTATCTAACAACTTAAACTTACAACGTATGTCTGCGCCAATGTTTGTTGGAAAAGATACTGGTTTAAACGACAACTTGAACGGAGTTGAACGACCAGTGGGGTTTGATATGAAGGCAATGCCAGGAGAACCAATGGAAATTGTGCACTCACTGGCTAAGTGGAAGCGGATGGCACTTAAGAAATATAGTTTTGGGATGCATGAAGGTCTTTACACTAACATGAATGCCATTCGCCGCGACGAAGATTTAGACAACTTCCATTCTATTTATGTGGACCAATGGGATTGGGAAAAGATCATCTCCAAAGAAGAACGTACCGAAGAAACTTTAAAGGCTACTGTTGAAACAATTTTCAAAACTATTAAGCAAATTGAAAAAGCAGTCGCTAAACGTTATCCAGGATCTGTTTACCATTTAGCTGACGAGATTTTCTTTGTCACTACTCAAGAATTGGAAGATCGCTGGCCTGAACTTACTCCAGAAGAACGTGAAGATAAGATTACCAAAGAGAAAAAGGCTGTTTTCTTAATGAAGATCGGTGACAAATTAAAGCGTAGTGGCGAGCCTCACGATGGTCGTGCACCAGACTATGATGACTGGCAATTAAATGGTGATATCATGTTTTGGTATGAACCTCTTCAACGAAAAATCGAAATTTCTAGTATGGGTATTCGTGTTAGTGAGGAAAGTTTGCGTGAACAATTAAAGAAGGCCCACTGTGAAGAACGTGCCGAATTACCATTCCATAAGATGCTTTTAGAAGGAAAACTTCCTTACACCATTGGCGGCGGAATCGGTCAATCTCGTTTATGTATGATGCTCATGAAGAAAGCTCACATCGGTGAAGTACAAGCAAGCACTTGGCCACGAGAAATGATCGAAGCTTGTGAAGAAGACAATATTAAATTACTTTAAGAAAAAGTCCATTCGGACCTGTTAAATCAGAGGTCACAAATGGACTTTTTTATAAATTCTCTATTTAACTGTAATGTCTCCTTCTTGAGACTTCACAGTTAAAATATTCTTGCTATCAGTATGCTTCTTATAACTAGAACTTGCGTAGCTATTGCCATTAACAGCAATACTACCTTCTTCTGTCGACAAGTTATATCCGATAAACTTAGTCCCTGAAACGACTACATCCCCTTCACTGGAACTTGCATGCAAGTTTTTATCAATCTTGCTATTCTTCAACGTGATGTCGCCTTCTTCAGAACTTAATTCGCCTGAGGTCATCTTGGCATCCCGCAAAGTAATATCCCCTTCTTCGGACTTTAATTGGCCTAAGTTCATGTTTATTCCAGTCGCAGTAATGTCGCCCTCATCAGCTTTGATCTCCAGTTGAGTCAATTTAACAGCTTTAGGAATAGTAATCACTATTTCAGAAAGATTATTCCTAGAACTGACATTGCCCCGTTGTTTGACAAAAAGCTGCCCATTCTTAATTTCTACACTAGGCTCAATCTTTTTACTGCCATGATATTTAACTTGATAATTTTTACCAGTTTGAATAACTACATCACTATCGCTGGTATTAAGAAGCACATTATTAAATGCCTCATTAGTCAAAATCTTGCTAATATTATCCGCCTTTTTCTCACTCTTCTGCATAGTACATCCCGCAATTAAAACCATCACAAGAGCCATCAGAACTAATAAATACCTTCTCTTTATCTTTTCCATGAACTTCACCTTCTTCACCTTAATTATAAGCAAAAAAGCCCCAGTAAGCTAAAACTGGGACTTTTTCTATTTTTCGTTTTTTCTTTCATATCTGGAAACAAATGACATGAACAATGGCAAAATTACAAAACCAAAGATCATCATTGCAACGGCATACCAGTTAACGACTGTCTTACCATTAACTACCACACCAAATTGAGCTTTCCAGTTATATTCAACGAGTAAGAAGATTACGATAATCACTGACAAAACGGGAATTACCACATCGGTCCAGACATTTTTATCTGCATCAAGGATTTCTTCTTTGCTTTTCCCTTGATAAAAACGAATCACAGCCAGAGGCACAATGATAAATCCTAAGAATCTAACCATCGCACTCAAAGTAATCAAGTTAAACATACTGTATTGAAAGGCCATTGGAATTAAAATTGCCAACAAAACCGAGATGAAGAATGTCCGAATTGGAAAATTATTCTTAGTTCTCTTAGTTAACGATTTAGACAATTGGTTTTCGCGAGCCATGGCTTCCAAAATTCTTGGTGCATTGAAGCTAGAGGCAACGTTGATTCCAAACATGGAAACCAAGGCACCCACCAAAATAATATCTCTTAAGATTTCATTTTTGAAAATTGCAGCAATCGCAACAACTTGTTGAGTTGTCATCAAAGCCTTAGGATTCAAAATCATCGCAACGGCAACAACGCCAATATAGATGACAGCAATTACAAATATTGCTAGAGGAATCGCACGCGGCAAATTCTTCTGTGGATCTTTCATATCCTCTGACCCAGAAGCAACTGATTCAAAGCCAGTAAAAGCATAAAAAGCTGACACGATTGCCATTACAAAAGTTGTCATGGTCAAAGTTGGAACAATGCGGTGCCCATTTTGAGTGATTGTATCAACTTCACTCATGTTACTTGAAGCACCTGTCGCAATCAGCAAAATCACTCCAGCTACAATGATTAATACCAAGGCAGCTAACTTACCAATCGTAGCTAGGTTCATTACGTATTTAACAACTTTTTGCCCAAATAAATTAATAACAGTGATAATTGACATCAGAATGACAAAACCGACTGTTACAGTTAAAAAGTCTTCTGAATTACCACCAAAAATTGAAATTGTGGATCTAACAACCCCAACTGCCATTACACCCCAGGCAACACTTGCTGAAAAGTAACGCACAATTCCCATATAAAAGCCAATCTTATCACCAAAAGCAGCCTTGGCATAAGCATAAGCCGCACCAGATTTGGTAACATATTTAGCAGCTGCCGCAAAAGAAATAGCTAATACCGCCGCAAAGATAGCTGCAATAAAATATACCAAGAGTGCCCTTGAACCAGCTTGTTGAACTACGCTAGCTGGCGTCAAGAAAATTCCTGAACCAATAATCGCATTAATCGCCAACAAAACTATGGACCAAAAGCCTAGTTTATCATTTTCTTTTTCGCTCATAATTACCTTCTATTTTGCGTTATCGATAACCCACTTAAATAAATTGTTAATAAATTTATATTCTGGATTATTATGCATCATTTCTGGGTGCCATTGAACCCCAATCACTGTACCGGCTGAATTCTCAATTCCTTCTACAACGCCATCAGGAGCTACGGCTACACCGCGTAAATCAGGCGCTACACGATTGATCAACTGATGGTGGAAAGAGTTTACCATAAAGTTAGTCTTACCCAGAATAGAGGCTAATTTACTGTCTTCCTCAACTTGCATCCCATGCGTTGCCAAACTTGGATCATGCCCTTGCATATGTTTCAAGGTATGCTCTGGACGATAAGATAGATCTTGATAAAGAGTTCCACCATGATAAACATTAATAATTTGAGCTCCACGACAAATTCCTAACACAGGAATTCCCTTTTCTTCAGCTAATTTAAGTAAGCGCATATCAAAACGATCGCGAGCAGGCCAAGTTTTACCCAATTTTTGTTCAGGCTCTTCACCGTAAAGATGAGGATCTACATCATGACCTCCAGATAAAATTAATCCTTGTACATTATCTAATTGCTGCTTGATCACATCATCATCTTCAGTAAATGGAATAATGAATGGCACACCGCCATTTTTAACTACTGAATCAATATAATCTTCATTCACATAACTACGATGATAACCTGGAAAGATTCCACCATCATCGATGATCACAGAACCGGAAACTCCAATAAGTGGTTTTGTCATAAAAAAGCCTCCCTAATTTAACTTATTTTTCATAAGTTCATTATAAAGTTTTTAATGATAGTAAACAACTAAAAAACAAGCTCACCTTAACGATAAGCTTGTTGTGCATTTTATTTTTGTTTTTTGTGACGGATAACATAAATTACTGCGGCTGCAATTAAGAATAAAGCCCCGACAGTCACTGAAATTCGAGTATCTGGATTGATAAACATGAAAATCACAATGATAGTTAACATCAATAATGCAAAATAATTCGAATATGGATAGAGTGGCAACTTAAATGGGTGATTCTTCATTAAGTGCGGATTCTTCTTTCTAAAACGAAGTTCTGCAAGCAAGATCACGAACCACGCTACCATCCCTGGTAAAACGGATGAACTATATACTACAACAAAGATATTAGCGAGTGATTTATTAAAGAATTGAATCAAAACATTGATCATAAAACCAATGAAAATTCCGCCAGTAATTCCCCAAATAGCATGACTTGGAACGATATGCTTTGAAACATATCCGAAAGTCTTTGGTGCTTCACCTTCATGAGCCATCTTGTATAACATTCTACTTGAAGAATAGATCCCGGAGTTTGCCCCAGAAAGTGCAGCAGTCAATACAACAAAGTTAATTACAGATGCGGCTGCAGTAATTCCTACTTTTGCAAAAGTATTTACAAATGGAGAACCAATACTTGCAACTTGATCCCATGGATAAATTGTAACAATTACAAAAATTGCTCCCACATAGAAAATCAAAATACGCCATAAAACAGATTTTACACTTTTAACAATGGCTTTTTGAGGATTAGCAACTTCTCCTGCAGAAATACCAATTAACTCAATTCCCTGATAGGACCCTACAATAATGGCCATTGAGAAGAGGAAGCCTTTAACTCCTCCTGTGAAGAAGCCCCCATGACTCCACAAGTTAGAAAATCCAATTGGATGGCCACCATTACCAAAACCAAACAAAATAACCATGAAGCCCAATATAATCATTAAAATAATTGTTACAACTTTGATCATGGCAAACCAGAATTCCAAAGTTGCATAAGCCTTAGCACTAGCTAAATTAGCCAAAAGCAAAAAGACGATAATGATAATTCCAGCAATCCAATCGGAAGTTCCCTTCCACCAAAAACGTAAATATTCGGTTGTAGCCACAACTTCTGAAATACCAACTACGATATATTGAAAAACGTTGGCCCATTCGGCCAAATACCCTGCAATGGGATGGACATGTTCAGAAGCATAATCCGCAAATGAACCTGTTCCTGGATCCACATACAACATTTCTCCCAAAGCTCGCATAACGATATATAAAATTAGCCCTACAAACATGTAAGCCAATAGTACTGATGGACCAGTCCATTTAATTGTGGAAGCCGATCCCATAAACAGTCCAACACCAATCGCTCCCCCAAGGGAGATCATTTCCATTTGCCCGGCAGTCATCGATCGTTTTAACTCGGGCGCCTTCTTCTTACTCATAAATGTATCCCTCTCAACTTATTTCCCTGGAAATAGTCTAATTCATCCTAACCTTAAGCTTTATGCTTTTCTACAAAACCATAGATTCCCCATAAGATTGCAATAAAGACAGCCGATAAAATAAGTGGCAATCTTGTAGAAGGAATAAAGAATAAAATTACTAACACTGCAAAATAAAAGACAATTGTAATCCAGCTGGTAAGTGGATACCCTGGCATTCTAAAACTGCTAAGATTATCTTTATTCTTTTGACGATATTTAATGTGTGCCCACATAATAATTATCCAAACCACCACAAAGTTGATAGTTGAAACTGTAGATACAATGTCAAAAATTTTAGCTGGCATTAAATAATTCAAAATAACGATAACAAATAAAATTAGTGATGAGGTGGTTAAAGCGTTATTAGGAACTGCCTTATTGCTTAGTTCACCAAGTCTCTTGGGAGCATTTCCGCCACAAGCTAGTGAGTAAAGTGAACGACTAGTTGAAAAAATCGCACTATTAGTAGCTGACATTGCCGCAGTTAAAACAACAAAGTTTAAAATTCCTGCTGCTCCTGTAATTCCAATTGCTCCGAAAACTTGCACGAATGGACTAGAACTCGTTTTTATTTGATCCCATGGATAAACAGACATAATTGCAAGCATTGATCCTACATAAAAAAGTCCAATTCTAACTGGTAAAGTATTAATGGCTTTTGGAATATCCTTTTCGGGATCAGCAGTTTCACCAGCTGTAAGCCCCACAATTTCTACCCCAACAAAGGCAAAAACTACCATTTGAAAGGACATAAAGAAGCCCCAAACTCCAGTTGGGAAAAATCCTCCATGATTTACTAAATTAAGTAGGGATACTGGACGACCTTCTACTTTTGTCCCTAGCAATAAAAGTACAGCTCCAGTAAGAATCAAAGCTACAATGGCAAGAACTTTAATCATTGAAAACCAACTTTCAAGTTCACCAAAGAGCCCTACATTTACCATATTAACAAGCATCAATAACACAACAATTACCAATGGTCCAACCCATTGTGGCATTGATGGGAACCAATACTTTAAATAAATCCCTGTAGCGGTCAAGTCAGCCATCGCCAAACTGAGCCAACATGCCCAGTAAGTCCATCCTGCGACAAATTCTACGCGATCGCCCAAGTATTCCTTAACTGCATCTAAAAAGGAGTGTTTTTTAGTATCTGCTAAAATTAATTCTCCCAACGCTCTCATCATGAAAAACGTGATGATCCCAACGATTAAATAAGACAATATAATAGAAGGACCGGCACTGCGAATAGCCGAACCAGAACCCAAAAACAGTCCTGTACCGATGGCACCTCCAATCGCAATCATCGTAACATGGCGGCTTTTAAGCCCTCGTTTCAGTTTATTCTCTTCGCTATCCACATTCTGCGCCTCCTTACAAAAAAGGCACCTCTAGTAATCGAAACTTTACTAAGGCGCCGTTTCATTAATCTTGAATTGTTTTTTCATTATAAAAATTTTAATGAAAATTGTCAATTACTAAAATTAATTTACTAAAAATTATTATTTTTAACTCGATTATTCCAATAAGTAGTAAAAATAACCACGATCGCTAAGAGGATTAACCACCATAAATCGCTGACCAAAAAACCAGCCATATAGCCTAATGGAATCCAGCCCAGAAGGACAATTGCCGTGAGCACCCATGCCAACATTCCGCGGTAAATTTTGAGCCAGTTTAAAACAATATAAACTAAATCTAAAATTGCCAGAATAATGAAGCCCCAAATAGTCACATTTTGTCCCCAATCAGGCATCCCTGCAATTGATCCACCACTAACTGCGAGTACCATAATGGTCAAAAACGCAACATAGGAAAATACAAAAGTAATGAACAAATGCAAAAATACCAACAAAACATTCGGACCATCTTTAAAGCTATCAAGATTGAAGTAGATTAATCCAATAATTGCAGGAAGCGCACATAATACGCCTCGCGTCATAATCCATCCTGCATCATCAGTGGGAATCCCCAATGGAATCCCAGCCATTGATTGAGCAAGTGACAACACAAAGGTAATAACTAAAGCAATTTCCATTACCGGTTTAGCCCATTTTTGACTTTTAAGTAACCAAAAAGTAATTGCTGCAATGAAAAAGAGCAATCCATAAATTACAGCTAAGACTGTCGTCTTTCCAGGAAAATTAATAATCAGTGCAATTAAGCCATCAATAATTGATAAAATAGTCAAAACGATCTTAACTGCAAACTCAAAACGATTAGTATGCATAATTCTTATCCCCAAACTAAATAAACTTTTTACCTATAATAATTATACAAGTTTGAAGACAACAAAAAAGGATATTCCCTGGGGAATATCCTTTTAGTTTAAGTAGTTAAAATTGGTTATTAATTATTTGTCAGCCTTTTTTTCGACTTTCTTGTCTTTAGGTTCTTTAATTTCACCGTCTGCTACTTCTGCTGGAGCAACCAAGTCTAAGATTGATTTACCGTTCATGTACAAGTGCTTCTTGTCAGCAGTAAATTCAATCTTCTTGGTTTCAGGTTCCTTCATGATCAACTTAGCGATTGGAGTTTGAAGATCTTGTTCTACAACTCTTCTAAGTGGACGAGCACCAAACTTCTTGTCATAACCTTTTTCAGCGATAACTTTCTTAGCTTCATCTGATACAGTTACTTCTACACCCTTCTTAGCTAACATGTGTGACATTCTCTTCAAGTAAATGTCGATAATCTTATCCATGTCTTTTTCATTTAATGAGTTGAATGGAACAATAGCGTCAAGACGGTTCAAGAATTCAGGTCTGAAGTAGTTTTCAAGAGCTGAGATCAACTTATCTTGGTCTACCTTACCATCCTTCAAAAGCTTGTCTGAGAAACCAGCGTTTGAAGTCATGATCAAAATAGTATCCTTGAATGAAACAGTTCTACCTTGTGCGTCAGTTAAACGACCATCATCCATAATTTGGAGAAGTGCGTTAAAGACTTGTGGGTTAGCTTTTTCAATTTCATCGAATAAGATTAAGCTGTATGGTTGGTGACGAACTTTTTCAGTTAATTGACCACCTTCGCCATAACCAACGTAACCTGGAGCTGAACCAATTAACTTGTTAACAGCCATTTGGTCTTGGTATTCTGACATGTCAAGACGTACGAAGTGATCCTTGTTACCAAAGACATTGATTGCTAATTGCTTAGCAAGTTCAGTCTTACCAACACCAGTAGGTCCAGTAAGAAGGAATGAACCAGTAGGTCTGTCGCTGTCTTTAAATACTTGCTTACGAGCAATAGCGTCAGTGATTACATCGATTGCCTTGTCTTGGTCAATAACTACGCTCTTTAATTTCTTAGCTAAGTCTAAGTTCTTTTGAGCTTCGTCAGCATGTAATTCACTCATTGGGATATTAGTCTTTTGTTCAATAATGCGGTAAATATCCTTAGCAGTTACAACTGGAGTTTCAACCTTGTCTACATGCTTTAATTCTTTTTGTAATTTGTCAATTTCTTTCTTAAGTTCAGCAGCCTTATCGTAGTCTTCTGCTTTAGCAGCTTCAGCCTTCTTAGCTTCAAGTGCGTGAATGTGAGTTTGTAAACTTTCTTCATCTGCAGGTTCAACTAAGAGAGCCTTCTTAGCACCAGCTTCATCCATCAAGTCAATTGCCTTGTCTGGTAAGTAACGATCTGGAATGTATCTTTCTGATAATTCAACAGCAAGTTTCAAAGCATCTTCATCATATTTTACATGGTGGAACTTTTCGTACTTGTCCTTAAGACCTTCCAAAATCTTAATAGCAACTTGAATTGAAGGTTCTGGAACTTGAACAGGTTGGAATCTACGAGCAAGTGCTGGATCCTTTTCAATTCTTTGATATTCACTAGTAGTAGTGGCACCAATTAACTTAAGGTCACCACTTGCAAGTGCTGGCTTCAAAATGTTAGCAGCATCACCATTGTTAGTTTCAGAGTCAGTAGAACCTGCACCAACAATGTTGTGTAATTCATCAATGAACAATACGATGTTAGGATCGTTCTTAGCCTTGTCAATAACCTTCTTTAATCTTTCTTCAAAGCTACCACGAAGGCTAGAACCTGCAACCATATCGTTAATGTTAACAGCGATAATGTGCATATCCTTCATCTTAGCTGGAACATTGCCTTCTGCAATTCTTTGTGCCAAACCTTCTACAATAGAAGTCTTACCAACACCAGCAGGTCCGATTAATACAGGATTGTTCTTCTTTCTTCTTGAAAGGATTTCAATTACATTGTCAATTTGTTCGTCACGGCCAATTACTGGGTCAAATTTGTTGCTCTTAGCTTGTTCTACTAAGTCCACACCAATTGGCTTTTCTTTTTGTCCTTGAGGAACTTGTTGCATAGTTTGTGGAGTTGCACCGCTCATATTGCTTGAGTAATGAATTGGAATTGAACCATTTGATTTTCCAAAATCATCATTAAAGAATGAACTGTTCAATTCGTTAAATAAGTTGTCGAAATCATTGTTAAAGTATGCCATATTCGCAAACACTCCCTACTTCAAATTGTATTTTTAGCACTCTAGTTAGTTGAGTGCTAAGCCTTATATTTATAGTATAGCAAGTTTTCCACAGATTGCAAGTGTTTTTCGAAAAGTTTTCCACAGATTTTTCATAGTTTGTTAAAGTTGTTGATTAAAACAAGTTAGATATTGTCGTGGCAAGACTTTAGACGCTTCACAAGCAACATAAAAAAACTCGTGTATACGCCAACAGTTTCTACACGTCAAGTGTACCACTGAATAACTAGAAAACAATATAAAAACACTCGAATATAAAAAGAGTCTGCCACCAATCTCAGACTCTTACTTATTTCTTTTTACTTTTCTTTATTCGTTTTTGATTAATATTATTTTTTGGAACTGGATTTGGAACTTTGTTTTGTAACAAATATTGCTTCATCACTTCAACTACTTGCTTATTCTGTGGCAAATCAGAGTGTCCAGCCTCCGCACCAGTCACCGTAATTTCCATAAAGCTCTTTACTTGATTTTGAAAAACGTACTTAGCCGCAGCCACACTAGCCTCAGGAACAATTCCATCTGATTCATAACTTTCTCCCCCAGTCAAAGAATAAACAATAAGTGATTTAGGAATACGCTTCTTATATTTAATAAAATCACTCAACATCTGGGTCTTATGATTAATATTGCTTTCATTAAAATTAAACGGCGAAGCTAAAGTCATCAATCTTTTTATTTTAATTTCGGAAGTATAGTCTGCATAATAATGTTCTAACCAATATGTCCACACTAGTCCTCCATTGGAGTGACCAAAAGCCTTAAAATTATTAAACTTGTAGGTTTGCGACACTTGATAAAATGCCATATCTAACCATTGAGCTTGCTTTTTAATGTTATTGTAGCCATCTTTATTATTCTCAAAACCAATCACAATAATTGGTTCATTATCTCCACGATTAATAGATCCAGAATAATGTAATTTGCCATCCGTACTTACTTTCACCTTTAAAACACTATGTGGATGCTGGGTATCTTTATTTAAGAGAGTAATTAAAGGATTAAATCTCTCAGTCGTTGCACTGGAGCCCGGAACCATTACAATTGGTGACACCAAAGATTTACGTCGCTCTGCTCGATCATGGTTGGTCTTTTTCATCCAAGAATACGCTGGAATGGATAAAGCTACCATAATGGCAAAAATTACAATCAACCATTTTATATTGGATTTATTTAGCATAACGATCCTCTTCCTCATCATAGACAGTTAACTTTTCTGCAATCTGCTGGCCAATTTGAACAACTGGAATTATCAATACTACATCTAGAGTAAACAACAATAGTGTAAAAATGAAAGTCGGCCAATTTCCATTGGATCCAAAAAAGGAAATCAAAATTCCTGGGGTCCCAGACAAGACAGGGTATACACTTGGAGAAATCAATCGCAAACTTATTGCTCCAGCTGCAATAAGTTCATTCAAGGCAGGGATCAACAAACATGGCAATAAATAAATAGGATTCAATAAAATAGGGAGTCCAATAAATAGCCCATTAGGAGATCCAAAAGCTACTGGTAGCAAGTTTGCTTTAGCCACCGCCTCAATTTCTCGATTATGAGTATAAATTAGGATTACAACTGTCAGAGCTAAAACAATACTAGCATCCCCCATAATCCCGTAAGAATGAACCATTGAACTACCTAAGTATTTATAGGGCACATCCTGCGCATTTCCATGGCGAAGTGCATAATTCATATTAGCTAAAGCTGCTCCACTATTAGTAGAGGTAGTAAGTGAAGTAAGTGGATAACCAATTCCACCCCACCATAAAAATGATGTCAGCATAGTTAACAGAATGATTATCAACAAATTATTTGAATTTTCTAAGCTACTAACAATTGACTTGAAGTAATAAGTATCAAGAAGTCTAATTTTGAATAAATAGATAACTACCCCTAAAATCAATCCCAAAGTCACTGAAGCGATTGTAGGCAAAAGTGCATTCCAGGCTCGGTGTTGAATTCTTAAAATATGTTCGTTGCGTGAATGAACATAATTTTTACCTAAAAAATGGAATACTTGCCCCACAATATAACCCACACATAGGGCAAGCAGAATTCCATTAATACTCAAAATTCTAGAATAAAAATTAGCTTGCATAGAGTTAGAGCGACTAAATTCACTTAAATATGAACAAAAAGTAATCACGATTACTGAGGCAATCCCCGCCATTGTAGAATCTTTTTTGTATAATCTAGCGGTGTAAACTGCCGAAAAATAAGCCGCATAAATTCCAAAAATCCCAAAAGTCACCTTGACCATTCCAGCACTGACGGCATTTCCAGCATTCCAAAACACATCTGGCATCGTATAATCAAAGTTAAAAATATTGTAAATCAAACTATCTGGTGAAAAGATACCATCTTTTAATAATTGAAAATAAGCTCCAATCGTTGCTACCGGCATCAGCATTACTAGTGTCCGTTGTACTACTCTAAAAAATGATCGTCTTCTCAGCCAAACAAATACCTGAGTCACTCTATCTATCATTTGTATTCTTTCCTTTTTTACATAATAAGTTTAATTATAGTCCTGCAAAACTTAGAAAAATAGTCAATCTTTAGCAAAATGATATAATGTAGGTAAGTTATTTAGAGGTGAAATTATGGCACGGAAAAAAATCGAATTAAACGAAACAACACAAACATTAGTCACCAAATATATTGAAGATACTGGCATTGATTTTAATGAGCTCGCTAACAAAGCTCTTAAAGATTACATCGTAAATAAGCTTACTCCAAATGAAGTTAAAGCTGCTTTGAAAAATTCCGGCAAAGAACCATCTAAGTTTCTAGATGAAATCTTGCAAAACAATATCCATAAAGATTGGAATTTATAAGCAAAAATTTTAATTATTACACAAAAACAGGAAGCCTAACGGCTTCCTGCTTTTTATATATGATTGGCTATAATTCCTATTAATTTCTCTTGCGTTTCTTTGTGGAGGCAAATCCAAACAAACTGCCAAGAGCTGCAATAGCTAGGCCAATAATACTACTCTTAGATTCTTCTCCAGTTTGTGGAAGTGAACGCTGACTAACAGAGGTATGTGTCTTTACGTTAGAACTCTTTGTTGAGGGAACACTCATTTCTTGAGTTTCAGAAACAAATTGTTCTTTAGGACTTTCATTATTGATATGAGTGAGTGTAGAGCTTGAAGATCCACGGGTAGTTTGAGTCGTTGAACCATTGTCTTGACTTGAACCATTATTATCACTAAGAGTAGTTTTACTCTTTACTATAATAGTAATAGTTACTTTGTCCTTTGAGCCATCTGGATAAGTGATGACAATAGTTGCGGTGTGCTTGCCAGGAGTACTTACATCTGGGGTATTCTTCCAAGTGTATTTAGTACCGTCTGGCAAGTTATTCTTATTTCTAATTCCATCACTTGGATTTGGTACCTTACCTTGATCAGTGTTGATATCCTTACCTTCAGGTTTATACTTATCAGCATCAGTATTAGATGGTGTAGTTGGAGTTACATCAATTGGAACAGTAATTTCTCTGCGAGTACCGTCTGGATAAGTTACAACGATGGTTGCAGTCTTTTCACCTGGGGTCTTAGTATCTGGCGTATCCTTCCAAGTGTACTTAGTTCCAGCCGGTAAATCACTCTTGTTCTTAATACCATCTGCTGGGTTTGGAGTTTCACCTTGCTTTACAATAATCTTCTGACCTTCTGGATCTGGATTAGAAGCAATAACATTAACAGTTACTTCATCCTTTGAACCATCAGGATAAGTTACAATGATAGTGGCTGGATGCGTACCGGTAGTTGACACATCTGGAGTATTTTGCCAAGTATAAGTTGTGCCAGCTGGTAAATCATTCTTGTTAGCAATTCCTTCACTAGCATTTGGAACTTTACCAATAGTTGTATGAACATCTTGACCTTGGGGAGTGTAATTATCCGCATCAGTTGAACTTGGATTTGGCGTTGGTATTGGAGTTGATGGATTTGTTACGTGGATGGTTACTGGAACTTCATCCTTTGAACCGTCTGGGTAAGTTACAACAACTGTGGCTGGTTTATTACCTTCAGTAGTTACATTTGGAGTGTCTTTCCATGTGTACTTAGTGCCATCTGGTAAGTCGCTCTTGTTCTTGACGCCTTCTGCTGGATCTGGTACAACACCGGTCTTAGTGTTTACATCTTGACCTTCTGGGGTGTACTTATCTGCGTCTGTTGTTGGGTTCGTTACGTGGATAGTTACTGGGACTTCATCCTTTGAACCATCTGGGTAAGTTACGACAACTGTGGCTGGCTTGTCTCCTGCAGTAGTTACATTTGGAGTGTCTTTCCATGTGTACTTAGTGCCATCTGGTAAGTCACTCTTGTTCTTGATGCCTTCTGCTGGGTCTGGTACAACACCGGTCTTAGTGTTTACATCTTGACCTTCTGGGGTGTACTTATCTGCGTCTGTTGTTGAGTTCGTTACGTGGATGGTTACTGGGACTTCATCCTTTGAACCATCTGGGTAAGTTACGACAACTGTGGCTGGCTTGTCTCCTGCAGTAGTTACATTTGGAGTGTCTTTCCATGTGTACTTAGTGCCATCTGGTAAGTCACTCTTGTTCTTGATGCCTTCTGTTGGATCTGGTACAACACCAGTCTTAGTGTTTACATCTTGACCTTCTGGGGTGTACTTGTCGGCATCTGTTGGGTTCTTAGTTACAGTTACGGTAACTGGAACTTCAACAGGTGAGCCATCTGGATAAGTTACGATAACTACAGCTGGTTTTTCACCTTCAGTACTTACATCTGGTGTTGTCTTCCATGAGTACTTAGTACCATCTGGTAAATCGCTCTTGTTGGCAATACCTTGATCTGCATCTGGTACTTCGCCAACCTTAGTAGTTACATTTTGACCAGTCGGAGCTACTGGAGCATAGTTAATGTGAACAGCTGCACCATCTACTGGTTGACCATCTTTAAGTGCTGATGCTACTGGTACTTCAGTTGACTTAACACCATCAATATATGAGTCGTAACCCTTAATTTGTGGAGCATTCTCAGAAGCAAACTCTGCTTTGCCACCTTCAAAGAACTTGTTGTTTTCAATCTTACCAACTTTCCAGTCACCAGTACCAGTTACTACACCAGTTACTAAGTCTTCAACACCATTACGTCCGAAATCAACGTATTGAGTCTCAATCTTAGTCTCAGCTTCACCTGGTTTAGTCTGGTAAATGTCACGACTTACAGTAGTGAACATGTCCTTGTATTTAGGATCAGCTGGGTTAACGCTTGGATCAGTTGGAGTAATATCCTTAGTTGCGTGTTCAACCTTGTAATCTACAGGTTGTGGAGCATCTGAACCGAACTTGTAAGAACTGATAGTTTGTTGATTTGGAACTAGTTTCCAGTTAGTTGGAACATGTCCAGGCACATCAACATTAACAGTTTCATCAGTTTTACCAGGAATATTGTAAGTACCTACCACAGTGCCATTACCGTCAACATAATTAATTACTAAAGTATGTTCGTTAGCAGTGTAAGTTACATTAACAGTTTCATTTTGTGAATTTTCAGTAATAGTTCCTGAAGCTGGAACATATTGCTTACCATCAACAGTTTCAATAGTTGCACCAGTTGCAGTAGCAGTGTAGCCAGGTTTAGTTACTTCATAATGTGGGAAGTTAGTTACTACTTGACCTTCACTGTTCTTAGCAGCTGCCCAATCAGTGTAACTGATTTGTTGACCTGCTGGCTTAGAAAGATCAGTTATCTTAGCACGACTGTAAATTACGTGTTGAATAACTGGAGTACTTTCACCTTGAATATTAATAGTACGAGTAATATCACGATAAATGTCGCGATTAGTCTTATCATCAACACCTTGATCAACCTTGATTACATTTACAAACACTGGAACATCAAGGTAGCTGTCATCAGTGAAGTTAATTCTAACTTTTGCAGGAGCCTTAGCATTAGCTTTAGTAAGACTTGGTAAAGTTTGCCACTCAACTGAACTAATTTTAGAATTATGAGCAGCAGTTAAATCACTAGTATTTACAAGCTTTGAAGCATCCCCTAAAGCAGCCATCAAATCAGTAGTATCTGAGTAAACACTTGGAATAGTGCCATTAGCTTCGGCACCGTAAATGTAAACTGATGGGAATGGATAAGTGGATACTGGACCTTTACCATAAATTGGCCAGTTTACACTTGAGCTGTTAACAACAGCTGAATACTTAGGATAACCAAATTGATTATTTACCCAGTTAGTATAAGTAATCGTCTTGGTTCCACCATTGTTCTCTGAATCCAAACTTGTTGGTTGACCATTACCCTTGATTGCACCTAATGCATTATTGAATAGAACAGTGTCTGCTTCAGTCCAACTGATCTTAATATCACTAGCATTAATAGATTGTGGAGCAGTAACAGTTACACCAGCTGGATTATCACCAGTTTGGGTAAGAACATATGCAGTCTTGTCGGAATTCAAAGTGTAAATGTATGGCTTACTATAGTTTTGACCACCTTCATAGTAGCTTAACTTGAAATTTTCAATTACTGGTCCACCAATAATGTTCTTGTTTGAAGTCTTGTGAGTTACTACATCATTAGCATGCAAGCTGAAGACATGACCATTATCGATAACAGTAACATCACCTTGACCATTTACAGCAACCGGGATCGTAACTGTTTCAGTTGTACCATCTGGGTAAGTTACAACAGCAGTACCAGTAGTTGCGCCAGGCTTTGAAGTATCTGGCTTAGTAGTCCAAGTTGCACTTGATGGGTAGCCTTCAACTGGACTAGTTCCACCATTATTCAAGTTAGCAATACCTTGAGTAGCAGCTGGATCTCCACCAACAGTAGTAGTAATAGTCTTAATCTCTGGCTTAGCGTTAACAATTACATTAGTTGGAACTGTATCTTTTGAACCATCTGGGTAAGTTACCACAACAACTGCTGGTTTCTTACCTGGTTTAGTGGTATCTGGAGTGTCTTGCCAAGTATAAGTTGTGCCGCTTGGTAAACTACCAGGATTCTTGATACCTTTTTCGGCATCAGGAACTTCGCCTGCCTTAGTTGAAACGTCTTGACCTGCTGGTGTGTACTTATCTGCATCAGTAGTTACCTTGATTGAACTTGCTGGAATATTAATGTTCAAGTAGGTTGGTTGACCATTTGCAGCCTTATCAGTAAAGGTAACCTTGATTACTCCGCCTTGACCTTGTTCATTAGGTTTAGTTGCCCATTCCGTCTTTGTAATTTCATCAGTTGGAATGTTGTTATCTACTAATTGACTAAATTGTTCACTAGTCAAGTCTGAACCAAGATCAACATTAACTGGAATAGTTACATTCTTAGCACCTGCACCCTTAGCATCAATGGTAAATGGATTAGTAGTTACAGTACCATTCTTTGAACCTAGAATATTCTTAGCAGCATCATTGTTAGTAAAGTCAACATTTACACTAGTAGTGATTTCCTTACCTGCTGCAGTTGCAGTATCAACATTAGTATCTGGAGTTGTAGTCCAACTTACAGTTGATGGATCAATAGTAATTGGAGTTGCTGTAGTTGAAATCTTACCATCTGTTAATTCGTAACCTTCTGCACTTACAACGCCAGCAGCAGAAAGAACTTGTGAATTATCTGTAGTTTCGTGAGCGTTAAGCTTAGAAGTATCAACTGTAGTTACAACTGCACCGTTGTCACCCCAAGTTACAGTTTGACCTGTCTTAGTAACGATTACTGGAACATTAGTTTCATCAGTACTCTTATCTGGGTAAGTTACAGTTACTGGAACATTGTAAGCACCTGAAGTTACATCTGTACCTGGCTTAACAGTTACAGTACCAGTTGATGGATCAATTGTAGCCCAATCTGGTGTATCTGTACCCGTAGTAAATGTAGTTCCAGTTGGAGCAGTAGCATCTTTATCATCTTGAGTAGTAAATGATGGGTCAACAGTCGCAGTTTGACCTTGTTCAACATTTACTGGCTTGTATGATGGCTTGTAAAGATTTGCCATTGGTTCAGTAATATTTAATGGAATATTTGCAAAGTCAACGGATCCATCAGTGTAGGTTACCTTTGCCCAGGCTGACTTATCAGTGGTCTTTAAATCACCAGTTGGGTTAGTTGGTTCTGCTTCATCGCCCATTACGTTCTTCCACTCAGTGGCATCAGTAGCTGTATCATACCAGCTTACACTCTTAATAGAAGAAAGATCAGTTGTCTCGGTACCATCACTAGAAAGTAAGCCTTTAATACCATCTTTAGCAGTTAAATCATTCAAAGTTTGAGTAGTATTACCATCAATAGTTTGAACTACTGGTTGATACTTTTCTGAATCAGTTGGTGTTACTTTAGTTTCGAGGTTAGTACCCATAGAAATTCTTTGTGGAGTCCACCAACTAAAGTCATTTAAGAAGTTATTTAAGTATGGAGTTTGGTAGGTAACACCTGGGTTAGGTTGACCTTGAGTAATAGTACCATCTTTATACTGATATTGATTCAAGCCTGCTTGACTTCCACCAAAGGTCACAGTGCCGTTAGAGTGTAAGAACTTATCTTGTCCCTTTGCATTTTGACCGATAGCATTTCCTTGAGCAGTAAATCCAGTAATAGAATTGTTCCCCCAGTTATTTTGGGTAATTAAATTGTTAATGTACCAATAATGTGAAGGGGTTGCTTGTTTGTTACTTTCATCCCATTGTGCAAATGGTAATGGATTACCCCCACCATTACTTTGGATATTTACATGGTTATTTTGGTCTTCAAGACGGAATAAGGTACCTGTTTGACTACCGGTACGTTGCAAGTTCACATACTTAGGATTGGTAATTGAAACGTTATCAGAGTAAGTAGCTGTTCCGTTGCCGCTCCCCCACATAGTAACTAAACCTGAGTGAGGAGTGTTATCAATAGAGCCTGCATATGAAGAATTAGCACCGTCTTGCAAGTCCAACGTAGCACCATCATGAACGTTTAAAGTAAAGATTGCACCTGTACCATTACCAGAACCAAATGAAATTAATGGTGTAGTTGAAGTATTATTGGTGCCAGTTCTAATAATTGTTAATATACCAGCATTGTCTAATGTATTAGCTGCAGCATTAGTAGTATTAGCAGCAAAACCAACCCCTAATGAAATTGGTGCAAAGTGTATACCATTATAGTTAGTTACACCGTTGGAACCTGAGCCATCATTACTTTGCTTAGTATTAATAGTGAGGTTACCAGTCTTACCGATGTTTAAGTTGCCGGCCCAAACAACCATTGAGTGACCATCAGCCATGTTGGCATTCAAGTTACCATCAACTTGAACAGTACCACTAATAGCCTTGTTTACCAACATCCCTTTAACATCTGTAGAATTACCATTTAAGGTAACAGTAGCACCCTGTTGTACATCAATTGCTGGAGCAGTAGCATCGTCTGAGGTAACTGCACGTAAAATATTTCCACCAGCGTTTTGGCCGTTATTAGTCTTTGCACTGCTTACATTAAAGACGGTGTTAGTACCATCAGCAAAAATAATACGAGAAGCCATTACGGCACTGGAGTAATTATAAAGTTGATTACCATTTACATTTACAGCTTCACAAGTAATATTGTTGTTACCTTTGAAAGTTACCGTTGTAGCAGGATTATCCGTAATTTGTTGGGCCATCGTTGTGGTGTAAAAAGCACCATTCTTAACATCAGCATTTACATTTTCAAAGTTAACTTTGTTCTTCGCAAGGAGATTTGTATCAATATCATCTCCGCCCATATAAATTGGACTAAAGGCACCACCATAAGTAGCCCAACTATTATCATAACCATTAGCATTAATAGTTAAATTCTTAAATGTAATGTCCCAAGGATCACTATCTTTTTGGTTATTTGTGTCAAAGCTAAGATAATTATCGCCAAAGTTAATGGTATGATTTTGACCATCAATTACTAATCCACCAGAAATATTAGAACCAGTTAAGTTCATCTTTCCACTATTTACTACGGGGTTAGGACGACTAATACCGTTAATATTGGTACTCTTATTAGCAACTGTAATATCGCCATTTAAATTAATTGTACCAACACTGGAATCGTTCATAGCATTGACAAAGCCTTGCCAGTCGTTAACATTTTGTGTCTGAGTACCACGTAAAGTCTCAGTTTGCGTCTCGTTAGCAGTAGCTGGAGTAGCGTTTGAATTGGTAGTAGAGGTAGCTACAATCTTTTCATCTCTAGGAAGAGTTTGATTTGATCTTGCTTTAATTCCACTAACTGTTAAAGTATTAGTATTCTTGGCAGCTGCCGACTCAGTTGCAGCATCAGCAGCTTCATTAGGCTTATTGTCTATCTTATTTTCGCTAGTTTTAGTTGCAGCAGAAACTTGGCGAGATGCCTCGGTGGCAGTTACTGAACTATTTTTTATATCTTGAGTAATTGCCCTCGATTGAACGGTCGAATTATTGTGAGAGACTTCTGTTGAACTTTTTGGAGAAACATTCGAATTTTGTGTCTTACTTTCGGAAGTAATTTGTACGTTTTGATTTTGTACTTTTTGCTCTACAGTTACAGCATCCTGTTTAGCAGAAGTACTCTCAGGAGAGTTGGTGTCTCCTCCGCCTACAGTCTCAGAGGATTGCATATTCTTTTCCTCTGTTACTTTACTTGGAGTCGTATCAGCTTTAACAGTTTGTCCTTGACTAATTCCCATCAAGAAGAAGCCAATCAAAACTGATGCAGCTCCTACTGAAAATTTACGAATTGAAAATCGCTCTTTCCGCGGTTCCATCTTTCTTAGTTTTTCTTTGAAATTATTTTTCGATAACATATGTATTTTCCTAACTAGCTTTACCTTTTTACTTTAGTACCGCTTTCATTATTTGTAAAATAATACAACCTGCAAGTTTTCAAAGTATGCACAGTATTATAAATAAAAATGCAGTTGAATCCTTATCAAACTGCATTTTTCAGCTATTAATTATTCCAATCCATCATTCGTTGTTGCGCTTCAGGATAAGCAGCTCGATCATGAGCTGCATCAGTAATAATTTTATCAACCACAACCAGATTATCTTTTTTAGTAAATAGAATTCTCATTCCTAATTCTTCATTTACCATTTCCCGGGAAATTCCCAATTCATCTATTTTCAGATGATCTAAGCCACGATCTAGGAATGTTCTTTGCGCACCAGTTAATATATCGTACTTTTTCTTTGCTTGTGGGGAAAATCTTAATTCTGTCATTTTTTCTTCCATCCATCTTTTTTATTAACTAAAGCTGCCTTCTTAGCTCGATCGCCTCTAACTTCTTCATCTGAATATGTCTTTTTCTTTTCTTTATCCATAAAAAAACACCACCTTCTATCTAAATTATATAGAAAGTGATGCTTATTTTATATTTTTATACTTAAAAATATATTTTATTTAAGAAACTGATCTCCAGCCAGTTTACGGTAAAAATTGGCCTTAGTTTGACGATAATATGGTGTAATCCAGATAAAGCCAATTCCAGCCGTTACAATTCCTAAAATTGCCCATCCAAGAAAACTCAAATCCAAAACAAATAAGTCAGTCTTGTGACCATCCATCAATTCACGACTCTTAGTAATAGCTTCAGTAGCCGTAGGGGTTTTCCCTGAGTCATATAAATCTTTCATAATGTATGGTGTCATGGAATAGGAATAAGATTTCACAATTCCAGGAATTACTAACAAGATGTACCATAACATCAAGAAAATCTCATACAATAAGTAGGTTAATAGAGTTGAGAGGAATTTACCTGCAGTAAAAGCAGAAAACATCCCTTTAAAGATATTCGGAGTTTCCCCACTATCTCTAAATTTTAAGATAGTATAGGCCACACTCCATAACATCATCCCAATAAACAAACTTAAGATAATTGATAATAAATTCCATCCCCAAGTAGAAAACGGATTTTGAACATAAGTATAATAAAACGTGTCATGAATTGATTTATAGATAACATCATATACTCTATCACGTCCAGTTTGGGCATAATTTACAATATCTTGGGCTATATAAATAATAATCGAAGCAACCAAGGATAAGGCCACAGCCCATAACCAGTTACCACGAAGCTGATTTTTCGCCTCTTGCTTTAATTCTGCTCTACTCATAATTTATCCTCCCAAAAATTATTCTCTCCCCTAATTTTAACCCAAAGTTCAATTTTTGCACTAAAAAAGCCTAATTCCACCAACACGGAACTAGGCTCACACAGTGTGTACCGTTACCTCTGACCACATATAGAAGATAACATTTTCGCTACCGGAGAAAATGACTACTACCAGTAACGGTACAAGAAGATTTTAGCATTCAAATTATTAAAAAACAACTCTTACATACTAAAAGAGCAAGGTCTTCCCTTGCTCTTCTTTAATCCATTGTTAGTAACATCGACATAATGCTCGTGACGCGTTTTTTCATTTCTCCAAACTTACCACTAGTTGTATGATTATTTTGAATTACAATCATAGTTTTTGCATCCTTGGTCGAACGCATAAAGGTGTAATAACCTTCACCAGCACCATTTGCTACTTTAAATTGTGGTTTATTATAGAAACCACCATTGTAATAACTTGGAGCCTTTCCAGTAAACAAGATATCACGGCTTTGTTTAGTCAATACATTACCTGTCAGGATATATTTAATTGTTTTTGCTAGATCATGGTTTGACATTACAATCGAACCTGCACCTAATTCATTATGGGCTGCCTTAACAGCTTTAGAATGCTTTACTCTTACAAATTCACCATCAACATATTCATGTCCTGGCACCCAATTACTCTTTTTAAGTTTAGCCTTACTCGACCACAAGAATTCAGTATGCTTTAAATTCAGTGGCTGAATAAAGGTTTCTCTGAATAATTGCTCATAAGATTTATTCTCAAGTTGCGACATAATGCCACATAAGTAAACATAGTTCACAGAGGTATAATGCCATTTCCCAAGCATATTTTTATCAAAAACTGTGTATTTAACATCATGCTCAATATTCTTTTTATCAGAAATAAATTTCTTTGTGCCTAGCTTTTTACCAGGTTGAATATCAAGGCCAGATGTCATATTCAATAAATTGCGAATCTTAACATACTCTGCACCAGGTACAGTAGGATAAAACTTACTTAAACTATCATCAAGTGAAAGCTTACCCTTTTCTACCTCACGCATTACCATCGTCGCAGTCATTGATTTTTGCACAGAATTGATCAAATAACTAGTGTCAGTCTTATTGTCAGTAGCATAATTTAACCATGGAATCCCATCTTTAATTACTAAAGCAGATCCCTTAATGCCCAGACGATGAATTGCCTGTCGCACTACTTGTCTTTTAAACGTTCTTTATTAGATAAATCTACTTTCTTAACGTTTGTCTTATTTTGCCAACTCTTAGAGTAGTAGTAATTATTCAAATCATAATTATACTTACGGTTTGGCAATGCCATAAATGGTTTAACAGCTTGATCTACTGCGATCCAACCATTCCAACCAAGGTGAATAGTGTCTTGCATAAAGTACTTCTTAGCACCATCCTTGGAAAGGTCAGCGATGTTTTCAAATCCTTGACTAGTCAATTGCTTTTCCATTTTAGCAACGGATTCTTGATACATTGATTGAGATAAACCAGTGTATTTAGCCCATTTTGCATTAATTGGTGGAATAATGAACAACACATTAGTGTGTTGCTTAGCAAATTGGTTAAGCATCAATTGGAAATCACCATATTCAGGAGATTGAGTGTAGTTAAAGTTTCGTTGACTACCCTTTAACTTCTTTAGCACCTTTTTAGAAAGACGCGTTCTGTAGAAAGTGTTGTCAATTCCCAAATTATTGGAATTAGTATGCATTTCTGCTTGTTCATCAGCGACTTTCTTCAAAGCTGCAACTGAATATTTATCAGGTAAAAGCTTAGCTCTTCGGCGAATCTTTTGTACTCGGTCACGAAGTTGGAATGAGCTAAAGAAAGTATCTTCATTAGCTAACATTTGACGACGACCTTGTAACAAGAAACGGTCCCAGCCAGATAATTTTTTACCTGCCGCAATCTTCTTCAAGCCTGACTTGATAATTCCCGCCTTAATATCCGGCATATCAAGCAAACGTTGGGCTGCATAACGGTCCGCCTTATTGTTTTTAGCTTTAAGTAAAAACATAGTTGTTTGAAGCGGAGAGTAATACAAGCTAAAGGCTTGAGGATTTTGACCTTGTTTTGTAAACCATTGTGGTGAAATAATGACGACAGCTTTTTTATTCTTAAGCTGTTCACTAGTACCTTGCATTCCCACAAATTGAGCCAAGCTTTGACTACCTGGCCCACCAAGTAAGAATGGACGATAATTACGCTTGTACTTTTCAGCGATTACGCTTGGGTGAAGCGGGTCCATTCTGGATAATTCACTAGAACCATAAAATGGTACATAGCCATCTTCGTAGGCTTCTTGCTTCATTTTTACACCCTTGAAGACAGTAGTTGTCTGTGAATTAGCTGCTTGGAAAATAGAATCCTTTGAGAAAGTTCTTTCCCAGGGAATAAGGAATACTATGATCAGCAATATAAAAGCGCAAAGAACTGGGCCAAAAATTTGCCACAGCCGGCGTTTATTACTCATTTTCTAAGCTTTCCACCTTTGCCACAATCTTAGCTGGGGTATCCCATTCAGCACGGTTAAATTCTGAAACTGGAACATCAATATCGAACTTTTCTTGTAAACTTAAAAGCATTTGAACACTTGCCATTGAGTCAAGCAAACCATTATCAAAAATGTTTTCGTCCATTTGATCTGACAAATCTTCACCAGTTAAATCGTTTAAAATGTCTAAAACTTCTGCTTTTGTATCCATAATTAAAAACCTCTATTCACTAAACTATATTTTATTGCCATCCGAACCATAATTGGCTAAGGAATCCGGAGAAAATCAAGAAACTGAAACATACCACATTGAAAGTTAAGAAAATAGCGAACCATTCCGTAAACTTGTTGTGTGGAATTTGTTCCTTGTGTTTCTTCTTGAATCTTAGCCATGCATCATTGATACAGATCGCAGTGGCATGGAATATCCCATACACAATATAATACCACGTAAGTCCGTGCCAGAATCCCATTATTAAGAATAATAGGAAATATGATACTTGTGACAATCTGATTCTATTCTTAAAAAGCTTTTTCTTCATTGCAAAGAAAGTAAAGCGCATGTAAATGTAGTCACGGAACCAGAATGAAAGTGTCATATGCCAACGATTCCAGAAATCTTTGATGTTTTTGGAAATAAATGGCTTATTAAAGTTCATTGGGGTATGAATGCCCATGAAGTAGGAAATTGACACTGCAAATAATGAGTAACCTGCAAAGTCAAAGAACAAATACATACTATAGCAGTACATATAAGCTACAACCCACCATGAAAGCTTCAAGCCACCATTCGCATTTCCGGCAAGAAGTGCGGCTTGACTGATCTTTGGAAGCCAATAAGTTCCAAAGAACCAACCAATTATAAATTTATACAAGAATCCTTGGAATAAATATCTAACCGCAAATTGCAAGTCAGTAATGTATTCATCCCTACTTGGAGCTTTATCAAAGTCCTTTTTAAATCTACGATAACGATCAATAGGGCCTGATGAAATCGTAGGGAAGAATAGTAAGAATCTTGCATAGGTGAGAGGATCAACCTTTTTAATTGCTCCGTCTCGCATTTCCATAATTACTTGAACATTCTTAAACGTGATGTAAGAAATACCCAAGAATCCAATGACGAATGGAATACTTTTAACTGGAAATGCAGTCAATACCTTAACTATTGAGAGGGGTATAATTGCCAAAATTACGGCTAAATAAAATACCCAGGTTTTATTCTTTTTTTGACGATAATTCTGATAAAAGAAAGTAATGGCAAATTCATATACTAAATAAACCAATAAGTTTATTCCTTGTTGCCAGTGAGAACCGTCAAAAATCAAGAATAAGAATACCAATGAAAAGATTGCTTCATACGTCTTAAAACGTTTACCGTGATAAAGACCAATGATCATTGGAATTAAAGCAATCATCAAATAGATGAAGTATTGTGGATTTGCATAAGGTTGTAAGTTAATGAAATTAAAATTCACTACTTATTAACCTCCTTAATGACAGCCTTAATATCCACCTTCCCGTTTTGAGAAATTGGCAATGCATCACGATATACGTAACGCTGTGGAATCATATAAGGCATAACATTTTTAGCAAGATCTTCACGAATTAATTTAGTTAATTCCGTATCTGAATATTTACGACGAACGCCGTCTTTTAATTCGATTTCAGCTACAATTTGCTTAACTGTATGATCTTTATTGTATTTAGGTGCAGCGACACCGTAACGAACTAAATCGTTCTTAGTTAAATAGAAATTAATTTCTTCAAGTTCGATTCGGTAACCGTTAAATTTAATTTGGAAGTCAATTCTTCCACGGTAAAAGAGCATATCACCATCAAAGAATCCAGCATCTCCACTACGATAACTTAAGTACTTATCGCCATCTTTCTTAAAGAAAGCAGCTTCAGTCTTTTCAGGATTATTCATATAACCCTTAGAAACACTAGGACCTTCAATGATAATTTCACCTTCACCTGGTTTATCGCCTTTGGAAGTATCAATAGTAATTCTAGTGTCTTCCTTAGCTCTACCAATTGGTAAACGATCGTACTTTTCAAGAACTTCATCAGTAATTTCAACTTGAGTTACGGCAACTGTAGTTTCAGTAGGTCCATAAGTGTTGAAAATATGACTGTTAGGGAACTTCTTCTTAAGCATTGCTGCTTCACTGTGGGGTAATTCTTCTCCACAGAACAAGAAGTGAGTTAAATCTGGGTGATGCTCACCGTCAAAAGTTCTATCTAAGAAACACATTTGTGCAAATGATGGCGTAGATACCCAAACATTGAATTGAAGCTTAGGTAAGGTAGCAAACAATTGCGCAAAGTTCTGAGTTACATCGTGTGGTAAGACTACTAGTTTTCCACCGGCAACAAGTGCTGGGTATAGGCTCATTACTGATAAATCAAATGAATATGGAGCTTGAGCCAAAAAACTAGGATTTTCAGGTAAATCAAAGTCAGTCAATTCCCAATTTACAAAGCTGAGTAAATTCTTATGACTAATTTGAACACCCTTAGGCTTACCAGTAGTTCCTGAAGTAAAGATAATGTAGAAATTATCATCATCCTCAACGAAGTTCTTTTCGTCAATATCGTAATTTCCATCTTCAACTTCATCAGGCTTAACAACTTGAACGCCATTCAAATCAATATCTGGCAATTCATCAATTGCTAAAACCACTTCTGACTTAGAGACTTCTTGAATCATGGTCAAACGCTCAGCGTTAGAATAACTAGCGATTGGAATATAAGCATGACCTGACTTAACACATCCTAAAAAGCTTGCAACCATTTCAAAGTTTTGGCCACCCCAAATCATGATTGGAGCTTTATCTGGAATATCCAAACTAGCAATCTTATGTGCCCAAGCATCTGAACGCTTTTTAAGATCACCGTATGTGTTAGTTTGACCAAGATAGTCGTAAGCGATTCTATCTGGATCGCTTGCTGCTATTTCGTCAATCTTCTTAATTACATCTTTAATCATCCAATAGCACCTACCTTAGAATTCGTTATAAATAAAGTGAACTGAGTTAAGACCACTGTATTCATACAAATAAATTAGAGCCATTAGGATAGCAAAGTAAATAATTGTCTTCAGAACAAACATTCCAACTTGCTTGCCCCGAGAGTCAACTTTTTGTTTTCTTTCCATATTTCTCCCTCAGTAACAATAGATTTACTTACGCCTATACTACTACAATGACTAGTAGCAAAAAGGCACTTACCTAATATTTTAACAAATTTAAACAATTAGCCAAAATACTATTAACATTAATCATTTTACCAAAAGCGCTTTACATACTCTGCTTCCGGCAATTATAGTATGCAAAGCAAAGTGGAATAAAGATTACCAATGAGACAAAAATGATTGCAAAAATCATTAACTTCATTATATTTCCAGCTTTTGTCCAACGACTACTTTTAGCTGTGGATAGTAAATATACCGCAAAAATGACAATTATAACCAATTCAGCTAAAAATATATAAGAATATGGTGCGCTAGAGTTCTGCAACATTGCTAAATATACACTTGCCGGCAATAAACAGAACCAGCCTGAAAAGCGCAACCAAAAAAGACGTCTTTTGTTGTACTTTTGAATTTCCATAATTCCTTCCTTCTTTAATTACCAAATAATGCATTAATATTTAAGGATAATATTCTATCCATAATCATTATGTGAGGCTTAGCATAAATTTTAGAACCAGATTCAAAAATACACAATAGCTGACCCTTATATGCGGTAATTTGTTCCAAATATGGCGGCATATCGATCACGAGCTCCGCATTCTTTTCATCAAGAGCATTTAATGCGGATGTTGGAAAAATATAAAGTTTGGAATCTCCACTTCCATAAGATTGACTAAGGAAGATTTTATTGTCATAAATAGCCAATCCTTGGATCTGTTTATCCATAGAAGTTTCACCGCTAGGGTCGGACCATTCGACGGCCCCTGTCACGGCTCTAATTTCATTATTGGTAATTGAGCCCCTATTTTTTCCACTACGAGCGATTGAGTAAGCTGCAACTCGACCGTGACCATACATATTAAAAAATCCCACAAATAATTGATCATCATAATAAGTTACAGCAGATGCTCTTTCCATAGTAGGAATTGAAATTTGATTATTGTATTCAATAGGAAGACGCTCATTTTCTTTATATTTTTCTAGGGTTTTTAACGTAAATGACATCAAAGCTGAACTATCACCCAGTGACCCAGTTACCCAAATATTCTTAGCAACAGGATCGTAGGCAATTCCCCCTAAGTGAGGTTTTCCCTTAACCTGAACTGTTTTGATATATTTACCCGTTTTTTTATCTAAAACATAAATAACTGAAGCATGCTTATGTGCACCATCATAAGCCGTAATCAAGATGTACTTTCCAGCAACCGTAATTCCTTGCGGTGTCATGCTATCGGCAGTATCCCACTTTTTAGTTTCAAAATTATAGCTTTTAGTTGAAACGAGTCCTGGAATAACTGCATCTTTTCCATCCCAAGTTCTTGGGGGGACATAATTAGCCGTCTTATTGATAAAAGAATAGCGCTGACGCAGTTCTTTTTGATATGCAGGCAGTTTATGCCAAGCGGCGTTGGTATTAGTACCATCTTTTGCTTTGACTACCGTGGGGCGTGCTTTTTGTAATTCCTGGTTTTGCCACCATTGATAACCATAATAACCTCCTAGTCCAAGCCCTGACACGACGAGCAATATTAAGAATAAGCGAAATAAAATTTTGCCTATTTTCTTCAAGACAACTTTCTTCCTCTCTAGTTATTCCAATACTTTCAATACATTATACGCAACTAAATCAAACATTCCATAAAACTTATTTACCAATAATTAATTTTACCAAGCATTTCGTCACACATTTTTCACAAATAAGGGGTATGATAGAAGTGTAGTAAATAAAGAGATTTTACTACACTCAACTTTTTTGTTTTTCATTCATACTCCTCCAAGTAAATAATGAAAATAAAAAGAATTGACTTCCACTAGTCAATTTCATATCTATCCCTTTCGGCTCACGTGCGTTGCGTGAGCTTTTCTTTTTTGCTTTAAAAAATCGCATAACTTTCTTTACTATTTCATAAGAATTTAAACATTTTTAGTTCACAATTTCTCTGTAGTATATAAATCGTAGCAAGGAGGTAGAACTTGTTACATACTCCCACTTTTTTATTTCATTCATTCTTACTCCTCCAAAGTAGATGAAACTAATAAGACCTGCATAACTTGCAGGTCTTTTCCTTTTTTCTAGATATTTTAACCTGTATACTGAAATGAGAAAGCGAGGCATTTTTATGTTTTCACCGTCAATCCAACATTTAATTGAAGAAAAATCTGGCTCTTTTTTAATTCCAGCCAGTCGAATTGCATTTGTTCAAGCAGACAATCCCCTTTATCATGCCTTTTTAATTTTGACAAAAGTCAAATATTCGAAAATACCCGTCCTTGATAAAGATCGAAAAGTAGTTGGCTTGTTGAGCTTAACAATGATTACCGATGAAATGTTGAAAGTAGACAAAATTTCAATAGATCCATTAAATGAATTGAAAGTTCAAGATGTGATGCAAACAGATTTTGACAAGATTAATTTTGTTCAAACTACTCTTGAAACCCAACTTCATTTATTAGTCGACAACGCCTTTCTTCCTGTAGTAGATGATCGTGGAATATTTCAAGGATTATTAACCCGACGTGAATGGATCAAAGCTTTCAACTATGTAGTTCATACTTATGATAATCATTATCAGGTTCAGGAAATCAAAGACACAAATTCTCAAAGTTTAATTAATACCAAGTAGCAGTTTCTAAAATGGAGACTGCTTTTTCTAAATTAGAATGATTATAATTTACTTTTATAAAAAGCGTGCTAAAATTGGTCTAGTAATGTTACGTTATTTCTAGATTTTTGGAGGGAAAATTATGCTCAAGCACCAATGGAAATTTATTGTAGTGCTCATAGTGGGTATTATTGGAGCTATTTCCGCATTTGGTTTTAATCAACCTATTGTGGCAGAAGTTCTAATTGATATTATCGGAATTTATACTGCTATCACCATGGCAATCGAAATGATCGGTGATATCCGTAAGGGTCGATGGGGCGTCGATATCTTAGCAATTATTGCGATCGTTTCTACCATGGTTATTCGTGACTACTGGGCAGCTTGGATGATTTTGGTTATGTTTACAGGTGGAGAATCGCTTGAAGATTATGCAACCAGTCAAGCTGACAAGGAGCTACGTTCACTTCTTGACAACACTCCTAGAACTGCGAATAAGCTTGTCAATGGCGAACTAGTACAAACTAATGTAGATGATTTAAAGATTGGCGACCACGTAATTGTTAAGCCTGGTGAGCAAGTCCCTGTTGACGGTAAAATCATTAAGGGTACTTCCAGCTTTGATCAATCTTCACTTACTGGTGAATCCGTACCAGTTACAAAGAAGCCTGGGGACGATCTAATGTCTGGATCGATCAACGGGGATGTAGCCGTAGAAATGGAAGTTACTAAACTGGCAAAAGATTCTGAATATCAATCAATTGTTGCTTTAGTTAAATCTTCTGAAGCTAAACCTGCAAAATTCGTTAAGATGGCTGATCGTTATGCCGTGCCATTTACTATTATTTCCCTGGTAATAGGAATTATTGCGATGGCTATGGGAGGCTGGAATTTCACTCGTTTTGCGGAAGTTATGGTTGTGGCCTCTCCTTGTCCCCTTCTAATTGCTGCTCCAGTAGCCCTAGTTTCTGGAATGAGCGCAATGTCACGCAATCATATTATTGTTAAATCCGGAACAACTCTTGAAAAGTTATCACGTGCCAAGACTTTTGCCTTTGATAAGACTGGTACCTTAACTCAAAACAAGCTTGAAATCAGTGATATTATTCCTGCAGAAGGCTTTACCAAAGATGAAATTCAATCTTTAGCTGCTAGTGCAGAACAACAATCTAGCCACATCATCGCTACTTCACTTGTTGACAACACTCCTAAAGATAAAATCTTACCAGTTAGTCATTTAACTGAAACTACTTCCCAAGGTGTGGAAGGAACAGTAGATGGTAAAACCGTCAAAGTTGGTAAATTAGGCTTTGTTGCACCAAAGCATGAGAAAATTAATGTTAATGCTACAGCAATTTATGTTTCTATTGATGGAAAATTTGCTGGCTACATCACCTTCCAAGACAAGATTCGTCCTGAAACTCCAGAAACAATTGCACGCCTACGCCGTCAAGGAGCTAAGCAAATTATGATGCTTACCGGTGACCATAGCGAAGTTGCTCAAAAGATTGCTAAACTTGCTGGTGTAACTGAAGTAAAGTCAGATTTACTTCCTAAGCAAAAAATTCAAGCTATTCGCGATGTTCCTAAAGACTTGCGTCCAGTTGTCATGACTGGTGATGGTGTAAATGATGCTCCAAGTCTGACTGCTGCAGATGTCGGAATCGCCATGGGTGCACAAGGTGCTACTGCTGCTAGTGAAAGTGCTGACGCCGTTATTATGGTTAACGATTTAAGTAAAATCAATGACGCCGTTGCCATTGGTAAACATACGATGCGCGTTGCCAACATTGATGTTTTAACTGCGATCTGTATCGTTATTATTCTAGAAATTATCGCTGCAACTGGTATTATTCCGGCCTTCTTAGGTGCTATTCTTCAGGAAGTCGTCGATTTAATCACTATCTGTTTAGCACTACTTGCTAAGACTAAGCCCAGCAGCAAAGAACTTGGTGAAAAAGAACAAAGTTAAGTTGCATGAAAATCTAAAAACCACTAAAATATGTACTAATTAAATTATTTTTAGTGGTTGGAGTTGAAAAGCTTTCAAGAATTCGCCTTTTTGGGTCAAAAGGCAACTTGAAGGCTTTTTCTTTTTTCAGAAAAGAGGTTTTGAATGGAATTTTTAGGAGAATTAATTCTTATTCTGCTGACAACAACTTTACTGGGACAATTATTTTCTCGGTTAAATATGCCAGCAGTAATCGGACAATTATTATCAGGAATCGTCTTAGGACCTGCAATTTTAAATTGGGTAAAACCTAACGATATCGTAAGTTTATTTTCCGAATTTGGTGTCATTTTGCTGATGTTTTTAGCTGGACTTGAGAGTGATCTTGATTTATTGAAAAAATACTTCAAGCTAAGCTTTACCGTTGCCAGTGTCGGGGTAATTTTACCAGTGATATTTGCGGGCTTAGCTAGTTATGCCTTTGGCATGAAGCCACTTGAAGCGCTCTTTATTGGAATTGTTTTTGCTGCAACCAGCGTTTCAATTTCGGTGGTAGTTCTCCAAGAAGCCAATCAGTTGCACACGCGCGCAGGAACGGCTATCTTAGGAGCAGCCGTTGTTGATGATATTTTGGCGGTGATTGTACTTAGTTTATTTACCACATTCAGCCACGAAGGAGGTAAAAGTGGCTTAACCAACAACTTCTTCTTAAATCTTTTAATTAAAGTGGTTTACTTTGGTGCCGTTTGGGTAATTTATAAATTTATCGCGCCATACTTCATGAAGACAGCAGAAAAGTTAGATGTTAACTATTCTGTAGTTATTGCATCCCTCGTTCTAGCACTTGCAATGGCTTGGGCTGCGGACTTTGTTGGCTTAAGTGCAGTAGTAGGAGCATTCTTTGGTGGCTTAGCCATTCGCCAAACACCGCAGTATAAAGAAGTTAATTCTTCTGTTTCCGCAATTGGATATTCAATTTTTATTCCAGTATTTTTTGCCGATATTGGCCTTTCGATGACCTTCGCCAGCTTTGTGAAGGATATTTGGTTCATTATCGTGATGACCGTGCTGGCCCTTCTTTCAAAATTCTGGGCCGGAAAGTATTCCAGCGAGCTCTTCGGCTTTAGCAAAGGTGAAGGAAATATCGTTGGTGCAGGGATGGTGTCTCGAGGAGAAGTGGCATTGATTGTGGCTCAGATTGGAATTAATCACCATCTTTTCCCCGAAGACATTTACTCAAGTTTGATCTTAGTAATCATTGTCACAACGGTAATTTCACCATTCATTTTGAATTACTACATTAAGAAACAAAATACGGTAACTGAATAAAGTAAAAGAAGTTAGCACGAGCTAACTTCTTTTTTAGTTCACGTTAATGTTTCCATTGGAAGTGTCTATTTCTAACACATTATTAGCATTAGAATTTCTGCTGTATTCTTCACCCTTCTTTTTCCCTTCAAAAGTTACCGTGCCATTTGAAGTTGATAGATCATAACCTTCAGCATCACTATGAGAAATATTCACACTGCCATTTGAAGTATCAATTTCTCCTTGTCTAATAACAACATTTTTCGCGGTCACATTTCCGTTAGAGCTATCGATTGAAATATCCTTTATACTACTGTCAGGGACAATAATTGTGATAAGTGGCACTCTTTTACGTCGATTAAAGATGTCCCAAATATTACCTACGCTAATGGAAAGTTTAGGAGAAGTAATTCGCAATGTATCCCGTTTTACTTTCATATCGGGAATTGTATTTTCTTTCCCATTGTAAATAACTTTATAACTATCCCCTTCTTTAATTTCAATATCAGCATTACTAGTATCTACATCAATCTTACTAAATTTAGGAACGCTTAAGTTTTTAACAGTAGCAGACTCTCCTTGCTTGGAGCTTAATGTCAATAGTAACCATATTCCAACTAAAAATATAAGAGAGAATATAATTATATTTTTTATCGCAATTTTTTTCCTCATAAATAATCCTCCAAAGATCTACTAATTTAGTATTATTTTTGAATAAATCAGATAAAATATACAAAATGTACAATTGGTAGTCAAGGACTGGAATACTATTATTCGTTAATTACTTTTATACTCATTCAAATCAATAATTCCATCATATTCACTAAGTTCATCATTATTATAATGATGAATTACTTCTACAAAAGTTAAGTTTGAATTTAGTAAATATTGATGTATTTCATCAGATGTTTTCTTATCAAGTGACGCATTGATCTCATCCAGTAATAATATAGGTCGATTGGCTAAAATTGCCCTGGCAAGTTCAATTCTTTCCAATTGACCTCCTGATAATTGATCTGCATTATTTCCTAGGTAATATTCAAATCCTTTTTCCTTTACAAGTGATATTAAATCCAGTTTTTCACATACTTCTAGTACTTTATCGCGTGCAATGTTTGCTCCTAAAGTCAAATTGAACCACAAACTTTCTGCAAAAATCACCGGAGCTTGACTAGCATAAGCAAATAGATCTGTAAACGTTCCAGCTTTTTTCAATTTTTGATTAAGTAAAATTTGTTCAGCTTTTCCAAAACTACCATACATCATGAATTGCAATAAGGTGGATTTTCCCATTCCAGAAGGCCCAATAATCGCTTGTTTACTCCCTACCTTAATTGTTAGGTTAAGACCTTCAATAAATTGTTTATCTTTTCGCTTGAGAGAAATATCTGTAAAAGTTAAATCCCCTACCTTTTCTTTCTTTTTACTTTGCTTATTTTCTGCCAAAGTTAAGTAGGTGTTAGTCTTTTCAACAATTTTCTTAGTAGTTGAAAGTTTATTACGGTCGTCCAAAATTATTAGAATTGGATTTACAAAAGAATTAGCTAGTTGCACAATTGCAAATAAAGCTCCTAAGGTCGTTAATCCTTTAATCACCATATAGATTCCAACTAAAAATGGTACTAAAAATGTTACAGAACTAGCTAGTAAATTTATCCAGGAACCTGTATCCAGATCTAAAAGATTCATTTTACGTAATGCCGATTCCAACTTCAAAACTTGAACTTGATTTTTCTTAGTAGCATTATCTTGTTTACCATATAGTCTTAAAGTCTGACTCCCAGCTAAGAAGTTTTTAGTTTGATTAACATAATCATTATTAGCTTTCGTCCAATTTTCTGATGCTGATTGAATAGCCTTTTGAAAAAGACTTGAAACAAGCATTGGCACAAAAGAACCTATTAAGAAGAGCAAAGTTACTAACCAGTTAACTACTAAGGCATATCCTAAAGCCATTAGTAAGGTACAACCTTGCATTAAAATTTCAATTTGAGCATTAAATCGATTAGTTTCGAGCAATTTAAAATCATTAGTTAAAAAACCTAAACTATTCGTATTTTCTTCTGCATTTTGATTCAGCATCCCTTTAAAGACATGAATACGTAGATAGGTATTAGTCTCTTTGATGGCAGTAGTTTTTAACCGATTAAAAACTAAACTTGCTAAAAAGGAAAGCACATAACCAGTTAAAACAATCAATAAGAAGTTACCAACTTGATTCCATTTCTTTTCCGTAGCGATATTCGTCAAAGTTTGCACCATATAAGCCATTACGATTGTCATAGAACTTGCCAAAAGACTAGCAATAATCATTAAGACAAACTTGAAATGATTTGAATATTTATACAGCATAATATCTTCTCTTTTCTTTGAAATTGAAGCTATTATGGCATGATTTTTTTAGTTAAAAATGATAAATTGCATATATGCAATACAAAGTTTAAGGAGAAAAAATGACGTCAATTGGAGAAAAATTTCGTAAATTAAGAAAAGAACAAAATATAACATTGGTGCAAGCTTCAAAAGGAATTTGTGATCCATCTAATCTCTCTCGGTGGGAAAATGGCAAAATTACCCTTGAATTCAACAAAGTACTAGCTCTCTTAAATCATATTCACGTTACCCCCACAGAATTCATCAATTACGCTAAACTTAAACAAGAAAATGAAATTCCTCAAGAATACATTGAAGCAATAGACAAGGAAGATAATGCTCAAATTAAGACTTTAGCATTAAAGCAGCTCAAGATTTACCACACCACGCGTAAAATTTACGATTTATATTTAGCAATTATTTTGTGTAATCAGTATTTACTCATTACTGGGGAAAATCTGTTACCATTTCAAGATCAGATGCATCTATATACTTATCTCTCAAAAACTACTATTTGGACCAGTTGGGACTTAAGCTTTTTTGGTAACTGTGTTTTCATGATCAAACCCGATAAAGTTTATGCTATTGCCATGAATGTTCTTCATAATCATTCTTTAGCTGATCAGGATGTAAATAACTTGATGGTGATGTTGGGTATTCTAGGCGATGCAACAATTTCCCTGATTTTTCGCAAAGATGTGATTCACGCACAAAAATTACTAAATGAGATTAAAGCAATTGAAATGCCACATTATTTAGAATTCTTTACTTTAGTATTTACATTTTTAGAAAAGGTCATCCAATATACAAAGACTCATGATAAGCAAATTGTCTTAACATTCATTGACATTGTTCAAAATTTAGGATTGATCAAATCTACTAACATCTTTATTGATATTTTTAAGCATGTGCAAGTATTAACTGATTATTGAGCATAACAAAAAGCTAACAGATTCTCTTTCAGATGAGTCTATTAGCTTTTTCTGTTTCACATGAAACTAAAATAATCCAATACAGTTATATGCCATATGCGTGATCATAGAGTAACGCAAATCCTTAGTTGTCAAATATACCCATGAAAGCACGCATCCCAATACCCAGTAAACTACAATGTACTTGGTAATCATTGGATCATGTACATAAGCAAAGAGAAAACCGCAGACTAAAATTCCAATCCACTTATTGAAACGCGTAGCTTTAGTAAAGAATGTATTGAAAAACATCCCTCTAAAAATTGTTTCCTCACAAAATGGCCCTACAAAACCTACCATGATTTTGAACAAGAGGGTATTGCGATCGGCTAATTGATTCAAGGCCGCCTGATTAGAAGAAACACTATGACCTCCTCTGTTTACCAGCGTTAAAGTAATCGCTCCTAAAAAGAAGATCAAGAAAAAGCCAATCACGGCAATTCCCAATCTCTTTGCATCCCAGTGCGGTTCTTTATTAAAACCCCAATAATTGACTTCACGAAGTTCTTTTTTATAAAGCCAAAACAAAAAGCCCATCACCAGTACCGTTAAGACTGCTGTAACAAAGGCCTGATTAGGAATGTGATAGCGAAGATGGATAAGTTGAGGATAGAAATAAAATTCCTCTAAGAGTGTGTAGATGACGAATGCCAAAAACATTACCGCAATGTTGCCAGCATAGTGGAAAAACTTTCTCATAATTTCAACACCTTTAATTCAAATTTTACCAATACTTAATTATAATGGACATAACACAACATACCCAAGGGGTCGAACTATATGACATACTTACACTTTTTTGCACAAAATAGGGAATTCTCCTATTTTTCCATTCTTTTAACTATATCACTATTTGCCTTCTTAATCTCCTGGTTAGTTGAGCCACGTAGATTAATTAACGGTATTTTATTTACTATTTTTCTTATTTTACTCGCTGCATGGACAACCATTATGATATTTTCAACTCATTTAAAGACGCTGCAGATGGTCTATGCTCTTTTAGTATTGGGATTTTTCTTCTTAGTATTTGTTGTAATCGCCTTTTCATGGCTATTCTGTTTTTGGAATGCCTATTTTGTTTGGAAATATGAGAGCCACACTCTTCCGAACTTGCTGACGCTTCTTTTAGGAATCAGCTTAATTATGGTTTGGATAATTTCTCTTACTGGACCTGCTCGCTACTTCCCGCGCTGGCTTAATGCACTCTTAACAACTGCTCCAGTTATTGCAGTATATCTTCTTTTCATTATGTACAACTTTTTAGTTAACTTGCTGCTCTACCAATTCGTTCCACGTCATTATAATCAAGACTACCTTATCGTTTTAGGAGCCGGCCTCTTACATGGAGAGGTCGTAACGCCACTTTTAGCTGCAAGAATAGACCGAGCTATCCAATTTGCAAATAAACAAGAGCTTAAAGGCCGCAAAACGCCAAAATTTATCATGTCGGGTGGACAAGGTGGCGATGAAAAAATTTCCGAAGCACAAGCCATGGCAAATTATGCAATTAGTCGCGGAATTGATCCTAAGGATATTTTACTGGAGGATCAATCAAAAAACACTTATCAAAACATGCTCTTTTCAAAAGAAATTGCGATTCAAGATTATGGTAATAGCAACTTTAAAGCCAAATTCTTTAGCAATAATTACCATATCTTCCGCTCGGCCCTTTATGCAAAAATGGCTGGTTTACGTGCTAACGGAGTAGGTTGCTATACCCGACTTTACTTTTTACCAAATGCAATAATTCGTGAATTTGCCGGTGTATTCGTTATGCATAAAAAACGCCATTTTATTGTAATTGGCTTAATCACAATATTCTGCGTTGTTCAAGCTATTCTTATTGCTCTAAATATTGCCAAATATCAAATGATGTAACCTTTAAGAATTGCCTAAGCTGAGCTACCCAATTAAATAAATTCTTTACTTAATGATATAATTTTAATAATCAAATTATATACGTAGAGAGGAATAGCATATGCTTCAACTTGAGCACTTATACAAATCTTATCACGTTGGTGACAACGTTACTCATGCATTAAACGATGTCTCCATTTCTTTTCGTGATCAAGAATTTGTCGCAATTCTTGGCCCCAGTGGTTCAGGGAAAACCACTTTATTAAATGTTATCGGTGGTTTAGACCATTATGATAAAGGTGACATGATCATCAACGGGAAGTCCACTAAGAACTTTACCGAAACTGACTGGGACGCTTATCGAAACAACACCGTCGGTTTCATTTTCCAAAACTATAACTTGATTTCTCACCTATCAATTGTAGCCAACGTGGAACTAGGAATGACCTTGTCCGGCGTTCCTGCTAAAACGCGTCATGAAAAAGCTATCAAAGCTTTAACCGAAGTCGGCTTAAAGGATCACATCGATAAAAAACCTAACCAATTATCTGGTGGACAAATGCAGCGTGTAGCTATTGCCCGAGCAATAGCTAATGATCCAGATATTTTGCTTTGTGACGAACCAACGGGAGCTCTTGATACAGAAACTTCTGTCCAAATCATGGAATTAATCAAAAAGCTCTCCAAGGATCGCTTAGTTATCATGGTTACCCACAATCCAGAACTCGCTGAGCAATACGCTACTAGAATCGTGCGTTTCCAAGATGGTAGGATTCTTAGCGACTCTGATCCTTATACTCCGCATGACGTCAAGGACACTTTCAAACTTAAGCGTACCAAGATGTCATATTGGAATGCGATCAAGCTTAGTTTTACCAATATTATGACTAAGAAGGCTAGAACTACTTTAACGGCTTTTGCATCAAGTATTGGAATTATTTCGATTGCAGTTGTTCTGGCTTTATCTAATGGTTTTCAAAAGCAAATCAATACTACCATGAGTAAGGCTTTGGCCAAATATCCTGTTTCAATTACACAGACAGCCACTGACATGATGTCCGTTGAAACGCGCAAAGAATCGGATAAAAATGTCAAAAATCGCGGCTATGTAACGGCTCAAAAAGATCAAAATCAACAGGCAACTCACACTAATAAAATTACGCAAAAATACATTGATTACATCAAAAAAATCAATCCAAACTATGCCAACAACATTTCTTATCAACGTGCCACTAACTTAAATTTGCTTTCTCAAGTAAATGGTAAAATCCAACGTGTACAATTTTCAAATGTTGACCAAAATGCAAGCCAGTCCATCTCAGCCATGCGTTCACAAGCCATGAGTTCTATGGGAATCGGCTCCAGCGTCTTTCCAACTACTCTAGATAAGAGCAAGGGTAATTTCTTAAAGCAAAACTATCAGCTTTTATCTGGAGCTTGGCCTACTAAAGATACTGACCTTGTTTTAGTTACTGATAACAAAAACACCGTTAACATCAATTCTCTTAAGAATTTAGGTTTTGACGTTGAAGATGGAAATAAGATCAAATTTAATAAATTGATTGGTAAGCAATTCAGCGTAGTTTCAAATAATAATTACTATCAAGAATTGCCAACGGGGATGTTTGTCCCACGTAAAACTAGCCAAAACATGTACAATTCTGGAACTAAATTGCGCTTGAGTGCTGTTATTAGACCAAAAAACGAAGATTCAATGGCTCTTCTTTCAACTGGAATTGCTTATAGTGATAAGTTAACTCAAAATGTGATTGATCAAAATGAGAACTCTACCATTGTTAAAGCTCAAAAAGCTACTGATCGAAATGTTTTAACAGGACAAAGTATGAATAATTCTCAAAAAGAGCAAATGTTACAGACTCTAGGTGCCACAGCTGTTCCAACTGGAATTATGATCTATCCAAATAATTTTGATTCTAAAGATAAAGTCCTAGATTACCTCGATAAATGGAACAAGGGTAAGAGTAAGAAAGATCAGATTATTTATACTGATATGTCTAGTGCCGTTACAACGATGACAGGTGGTTTATTAAACGGAATTACAACCGTTTTAGTTGCCTTTGCGGCAATCTCGCTGATCACTTCTATGATTATGATTGGAATCTTAACTTATACTTCAGTGCTTGAAAGAACCAAAGAAATTGGTGTATTGAAGGCTTTAGGTGCTAGAAAGCGTGACATTACCCGAGTATTTGACGCAGAAACATTTATTTTGGGTGTCTTTGCTGGTGTATTGGGTGTGGGCATCGCCTACTTGTTAACCTTCCCAATCAATAGTGTGATTTATCACCTTACTGATCTAGCAAATGTTGCTCAACTCAATCCACTTCATGCTTTGATCTTGATCATCATTTCAACTGTGTTAACACTTCTTGGAGGTCACTTACCTGCTAAAATGGCTGCCAAAAAGGATGCTGCCATTGCCTTAAGAAGCGAGTAAAAACTTATAGTAGTATTTAGATTTTGTTTAGCTAGAATTTTTGCTTATCATCTTTTACCTAAGTAAAATTGAATATCTTTTAGAAAGAAAAACTGCCTATCTCATTTGGATAGACAGTTTTTTATTAGTAAAAGTTACACACAATCCACAGAGTTTTCCACAAGATGTTGATAAAGTCTGTATATTATTTCCATATCTTGTGGTTTTTCCTAAATTGTAGCCAGTGGTTGTTTCGCAGTTGGTTGCGTGAAATCGCTATTTATAAGTCTTAACTCATCGTCTGTTAACTTTATTCTTTGGGCGGCAAGATTTTCCTTCATATGCGTGATTTTGCCCGCTTTTGGAATTGATAAAACGTCTCCACTTCTAAGCGCCCACGCAAGCATGATTTGATGCGGCGTTGCGCCATGAGCACGAGCAACTGCTTTAAGATTATGAGTAATTCGAATTGTGTTACCTTCACCTGAATTAAAAGGTGAATAACCAATAAAATTAACCCGATTTTCCTTTTGCCATGGAAGTAAATCATATTCAACGCCACGATGATCCAAATTATACAAATCTTCATTGGCATAACATTTTTCTCCATCGGGCACACTGAACAGTTCCTGCATATCAGAAGTATCAAAATTAGAAACGCCCCAATGACGAATTAGGCCCTCTTTTTTCAACTCTTCAAGTCCGCGCACAGTATCTGACAAGCGATGACTTCCGCGCCAATGAAGCAAATAAAGGTCCAGATAATCTGTATTCAACCTAGTTAAAGTCTCTTCTAAACTTTTTCTTTCAAGGTCCGGAGTTGCATGGTAAGGATAAAACTTAGAAATAATATACATTTGACTGCGATCATAACCTTTAATCGCTTCACCGATTAACTTCTCACTTTTACCTTCACCATACATCTCCGCTGTATCAATAATTCTTATCCCATTGTCTAAGCCGTAGCGGAGCGCGGCTATCTCATCTTTTTTCTTTTTGGGATCTTCGCCTATATTCCAGGTACCCATCCCTATTCCAGTTAAATCCATGACTTTTTTCACCTCACTTAAATTCTACTACTAAATTTCAATATATTCTGATTTGACAAAATGGCATAGACCATTTTATAATGGACTAGACCAGTAAACAAGGAGGATTTAATCATGATGAAAGTTATTGTTAGACAAAACGACATTCAAGGTGGAGCAGCAGCTTTTGAAATTTTTGAAAAAGGTATCAAGAATGGTGCTAAGGTTTTAGGACTTGCAACTGGATCTACCCCAGTGACCCTTTACCAAAATTGGGTTAAGAGCGATCTTAATTGCGATGATTTAACTAGTATCAACCTTGACGAATATGTCGGCTTAAAACCTGATAATCCTCAAAGTTACCACTATTTCATGAAGGAGCACTTATTTAACAAGAAGCCGTTTAAGCATTCTTATGTTCCTGATGGTGTTGAAGCTGCAAAAGATCCCCAAAAAGCAGCTGATGATTATAACAAGATTATTAAAGATAATCCAATTGATATTCAATTGCTCGGAATCGGTCGAAACGGCCACATTGCCTTCAACGAACCCGGTTCTTCATTTGATACAGTAACGCGCGAAGTTAAACTTACTGAAAATACTATCAAGGCAAATTCTCGCTTCTTTGATAACATTGATGAAGTTCCAACTAGCGCAATCTGCATGGGTATTGCCAACATTATGTCTGCCAAAAAGATCGTGTTGATGGCTTTTGGCGAAAAGAAAGCTCACGCGATTAAAGAAATGATTGAAGGACCTATTACAGAAGAAGTTCCTGCATCAATTTTGCAAAAGCATCCCGACGTAACGGTTATTGTCGATGAAGCAGCTGCAAAAGAATTAGACGACAAATACAAAAAATAATACTTTGACCAAAGCTTGAGCCGTGCCGAATTGGTGCGGTTTTTCTTTTGCTCAGATAAGTTTTTGCTTCAAAATCACTTGACTTTTTGACGTGAAACAGAATTAATTTTTTCCTTGTGACACACAATATCTCGTATTAAACTAGTAAATGTTCTATATGTGGTATTAAGAAAGAATGTGATCCAAGTTATTGTATTAAGTGGGCCAATTGGAGCCGGTAAATCCAGTTTAACCAGTATTCTAGCTGAACATTTAGGAACGCAAGCATTTTATGAAGGCGTTGATAACAATCCTGTCCTTCCTTTGTATTACAAGGATATGAAGCGTTACACCTTTTTGCTTAACACTTATTTGCTTAACCATCGTTTAGCTCAAATTAACCAAGCCATTCAAGAAAAAAACAGTGTCTCTGACCGCTCAATTTATGAAGATGCACTTTTCTTTAAGATGAATGCCGACAGCAAAGTAGCTGATCCAACCGAGTTCAAGATCTATGATGATTTGCTGGAAAACATGATGGAAGATACTCCAGGTAATCCAAGCAAGAAGCCTGATCTGCTTATCTATATCCACGTCTCTTTAGATACAATGCTTGAACGTATCAAGAAGCGTGGCCGTTCATTTGAACAGTTATCAACTGATCCAGGTTTGAAGGATTATTACGCTAGACTTCTCAGCTATTATGAGCCATGGTATGAGCATTACAATGCTTCTCCTAAGATGGAAATCAACGGCGACAACCTTGACTTTGTAATTGATGAAGATGCTAAAAAAGAAGTTTTGAGTGAGATTGATAATAAATTGCGTGAAATTGGCAATTTGTAAATAAAAAAGAAGGAACGTGATGACAGTTATTGTTTTAAGCGGACCAATTGGAGCCGGTAAATCCAGTTTAACCAGTATTTTGTCAGATTATTTAGGCACTAAGCCTTTCTATGAAAGTGTAGATGACAATCCAGTATTGCCACTGTTTTACGCTGATCCTAAGAAGTATGCTTTCTTACTTCAAGTTTACTTTTTGAATACGCGCTTCCACAGCATTAAGGCAGCCTTAAGTGAAGATAACAACGTATTAGACCGATCAATCTATGAAGATGCACTTTTCTTCCAAATGAATGCCGATATTGGTCGTGCAACTAGTGAAGAAGTCGATACCTATTACGAGTTATTACATAATATGATGGGTGAACTTAGCAGAATGCCTAAGAAGAATCCCGACTTGCTTGTTCATATTGATGTTTCATATGACACGATGATCAAGCGAATTAAAAAGCGTGGCCGTCCTTATGAACAATTGAGCTATGACTCAACTTTGGAGGATTACTACAAGCGCCTACTTGAATACTACAAGCCATGGTATGAAAAATACGATTATTCACCTAAGATGACAATTGACGGTGATGAGTTGGACTTCATGGCTAGTGAACATGATCGTCAAATTGTCCTCGATCAAATCACAGCCAAGTTAAAAGAAATGGGTAAACTTCCCGAAGATTGGGATAAAACCACTGATATTCGAATTGAAGCATAGTAAAAAGCTACTAATAAGATTCAGTCTTATCGGTAGCTTTTTGTGTGTCTACTTTTTTAAAGCAATAAAAAGTAAAGACTTAAAATCTATAATGCCGGGGGTAGGTCAAAATAGAACAAACAATACCTATCAAATTTTATTTACTTTCATATTTTAAGTATTTCATATAAGAATATTTGAATATAAATAATACGCTAAGCTCTACAAAATCTTAGCGTATTTTTTATCTTACTTTTCCAAATTGCTTGTCTTATACATCCCTTTTTTGTATATTTAGGAAAACTCAAATTTTAGAAAGTCAAAATAATGAAAAAACGATCTCTTATTTCTATAGTAAGTATGCTTTCTCTTTTACTAGGGATGCTCATGCTAACTCATAACACTACTTTCGCTGATGTGGATTATGACATTACCAACGTTAATGTTCACGCCCATATCAACAAAAATGGCTCATTGACGATTACGCGGTCTATTGACTACGACTTTGACAGTGATGCTCATGGTGTTTATTACCGTCAGAATTTAGCCAAGAATCAAAAGCTCATTAATCAAAAAGTTTCTGTTTCTACTAATGATGGAAAGTCTATCCCTATCAAAGCTGGAAATGGCCAAGACAATACTTACCAACTTACTCACACCGATGATGGCTATCGTTTCAAAGTCTTCCACAATATTTCCGAAGACGATGAAGTAAAGGTTACTTATACTTACACCATCACCAACGCAGTGATTAACTGGCGCGACACAGCTGAACTCAATTTCAAGATTATTGGCAACGGTTGGGATACAGATTTAGATCATGCCAAAGTTAGCGTCATTTTCAATCAAGGCAAAAAAGTGTCCGACTTAAAAGCTTGGGCACATGGAGATTTAGGTGGTCACATTGAAGTTAATCGCTCTAAAGGTCAAGTTGTTTTAACTGATAATAATGTCAGTGGCGATGTGGGAATGGAACTTCACGCGATTTTTCCAACATCGATAACTTCATTAAACAAGAACACCCGCAATGAAAAACACAAACAAGCTGTCATTTCTCAGGAAATAAAACTTGCCAAAGAAGCTAATGAAAAGCGTAAACAGCAGCAACTTTTCAAGACGATTTTGGCCTATGCCTCATTAATTGTAGCTGTCCTTTCAAGTGGCTTATTCTTATCTAAATTAATTCTAGCCAAGCCTTTTGGCATCAAGCCCCGCAAGACTTCTGAGTTACCACACAACTATGAAATTCCAGACGTTGACCCCGTCACAGCGCAAATTCTAGATGATGGCGATTATCCCGATGAGCGCGCATTTACTGCCTATCTCACCCAGTTAGCTGGTAAACATCGTCTTAAGATCGAAAAAGCTAAAGGCCGCAAAAACTACCGCATTACTCTCCTTGATCCAACTGTTAAACAAGAATCTCCTTTTTTGAAAGAAATCTTTGATCAAGCTGGTAATGGGGAAAGCTTTACAACTAAGAAGCTTAAGAAAATTGATCTTGAAGATGAATTTGATGATTGGCAAAAAGATCAATATCACAAAGTTCAAGACAAAGATCTAATTAGTCGTAAATACAAAGATGAAATAGAGAAAACTAGCACTCAAATGAAAGTTTCCACTTTCTTCATTTTCGTAACTTTTATTATTTCACTCTTCTTTGCTACGCAGATGCCGATTATTCCTATTATCATTGCAATTTTAGGTGGGTTCAATTTCATCTTTTACTTCATTTATAAGCGTCGCACCAGTATTTACACACAAGAAGGCGCAAGCGAAGTTGAAAAGGTACGCGGATTCAAGAAGATGCTCGATGACATCGGAAATTTCAAGATGAAAGATGTGGGTGAATTGATCTTCTGGGAAGACGTTATGCCATATGCGGTAGCATTCGGTTTATCCAAGCAAGTGCTTAAAGAACTCAAGGCAGAATTTGGTGAAAAAGCACTTCAAACTTACTTCACTGCTAATACTTATTACTGGTACTATGGCGACTTCAATCATTTTGAAAAAAGCTTCTCTTCTAGCTTAAGTAAGAGTATCGGCGACAGCAGTTCCTATTCTGGTGGCTCTGGAGGATTTTCCGGTGGAAGTTCTGGAGGATTCGGCGGTGGCTCTGGTGGTGGAGCTTTTTAGCGCAAAATAAAAAAGCAGGCGAGCCTGCTTTTTTTAATGCATAATTGTTGTTAAGATTGCACCAACAAAAATCAAAATTAAACCACTGATGGTGAAGATATAACCCTTCTTGCTCTTCTTTTCACCTAAGACTAACATACCACCTAAAGTAGAAATAACTACTGAAAGCTGTGATACTACAAAGGCGGTGTTAACACCATTGTCACGAACTGACATGATGTAGCCTAAAGCAGCAATTGAGAAGATAAATCCAGCGATTAAACTTTGCCAGCTGCTCTTTGCCTTCAATTCACCTAGTTGACGGGTAAAGACAAGGTAAACCAAAACTGCTAATACCATCCCTACAGATTCTGGGAAGAAGATAGCAATTCCTGAAGCTGAAAGTGCACGTGGAATAGCGTTATAAACAATGAAACCTAAAGTGGTGCAAACAAGCATAATGATGGTACCTGTTTGATTACTCTTGTTTCCTTCGCTTGTTCCTGCATCAGAAACTGAAGTTAAGATCGCACCAATGATTAAAAGTGCAATTCCGATGAAGCCCCAGATCTTAGCACTGGTACTTCCCCATTCACCAAAGATTACCACCCCAACTAAAGAGGTACCAATTAATTGAAGTCCAGTTGAAATCGGCATAGTTTCAGAAACACCGACTTTAGCATAACCAGTATACTGGCCAAGTTGACCAATAACCCAGAAAGCACCAGCTAAAGCTGCCATCCAAAAAGTCTTAGCATCGATATTTAATTTAATGAATGGTAATGTAATTAATCCAACAATTAAAGTACCTACAGTAGTACCTAAAATTTGGTTAATTGGTTTTCCCTTTATTCGAGCAACAGCAAGTGGCAAAACACCCCAAGCCAATGCTGGAATTAACATATAAATAATACTCATGTTTTCTCTCCCTAATATTCATATCTAAAAGTAAGTGAATGTAAATATTCTAGCGCTTTCATTCCCAAAACGTCAACACTTTTTTTATTTCAGCCTCAAAATTAATATTCAAATGAGACAATTATCTTAAAAATATTAGCTATAATTCGTATTTACAAATTTATGTGAGAATGCTAGAGTATAAGAGTTGCTTTTAAAGATAAAAACACGAACATTCTGTCTTGGAGGAATAAAATGAATTTTATTAAGAGTTATTTCCAACTCGATAAATATAAGACAAATATAAAAACAGAATTTATCGCTGGACTTACTACTTTTATTAGTATGTCCTACATTCTTTTTGTTAACCCTAGCGTTTTAGGTGCCAGTGGTATGAATACTGGAGCTGTATTTACCGCAACGGCCTTAGCTGCGGCTTTGGGTACTGCAATTATGGGAATTGTCGCAAATTACCCAATTGGTGAAGCACCAGCTCTGGGTATCAACGCCTTCTTTGCTTACACGGTTTGTGTAGGGATGCACGTTTCTTGGCAAACTGCTCTAGCCAGCGTTTTTGTTGCTTCAATTATCTTCATCTTAATCACTTTATTTAAGTTACGTGAAAAGATCATTGATTCAATTCCAGCTGACTTAAAGTTTGCTATTTCATCCGGTATTGGTCTTTTCATTGCTTTTTTAGGACTTCAAAATGGTAAGTTAATTGTTGCAAATAAATCAACTTTAGTTGGTCTTGGTTCTCTTCATGATCCACTTGTTTGGATTACCATCTTTGGTTTATTGGTAACTGTTATCTTAATGATCTTAGGGGTTCCAGGGGCAATCTTTATCGGAATGGTTTTAGCGGCAATTTTTGGAGTATGTACTGGTCAAATCGCCCTTCCCCATAAGGTGATTTCAACCGCGCCAAGTTTGGCTCCAACCTTTGGTCAAGCTATCTTCCATGTTAAAGACATCAATTCGGTTCAAATGTGGGTAGTTGTTTTAACCTTCTTATTGGTTACTTTCTTTGATACTGCGGGTACCTTGATTGGACTTGCTCAACAAGCTGGTTTCATGAAAAACAACAAGATGCCACGTGTTGGTAAAGCCTTAGCAGCTGACTCAACAGCTATGATGTTTGGTTCAATCTTTGGTACTTCTCCAGTTGGCGCATTCGTAGAATCAAGTGCCGGAATTGCCGTTGGTGGTCGAACTGGTTTAACTGCAGTCTTTGTTGCAATCTTCTTCCTAATTTCAATGATCTTCAGCCCACTTTTGGGTGTCTTCACTAGCCAAGTTACTGCACCAGCTTTGATCATCGTTGGGGTATTGATGGCACAGAATACTGCTCACATCCACTGGAATAAACTTGAAATTGCAGTTCCTTCATTCTTAATTATTTTGGGAATGCCTTTGACTTACTCAATTTCAGACGGTTTATCATGGGGAATGATCACTTATCCAATTTGTATGCTTGCAGCTAAGCGTGGCAAGGAAATTAGCCCGATGATGTGGGTACTGTTTGTAATATTCATCATCTTCTTGTGGGTATTGAACTTTTAGATAATAAAGATATAAAAAGCCTGTGCAATGAAGCACGGGCTTTTAAATTTGCTTATGTGTATATTTCTATTCCCTACTAATTTCCAAACAGTAAGATTTTTTACCGCATTTTGGACAAGTCAATTTTCTAAACTTAGGCGTATGCGGGGCTAAATTAAATTTCAGAAACGATGGAATAAATACATCTCCGCAATTAGGACAAACATATTCAACATTGTCATAGTAATACTTAGAAAGGGCAATTGCTCCTACTACAGTTACTCCTATCACCGCAACACTCATCTGCAGCTTAAAAGCATATAAAAGACTGATTCCTACCAATTCACCTAATACTAACAGACTACCCAAAAAACACATTCTTCGTCTTAAAGCTAAAAGTCTATTTTCTTTTCTCATAATATCCGTAATGTCAGAATGATTGGTTAACACCGCACGCGACAACTTTATTTTTTGCAAATATTTTATTTGTGCTTGTTTTTTACTTATCTCATCAATTTTTCGCTGATTCTCCTGATATTGTTCTTTAAGCAATAACTCAAGTGATTGACTCCCATGCTCATCTTGAATGAGCATTTTTATTTGCTTCAATGAAAATCCCAATTCTTTTAGAAAAAGAATTAATTCAATTTGCCTGATTTGCTCTTCGCTGTAAAAACGATATCCGTTCTCTTTGATATAAGCAGGCCTTACTAAATCTTTTTCATCATAGTATCGCAAAGTACGCGTACTTATTTGTAATTTCTTTGCTGCTTCTCCGATGGTATATCTCTCTGACATTACTTTCACCTCCTAGCTTTAAGATATCAATTAACGTAACGTTAAGGTCAACTTCTAAATCAGAAAATATTATATTTCCCAAGAAATATCACCAATACTTTTCCAACCAAAATGCTTTCTTTTTAATTATTTTATTTTGCGTTTATTAGAACGTACGGATTTTTATATGAATTTACCTAATTTTAAATTTAAAAATCTCCCAAAAAATATATATTTTTATTCAGTAAGCGCATTCTTATCTATTTTCTATTGAAATTATTAACTATTTTAGTATAATTCAAATTAAATGTTCACTTTATACGATTTTTGGAGGACAAAATGAACACAATTAGCAAATTTTTCCATTTAAAAGAGAACAATACCTCTTTTAAAACTGAACTTTTAGCTGGGTTAACTACTTTTGTAAGTATGTCATACATTCTTTTCGTTAACCCCAACGTTTTAGGCGCAAGTGGCATGGATAAAGGTGCCTTGTTCACTGTTACTGCTCTATCTGCTGCTTTTACCTGTATCGTCATGGGAGTCCTAGCAAACTATCCAATTGCTTCCGCTCCAACTTTAGGACTAAATGCATTCTTTACCTACACAGTGTGTTTAGGAATGCATGTTAAATGGCAAACTGCTTTAGCTGCGGTTTTAGTGGCATCCATCCTTTTCATTCTTTTGACGATTTTTAAAGTTCGGGAAATGATCATCGACGCGATTCCTGCCGATATTAAATATGCAATTTCTGCCGGAATTGGATTATTTATTGCCTTTATCGGACTTCAAGGTGGTAAATTAATTCAAAACAGTGATTCCACTTTAGTTACAATCGGTGGATTAAACAATCCAACTGTTTGGATTACAATTTTCGGTTTGATTGTGACTATCTTCTTGATGATCGCTCGTGTGCCAGGGGCAATCTTTATCGGAATGATCGTAGCAGCTGTTTTCGGCGTGTTAATTGGTCAAATTCCAATGCCTAAAGGAATCGTTTCTTCTATTCCAAGTATTGCACCAACTTTTGGTCAAGCTGTTTTCCATCTTAGTGATATCAATACTGTCCAAATGTGGGTCGTTGTGTTCACTTTCCTTCTTGTTACCTTCTTTGATACCACTGGAACTTTGATTGGACTCGTTCAACAAGCAGGCTTGATGAAAGATAATAAAATACCTCGTGCTGGTGAAGCTTTAGCTGCCGATTCATCCGGTATGCTCGTTGGTTCTATCCTTGGGACTTCTCCAGTGGGCGCCTTTGTGGAATCCAGTGCTGGGATTGCCGTAGGTGGTAGAACAGGTTTGACTGCAGTTTGGGTTGGTATTTTCTTCTTAATCTCTACTATCTTCAGTCCAATCTTAAGCGTCTTTACTACTCAAGTTACTGCACCAGCTTTAATTATTGTTGGGGTCCTCATGGCTGAAAACTTAGCCCACGTTCACTGGACCAACCTAGAAATTGCTATTCCATGTTTCCTTATTGCGCTAGGGATGCCACTCACCTACTCAATTTCAGATGGTCTTGGCTGGGGACTTATTGTTTATCCAGTATCAATGATTGCCGCTAAACGTTTCAAGGAAATCACCCCAATGATGTGGATTTTGTTCATCGTCTTCGTGATTTACTACATTGTATTAAATGTCAAATAACTTCAAAAATATCTCCATTAAGCAAGCAGATTAATTTCTGCTTGCTTTTTACTTTGCGAAGATTAAAATTTAGATTATCAAAACTATGGAGAATAATTATGAAAAAGCTAATTCCTATTATCCTTGCATCCCTTTTATTAGTGGGATGTTCCCAACAAAAACCACAATCGCATAATTCAAGTTCCTCGACTTCAAGTAAACCAGTTAAGAAAAACGCGTCACCTACGGCTCCAAAACCCGATATTCATAAAAAATATCCTGGTTTAACCTTGATGACCATTCCAAGTCAATTTCGTGGAACCTGGTATCGAAGCGACCCTTTTTCTAAAAATGCTCGCAAGCTTGTGATCACAGACCATTTAGTAAATAACTCTGTTCTTTATAAGAAAACTGGTAAATTCAAATTAGATCATAATTCTGCTAAACAAAATAAAGAATATGCCGGAGATATTTCTCTCGGACGCGTCATGCAAAAAAATGGTCAAACTTGGCTCCGAGTACGTGACATCTTGGGGAGCGTAGATTTAATTTATATTACAGGCAACTTCAAAGGACACGAATGCTTGTATTTGGCATATTCTTCTGGTGACATTCACAGCGCCATCTTCAAAGACGCAAAGACTGCTCTAAAGTATCGTAAATACGATTTTTCAAAAGTTAATTAGAAGCTGAAAGAAATCAGCTTCTTTTTTATATGCAAGTTGGCATCTTTTGATAATTACTTGACGCGTTATGATGTAGGGATTTCTCCATTTCACGCTGTACTATATTCAACAAATCAATTAAGTATTAATTTTTAGGAGGCACATATAATGACTTTAAATCAAGAAGTAAAAACAGCTTTAATTACTGGATCATATGATGGTCTTGAAACTCAATTCATTAACATTCACGCTTCAAGAGGACAAGCTCTCAAAAGCAACTGAACTCTACACATGAGATGCTTGCAATCAATTATCTGAAAAACACTGACATGACTACCAATGATATTGGATATCAAGAACTTAACTCTTTCCTACGTGCCTTTAGTATTTGGAAAGGAATAAGTGTCAGTGAGTATCGAAGAAAAGAAAATTAACATTCTTGTATAGCAAAAAGCCAAGATCCACTCTAAAATAGTGTGAATCTTGGCTTTTATTTTTTGATTTCAATAATTTCATCGGCTTTTTCTCTAAGATCGTCTAAGCTAGTAGTTATCAATACACAAAAAGACATCAACAACAATCAGGAAATTGTTAATCTTATTTTTTTCTGTACTTCTTCAAACAAATCAGATGGCAAATATTCTTTGAACTGCCATTGTTGTCTTTCATAATCAAAAGATCTTAACTGTTCAACATAAATAACACCATCAGATTTAGTTCGATCATCTAATTGAACGTGAAGAGGATAATTACTTCCATTAAATTCTCCATGAGAAATAGGGACAACCCAAGCAAACGGGGAAGTTTTCATTATCATATCATTACTTACTACCACCGCTGGCCGTCGCTTTTGTATCTCTGCTCCTGTAGACGGATCAAAATTTATATATATAATGCTACCTTTTATTGGCCGTCTTTCTACCATATTTCTCTTCCTTCGGATTTCATTTCATCCCATTCTCTCATTTCATCAGAAACTTCATATTTTCCATGCCAATTCTTAAAGAGTTCTTCAATAGAATCTGGCACTTTCTTGCTAGGAGAAAGTATTAAATTGCCATTTTTTCCTTTTTTGAACTTAAATTCCGTTCCCGGCTTTACATTAAATGACTTAGGGATGGTTACTACTGTTGCATTCCCTTGAATTCTTGCTTTTACAATACTCATATACATTCACCTCACATCCATATTATAGCAAAAGTAATTACAAAAGTAATTACTTTTACATTTGAAAAATATTAATTCTTTAACAGATTAACATTCTTGTATAGCAAAAAGCCAAGATCCACTCTAAAATAGTGTGAATCTTGGCTTTTATTTTTTGATTTCAATAATTTCATCGGCTTTTTCTCTAAGCTTGTCATCTAAATTATGGGTAATGTACAAAATTGTACTTTCTAAATTAAATAGTTTACTTTCAATTTTATGACGAGTAACTTCGTCTAAGCCAGAGGAAAACTCATCTAGAATAAAAATATTCTTTTTATCTAATAATAAGCGTGCTAATTCTATTCTCTTAGCTTCTCCCCCAGATATTTTTTGAGGATCAATCTTTCTATACAATCCTTCCTCATTAGCCCATTTCTTAAGCTCTACAAATCTTAAAACTTTGAACAAGTCTTCTTTTGAGTATTTCTCTGCGTTAAACAAAGTGAGATTATTGATTAATGTCGTTGAAAATATATGACCTGATTGAGGTAAGTAACTAACTTGTGAAAAGATACTATTATCTTTAATCTTTTTAATATTGATATTATTGAATAGAATACTTCCCTGATAATCTAATATTTGTTTAGTTAAAAGTTTAAATAGTGTAGTTTTTCCACTTCCACTTGGACCATGGATCACATATTTTTTACCGTTAGATATTTCAAGATTTCCGATTTTAACTACACGTTCAGAATTATAAACTACACTTACATTATCAAATTTAATATTTTTGAAATCAGCAATAGTTTGTATGCCTGTATTATTTTTCTTAACGTTAACAAAACTTGACTCAATTTCCTTGAATAATTTTTTCCCACTAACTATTTGAGAAAACATATCAGAAAAGCTATAAATCGGAAATGAAATATTTGTAACCAATTGTGAAAAAGCAACAATTGCTCCCACAGTCATATTTTTATTTAAAATCAAAAAAGATCCTATCAGCCATGTTCCTAAGTACAAGATGTTGGAAAAAGTATTATTAAAAACAGTCGATAAATTCATAGCTCTAACTTCATTCTTTTGGTTAGCAAGCAAAGTCTTATTAGCCGACTTTTCTTGTTTTTTCACAAAACTACTCCCACCATTTATTTTCCAGTCTATGAATCCTTTCAAATAATCTGAAATTTTAGAGACATAGGTGTCTGTAGCCTTAACAGTTTTAATTGTTGTTTTCTCAAGAACTTTTCTAAATAACAACGGCAAAAATATATTCGGAATACTTAATATAATAGCTACAAGAGCCATTACAGGATTAATGAAGAATGCAACAATACATGCTGTAATAAACTGAATTAATAAGTAACTTCCCCAAAAAATAGCGGTAAAGTAATTTTGTTCTAACGTATCCATTTGAGAAGTCATTAAAGAAACATACTCTCCACTATCTTTTTTAGTAAAAGAAGAAATTCTCTGAGCAGAGATTCTTTCAAAAATAATATTTCGATATAAACTAATTGATTTTTTAGCTAAATATTCTGAATTATATTGTTGAAAATAATAAAAAATTGCATTTATGATAATATAACTGATGACAACAAGGACTAAAAAGGAGTAGCTTAAATTTGATTTTTTGGTAGCTACATTAATCATTAATTGTAAAACTAAAGCATTGGATACATTTAATATAGCTAAAACGACTGATAAAAAACTAAACAGTATTATTTGTTTGGGATAGGTTCGAATTACATACTTCATTTAACTTTTTCTACTTGCTCCTTCTTAAAATATTAGTAAATATATATCCTCCTAAAAGAAATACAATTACTAAAATCATAGACAGAATAATTGACCAACCATTTTCCACCTTATAGTACATGCTCTCAATATAGCTAAAAGCTTTTAACATAAAAGCTTCATTTATTATTAATTGTAGTAACCATAACAATTTGTTTCTCATTAGCACCTATATAACCTTTTTAGCTTAATTTAATTTCATTATTTAGATAATAAAATTAAAAAGAATAATAATAGTTTTTATTTTATAGAAATTATTATGAAAAAACAATTAATTTTTAGTAGATTTTCAAACTTCCATTATTCTCCAAGAAATAACCGACATTTGCCTATAGATCAAATTTCTGCTAGAATACTTACCATTACGTTATCTATATATCGTCGAGATAAGGTCGACAGTCTCTACCCTGAGCCATGAATTCAGGACTATAGGTATCAGACGTCATAAATATAAAAGGACATCTTTTACCCATAGCTTGGAGTGAACTATGTCCTTTTTCTTTTTTTATTTTTTTGGAGGAGCAATGCAATTTTTGAATAATGTCTTTCATTTGGAAGATGCCAAAACAAATGTTAAACGTGAATTGATCGCTGCATTAACCACGTTTGTTTCACTATCTTATATTCTATTTGTTAACCCTAACATTTTACATGCTGCCGGCATCCCTGCTGGAGCCGCCTTTACCGTTACGGCTCTTGCAACGGCAATCGGTTGTTTCATCATGGGCTTTGTAGCAAACTACCCAATTGCTTTAGCCCCAACGCTTGGTAGTGGTGCCTTTTTTGCTTACAACGTCTGCGTAGGAATGCACATTAATTGGCAAACAGCTTTGGCTTCAGTTCTTGTAGCTTCAATCTTGTTTGTTTTAATTACTGCTCTTCACTTGCGTGAACTTGTAGTTGATGCCATTCCACAAGATTTAAAGTTCGCTATCTCTGCCGGCATTGGTTTATTCATTGCCTTTATTGGTTTACAAAATGGTAAATTGATTGTTAACAGTGATTCTTCTCTTGTGACTTTAGGTAAATTCTCTTCACCTGCCGTTTGGATTACCTTATTCGGTTTGGTTTTAACTGTCATTTTGATGGCCATGAATGTGCCAGGATCAATTTTTATCGGAATGGTAGTTACTGCTATCTTCGGGATTTGCATTGGTCAAATTCCTTTGCCACATTCATTCATTTCTACTCCACCATCAATTGCACCAACTTTTGGCCAAGCAATTTTCCACTTGAAGGATATTAACACGCCGCAACTTTTCATCGTCGTTTTAACCTTCTTGCTTGTTACTTTCTTTGATACTGCTGGTACTTTAATTGGAATGACTCAACAAGCGGGAATGGTTGATAAAGATGGTAAAATCCCTGGAATTGGCCGAGCTTTTGCGGCAGACTCAACTGCCATGATTGAAGGTGCTATCTTAGGTACCGCTCCTCTTGGAACTTCCGTTGAATCAAGTGCGGGAATCGCCATGGGTGGTCGCACTGGACTAACTGCAGTCTTTATTGGAATTTTCTTCTTAATTAGTATGATCTTCAGCCCATTACTAGCTGTTATTCCAACTACTGTGACCGCTCCTGCTTTAATCATTGTTGGGGTCTTAATGGCTGGAAACCTAAAGAACATCCATTGGGAAAAATTCGAAGTTGCATTTCCATCATTTTTAATCGTAGTCGGAATGCCTCTTACTTACTCAATTTCTGATGGGTTAGCACTTGGAATGATCGCTTACCCAATCACTATGATCGCTGCTAGACGTCATAAAGAAGTTTCTATCATGATGTACATTTTATTCTTCATCTTTATCGGATTCTTCTTAATTACAAATTTATAGTTGACAAATCTAAAGTTTAGCTATAATATGATAACAACATTAAAGATAAATTAAGCAATGACAAGGAAAGTAAATCGTAGTATTGCCTGCAGAGAGTTTCCAACATGGTGAAAGGAAATGACAAGCCTACCTTTGAAAATGGCCTTCGAGCATGAATTTGCGATATTTAGCAAGTTCAGGGTCCGCCCTCTACCGCGGTAGTGTATCGCCCATGTGGCCGTACATGAACCAAGGTGGAATCTCCATAAAGATAGGTGGTACCGCGTTTAAACGCCCTATTAGATCAAGTTGATCTAGTGGGGCGTTTTTCTTTTTCATTGCTTAATTTCGATTACCCAAAAAGGAGTTTTAGCAATGAATTTAAGCAAAAAAGTTTTAAGTACGAGTACCATCATTTTAACGGGCTTAAGTCTAGCAGCTTGCGGTAAAAAGTCAGATGCCGAAGAAAGTAAAAATCAAACTTTGAATTGGTCAGAAACGACCCAACTTTCAACCCAAGACCCATCTTTGGCAACGGACACCACTTCCTTTCAAGCATTGCTTAATACCGGGGACGGCCTTTATCGTTTAGACAAAAATAACAAGCCAAAGTTATCACTAGCTAAATCAGTCAAAGAATCAAAAAACGGCACAGTTTATGATTTTGATTTACGTAAAGATGCTAAATGGTCTAATGGAGATCCCGTAACGGCCAAGGACTTTGTTTATTCTTATCAAAGAACCGTCACTCCAGCTACTAAGTCACAAATGGCCTTTTACCTTTATCAAATAAAAAACGCTGAAGCTATTAACAAAGGCAAAAAGAGCCCTTCAACTTTAGGTGTAACGGCTCCTTCAAAATATCACTTACGCATTCAACTAACGCGTCCACTGAGCTACTTCAAGAACTTACTAGCTTGGCCTCTTTTCTTCCCACAAAATAAAAATGCAGTCAAAAAGTACGGCAAACTTTATGGTACCCAAGCTAAATACACTGTTTCTTCTGGTCCTTACACTTTAACTAAATGGACTGGCAATAATAAAGCCTGGACTTTAATCAAAAACAAAAATTACTGGGATGCTAAAAACGTCAAGTTAAACAAAATTAATGAACAAGTCAGCGAATCAACTACTACCAGTTACAACCTCTTCCAAGCTGGCAAAGCTGATGAAACTGGCTTAACCGGGGAACAAGTTGCTGCCAACAAAAATAAAGCGGGTTATCATGCAAGACTTTCTTCTGCAATTCGCCGTTTAGAACTTAACCAAAACAAGATCAAAGCATTCAAGAATCTTAAGATTCGTCAAGCCTTCTCATATGCAATCAGCCGTCAACAACTCGCCAATAACGTTTTAAAAGATGGCTCAATCCCTGCTAAAGGATTTGTTCCTTCTGGTATGGGCACAAATCCAAAAACTGGTGCTCAATTTGAAAACGATGCTTACGTTAAAAGCGGCATTTCCTACGATTTAGCAAAAGCTAAAAAGTTGCTCAAAGAAGGCTATAAAGAAACTGGTGTTAATTCAATCAAGGTTAATTTACTCGTAAGTGATGACGACACTTCTAAACAAACTGCCGAATTCTTACAAAGTCAACTTGATCGTTTGCCAAATGTCAGTGTTTCAGTTCAAAGCATTCCTTATACTCAATTAATTTCTCGTCAAACTGCTGGTAACTATGAAATCACAGTTAAGAACTGGCAAGCTGTAATTGCTGATCCGATCAACTTCCTAGATGTTTTCCAAAAAGGCTCTAGTTACCTTAACAATGGCTGGAACAACGATCAATTCAATAAACTTCTTAATGAATCAGAAAACGTCTATGGCAATGATCCCGTTAAGCGCTGGAGTAAACTTGTTCAAGCCGAAAAGATCTTAATTAAAGACCAAGGCACCATTCCTTTAGTTCAAACTGCTCATCCACAACTTTTAAAGACCAATGTGAAAAATGTTTCCTTTAATCCAACAGGTGTCCCATACGACTTCAAGAATGTCTACATTGCTCAATAATAATTTCCCTAGAAATGAAAGAACTCATTTTTTGAGTTCTTTTTTGTTGCATTCTATTAATTGAAGTGTTATGTTTACAAATATAAACGATAAAAATGAGCGAGGTATTTAAGATGGGAATAGGACAAATTATCGCACTAGTTGTGGGGCTAGCTGCAATTGTCTTCATCATTTGGTGGTTCTTTGGCAAACATCAGGAATCTGTCGGAACTTCAACCATTGTAAATGATAAACAAAATGCTACTATCGTGGTCAATGGCGGCTATTCTCCTGCAACAGTCGTGTTGAAAAAAGGTGTACCAGCTGAAATCAACTTTGATATGCAAGATTCTACTGCTTGTTTATCTCACGTTGTCTTTGAACAGCTTGGCGTCAATAAAGATTTAACTAAACAAAAGATTACTACTGTAAAGATTCCTACTGATAAGGCAGCTACTTACAACTATGCTTGTGGGATGGATATGTTTCATGGAAAGGTAATCGTTAAATAATTTCGGAAAGGTCGTAAATGTTATGAGTATTTTTTCAAAAGATCAAACTAAAAAAGTTGTTGTTAACGCAAAGAATCACGGCTACAAGCCCGATGTTGTCACTTTTAAGACTGGCAAGCCTGCACAATTGAAATTTATTCCATCAGACAATATGGGATGTATGAATGAAGTTGTCTTTAAAGATTTAGGAGTTGATAAAAAGCTCGAGGGTCAAAAAGAAGTAACTGTTAATATCCCGACCGACAAGCCTGGTACTTACAACTATGCTTGCGGCATGAATATGTTTCATGGAAAGGTAATCGTTAAATAATGAAGAAACTATCCAACATTCAACGATTTTGGATATCGTTCATTTTAGCAATTCCAATGTTAATCCAAATGTTTGCAATGCCATTTCACTGGATGATGCCAGGATATAATTGGATCGCTTTAATCACAACGACGATTATTATGGCAATTTCGGCTGCACCATATTGGAAGAGTGCGATTGCTGCTTTTAAAAAGCATAGTGCTAATATGAACACCTTGGTCGCTGCGGGTACTGCAGTTGCTTACTTCTACAGTATTTTTGCAATGATTACCAACCGTCCAGTTTACTTTGAAAGTGCTGCTTTTGTTACTGTTTTCGTTCTTTTGGGCGATGCAATGGAAGAAAAGATGCACGATAATGCTTCAAATGCACTTGGCAAGTTGATGGGGTTACAAGCAAAAGATGCCGAAGTTCTAAAAGATGGCAAATTTGTAAAGATCCCTTTAGACCAAGTTCAAGTGGGTGATTTGATCCGGGTTAAGCCTGGTGAAAAGATTCCTGTAGATGGTGAAATTACCGAAGGTACCACCACTCTTGATGAATCTATGGTAACTGGGGAAAGTATGCCGGTTGTTAAAAAAGTCGGTGACACTGTAGTTGGTTCTACAATCAACAGCAACGGTACCATTACTTTTAAGGCTACCAAGGTTGGTTCAGACACTATGCTTTCTCAAATCGTTGACTTAGTTAAGAAAGCTCAAACTAGTCATGCTCCAATCCAAAATCTAACTGATAAAATCTCTAATATTTTCGTACCTGCCGTTTTAATTATTGCAATTTTAACATTTGTCATTTGGTACTCATTCTTAGGTGCAACTGCTGTTCAAGCCATGCTCTTCGCCGTTAGTGTGATTGTGATTGCATGTCCTTGTGCTTTAGGACTGGCCACTCCAACTGCTTTAATGGTTGGTACTGCTCGTAGCGCCAAGATGGGCGTTTTAATCAAGAATGGTGAAGTTCTTCAAGAAGTTAGTGACTTAAACACTGTTGTTTTCGATAAAACTGGTACTATCACTGTTGGTAAGCCTCAAGTTACTGATATTGTTGGGAACGAAAAGCAAGTTTTAAGTGTTGCTGCGAGCCTAGAAGAATCTTCTGAACACCCTCTTGCAACTGCTATTGTTAAAGAAGCTAAAAAGAAGAATATTAAACCCGAAAAGGTGCAAGAATTTGAAGCTATTGAAGGTAAAGGTGTCAAAGCTAATTATCATGATCAAACTGCTTTTGTCGGCAGCAATCGTTTATTAGCTGATGTTAATATTTCCCAGGAAATGAATGAGCAAGCTAATCAATTGCAAGAAGAAGCCAAGACTGTGGTTTATGTTGGTTTGAATGGTGAAATTATTGGTTTAGTTGCTATTCAAGATGTACCAAAAGCAAGTTCCAAAGAGGCTATCAGCGAACTTAAGAAGCGCGGTTTAAAGACGGTTATGCTTACTGGTGATAATGAAAAAGTTGCCCAAGCAATTGCTAACGAAGTTGGAATCGATCAAGTTATCGCTGGCGTTTTACCAAATGAAAAAGCTGAACATATTCAAAATCTTCAACAAAACGGCAATAAGGTAGCCTTTGTTGGCGACGGTATCAACGATGCTCCTGCCCTTTCAACCGCTAATGTCGGAATTGCCATGGGCTCTGGAACAGATATCGCAATTGATTCTGGTGGTATTGTTTTAGTTCAAAATGACTTACGCGGTGTAGTTCGTGCCCTAGACATCTCAAAGAAGACTTTCAACCGAATCAAGTTAAACCTTTTCTGGGCCCTCATCTATAACACAATTGGTATCCCTATTGCAGCGGGACTCTTCATGGGTCTTGGCCTAACACTTAGTCCGGAACTCGCGGGTCTTGCAATGGCCTTCTCCTCAGTCTCAGTTGTCGGCAGTTCCTTAATGTTGAACAAAGCAAAAATTGCCGGAACTAACTAATGTAATTTATTTTTATAGTGATAATTAGTTTTCCTCAAATCCACAAAAAATGCGCTAAGATTCAATATCTTAACGCATTTTTCTTATATTAAGGAAAAGGATTTCAATTCATCAAAATGTATTTCCCGGGGAATTTTATCACCTTAATTCTTATTTCTTCTCTTTATAACGATTCCTACACTAGCCAGTAATATAGTCACACCAGTGACAATCAAGCTAACTAATGTTTCTTTTTCTCCTGTCTTTGGTAATTCTTTATTGTTTCTATTATTAGATTTCGAAGAACTAGTCTTAGGAGCTACTTGTTTATTATTCTGGCTATGAGTATGAGGCTTTACTGAAACAGAACTGCTTGTCTTTTCATGGATTGCATTGTTCTTTATTGGTGTTTGTGCATTAGCAGTATCATTCTGATTTGAAGATTCTTTACTATTTTTAATTGAAGTTTGTTGATTCGTTCCTACTACGTTGTCTTTATTTTGAGTAGAGGCTGTTTCATTTTGCTTTTCAACTGGTTCCACTTGTTTATTTGGAGACTCATCTTTAGAAACTTCACTTACTTTTTTAGTGTTATTCTCATTTTTCTTTTCTGTAGTTGATACGTTTACTGGTTGTTCAACCTTAGGTAGGACTACCTGATGCCCTGTTTACGTCAAAATAGCCTTTGCATTTTCTAAGCTAGTTGAAGATGCGGCTTTATCATTATTTGTATAAATTGGTGTGTAGTGTCCCTGTTCATCCTTTTCGTGGTTAAGGGTTACTTCTGGAGTATTTGCATCTACATAGAAGATTAGTCTTTCTTGAACAGTATCCCCGATAGTCGTATCTCCAATTAAAACTGGAAATACCTTAGAACCGTGATTACCAAGATCCAAAACTAGTTTAAATGTTCCATCTGACTTCACTCTAACATCTTGATTACCAATTCTAAGAGTAGTGGTTGGACGGTTAACTTTTCCAGTTAACGTTAACTTACCAGTTTTAGGATCGTAGTTCTTTGTTTTCGCATTAACACCACTTGTTCCAAATTTAACTCCATCGTCAAAAGTAACATCAGCTGCTGAAACAACAGTTTTACCACGATTACTTGATTTAACAAATTTGCTTAACTGATGAGCTATTACTATCCTCATCGCTAACTACAATATTCATTACATTTTCGCCGTAACTTACTGAGACTTTGATTGTAAATTCATGCTCACTATTTGGCTTAGCGCTATATGTTTTATCATTTATATTATTTTTGAAAGATCAAGAACCAGGTATGCTCTCTTTACCAACAATTAATATATTAAGTTCTGTAAATTTATAATTTAACTAATAAATAATTAAAATTACTGTTGACTTTTAATTTTTATCACTGTAGTATTATGATCAACAAAAAAATAATAACAGCTTTGATAAGGAAAGTAAGTTTTACTGAAGTACTACAGAGAGTTTCTGGTGGATGCGAAGAAACAACGAAGGTTTAGCTGAAAATCACCTTTGAGCAGAAATTACGAATTGAGTAGTTTCAGGGTGCGCCCTTTATAGCGTCGACGTATCGCTCTTTTTGAGCCGCACGTGCAACGAGGCTGGGTTTATGCCCGGCGAACATAGGTGGTACAGCGCCAAAAAGCGCCCTATAGATCAAAATAATTGGTCTGGTAGGGCGCTTTTTTCTTTAACAATGCTGTTTGATAGAGGAAATCATTATGGGTAAATTTAGTAAGTTAACAGCATTCCTTAAAAAGTTTTTCAAATGGTTATTTGGATTGTTAATAATTAATCTTGCAGGGTTAATACTAATTACACTTTATTCAGCTTATTACAGTTTTGGCACTATGATTTTTGGTGTTCATACTGCAGCTGCACTTAAAGATTTTTGGAATACTGAATTTATTACTGCAATTCCTTTTGTTATTGGTGTGAATTTACTTGCAATTACCACTGCACTATTTCGAATGTATAAGAACAAGAAACCAAAAAATTCTTAGTTTGATAGCTTATTGCAGGCTATGTTTCAGAAGGACTCTTTTTATCAAAGCTGTTGAGTATAGACTAATCGGAGGAAAATTATTATGAAAAAATTAGTGCTAACCTTTGAAGTAGCATTTGCAATCATTCCTTTTGTACCACTTCTTTCTGATGCTGTTTTTAAAACCAATCTTCGCACTTCACTTATGGGTGCGACCATGCAGTGGCCAATATGGATTAAGATTTCGCTTTTACTCATCTGCATTTTGTTATATCTATATTTTTGGTACACCCTTATGAAAGAAAGTAAGAAATTAGCCTATGAAGACTCTAAGACACCTCACTAATAATTACGACGTAACAATAACTTTTACTTTATTAGCTATCTTAAATCTAACATCATGGTGGGGAAATTTATCTTATCGTGTGGTTGTGGTGCTAATGAATCTAGTTATTGGTGCTAGCATGGAATATTTGGTTAATAGATATTCTTCGACAGAAAAGAAAAATTTATATAAGGGTCTAACAGCCTTAGGACTGCTATTTACAAATATAGTTTGGATTTTAGTCACCCTTCTTAAATAAAGGCGGGGTTAATATGAAATCATTAAAGCAAGAAGTAATGGATTTTGTCATCACCTATCTACTACTATTCGCTTACTTTTTTATGGATATGCGCATGATAACCATGCAAACCTTTATAAGGCCACTGCTATTGAGCATAGTATTAATTGCAGCTGGACAATTGGTGGGCTATTTTTATAATAAAAGCAAAAAATGATCTCCTCAAAACGCAAAAAGAATCCCAAGCGGGATTCTTTTTTAATACAAATATTCTATTCTTCCATTTCACTCATCATAGTTGCTTCGCGTCTAGCTTCGCGCTTACGTAGCCATGGAAGGACAAATCCTAAACCAAAGAGAACGACTACAGTGATAATATTCATCCATAATTGGTGAGTAAATGCTGGCGTGCCGAATTCTACGTTTTGCGGAATAAATCCTAAAGTAGCACAGACAAAGGTGAAGATTAAACACCAGAATCCAACTGCTAGAGCACCAGTCTTGTTTTTAATAAATACATAGCTAGAGTGGTATTTATCCTGATGCATTCTCATTGCTACAAAGGCAAAGAACACCCAACAAGTCTTATATGGTGAAATAATTCCGTTAACATTTAAAAGCCAGTTATAAATAGTGTTAATATTTGGCAAAGTACCAGTCAAAAGAAGCAAGAACAAGCTAAGTCCTACAGTAAAAGTGTAACTGTGAATTGGTCGACCATTCTTATTCTTCTTAGTAAGCCATTTTGGCATGAATTTTTCACCAACATCCCCAGCAAAGACACGACTGGAAGCATCAAGTAAAACTGCAAGCTGAGCCATCATGAAGATTGCTTGTACAACTGCGAAGATGTACATCAAGACTTTACCCATTCCTAAACTTTCACCCAAAAGTTGGAAAGCGTAGTAAGGGCCATTCATCTTGAAGTCATGAGGAATCTTGTGAGCATTAAAGAACATTGCTAGTGCTAAAGTTCCAAAGATAGTCAAAAATCCAGTCATAATTGCAAGCATCCACATTGCCTTAGGAAAATCGCGTTTAGGATTTTTCATTTGTTGCACATATGGAGCCGCAAGTTCCGCACCTGACATGGCAAAGATCAAAAGTCCAGTAGTTGAGAAGTAGTTCAGGCTGAATGATGGCTTAAATGCGCCCCAGTTAAATGGTTGAGTTGCAATATGGTGACTGTGCATTACCGACCAAGCAGCGAGCAAAACAAACAACATAGACATAATAAACATTGCGCCTCCACCAATTAAAGAAAGAATTTCTAGTGAGTTGCGCAATTTATTTTCAAGCAAAATAAAGATCAAAATGATCACAAAAGTCAAAATTCCAAACCAGAAAGTTGACATCTTTTTGTCTAAACTGTTGTTACCAAAAATCATCCAACTAAAGGATACGATAACTGAGTTGGAAACATCGACAATATAAGGCACACTCTGCACCCAATACATCCACGAAGTCCAATATCCTAAAGTATCATTCGTACTTCTTCTCACCCAAGAAGCCAAGCCACCATCTTGATTATCAAAAGTTAAACTCATTTGACTACTGATCAATGCGTAAGGAATAACGTATGAAAACAGCAAGAAAATCCAAGAAATAACTACTGATAATCCTTGGTTTTGAAATGGATAGAAGATATTTTCAAAACTAATAATTGTTACGAAGTCAATTAAGGCAATGACTGGCCAACTCATGTAATGTTTTTTGCTAGGTTCTAAGTCTGTTAAGACATCTGGTTTATCCAATTTTTTAATTCTCCCCCTAATTTAAATACTAACTTGGATTAAACCAGCAAATTCGGGGGTTTTAACACGATAAGCAAAGTATTAAAAATCACTTGTCTGCTCCCTTATAAGTCGCTATAATTCATGCCGTGGTATTCCTTAATCTCTACTGGAATGCAAAAACGTCCGCAAAAAATTATAAAGATTTATTTGATTTTTGCAAGTATCTTTTTAGAAAAATAGGGTGAAAAAAATGAACTTTTTAAAAATTGCTGTCGATGCCGGCATTCAAAACGCTGATTTCGACTCTTGGCAAACTACCAGTTTAACTGGTGCACAAGCCAGCGAACTCGCTGCTATTGTCATTTCAGATAATAATTCTGATTCTTTAAAACAAGCTCACAATCTTCAAGAAACTTCCGGTTTGGGCATCCCTATTATCACTGTTTCACATGAAACTCTTTTACCAACTGAAAAAGATCAAATAATTAAACAAGCTACTTCCTACACTCAAGAAATGGTGCCTGGATTTTTAACCGACCTCGTCAACTTCTCCGAAGATCGACCAATCAGTTTCACGACTCCCGGCCATCACAACGGGCTATACTATGAGAAACATCCGGCAGGCGTTGTCTTCAATCGCTTTTTTGGTAAGAACTTAATGTACGCCGATACTAGCGACACTGTTCCAGAACTTGGTGATACCATGACACATGGTGGAACTCCTTTGACTGCCGAACAAAAGGCAGCGGAAACTTATAATGCAGACAAGGTTTACTTCTGTACAAATGGAACTACTAGTGCCAACTCAATTTGTGCGAGTGCCGTTTTAACTGAAGGAGATTTGGTCCTTTTTGACCGCAACAACCATAAGTCCCTTTATAACAGTGCCTTAGTTATGACTGGAGCTAAACCTGTTTACATTCCGACTGACCGGAACGCCTTGGGACTTATCGGTGAAATGGATCCGAATTTTCTGAGCGAAGACAAAATCCGCACAGAAATTGCTAAGGTTGATCCTGAAAAAGCTAAAGCCAAGCGTCCATTTAGAATGGCCATTATTCAATCTGAAACTTATGATGGACTCTTTTATGATGCTAAATGGTTAATTGACAAAATTGGTAAACTTTGCGATTACATTCTTTTTGACTGTGCATGGGGCGGATTTGAACAATTCGTACCAATTATGCGTCATCTTTCTCCGCTCAACTTTGATTTAGGACCAGAAGATCCGGGAATTTTAGTCACTCAATCACTTCACAAGCAACAAGCTGGGATGGGACAAGCTTCTCAAATTTTAAAGAAAGATGCTCATTTAAAAGGTCAAAAGCGTTATGTCGACCACAAGCACTTTAACCATGCTTATCTAAAATTTGTCACTTCTAGTTACTCTTACCCACTTTATGCTTCTTTAACGGTTAACTCTTACTTAACTGCTGGTGAAGGCAACAAAAAATGGTGGAACCAAATCTTACGCTTGGGAATTGAATGGCGTAAGGAATTACTCAAGAAATCTAAGCTTTTTAAGCCATTAGTACCAGATGATTTTGCTCAAATTCCAACGGATGAACTTGCTACAAACGCGAAATATTGGAACTTCGATCCCGAAGATAAATGGCATGGCTTTAATAAAATCGCTAAAGGTGAGGCGATGCTTGATCCACTTAAGATCACGGTCAAAACTCCTGGAATTGATGTTGCAAATGCAAAATATGAAAACACCGGTATTCCTGGCCCAGTTGTGGCAGAATTTTTAATGGAAAAGCGCATCATTCGGGCTAAAGATGACCTATACTCTCTTCTTTTCTTGCTTACTCCAGGCGACACTGAAAAAGAGCTCCAGACTTTATTAGATGCATTTTTAGAATTTGAAAACTTCTACAATGAAGATGCTCCCTTAGAAGTAGTTTTACCAAAACTTGCTAAAGTTTATGGCGATCGCTACCAAGGTTATACTCTTAAACAACTTTGCCAAGAAATGCATGACTACTATAAAGAACATCATACCTTTACTCTTCAACAAGAATTATTTGCCAAAACTAACATGCAAAATTATTCCATGACGCCAAGTAAGGCTGATACTTTATTCATGAGAAATGAAAGTGAACTGGTGGATTTGGATAACGTTTTAGGGCGAATTGCGGCCGAAGGTGCGCTTCCCTATCCTCCAGGTGTGTTCATTGTTGCACCAGGAGAAAAATGGTCAAAAATTGATCAAGAATACTTTGAAGTTTTAGTAGGAGCTATTGAACGTTTCCCAGGCTTTGTACCAGAAATTCAAGGTGTCTATTGGGATCAAAAAGCAAATGGTAAAATTAAAGTTCAAGCCGAAGTGCTAAAAGAAAATTAAAGAAAATTAAGGAGAAGATTATGGTTTTATCTTGGAAAGAAAATTTACCGCAAGAATTACAAGAAAAAGTTGATAAAGTGGACAAATTAATTGCCCCACGTTTAGAAGAAATTGATGAGCAAGTTCTTTATAACCAACAACGAGTACTTGAATTATTTAGAAAACACCGCGTAGGTGAAGAAGATTTGGTACCTTCAACCGGTTATGGTTATGACGATATTGGTCGTGACAAAATTGAAGCTATCTATGCCGATTACTTTAAAACTGGGGATGCATTAGTACGTTCCCAATTCTCTTCTGCAACTCAAGCTATTTCAGTTGGTCTATTTAGTATGCTCCGTCCCGGCGACACTCTCTACTATTTAACCGGAACCCCATATGACACCATTCAAGAAGTAATTGGTCTTGCTGGGAACAAGCCAGGAAATATGAAGGAATGGGGTATTAACTTTAAAACTACTGAATTACTTGAGAATGGCGAAGTAGATTATGAAAAAGCCCGCGTAGACTTACAAGATTCATCCATCAAAGTTGTTACAATTCAACGTTCTCTTGGATATGCTGTCAGAGCCAGTTTCACTATGGAAAAAATCAAAAAGATGCTCAAGTTTATCAAGGAAGTTCGCCCTGACGTGAAAATCTTTGTTGATAACTGCTACGGTGAATTTTCTGAAACCGAAGAACCAACATTTTATGGCGCTAATATGATGGCTGGTTCACTTTTCAAAAATGCTGGGGCCGGAATTGTTAAGGGAGGAGCCTTTTTAGTCGGTGATAAAGATTTGATTGAAGGGGCAGGATCACGTTTAAACGTACCTGGCGCTGGTAAAGGCGAAGGTGCAACTTGGGGATACTTGCGTGACTTCTATCAAGGATTCTTTATGGCGCCCCACACTACTGGAGAAGCTCTAAAGGGTATGATTTATACCGCGGCTCTTTGCGAAGAAATGGGAATGAAGGTTGCTCCTAAGTGGAATGATCCCCGAACTGATATCGTTCAAACGGTAACCTTCGGTGAACCAGACCCAATGGTTAAGTTCTGTGCCGCAATTCAACACTATTCTCCAATGAATTCCTTTGTCGATCCTATTCCATATCACCAAGATGGCTATGAAGATGACGTTGTTATGGCCTCTGGTAGTTTTACTGAAGGTTCTACTATTGAATTATCTTCAGACGGTCCTCTTCGTGCTCCATACCGTCTTTATATTCAAGGTGGCCTTTCTTATGCTCATGATAAAATTGCCATCACACACGCTGTAGAAGAAACTTTTTACAAAAAAGATTAACTAAAATAAAAGCTGCATTAAGGATTAATCCTTTTAATGCAGCTTTTATTGAAAGTTGATGATTAATTGTTTAGCTTGCGGTAGCCGAAGTAGAATTGAAGGCAGGCTAAGACTACGTTGATCCAGTTTAACCAAATAAACCAAATGGCGATTCCACTTGGATCATGGGCAACACCATAGTATACCCAAAAGCCAATTACAACAGCACAAACATTAATCCATGCAAAAACTCTTTGATAAGTTTGATTCTTAAGAACAAACCACATCCAAATTACATTAACGATAAACCAGCATAAAAGAATCCAAAATACGAAACTAAACATAATAATTACTCCTTTCTTTATTATTTCATCTTTATAAGTATAGTATGGCTCATTAAAATACTAAATTCAATTAATTGCACCCATACTATATTATGTATAAATATAATAAAGAATTACTTATTGAGTTTACAGAATTCTGATTTGCTTACCCTTTACCTCAATTCGATTCTCATTTTCTAGTTCCCTCAACTTTCGGCTTAACGTTTCTGGCGTTATTCCCAACAAACTAGCCAAATCCTTTTTCTTCAATTCTAAGGTAACAACATTGGTTTCTTGTTTTTTAGATAAATCTTCTAAATGTGCCATAATCCGCTCTTTTGCATCCATCGAATTACGCCGAATAGCATTTTGTTCTACTGCAACTAGCTTTCTCCCAAAACTATTCAATAAGCGTAAAGCTAATCCTGGGGTTTCTTGAAGCAAATTTTGAAAATCTTTGCGAGTCATTGAACATATCCAAGTATCGGTCGTTGCTTGAATATAATTTTCTTGATTTCCATCACTAAAAAGATGCGCCTGGCCTTCTGAATCCCCCTTATTCAAAGTACCGAGGACCGTTTCTTTGCCATCTTCATTTAGGCTATATATTTTAGCGTGGCCTTTATCCATCACTAGCATTCCATCTTTGCCATCAAAAGGTTGGCGAATTAAACTACCTTTTGGAAAATACTCCTGATGCGTAGAAATCGTTACTAGTTTTTCACGTAAGTTCTTAGGTAAATCCTTAAATAATTCCGCTTTACTCAAACAAGCTAATGGGGAGTGTTTTGTCATTTTAATCGCTCTTTTCTTGATTTGGATCAAATTAATTATAGCAATTTTATTTTTTCAATCATAAGGCGTGAAAAGACACTTTTTCTTCTATTCCTTGTATGATAAGGGTGTAAAGTTAACAGCTAATGGAAAGAGGTTTTCATAAATGAGAAAATATATTGCAAATATTGCGCCCTTAAACGCTGAAAAAATTGGTACAAGTGCTCACGGAACTGCAGAATTTACTATTGATGGCGACACTATGCATGTAAAAATCGAAATGTTTGATACACCTGCCAACACCGAACATTGGCAACACTTCCATGGCTTCACTGATGGAAAAGATGCAATTGTTGCGACAATGGAGCAAGACACTAACCATGACGGCTACATTGATTTACCAGAAACTTCGCCGGTTTCGGGAACGACAATGGTACCTTTTGATAAGGCACCTCAAGATATAGATATTCCAAATGACACTTATCCAGTTGCCGACGCCAATGGTTATTATAGATATGAAAAAGATGTGCCAATGGACATTTTAAGAGAAGACTTTAAGCGTGATTTTGGTACTGATGATATTGCTTTAGATAAACGCGTAGTCTACATTCATGGTGTTCCTGCAAGTATGGAGCTTCCCGATACTGTTAAAGGCGATTTGTTGGGGTATGATACTCACGTAACGCTACCAATCGCGGGTGGAAAAATTGAGATGATCGAAAATGACTAAACTATTTTGGAAAATGGTCTGGGTTGCCTGCTACATCGTAGCTGCATATTTTGCCTTTAGTCAAAAAATGAATGCAGCTCTCTATTGGATCGCTGGTACTTTATTGGCCCAATCTATTATTTCTCTGTTCTATCAATTTTTTACTAATAGAAAGAAAAATAATAAGTTCTAATTAAACTAACACATACAAGCAATTTTATTAGGTTTTTTACCTGATAAAGTTGTTTTTTCTTTTCATGACGATTTTGCATCATATTCTCATTTTTGATAAAGTATACATATATTTAATATTTTCAAGGAGGTATTTTTAAAGAGATTCTTATCTCTTCTTATGAGTACAATAATCGACACAACAACTAAAAAGAGTTACAAAAAAGCTCCACTAATGCCCATTCATATGCGAGTTTTCATGGCTATTATTTTGGGGCAAATTACTTGTGGATATGCTTTAGGTATTTCCGGGACAGCATTATCCAATGCCGCTCATTATATTCAAATAAATGATCTTTGGACCGGATTAATTGGAGCGGGTGCTTTAATTGGTTTAGCCGGAAGTATTGTAATTGGTCGGCTTTCCGACAAAATCGGTCGCCGCAAGTTATTAATGATCAATATGTACATTTTAGCTGGGCTAACTTTGTTACATTTAACTACCAACAATTTTTTATTCACTTTCATTATTCGAATTGGAATTGGATTAATGATTGCAATTGACTATACTGTCGGAAATGCTCTTTTAACTGAATGGCTTCCCAAAGGTGAAGACAGCAAGCGACAAAGTCACCTATTAATTTATTGGACTTTAGGCTTTATTGCTTCTTATGTTGTCGGAACCTATCTTACTGGATTTGGAAAACATACTTGGCAAATAATTTTAGCAACCGGAGCCATTCCAGCGCTTATAACAGCAATTTTTAGATCTATTTTTAGATTACCAGCCTCCCCAAGTTGGCTCGCCAGCCAAGGGAAAATCAAAACAGCAAATAAAGTTCTTAGAAAACACATGGGACGAAAATGGGTTATTCCTAAAGGATTTTTGAAGCGAAATAAAAGTAATCCCGACATTTCCTGGGGAATACTTTTTAGTAAAAAGTATTTACGTCGTACTCTAGTTGGCGGAATATTTTACGCCTGCCAAGCATTCTCTTTCTTCGGGATCAGTATCTTTCTCCCTATTCTGCTTAAAGGAATGGGAATTAATGATCCAAAGATCTCCGGCATTATTTATAACGGCGGAATTTTAGTTGGAGTTTCATTCGGTATTTTGATATTTAACCGAATTAGTCGAAGAATGTTTCTAATAAGCAATTTCTTAATTTCCGCAATATTGATAGGAATTCTAGCATTAGTTCCTTTAAATTCTCAATTACAATTACTTATATTTACGATTTTTGCTATAGTTCTTTCTTCAGGATTAGTACTCGATTATCCTTATCCAACAGAACTATTTGATATCAAAATTCGAGGGACTGGAGTAGGAACTTGTATTACAATTAGTAGAATTGGTGCCGCAGCGGGGACATTTTTACTTCCAATCTTGACCCACAATGGTGGAGCTAACTTGGCTATGTTAGTCTGCGGCGCGGTATTATTATTTAGTTTTATCGTGTGTTTAATTTGGGCTCCAGAAACTTCACCAAAATTCATGACAAACAAAGATTAAACAATCAAAAAACACTCTACAAATGTAGAGTGTCTTTTATTATTCAAATATTTAAGTAAAAATTAGGTAGATTAATACTTAGGAATCCATTTCATTTTTTCAGTAGCTGCTTTAGCATCAGTAATATCTTTAGCTGCAAGTTTTTCATCAATAGCAGCTTGCGCTACATTGATAGCTTCTTTAGCAGAGAATGATTGAATCTTAGAAACAGGTGGCAAAACTGGTGCACCTTTTTTGTTTGGATCAACAATTCCTCCAAGTGAGTGAGCAGCTGCAGAAAGCATACCGTCAGTTACAAGCTTAGCTTCACTTGCCAAGACTCCTAACCCCAATCCTGGGTAAATCAAAGCATTGTTAGCTTGACCAATGTGATAAGTAACGCATTTGTATTCAACTGGAGCTGAAGGAACCCCAGTCGCTACCAAAGCACGGCCATCAGTCCATTCAATTAAGTTAGCAGCACTTGCTTCAATTAACTTAGTTGGATTAGAAATTGGAAAAATAATTGGACGTTCAGTATGAGCGGCCATTTCCTTAACTACAGCTTCAGTGAAGGCACCCGGAGTAGTAGAAGTACCAATCATTACAGTGGGATGAATCGCCTTAACAACTGCTTCAAGATCGGTTAACTCATCAGCATTCTTAAATTCTGAACGTTCACGAACAAATGGTTTTTGCTCAGGAGTAATTCCCGGGGTGTCGCTAAAGAGCAATCCTTGTTTATCAACTAAGTAGAAGTGCTTCTTAGCTTCTTCAGGCTCCATTCCTTCACCAAGCATTTCCCGATACATCATGTTGGCAATTCCCATCCCAGCAGTTCCTGCACCAAAAGTAAGGAAAATTTGATCAGTGAACTTTTCTTTAGAAATATTCAAAGCACCAAGTACACCTGACAAGCAGACAATTCCAGTTCCTTGAACATCATCATTGAAGACAGGGATTTCTTTCCGATACTTATTCAAAATCTTAGTAGCATTGTCACGACCAAAGTCTTCAAAGTGAATATAAACATCTGAGAAGACTTCACGAGCAGTATTCACAAACTTATCCACAAAGTCGTAATATCTTTCACCCGTTACACGAGCATGTTTTTCGCCGAGATAAAGTGGATCATTAATCAATGTTTCGCTGTTGGTTCCTACATCAAGAGAAACTGGTAATACTTCACGTGGATCGATCCCGGCAGCAGCCCTGTAAACCATCAACTTACCAACAGAAATGTTTACACCGTTTTCACCCCAGTCACCAATACCTAAAATTCCTTCACATCAGTAACTACGATCAATTTAATCTTTCTACCACCAGCCGCGTTTTCTAGGCTGACTTTTACATCATTTGGATTATCAATTGAAAGAAAGGCTGCACCTTGTGGCTTCATGAAGATTTCACTATATTTTTCGATTGCTGGGGCAATAACTGGATCATAAATTACAGGCAAGAGTTCTTCAATATGTTGCTCAACCACATAGTAAAATAGTGTGCGGTTAGTATTAAAGATTTCCATTAAGAACTTTCTCTTTTGCATCCCTTCAGGGCGAAGTTCATATAAATGGTAATGGCAAGTCTTCGAAAAGGTTTAATAAACTTCCTCTAGTCAAGTTATTCTGTACAGAAATAAAAATTGATGCCGGCAATGCGATTTGAGTAATTAATTTTGAAATATTACCTGAAAATGAATCTGCAAGCCAACCAGCTCTTCTTAAAACATAACCTAAGAGCATAATCAATACAATAACTACTACACTCGATACAGATGATAGAAATGTTGCCATTAATATTCTCCCTTCATTTCATATAATCAAATCTTTAGTTGTTATAAACATTTGTCTATATGAATAATATATAAGCATAGTATTTATAACACTTTCAAATTATATCTCAAGAAAAAAAGAAGTATTTCCTAAGAAATACTTCTTTTTCTATCCATCTAATTCTACTTCCTGCAACTTCCGCATTTCATCATAAACTTGACCTCGTCGAGCCGAATCAACGGCCAAAACTAACATATCGCCAGCAGCAATCGTGGTTTGCCCATTAGGAATAATTTCTTCACTCCCTCGTCGAATCAACTTCACTAAAGTATATTTAGGCCAACTAATATCCGCCACTTTTTCATCAACAAGTTGGCTGCTTTCATAAACCGGAACAGTTAATTGATCCTCATGACCGGAAGCTTTTGCGACACCATTCTTACCCTGCATGGCTTCAGCTAAACTATCATAAATTGGCCGTCCGCCCAAAAGTTCATCAACCAATAAAGCAATAAAAGCTACGACTGCCAGAGGCATTAAGTGAAGCAAAGACCCTACCATTTCAGTAATCAGAATAATCGCTGTAAATGGGGCTCTTATAATTGCCGCAAACAAACCCGCCATTGAAAAGATCACCAAGTTAACCACTAGTTTAGCTGGCATTAACCCAAGTTGAACCATAAAAGTTCCATAGGTTGCCCCAACTAAAGCTCCCATAGTCAAAATCGGCAAGAAAATACCACTTGGCAAACCTGAGTCATAAGACACTATTGAAAATAAAATTCTCAAAATAAAGAATAGTGCCAACATTCCTACGGTAATCCAACCTTGTGTTGTAATCGTGTCTGAAAGTGATAAAATCAATCGATTACCTGGACCCGTGATAAGTGGCCAGAAATAAGCAATTGGAATTAAAATTGCCAATGGAATCAACCCATGAAGCCAACGAGGAATAATAGTTATTTTCTTATAGACATTCTTAAAACTAAATAGTCCTAATTTATAAATATGACCTAAAATTCCCAATAACAATCCCAGTAAAATTAAATGCCAGTATAGAGGCAATGGAAAAGAATGATTGTATGGAATAGCTAAAGATGGGTGCAAGCCGAAAAAGTTAGAAACTACAAAGTTTGATGCTAGTGCCCCCGCCAAAGCATTTAGCCAAACACGAGGAGAAAAATTATGGAAAACTTCCTCTAACACAAAAAGCGCTCCACTTAGCGGTGCACCAAAGGCTGCTGACAAACCACTTGCAGCTCCAGTTGCAAGTAAAACTCGAGAATTAGTTTTTGTTTGTTTAAATCCTTCCCCGACTCCTTGTCCAATTGAAGAACCTAATTGTAAAGAAGGACCTTCTGGTCCTAAGAAAAGTCCCGTTCCAATTACCAAAATTCCTCCGATTAATTTACGCCATAAAATCGGAAACCATTTTACGGACAGTTTTCCTTGTAACTCCAACTTTACCTCGGGAATTCCGGATCCTCCAACGTGTGGGTATTGTTTAACAAAATATCCCGCAATTACGGCTACAATAATAAATCCAATGACGATTACTATAAACCAAACTGAACCTTGATGAGCTTTTTTAAATAAATCCAACCAAAATGCAGATGTTTTTTCAATTCCAAATCTAAAAAGTCCTACTACTAAACCAGTAAAAATTCCCACGATAATTGCTTCAACCAGCAATTTGAGAGTAGTTGTATTATCCCTTTTCATTCTTTTCTCCACTTTCACAAAAATACATAACTATTCTACCTCAAAAAGTTGCTATTGCCATACCTACCGCAAACAAAAAGAACTCCACTGGAGTCCTTTTTCTGTTACACGTGTAACAACTATTTTTCTTCATACCATTCAGTATGGAAAGTGCCAGGACGGTCATTTCTTTGGTAAGTGTGAGCACCAAAGTAATCACGTTGACCCTGAATCATATTAGCTGGCAAATTTGGATTGAAGATTGATTCTAAGTAATTAAGTGCCGCACTTAAAGTTGGAGTTGGTACACCAGCTTTAGTCGCAAATTCAACTGACTTTCTCAATGATGGAAGATTCTTTTCCATCAAGTTTCTAAAGTAGTCATCTTCAAACAAGTTCATTAATTCCTTGTTATCTGAGTAGGCATTTTCAATATCTTTAAGCATTGCAGAACGAATGATACAACCTGCTTCCCAATTTTGAGCAATTGACTTGTATCTTAAGTCCCAATCATATGCCTTAGCTGCCATAGTTAATTGTTGGAAACCTTGGGCATAAGCTACAGCTTGAGCTAATTGTAAAGTCTTGCCAAATTCATCAACTAAGTTATCTGGAATTTCACCCTTATATTCAAACTTAGTAGGCTTAGCACCATTTTTAAGAGCCAAGTGAGTTTGCTTACTCATAAAACGAGCCATAACAGCTTCCGCAACTACAGTTACTGGTGCGCCAAGAGCAACCCCATCTTCAAGCATCCAGTTACCGGTTCCTTTGTATGAAGCAACATTTAGAATATGATCAATAATATGATCATCAGTTAAATCATCTTTTTGAGCCAAAACTTTAGAGGTAATTTCACTCAAATAAGCCTCAACTAAACCGTGATTCCATTCGTCAAAAATCTTTGACATTTCATCATCACTCTTATGTGCGACATCACGAAGCAAGTTGTAGACTTCTGAAAATTCTTGCATAATGGCATATTCAATACCATTATGAACCATCTTTACATAGTGACCTGCACCTTCAGGACCCATGTAGCTTACACATGGTTTACCTTCCTTGTTTTTAGCTGCCATCTTTTCAAGAATTGGGGCAACTTCCTTATAAGCTTCTTCATCTCCACCTGGCATTAAAGCAGGACCATTCAAAGCTCCTTCTTCACCACCAGAAACACCCATACCAATGAAGTGAATACCATGCTTTTCCATTTCGTGATAGCGACGATTAGTATCGTGGAAGTTAGAGTTACCACCATCAATTAAAATATCGCCTTTATCAAGAAGTGGGAGTAATTTTTGTAAAGTTTGATCAACTGGTTTACCTGCCATAATTTGGATCAAAATCTTACGAGGCTTTTCAAGTGAATTAACAAATTCTTCCCATGAATCATAAGCTTTTAATTTGTCATCTTCATACTTAGCAAAAGCGTCAACTTCTGGCTTATCAATACTAAAACCAGAAACTGAAATGCCATGATTTCTAGCATTTAAAGCAAGGTTTTTCCCCATTACGGAAAGTCCAATAACACCAAATTGTTGCATATATTTTCCTCCGTTCAAAATCTCTCAGTATACATTATACGAGTGCATAAAAAAAAGTGAAACCTTAAGGTTTCACTTTTATTTTTTACCAAACAGAATTAGTGTTGTGAAGCACCTGAAGTAGTATCAGGTTCTGGGTCTGGTTCAGGTTCTGATTCTTCATGTTGAGATGCACCAGATGCAGCATCAGCCTCCAAACCATACTTATCAGCAAAGTAACTGAATGGCTTCAAAGCTTCTGCTTGATACTTCTTGACGAAGGCTGGATCGTCAAGGCTGTCAAGTTCAGTTGAATATGGCATTTCGTGGGTGTACTTAATATCAATAAGCATTGGACCATCCATCTTCTTCCATTCCTTGACAGCGTCTTCGAATTCCTTCTTACTACGAACGACAACGCCCTTCATGTTCATACCTTCAGCAACCTTTGCCCAGTTGTTGTCAGGAATGATAACACCAGATAATGGTTGGTGAGATTCGTCTTCTTGTTCAGCTTCGATGTATCCTAAAGTTTCATTAGTAAAGACAATGTTCAAAACGTGCATGTTGTAACGAGCCATAGTCAATAATTCTTGGTTCATCATAGCAAAGCCACCATCACCAGCTAATTGCCATATTTCACGGTCTGGGTAAACTGTCGCAGCAGTAAGAGCAGCTGGAGCACCATAGCCCATAGTTGCGTGCAGACCTGAAGTAGTCCACTTTTGATCATCATGCATCTTAAGCAAACGACAATGGTCAACGTTTACATTACCTACATCAATTGCAAAAATAGCATCGTCTGCAGCTTCTTTATTAATTACATCCCAAATTGGTTCTGGACGAACTGGCATTTCATCAGAATCAACAAAGCTTTCGTGCCATGCATCCCAGTTTTCACGGTCAGCAATAGCAGCCTTATAAATTGGTGATTCTGGACGATCTTCACCAGCATCAATTAATGCACGCAAAGTCTTCTTAGCATCAGCTAAAATTGGTACATCCACAGTGTGACGCTTACCAAGTTTACCTGGATCTACATCTATTTGAATGACCTTAGTATCTTTGTTAAACCAAAGAACTGAGAATGGTGAGTTATTACCTACCCAAACAACTAAGTCAGCATAGCTTTGAATTTCATTTGGCGTTTTAGCACCAATACGGCCGATAGTACCAACATATGCTGGGAATTCATCTTCAACCACACCTTTACCAAGGTATGAAGAAAGAAGTGGCATCTTAAATTTGTTAGAAAATTCCTTCAATTCTTCACCGGCATCTGCTTCTCGAGCACCATTACCAAAGTAAACAACTGGGTTTTTTGCTTCTTTGATCAATTTAACAGCTTCTTCAACAGATTCCTTCTTAGGACCAGCAAAGTTTGCAGGAACATGAGCGTTGTAGCTAGTCTTGTAGTTATCTTCAATCTTAGTCCAGCCATAATCCTTAGGAAGAATGATAACTGCAGGACCCTTTCTTGCATATGCTTGACGAATTGCTTCATCAGTAATAACTGGAATTTGTTCTGGCGTCATTGCTTGACGGCACCATACACTGGCATTTAAGAACCATTTATCTTCATCAAATGCTTGGAAGAAGTCAATATTTTCACGGCTTGTTGGAACATTAGCTACAATTGCTACCATTGGTGATTTATCATATTTTGCATCGTATAAACCATTAAATAAGTGAGCAGCACCAGGACCAGCTGAACCGAAACATACCCCAAGCTTACCAGTTAATTTATATTCAGCAGAAGCAGCTAAAGCACCTGCTTCTTCATGACGAACTTCGATAAACTTGATCTTATTTCTCCAGTCATGAACAGCGTTCATACCTGAGTCAAATGAGCCGCCTGGGAAACCATAGATATGATCAATGTGCCAATCATATAAAACTTTAAACATCGCATCTGCGCCATTAATCTTTGTCATTTTAAGTGCATCTCCTTAATATTCGTTTGCTTACATAATGTATTAAAGCACATAATTTCACAATTTCAAGTAGGCTGAATTCCAATAATATCAATAATGTAAGCGTTTTGTGAAAATAATAATTTCACAAACTTGTAAAAAGCAAGTATAACTTTTGAGTTATGGTAGTGGTTACATTTGTGATTATATTATCATAGTCATAATATTTTTTATTATTTTGCTCGCAAAAAATATATAAATATTTTTTGAAAAAATATTATTTTACTTTTATTAGGGGAACATTTCCCGGGAAATGGAAATAAAAAATCCATATCTCGCGATATGGATTTAGGATTCCTTATCTATTTTTTGATCTTAGAGTAGCGTCCATTTTGAATGTAAACACTCAAAATTGCAAGGTCAGCTGGGTTAACACCTGAGATTCTTTCAGCTTGAGCTAAAGTTTCTGGCTTAATCTTTTCAAATTTTTGGCGTGCTTCAGTAGCTAAGCCTTCAATCTTGCTGTAATCAATGTCAGTTGGAATCTTCTTAGCTTCTTGACGGTGAAGACGATTAATGCGAACTTCTTCCTTCTTAATGTAACCAGCATATTTGATGTTGATTTCTACTTGTTCCTTTACATAACGATCAGAAGAAATCGTCTCTCCAGTTAATCTTTCAATATCATCAATCGTTACACGTGGACGACGCAAGAAGACATCAGCCTTTACTCCGGCACTCATCTTGTCATCGCCAATGCTTTCAAGGTAATCTTGAATTTCTTCAGTTGGATGAATAGTAATTTGGGCTAACTTTTCCTTGGCTTCTTTAATGGCTTCTTTTTTAGCTTCAAATTCTGCATAACGTTCATCTGAAATCAAACCAAATTGATGACCATAATCAGTCAAGCGCAAGTCCGCATTATCATGGCGAAGAATAAGTCTATATTCGGCTCTAGAGGTTAAAAGACGGTATGGCTCATTAGTACCCTTAGTTACCAAATCATCGATTAGAACCCCAATATAAGCTTCATCGCGGCCTAAAGTAAAGCCAGGTTTATCCTGTGCACGAAGGGCTGCATTAATTCCAGCAATCAAACCTTGTCCAGCAGCTTCTTCATAACCTGAAGTTCCATTCATTTGGCCAGCAGTAAAGAGGTTCTTGATATTCTTTGTTTCTAAAGTATGCTTCAATTGCCATGGATCGATCACATCATATTCAATAGCATAACCTGGACGCATCATTTCTGCATGTTCAAGCCCACTAATTGAATGAAGCATCTTAAGTTGAACTTCTTCTGGCATCGAAGTGGAGAAGTCCCCAACATAAACTTCCTTTGTATCCCTACCTTCAGGTTCTAAGAAAAGTTGGTGACGATCTTTATCGGCAAAGCGAACCACCTTGGTTTCAATAGATGGGCAATAACGTGGTCCTACCCCTACAATATCACCAGAAAACATTGGAGAACGGTCCAAATTATTATTAATAATATTATGAGTAACTGGATTAGTATAAGTCATCCAACAGGAAATTTGGTTCTTTAAATAATCCTTATCCTTACTTTCATATGAAAAATGACGTGGAACTTTATCTCCAGGTTCTTCCTCGGTCTTAGAATAATCAATGGTATTCCCATTTACACGTGGAGGCGTACCGGTCTTAAAACGACGAAGTTTAAAACCGAGCTCTTCCAAATTCTCAGATAATTTAATTGCCGCAATAGTATTGTTAGGACCAGATGAATAATTAAGTTCTCCAATAAAAATTCGTCCACGTGCCGCAGTTCCAGTCGTCAACACTACACTTTTAGCATGATATTTTGCTCCAGTATTTGTCACGACTCCTTTACATACACCATCTTCAACAATTAATTCATCAACCATTCCTTGACGTAAGGTCAAATTAGGTGTGTTTTCAATAACATCCTTCATATGCTCATGATATTGCCACTTATCAGCTTGAGCACGCAACGCACGCACTGCAGGACCCTTACCTGTATTAAGCATCCTCATCTGAATATACGTAGCATCGATATTTTTACCCATTTGACCGCCCAGAGCGTCAATTTCACGAACCACAGTCCCTTTAGCGGGGCCTCCTACTGAGGGATTACATGGCATAAAAGCTACCATATCAAGCCCAATCGTAACTAAAAGCGTTTTTTGCCCCATATGTGCACTAGCCAGCGCCGCTTCACTGCCGGCATGCCCAGCACCAACAACTATAACGTCATATTCATTTGAATCGTATGTCTTCATCATTTCCCCCTACTTACCTAAACAGAATTGACTGAACAATTGATTAATCAATTCATCTGGTGCGCTATCTCCAGTAATTTCACCTAAAGTATCCCATGCACCATTAAAATCAATTTGAGCAATATCAACTGGAACATCGTTATTAACTGCATCAATCACATCTTCCAGTTCACCCTTCGCCTTCTTAAGAAGAGCTACTTGGCGTTGATTTGTGACTAAAACTTGATCATTTGAATTTTCAATTCCGCTAAAGAATAATTCTTTAATTGCACCTTCAAGTTCCTCAAGATTCTTTTCTTTTAAAATTGAAGTTGAGATAATTTCACTATGCGTAAGTTCTTTAACTTCATCCACAGATAGTTTTTGTCCCAAGTCCGTTTTGTTCAAAACGATAATTCGCTTCTTTGGTTCTGTTAACTTTATCAACATCTTATCCTCATCACTTAATTCTTTGCTAGAATCAAGTAATAGAAGAACCAAATCAGCTTTTTCTAAAGCCTGCTGTGAACGTTCTACACCAATTTTTTCCACTTTATCTTCAGTATGATGAATCCCTGCTGTATCAATCAATTTAAGTGGTACACCTTGAACAGAAACGTACTCTTCCAGCGTGTCTCTAGTAGTTCCGGCCACATCGGTCACAATTGCTTTATCACTTTGAGTTAAATAATTTAATAAAGAGGACTTTCCAACATTTGGCTTTCCAACAATTGCTGTAGCCAATCCACTTCGCAAAATAGTTCCTTGTTGAGAAGTTTTCAACAAGTGATTAATTTTGTTGATAACACTTTGAGAAGTTTCTGACATTTGTTTAGCAGTAACTTGATCAGCATCATATTCCGGATAATCAATATTTACTTCTACATTCGCTAAAGTATCTAAAATTTCTTGACGCATAGCGCGAATTTGATGCATCAAACCACCTTCAAGTTGTTTAACTGCAACTTGTCGAGCCTTATCAGTCTTGGCACGAACAATATCCATCACACTTTCAGCTTGTGTAAGATCAATTCGCCCATTTACAAAGGCTCTTTTAGTGAACTCACCAGGATCAGCCATTCTAGCACCGCTTGACAGAAGTAATTGTAAAATTTTATTAGTAACTACAATACCACCGTGGCAGTTAATTTCCACAATATCTTCACAAGTGAATGTTTTTGGTGCCCTTAAAACTGTTACCATTACTTCATCAATCACTTGATCGTTTTGTGGATTAATAATGTGACCATAATGGATAGTGTGCGTATCAACCTTTGCTAAATTAGCACCTTTAAAAACTTGATTAGCAATTTTAATTGCATCCTCGCCGGACATACGCACAATAGATATACCGCCTTCGCCAATTGGCGTAGAAATAGCAGCAATTGTATCAAATTCTGTTAAAACTTGAGCCATTGATTTCTCCTTTTTCAATAAAAAAAGTGCATTATACCACCATGTGGAAACATAGTGGATAAAGCACTTTGACTACTTTATCTAAAAATGAGTTTTAGACAATATTTTATTTTTTGCGTCTTAAACGCTTGTATGTTCTTCTTAAACGACGTTGACGCTCACGTTCTGCCTCTTTTTTAGCCTCTTGTTCTCGCTTATATTTAATTGGATTTTGCAATATAAAGGTTTGAACCGCTTGGAAGAGGTTGGAAATTACCCAGTAAAGTGTAATCGCAGATTGGAAACCAATTGCCATTACACCAACCATCACTGCCATACCATATGTCATAACCTTAGTCATCCAATTTTGAGATGAACTTGGGGTGGATAACTGACTGATATAGGTAGAAATGAAAGTGAAGATCATTGCCAAAATTGGCATTACATAATATGGATCTGGTTTTCCTAAATCCATCCACAAGAAATGCCCATTCTGCAGTTGTGGTGTACGCCAAATAGCTTGATACAAGGCATACATAACAGGCAACTGAATAACCACAGGTAAACATCCAGTATATGGATTTACCCCTGCTTCTTTATAAAGCTTGTTGGTTTCTTGCGACAATAACTGTCTTGATTCTGCATCACGTCCAGGATATTTTTTACGCAATTCATCCACTTGTGGTTGAATTTGTTGCATCTTTGATGTACTTCTGATTGTTATAGCATTCAGAGGTAACAAAATAATTCTAATTAAAATAGTAAAGACAATGATTGTCCAACCATAATTGTTACCTAACAGCTTAGCTAACCAAAGTAAAAATGCAGACACGTAATAAACAATCCAACGATCCCACCAATTTCCACTGGTGTGAGAAACGGGTGCTTGTTGACCAGTATTTGTAGCACATCCTGTTAAAACAACTGCTATGGCAAATACTGCTAGAATCGCAAGAAGACGTTTAACATTTCTCTTTGTTAAAATGTCCTTCACTCTAACTTTCCTCAATTTCATCTTCATCTGGTATTTTCTCAATGACGTGAGCTAAGGTTAAAGCATGCAACAAATTTTTGCGTACCTCAGTCATGTCAAAATTGCGAGCATAAGGCCGAGTAATTACCAAAAAATCAACACTAGGATCAATCTCCTGTTTATTTTCAGTGATCACTGCCCGAATATAACGTTTGAGTCGATTTCGGACAACGGCAGTATGACCGACTTTTTTACCAACAGAAATTCCAACACGAAAGTGCTTATTTTCTGCTTTCTCTATTTTATAGATTACAAAAGCTCGGTTAGCGACTGAATCGCCTAATTTAAAAGCTCGTTGAAAATCCTTTTCAGATTTAACTCGATAAGACTTTCTCAAAACGTTTCATTCCACTCTAGTAGACTAAAAAAACCACTGAGATTCAGTGGTTTAAGCAGATAAGACTTTTCTACCCTTTGCACGTCGTCTTGCTAAAACCTTGCGGCCATTTGATGTGCTCATACGCTTCATAAAACCGTGAACACGTGAACGATGACGTTTTTTTGGTTGGTAAGTTCTCTTAGTTGACATAAACTGCACCTCCATCTTTATATGTGCTAACAACACAATTTCTTATCTAGAATAGCACGATTAACGCAAAAAACCAAGTAAAAATTAAAAAAGAATTGTCAAAAAGTGATTGAATTTTTTTCAGATTTACGAAAAAATATGTGGATAAATTCAAACCTGATTTTCACTTTGAAAATTATACACAGATTATTCCCCAGTGTTTTACACAATTAACACCCTGTTGAAAAACATATACACACCATGTGGATATTTGCTTAAAACTAATAGAAACCCAGCATCATTAAAGTATTTTTTATTCACAATTCCCCCTGTAGATAATGTACCGTGCTAAAATATAAACAGTTAATCTGTGGATTAATTATCAAACATTTTCCACACCCTGTGAATTTGGGAATAACTTTTTTGCCTTGTGGAAAACCTAGAAATAAAATGTTAAAATAAATATGCTTTTTACTATTGGAGGAATGTACTTTGTTTGACATTGATAAATTTTGGCAGCACTTCAACAATGAAATGCGCGAGCGTTTTAACGAAGTTGCATACAATGCCTGGTTCAAAAATACAAAACCCATCTCTTATGATAAAGAGAAACATGAATTAAAAATTTCTGTCCAGAATCCTGTCTCAAAAGGTTATTGGGAAAAAAATCTATCATCTCAACTAATTCAATCTGCCTATGGTTATGCAGGAATTGAGCTTTTACCTATCTTCCAGGTAGCCGACACAAATAGTCCGGAAAGAATCGTTACACCAGAACCTAGAAGAATTAATATCGAAAACAAAAAACCAGTTAACCCTGGCTTTATGCAAAATCTTCAATTAAATGATAAGTATACCTTCGATAACTTCGTTCAAGGTGAAGGAAACAAATTAGCCGCTGGAGCAGCTTTAGCAGTTGCAGACAGTCCGGGTAGTTTCTATAATCCTTTGTTCATCTTTGGAGGTGTAGGATTAGGGAAAACTCACTTAATGCAAGCCATTGGACATCAGATGCTAGCAGAAAAACCTGATGCGAAAATTGTTTATATTCAAAGTGAAACTTTTGTTAACGACTTTATTAATTCCATCAAAAATAAAACTCAGGATGAATTCAGAGAAAAGTATCGCACCTGTGACTTATTACTTGTGGATGACATTCAATTTTTTGCTAAAAAAGAAGGTATTCAAGAAGAATTTTTCCACACGTTTGAAACCTTATATAATGATCAAAAGCAGATCGTAATGACCAGTGATCGTTTACCTACAGAAATTCCTGATTTATCCGAACGCTTAGTTTCAAGATTTACCTGGGGTCTTCAAGTTGAAATTACTCCGCCTGATCTTGAAACTAGAATTGCAATTTTACGGAGAAAAGCAGAATCTGAAGGATTAACTATTGACGATAATACCTTAAACTATATTGCTTCCCAAGTAGATACCAATATCCGAGAACTGGAAGGCGCACTGGTTAAGGTTCAAGCTCATGCAACTATCGAAAAGGAAGATATTAATCCTTCTTTAGCCCGTGAAGCGTTAACAGATCTTAAACTTGTGCAAAAAGATCGTGGATTACAAATTTCAAAGATTCAAGAAGTAGTGGCCAATTATTTCCAAATCTCGACAGAAGAGCTGAAGGGAAAGAAAAGAGTTCGTCAAATTGTTGTCCCTCGCCAGATTGCAATGTATCTTTCTCGAGAATTAACAAATGCAAGTCTGCCTAAGATTGGTCAAGAATTTGGTGGAAAAGATCACACTACCGTTATGCACGCCTGTGATAAAATTGGAAAACAAATTCAAACTGATACTGAAATCAAAGCTGCCGTGTTTGACTTAAAACAAATGCTTGATCACTAAAATCCACACTGTGGACAAGTAGGGTGGTTTTACACATAGTTTTCAACCGAAACAATCCCTATAGATCAGTAGATACAATGAGTTTTCAACAATTTACACAGGCCCTACTACTACTAACTAATTAAATATATAATTAATAATAAAAGAAAAGCTCAGTCTAGGAGGAAAATTAATGAAGTTTACAATCAATCGAAACTTATTCATTGAAAATTTGAATAACGTAATGCGTGCAATTTCATCCAGAACCACTATTCCCATTTTAAGTGGTATTAAATTAGTTCTAACTGAAGATGAATTAATATTGACTGGTAGTGATACCGATATTTCTATTGAAATTAAGATTCCAGTAAGTGAAGACTTAGCTGTAGAATCTACAGGTTCTATCGTTTTACCAGCTCGCTTCTTCAGCGAAATTATCAAGAAGTTGCCTGGTAAAGACTTCTCTTTTGAAGTTAAAGATAGTTTTCAAACGCAGATTGTGTCAGAAAACAGTGATTTCACCATCAATGGCTTAGATGCAAACAATTATCCTCGTTTACCAGAGATTCCAGATGATTCTACTTTTACTATTTCTGGTAAAACCTTCCGTGAAATTATTAATGAAACTCAATTCGCAGTAGCAACCCAAGAAAGTCGTTTAGTTTTGACTGGGGTACACTTTAACTTTAGCCCAGACCAAATTAAGGCTGTAGGTACTGATTCTCACCGTTTGTCAGAACGAACTATTTCTCTTGAAAATGGTCCACAAACTGAAACAGATTTGATTATTCCAGGGAAGAGTTTACAAGAATTATCAAGAATTATTGGTGAGGGTAATCCTGAAGTTAAAGTTTGCCCAGGAGAAAGCCAAGTTTTATTTGAAATTGGAAATATCTTGTTCTATTCACGACTTTTAGAGGGCAGTTATCCTGATACTGATCGTCTTTTACCCACAGAAAGTTCCACAAGTGTACAATTTGAACTCGCTGAACTTTCTAGCGCACTTGATCGTGCTAGTTTGGTTACTCATGCCGGTCGAAACAATGTGGTTAGGTTGAGTTTAGATACAGAAAACCAAAAGGTTGTCTTATCTGGGGAATCAGCTGAAATTGGGAATGTAGAAGAAGAAGTTAGCTTTAAGAACTTGAGTGGAGAAAATCTTGAATTGTCATTCAATCCAGATTATTTACGTGATGCTCTGAGAGCTTCAATCACCGATTCAATTGTCATGAAATTTACTCAACCTCTTCGTCCATTTACTGTTGTGCCTGATAAAGAAGATATCAATTTTGTACAATTGATCACTCCAGTTAGAACATTTTAGAAAAAATTGATCGATTTATAAAAAAAGACCATCGACTGATGGTCTTTTTTTGATTCATTTTTTATTAAATGGCATAAAAAGCGAATACTGTATTTCAAGTAGTCTTTAAATGTAGTTAGGCTAATTATAATAAAAAGCGCTCATATGGGCTTATATGGATTTTAAGTTTGTCTTTTCTTCTATGAACGAATATAATTATATAGGTGAAAAAACAGCATTGAAGGTGAGTATTATCAAGGTTTTTAAAATTAGTGGTGACTATATTACATTAAGTCAATTTTTGAAAGAAGAAAGTATTATCTCATCAGGAGGCCAAGCAAAATGGTATCTGAAAGATAATCCAGTTGTTTTAAACGGTGAAAAAGAAGATCGTCGAGGCAAAAAGTTATATCCAGGCGATCAACTGGAGATTGCCGAACAAAAATATGAATTTCGGTAAAAATAATGTATCTGGATCATTTTACAATTAAGGATTTTCGCAATCTTGAAAAATTAGATATGGAATTTGATCCTAATGTCAATATTTTTGTGGGGAATAACGCTCAGGGAAAAACTAATATCCTGGAAGCCATTTATTTTTTAGCTTTAACTAGATCGCACCGCACTAATAGTGATAGTGAATTAATCCGATTTGGATGTGAATATGCCACTTTATTAGGAAAAGTGCACAAAAAGCAAGTGGATATAAACTTACGCGTTGCTATTGCTAAAAAAGGGAAGAAAGTGTGGATAAATCGCATTGAGCAATCTAAATTATCAAAGTATATTGGACAGCTAAATGCTATTTTATTTTCTCCGGAAGACCTTAGTTTAGTTAAAGGTGCACCTAGTTTGAGGAGACGATTTATGGATCAAGAGTTTGGTCAAGTAAATGCGGAATATTTATATTTTGCGCGTCAGTATCGTCAAGTTTTGATGCAGAGAAATGACTATTTAAAGCAATTACTGAAAAATGAAGCTCACGATTTAGTTTTTCTAGATGTGTTATCAGATCAACTGGCAGGAATTGCTGCGGAAATAGTTTTTCGAAGATTTAGATTTTTGGAATATCTTAGTACTGCAGCAAGTGATGCGTATAAAAATATTAGCTTAGACAGTGAAAAATTAACATTAGTTTATCATCCGTCCGTTTCTCAAATTGAAGCTGATGATTCTAAAGAAAAGATGTATCAAAAAATTCGAGCTAATTTTAAAAAAATTCGAGATTCTGAATTACATAAGGGAACTACTTTAATTGGGCCGCATCGTGATGATATTGAGTTTAGGCTTAATCAGAAGAATGCGCATTTATATGCATCTCAAGGCCAGCAACGATCTATTGCCCTGGCAATAAAGTTGGCTGAAATAAGTCTGATTCATCATTTAACTGATGAATATCCAATTTTATTATTAGATGACGTAATGAGTGAGTTAGACCATGAGCGTCAAAGTTCGCTTTTAAATTATATTCACGGGAAAACTCAAACTTTTATTACTACCACAGATTTGGAAGGTATTTCCTGGGAAATAGTAAACGAACCCAAAATATATCATGTTAAAAATGGGGAAATAGTATAAAAAGGAGTATTAAATGGCTGATAAAGACAATAAAGATCTTGATAAAGTTAAAAAATACGAACAAGAAGCAGATAAATATAATGCCAGCCAAATTCAAGTTTTAGGGGGACTTGAAGCTGTTAGAAAGCGTCCTGGTATGTATATTGGCTCCACTAGTTCTCAAGGGCTTCATCATTTGGTATGGGAAGTAATTGATAATAGTATTGATGAGCGTCTTGCTGGATTTGCAACAAAAATTGAAGTAACTGTAAATGAAGATGGTAGTGTTACAGTTCAAGATGATGGTCGTGGAATTCCTGTGGATATTCAAGAAAAAACTGGTCGTCCAGCGTTGGAAACAGTATTCACAGTATTACACGCAGGTGGTAAATTTGGCGGTGGTGGATATAAAGTATCTGGTGGTCTTCATGGGGTAGGAGCATCAGTTGTGAATGCTTTATCCACAAAGCTTGATGTTACTGTTATGAGAGATGGCAAAAAGTACGCTATTGATTTTGATCATGGACGTGTTAAGGACGAAATGCGTCAAGTAGGTACAGTGCCAATGAGTGAACATGGGACAATTGTTCATTTTTATCCAGACCCTGATATCTTCACTGAAACTACTGTTTTTGACGATAAGATTTTAAAGAATCGTATTCGTGAATTAGCCTTTTTAAACAAGGGATTAAAGTTAACCTTCACCGATAAACGTAAGGAAACAGCTGAAACCGACGTTTACCATTTTGAAGGGGGAATTAAAGAATACGTTGCATTTTTAAACAAAGATGCAGAAAAGTTATTTGATGAACCAATTTATGTTGAAGGCGACTATGATGGAATTAATGTTGAAGTGGCTTTGCAATATACAAATGGCTATAAAACAACATTAATGACTTTTGCTAATAATATCCATACCTATGAAGGTGGGATGCACGAAGCTGGATTTAAGACAGCTTTAACTCGTGTAGTAAATGATTATGCCCATAAGGCTAAAATCTTAAAAGATAAAGACGATAATCTTTCAGGTGAGGATATCCGTGAAGGTATGACTGCGGTCGTTTCTGTAAAGCACCCAAACCCTCAATTTGAAGGTCAAACCAAGACTAAACTGGGTAATTCTAACGCTCGGACTGCTGTGGATAAAGCCTTCTCTGAAACATTCAGCCGTTTCTTAATGGAAAACCCAAGTGTGGGTCGTAAGATTGTGGAAAAGGCTCAACTTGCCGAAAGAGCTAGAAATGCGGCTAAGCGTGCCCGTGAAGTTACTCGTAAGAAATCTGGTCTTGAAATTGCTAACTTACCAGGTAAATTAGCTGACAATACCAGTAATGATCCAAGTATTTCTGAATTGTTTATCGTCGAAGGTAACTCTGCCGGTGGTTCTGCTAAGCAAGGTAGATCTCGTTTGACTCAAGCGATTTTACCAATTCGAGGAAAAATTTTGAATGTGGAAAAAGCTTCCATGGATCGAATTTTAGCTAACCAGGAAATTAGATCATTATTCACAGCTTTAGGCACAGGGTTTGGCGCAGACTTTGATGTGAATAAGGCTCGCTACCATAAATTGATTATTATGACTGATGCCGATGTGGATGGGGCACATATTAGAACCTTATTACTTACGCTTTTCTACAACTATATGCGTCCAATGATTGAAAAAGGATATGTGTACATTGCTCGTCCACCTCTTTATCAAGTTCGTCAAGGTAAAGTAATTAAATATCTTGATACAGATGAAGAGCTTCATGATTATTTAGGTAGCTTGCAACCTAGCCCTAAGCCAATTGTTCAACGTTATAAAGGACTTGGGGAAATGGATCCAGAACAACTTTGGGAAACTACCATGAATCCTGAAAATCGTCGATTGGATCGTGTAAGTCCTGAATACGCTAAAGATGCTGATGAAGTCTTTGAATTGTTGATGGGTAACGAAGTTGCACCTAGACGTGACTTTATTGAAAAAAATGCTAAGTATGTTGAAAACTTAGATGCTTAAGGGGGATTAAATGGATAACGATAATCAAACTCAAGATCGTAGAATCCGCAATGTTGACCTAACTAGTACTATGCGTAGCTCATTTTTAGACTATGCCATGTCAGTTATTGTTGCGCGTGCACTTCCTGATGTTCGTGATGGTTTAAAGCCAGTTCAGCGTCGTATTTTATACGGTATGAGCGAATTAGGAGTAACTCCAGATAAGCCATATAAGAAATCAGCCAGAATTGTTGGGGAAGTTATGGGTAAATTTCACCCACATGGTGACTCTTCAATTTACTTAGCGATGGCTCATATGGCACAAGACTTCTCATATCGTTACATGCTCGTTGATGGTCATGGTAACTTTGGTTCAGTCGATGGGGATGAACCAGCTGCCATGCGTTATACGGAAGCCCGTATGAGTAAAATTGCTATGGAAATGTTGCGTGATATCAATAAAAATACTGTTGATTGGCAACGAAATTATGATGACACTGAAAGTGAGCCGGTTGTTTTACCTGCTCGTATTCCTAACTTACTTGTAAATGGTGCAAACGGAATCGCTGTTGGGATGACAACCAACATTCCACCACATAATTTACGTGAAGTAATTAGTGGCTTGCATATGTTGATGAAGAATCCGGATGTAACAACTAAGGATTTGATGAAGGCTATCCCAGGCCCAGATTTTCCTACTGGTGGGACGATTATGGGGCGCGGTGGTATTTATCGTGCTTATGACACTGGTAAAGGGAATATTGTCGTTCGGGCTAAAACTAGCATCGAAACCGAGAAAAATGGTCGTGAAAGAATTATCGTAAGTGAAATTCCATACATGGTAAATAAAGCTGAATTAGTTAAGAAAATTGCTGATTTAGCTCGTGAAAAAATTATTGATGGAATTACCGGGGTTCGCGATGAGTCTGATCAAACTGGTATGCGAATTACTATTGATGTTCGTCGTGATGCAAGTGCAAGTGTAGTTTTGAATAACTTATTTAAAGAAACACAAATGCAAGCCAATTTCGGAATGAACATGGTGGCAATTGTGGATGGGGCTCCTCACTTCTTGACTTTAAAGCAGATGCTTGAATATTACTTGAATCACCAAGAAGATGTGGTAACGCGTCGGACTAAGTTTGAACTTGCTAAAGCTGAGGCTCGCGCTCACATTCTTGAAGGTTTGCGAATTGCTCTTGACCATATCGATGAAATTGTAAAAATTATTCGTTCTAGTCAATCTAGCGATGTAGCCAAAGCTGCTTTAATTAGTCGTTTTGGCCTAGACGATAAACAATCCCAAGCTATCTTAGATATGCGCTTGGTTCGTTTAACTGGACTGGAACGTGATAAAGTTGAATCTGAATATCAAGATTTACAAGTAAAAATTGCGGACTTTAAGGATATTTTGGCTAGACCTGAACGAATCGATAAAATTATTTATGATGAATTATTAGATATTCAAAAGCGTTATGGTGATGATCGTCGCACTGAAATTGGAGCTAGTGAAGTTGTTTCAATTGAAGATGAGGATTTAATTGAACGCCAAAATGTACTTTTAACTCTTACTCATAGTGGCTATATTAAGAGAATGCCAATCAATGAATTTAAGACCCAAAATCGTGGAGGTAAGGGAATTAAAGGTATGGGAGTGCAAGATGGTGACTTTACTGAGCATCTGATTTACTCAAGCACTCACGATATGCTTTTGTTCTTTACTAACAAGGGTAAGGTTTACTCGAAAAAAGCTTATGAAATTCCTGAATATGGTAGAACTGCTAAGGGATTACCAATTATTAACTTGCTTCAACTTGAAAAAGGCGAAAAGATTCAAACAGTGATTAATATCCCACAAGATGCAGACGATAACTATTTGTTCTTCATCACCAAGATGGGAACTGTTAAACGTACTCATGTCAGTGAATTTTCTAACATCAGAAATAGTGGTTTGATTGCACTTACTCTTCGTGATGGAGATGAATTGAGTAATGTATTAACCACTGATGGTAAGCAAAATATTTTAATCGGTACTCATTTAGGCTATGCAGTAACCTTCAATGAAGGGGATGTGCGTCCAATGGGTCGAACTGCTGCTGGTGTTCGTGGAATTAATTTACGTGATCATGATTATGTTGTTGGATCAGAAGTTATTAAGCCAAATGATGATGTTTTGGTAATTTCTGAAAAAGGTTATGGTAAGCGTACTTCTGCTAGCGAATATCCAATTAAGGGTCGTGGCGGAAAAGGAATTAAGACTTCAAATGTAACTGAGAAAAATGGACCTCTTGCTGGAGTTACCGTAATTGATGGAACTAATGATATTATGGTGATTACTACTGATGGAATTATGATTCGTTTTAAGACCGATGATGTTTCTCAAACTGGTCGAAGCACGATGGGTGTGAGATTAATTAAGGTAAGTGGAGATAACAAAGTAGCCAGTCTTGCAATTGTTCCAAATGAAGAAGATCAAGATAATATTGAAGAAGTAGACGAATAGAAATTTAATTTATAAAAAATTATCGAACTTTTTTGCGTATTTAATTACGGAATAAAAAATTTTCTGGATCACGCGAAATTGTTTGGTAATTTTTTATTTATATGCTAGAATTAGACATTGCGAGTAATATTTTCCATTACTCCTTGTTCTTAATTCGAAAGAACCATTTAGTCCAGAAGGAGGTGCAATAGTTTATGGCAACTACTAAGTACGAAATCACTTACATCATTAAGCCTGACATCGATGAAGAATCAAAGAAGGCTCTTGTTGAAAACTACGATAAGGTTATCGCAGACAACAATGGTACTATGGTTGAATCCAAAGACTGGGGCAAGCGTCGTTTTGCATACGAAATTGATAAGTATCGTGAGGGTACTTACCACATCATGACTTTCACTGCTGACAACGCTGACGCAGTTAACGAATTTGGTCGTTTGTCAAAGATTGATAACGCCATTTTACGTTCAATGACTGTTAAGTTAGACAAATAATTATCATCGAACCGTAATTTAGGAAAGGAAAGGTAATCAAGTATGATTAATAGAGTTGTACTTACCGGACGTTTAACGCGTGATCCTGAATTGCGTACTACTGGGAGTGGAATCTCGGTTGCTACGTTTACTCTTGCTGTTGATCGTCAATATACAAATGCTCGAGGCGAGAGAGAAGCGGATTTTATTAGCTGTGTAATTTGGAGAAAGTCAGCAGAAAACTTTGTTAACTTCACTTCAAAGGGATCGCTAGTAGGAATTGATGGCCGACTTCAATCCAGAAGTTATGATGATAAAGATGGTAAACGAGTATATGTAACTGAAGTTGTCGTAGATAGCTTCGCATTACTCGAGTCCCGTAGAGATCGTGAAAATCGCGGTCAAAACGGCGGTTATACACCAACTAGCGGAAATGCTGGCACTCAAAATACTAACAATTTCCAAAATAATGATAGACCTTCTCAACCAAATACCAATAGTTCAGCTCCTAAGCCACAGGATCCATTTTCTGGCTCAGGGGATGCAATTGATATTTCGGATGATGATTTACCATTCTAAAATAAGAATTTAAAGAAAGGACCTAGGGATATGGCTCAACAAAGAAGAGGCGGCCGTCGTCGTCGTAAGGTTGACTACATTGCAGCTAACCATATTGAATATGTTGACTACAAGGACGTTGATCTGTTGAAACGTTTTATCTCAGAAAGAGGTAAGATTTTACCACGTCGTGTCACTGGCACTAGCGCAAAGAACCAACGTAAGGTTGCAAATGCAATTAAGAGAGCTCGTATTATGGGCTTGTTGCCATTTGTTGCTGAAGACTAATTAGTCAGTAATAATACGTAAAATAAAAAAGTTTAGCTGAAAGGCTAGGCTTTTTTTGTACATAAATTTTCTTTGGTTTTCATAAGGGTTGTGTGATAAGGTATAATGATACTGAAGTAGTTTACTATGATTTAGGAAGGATCTTTAATGAAAGATTTTTTACGTAAGCTTGAAGTACCAGCGTTTATTAAGGATTCGCGACTGACAGCTTCCGTAATAATCATCTTGGTACTTTCTTTAATTGGAAGTATTATTGGGATGATTATCAACCCTATATTTGGATTAGCATTGATTTTAATATTTATTTTGACTGTTGCTTTTGCAATTTATGGGACATATATTTTAGCAAATAATGCTAATAGTTTTGCTGTTAATTTGTCGTATCGGATCAAACGAAGCGAACAAGAGGCCATGATTAAAATGCCTTTAGGAATATTGTTGTATGATTCCGATCATCAAATTCAGTGGGTGAATCCTTATTTACAATTATATTTAAAAAATGACGACTTAATTGGACACACTATTGAGTCAGTGGATCCTAATTTAAATAAGCTTTTAAATGAAGCTATTAAAGCCAAAACATCTGAAAATCAGACTGTGAGATGGGATGGCCATGATTTTGAAATGGTTGTTCAGGATAATCTAGGTGTAATTTATTTATTGGATATAACGCGTTATGCGCAAATCGAGAGGAAATATAAGGCCGAACGTTTAGCAATTGGTCAGGTCTTTATTGATAATTATGATGAATTAAGCGAAACGATGCATGATCAAGAATTAACCAGTATGAGTTCTTATGTGCAGAATACTTTGAGTGATTATGCGAAAAAATTTAACGCTTATTTGAAGAGAATTGATGAAGATCACTTTTTATTGTTAGCACATATGCAAGATCTTGATAAAATGGAAGAAGACAAGTTTTCTGTGCTTGATAAAGTTCGTCAGGAAACTAGTCGAAACAATACGCCACTTACTTTGTCTATTGGGATCGCTTTTGGTAGTGATTCCTTGACTGAAATTGCTAACCAAGCTCAATCTAATCTTGATTTAGCCCTTGGACGTGGGGGAGATCAGGTTGTTTTACGGCAACCAGGAAAAGATGCCCACTTCTATGGTGGAAAATCTAATCCAATGGAAAAGAGAACGCGAGTTAGAGCTAGAATGGTGTCACAAGCAATTAGTGAGTTGTTTAAGGATGCCGATCGAGTTTTTGTTGTCGGGCATCAACGGCCAGATATGGACTCTGTGGGGAGTGGAATTGGTGTAGTAAAAATTGCTCGTCTTCACGGTGTAAAGGCTAATTTTGTACTTGATACAAATAAAACTAATTACGATGTTGGTCGCTTAGTTACTAGAATGCAACATGCTAAAGAGGATAATGATATTTTTATTGATCCGAATGAAGCATTAGAGGAGGCAACCGACAAGTCATTGTTGGTAATGGTGGATCATTCTAAATATTCAATTACTTATTCTCAAGATTTATATGATCGTTTAAAGAATAGAATTATTGTAATTGATCACCATAGACGTGGAGAAGAATTCCCAGAAAATCCAATGCTGACATATGTTGAACCCTATGCTTCTTCAGCTTGTGAGTTGGTAACAGAAATGATTGAATACCAACAACCAGCTAATGGCAAGAGAGTTTTAACGGATTTGGAAGCAACGGCAATGCTCGCGGGTATTGTAGTAGATTCAAAGGAATTCTCATTGAGAACTGGCACTAGAACTTTTGATGCAGCTAGCTATCTACGTTCAATTGGTGCGAGTTCGGCCGTTGTAAGTGAGCTTTTGAAGGAAGATATTGACAGTTTTCTTGAGAAAACCCACCTGATTGCAACTCTTAAAATGGTTCGTCCAGGTATGGCTGTCTTGGTGGGACCTAATGATAAAATTATTGATCCAATTGTGACTGCGCAGGCTGCTGACACCGCTCTAGATTTAAAAAATGTCGAGGCTAGTTTTGCAATAACCAGGCGCAGCCAAGATACCATTGGAATCTCGGCTCGTTCAATGGGCAAGATTAATGTTCAGATCATCATGGAAAAATTAGGTGGCGGTGGTCACTTATCGAATGCGGCAACGCAGATTAAGAATGTGACTGTAGAAGAAGCAGAAAATCGATTGCTTAAGGCGATCGATGAGTATGAAAAGGAAAATGAATAAAGGAGAAAAAGCTATGAAAGTTATTTTTACTCAAGATGTTAGAGGCCGTGGTAAGCGCGGAGAAGTTAAAAATGTTCCAGATGGTTACGCACAAAACTTTTTGTTTAAGCGTGGGATGGCTAAGCCGGCTAACAAGGCTAACATGCACACTTTAGAACGAGTTGCTGCTAATGAAAAGGCAGCTTATGAAGCTGAAAAAGCAGAGGCTGAAAAGATTAAGGCAATTCTTGAAAAAGATGATACTGTGGTTAACTTTAAATCAAAAGCTGGAACCGACGCTCGTCTCTTTGGTTCAATTTCTAGCAAGAAAATTGTCGAAGGCTTAGAAAAGCAATATGGTGTTAAGATTGATAAGCGTAAATTAAATCTTCCAGAACCTATTAAATCATTAGGCTACACTAATGTACCTGTTAAGCTTTTCAAAGGTGTAGAAGGCAAAATTCGTGTTCACATCACTGAACAAGATTAGTGAATAAATTGGTTGTGAAGTAAATGGATAATATTGTCTCGCAGCAAGTACCACATGATTCTGTAGCCGAAAAGGCGGTTTTAGGGGCAATTTTTATTGATCCGGAAGCTATAGCAGATGCAAGTGGTATTTTACAAGCTAGCGATTTTTATGAAAGAGCTAATCAATATGTCTTTCAAGCAATGTTGGACTTGTCAGATGAGGAGACTGCCATTGACCCGTTAACTATTCGAGACCAACTGACTAAAAAGAATCAGTTGGAAGATAGTGGAGGAGTGGCATATATTTCTGAATTAGCCATGGCAACTCCTACGGCTGCGCATGTTACGTATTATGCACAGATTGTCCACAGAAAAGCTCTTTTAAGAAGACTAATTTCAGCTAGTCAAAAAATTATTTCCAACGCGATTAATGATTCTGACGATGTTACTGATATTTTGGATGATGCGGAAAGTGAAATCTTGAATGTTTCATCTGAAAATAATACTGGTGGCTTTCGGAATATTAAAGAAGTTGTGAATGACACTGTTGATGAAATTAGTCGTTTAACTGAGCAAGATGAAACTGTTACGGGTCTAGCAACAGGGTTTCAAGAGCTTGATAAAATGACCACCGGATTTCATGATGATGAATTAATCATTATTGCGGCGCGTCCAGGTGTTGGTAAGACTTCTTTTGCTTTAAATGTAGCTCAATTTGTAGGAATTCATGATAAAAAATCAGTGGCGATGTTTTCACTGGAAATGAGTAGTGAACAGCTGGTTCAAAGAATGCTTGCTTCAGAAGGCTTGATCAATTCTCAGCACTTGCGAACTGGACAGCTGGATGAAGATGAATGGCGAAAATTAATTGTGGCATCTGGGTCACTAGCTAATGCCAAAATTTTTATCGATGATACTCCTGGTATAAAAATGAGTGAAATCAGAGCTAAGTCCAGAAGACTTGCAAAAGAAACCGGGGATTTGGGGTTAATCGTGATTGATTATCTTCAGTTAATTGAAGGACCACGTAGTGAATCTCGCCAACAAGAAGTTTCAGCTATTTCTAGACAATTAAAAAAGCTTGCCAAGGAACTTCATGTACCAGTAATTGCCCTTTCGCAGTTGTCTCGTTCTGTTGAGCAGCGTCAAGATAAACGCCCTGTACTGTCTGATATTCGTGAATCTGGTTCTATTGAACAGGATGCCGATATTGTATCTTTCTTATATCGTGATGATTATTATCGTGATGAAGGAGAGGATGACGCAGATGGCTCTGAGGTGGCTCCTGAGCAGGATAATGGTGAAGTAGAGGTAATTATTGAGAAGAACCGTTCTGGTAGCCGTGGGACGGTAAAATTGATGTTTTCAAAGCCATATAATCGTTTTTCCAACTTGGATTATGTGCATGATGCACCTGATAAATAAAAAGACATCCTTTAAGGGATGTCTTTTTGTATGTCTAACTTTTTATTAGCATATATTGAAAGCATTTACATAAAATGATAATATCAATATAATTGAGAAAAACATGAAGAGAAAAGGATGAAACTAATGGCAGACAAAAAATATGTAGGTAGTATTGAAGCAGGAGGAACTAAATTTATTCTTGCTGTTCAAGATGTAGAAACTGGCGAAACTATTGCAACCGATCGTATTCCTACTACTACTGCAGATGAGACTTTAAAGAAGAGTGCGGAATTCTTTAAAAAGCATCCAGTAGATGCTTTAGGAATTGGAACATTTGGTCCAATCGATATTAATCCTAATTCCCACACTTTTGGCTATATTTTAGATACTCCAAAACGCGGCTGGTCTGGAACCAATGTAAAAGGCTTTTTTGAAAAAGAATTGGGTGTTCCAGTAGTTATGACTACTGATGTGAATGCTTCTTGTTACGGCGAATATATTGCTCGTGGTAAAGATGATACTAAGAGCTATTTCTACGTTACTATTGGTACCGGCGTTGGAGCAGGAATTGTTCAAGGTGGAAAGTTCCTCGGTCTTAATAATCACCCTGAAATGGGCCATATGCTTATTAAACGCTACCCGGGCGATAATTATGAAGGTAAATGTCCGTTCCATGGGGCAGATTGTGTGGAAGGAATGGCTGCAGGTCCTTCTCTTGAAGGCCGTACCGGAATTCCTGGTGAAAAATTATCTCGTGACAATGAAGTATTTACTTATGTTGCATATTACGTGGCACAAATGCTTTTTAATGTTTATATGAGTGCGCGTCCAGATGTAATGGTTGTTGGTGGATCTGTATTAAACGAAGATGATTTAGTAAAGGTTCGCAAATACTTTGATAAATTCAATAATAATTATGTTGCTACTCCAGATTTAGATGAGTTAATTGTGCGTCCTGCTGTCGCAAATAACGGTTCTGCTACTTTGGGAGATTTTGAGTTGGCAAAAACTCTTTTGAAGTAACAAATAACAGTCTAAAAAGCAACTTAAAGGCTTAACTTCTAAACTATTTCTTAAGTTAAGCCTTTTTTACTGTTTTTCAGTGACACTATGTCACTGATAGAGTATTATAAAGACAGTAAGTAAAAAATATAATTAAGAAAGATGAGGTGAGTCCACCAGGCTTTTAATAGTTAAAATCAAAATAATAAAAGAAAGGATGGACAGTGATATGGGTAAAGATAAAGGTCTTAAAGACAAAGTTGTCGGTAAAGTAAAAGAAGTTGAAGGCAAAGTTACGGGCGATAAGCTACGTGAGGCTGAAGGTAAAGCCCAACAAGCCAAAGGCAAAGCTAAGAAAAAAGCTGACGATATTAAAAAGAAACTCGACAATGAAAACGAGGTGACCTAATATGTTACACTGGATTTGGGTGTTAATTGTCGGAGGTGTGATTGGTTTAATAGCTGGTGCACTTACAGGCAGAGGTCAATCAATGGGCTGGATTGCTAATATTTTAGCCGGTCTTATTGGTTCATCACTTGGTGAAGCGTTACTTGGTGCGTGGGGACCCCAAGTAGCAGGAATGGCAATTGTGCCATCGATACTAGGAGCAGTAATTCTAGTATTGATTGTTTCATTTGTTCTCAGTATGATGAATCGTAAAACAAATTAGAATTTGATTTATAACTTATAAATAAAAATGAATCCTTAGATCAAAAAGCACTCTATTAGACATTTCTCTAATAGAGTGTTTGTGTTACACATGAAACATTACTCATCATCATGAAGATGCTTGAGTTTTTTATTTTGTTTTATTAAAACAAAAGGCAATTTAAGACTTGGTTTTTGTGGATCATAAAATTCAAAGAAGATAGGCGCCTTATTGGAATCATTGCTTTTTGGATAATAACGAAAGCGTCCATCAATAAAAGGTAAATTCAAATTGCGCCGGTAGGTGGTCCAAATATCATTAAACATACTAGTGATGATTTGACGCAAACTTGGTTCAAGAGACATAATAACATGACCTAAACGATACGTTCCCAGTAGTTTATGAGTAGTAAGTTGATTCATGTCATTAATATCGGAGTTCTCAAAAGCATCAAATAAGGCAGAGAACATTTCACCACGTTTTTCATCAGGAATAGAATGATTAAAATGAATTAATGAATGCCGCAAAATTCGAGCCCCAATCGTTAACCCATCTGCTAATACAAAACTGTTTCTAGCTACACGCCATCTACGCGGATCGTGTTGGTCTTTCATGGGCGCATCGCTTTTAACGATTAAAACTCGCTCAGGATGATCGAGCATGGTACCGATAATAGAACTTTCAGGCAAATAAGTCTTCATTTTATAAATTGTACGCTTAAAGCCAGGACTAGAATAAACTTGACGGTAAAATCCAGGTCCGTCAAAACTGAGCGCTTTTACAATTCTATCTTGAAGATCGGGTCTAGCTGCACTTAAGGCAAATTGAGCAAAATTTCCACCCTTAGAGTGTCCTACTAAGTAAATTTTATCCTTAGGGAAACGTTCCGCAATTGCGTTTAAATAGCGCGCTGCGACGTTTTGACCGTAGACTTCAGGCATATAATTCATATTCATGTCCTCATTCCAGCCAATCATCGAGCTGTCAGTTCCACGATAAGAAATTAGAATTGTGTTCTTATTTAATCGAAATGTGGCGGCGGTAAATTGCAAGGGAGCCGGCTTTTTGCCGATTTTGTTAGTCCAATTTAAAATTTTGATACGACCTAAGCGTGGACTTTTAGGTAAAAGTAAAACTTGGGCACCAGCTTCATCATGCATTTGATGTTGAAATGACTCCATATGTTGCAACTTTTCAGCAATTTCACTTAAAGTATGGCCTGCGGCAGATTTGTCGACAGGTAGATAAATAATAGAAGAAAATAGTGATGCATCTACACTATTGAAGGGCATTTCTTTAAAACTTAGATCCCCACGCCAGCGTAAATAATCAAGTGATCCGGCCATTTTTCCATCCTTTCTAAGATAATAAGTAATATTAACATTTTAGCGCAAAATTTACTTCTAACAAAAAAGAACCTTCTTTATCAGGTTCTTCTTAAGAGATTCCTAACTGACTATTTACCACCACGAGTGTAACTAATCCTTTTAATGTCAGGATATTTCCTTAGTGCCATGATGATATCGTTTTCATCTTGCTTATTGTTAATGATTCCATCTACATAAAAGATGATTTTCTCATTACTAACATCTAAAATTTTAACTGAAATGTTTTCTACTTGATTGGCAGCAAGCTCTTCTTTAATTTTTTGGAGAATATGATGTTTGTTAGCGGCTTCAATTTGAAGGTTAAAGCGAATATGAACAATAATCTTATCAATAAGTGAATCATCGTGGAAGATCATCTGAACAACAAATAGGAAGCCCGTGGCTAAAATTCCGATGAGGTACATGCCACCACCAACGGCCATCCCAATGGCGGCAGTTGCCCAGACACCGGCGGCCGTAGTTAAGCCAGAAATTTGTTCTTTTCTAACTAAAATTGTCCCCGCACCGATGAAAGAAATACCGGTAACAATTTGAGCGGCAATTCTTGATGGGTCAAGAGATATCCCGCGAATTCCGAGAATATCTTCAAAGCCATATTTAGAAACAATCATGAATAAAGCTGAAGCAACGGCAACGACGATGTGAGTCCTAACTCCAGCGCTTTTTCTTTGAATTGCTCGTTCATACCCAATTAAAGCACCACAAATGGCAGCTACAAAAATTCTTAAGAGCCAATCTAATTGAGTTGCAAGTGGAGCAAAATATACAAATTTAATCATTAAGATCCCTCTTTTGTAAATCTAAAACTGATTAATCACCTCAATTGTAGTATAGAAAGGGCTAAAATGCTGGAATGACGAAAAAAGTTGAAAAAAGTTTCGAAAAAGACTTGCGCAAGTCTCATTTATATGGTTTAATTAATATCGTTGTCGGGTGAGACAACAAGAAGTTGCTGACTTAGCTCAGTTGGCAGAGCACGTCACTAGTAATGATGAGGTCGGAGGTTCGAATCCTCTAGTCAGCATTATAAAGATTCATTTAGATTGATTAGCTTTGATTTATCAACGTTTTATGAAGATAAGTTAAGGCTAATTTTTTTACGTAAAGAAAAATGATGCACACTAAGTGCACGCAGTTAAATTATTAAAGTGCAATTTTTGCACACGGTGTTAAGAGCGGAATAATGTAATGATAAAGATCATGGTCATGTAGACCATGATCTTTTTACTTTTTAAAGAAAAAAATAAAGATGTCTTGACATTTAGATTCAAATATTCCAAAATAACATTCAAATTTATATTTGAATGTTATTTGGAGGAAATCGAAATAAAATGTTAAAAACTATTATTACCAGTGCAATCACATATAGTAGTACCGCTATAGATTTATTAATAATTTTGATGCTCTTCTTTGCCAAAATTAAAGACAAAAAAGGTATTAGAGACATTTATATAGGACAATTCCTTGGATCTGATGTTCTAATACTAGTTAGTTTATTCTTTGCTTTTATATTGCATTATGTTCCTGATAAGCGGTTATTAGGACTACTTGGAATAATCCCTATATTTTTAGGATTAAAGGCTTTAATTTTTGGTGACTCCGATGGTGAAAAGATGGCCAATAAGGAACTGAATAGTAATAATAAAATGAATTTAATAAGAACTCTTATGTTCATTACTATCGTAAGTTGTGGGGCTGATAATATTGGACTATTTGTACCTTACTTCATTAGTTTGACACCATTGAATTTAGTGATAACCTTGATTGTATTTTTGATAATGATTTTCTTGTTAGTTTTTGTTGCTCAAAAGATGGCTAATGTTCCTACTATAGGTGCGATTCTTGAAAAATATAGTCGTTGGTTCATAGGATTCGTCTATATTTTTATTGGCGGTTCTGTTTTAATTGAAAATGGATCAATTCAATTTATAATTAATTTATTCAAATAATGAGTGAGGTAAACTTATGGACGTTTTAGATAAAGCTGATATCACTTGTGACCAAACATTAGTAGAAACAGATAAAGTGATAAAAGTTTCAGACTTTCTTGGCAAACCAAATATAAAGAGATACTTTTATGCATTATCTAAGATTTCTGATGAAAAGAAATTAAAAATCGTTTTTTCATTGATTGCACAAGAATCACTCTGTGTTTGTGATATTGCATATATTTTGGATTGTAGTATTGCTACTGCTTCACACCATTTAAGAAAGCTTTACGACGAGAATATTTTAGGTCGTGAAAAAAGAGGGAAAATGGCGTACTACTTTATTAAGGATGATGATTTGAAAGAATTATTTGCTCAACTTAATAAATAAGATTGTAATTAGTATTTTTACAAAATGGGTTGTTTTGTTCGAAAAATCGAGATAGAACGTATTTTATATTAATAAACTTTACTAAAGAGGTTAGTAATAGAACTACATTGTATGTAGCATTTACCAGTATGCTGGTAAATTTAGCTATTAATTCATAAGTAGCTCTAGAAAATCTTAATAATTAAGCCAAAAAACCAAGTTGATTTTCAACTTGGTTTTATTTTATTTAAAAAATAAATAATTTCCGTCTACTGACATTAGTAATATTTTAACGGTCACTAATTGAATACTTTGATCATAAATTCATATGATCAGGGTGATAATGAGCAAACTTGGTAATGACAATCGCATATCTAATATGTATGCTTGCCAAAGAATGGGAAATACTATTCAAGTTTTTCTTTCAACTTATGTAAAGGAAAATTGAGAATCCTATAAAGAAAATTCACATCTTTGGAATTGTTAGTTAAAAATGCACTTTATTTGCACTTCGCAAGTATCGTGTCTATTAAAAATATTGATATATCAAGGATGTTGACTAGAACCTCTATGCTTCTAGTCAGCATTAGAAATACGCTTAAGTCTTTCAAAGAAGTTCAATGAAGCTTGATTTGAAAGGCTTTTTTGTTACTTTGAATTATTATGAAATTAACACAATTAAAACACACAGAAAAATGTATGGTGTTTAGAGTGTGTTTGAGTTAAGTTTAGGGATACTAAATATGGTGATTTAACAGGTTTTAGAGCCTGTTTTTTGTTGTATTTGTTTGTATTTTATTTAAAAGAAGTTTTTATTAATTTACATTAAGAGAGATCTAAACGTAGTTTAGATTTTTTGAGGTGTATGTGTGAAAAGGTATCTTTAAAAAAAGTTTGTCTTTTAAAGTAATGCAATAACTAAAATTATTTACATATTAAGAAATGTGGCAATAGATATTCCTAATAGTATTAGCCCCAAAGCAAATGATACTAAAAAAATTAGTCGTAAGTGTGAGTGTATTCTTACTTTTGGAATGGCTAAACTTCCTAATGAAATAAAAATTAATATTATGCTAATAATTGACATAGAGCTTTTCATCGTTTCTTATAATTTTTTGTATAACTTAAAATACACCAATTAATTTAAAGTGTAAATATATAAAAGCAATTCCCCTTTGTGGGGATTATGATGAAAAAATTATAATTTAAGTGTATGCTTTAGTCAAATATTTTTTAGAAGGAAGTTGATCTTAGTGATTATCGTAGATTATCCAGTTTTGCCATAATGTAATACTGATTCTCTTGAAAGGAAATAATGAACTATGAAGTTTAATCTTAAAGTAAGGCTAGCATCTTTAGCATTGAGTTTGGGCATAATTTTATTATCAACTTTCGCATGTAATACTGTAAAAGCTGACAAACTAGTTAAAGTAACAGGAAAATTGCAGGTTATAAATGAATATATTTTACCTAAAACAGATATTTCACAGTCTGATGCAGCATGGTTTAGGGAATTACCTGTAAGCAATCCAAGATGGTCGATAAGAGATAATTCTAATTCCTTTGTATTAGACGAAAATTTATCATCTTCAGGTGCCAAAATAGAATCTGACAGTGATAGTACTACTTTGCAAGACAATTTTTTTAATATCAAATTATCTCCTCAGCATCCTATAATTGTTGTAAAAAGTAAATTAGGGGATACAATGCAGAGCTTTAATCTATCACAAGAAGAATTAAAGTCTGGAACTATAGATTTAATAATAAAAAATAATTTAAATAAAAAGTTAAATGAAATGAATAAAGATATGGATGGCATGCTGGATTCAAACTCAAATACTGCTTCACCATTTATGGGTCTATGGTATTATCCTGGACAAAGGAATGGTCATAAATATAGAGCAGGAGTTCATGTTCAGTGTAATGATTTCAATGGTCCTGCAAATTTGTCACATTATTACTGGTCAAGAAGAAGTGGAAAGATAGCCGCAGCTAAGGCTTTAAAGAACTTCGTAGGAAGTGATTGCGATTGGCATCAAATAGAATATGGGTGTGAAATGAACAGAAATTTGAAATGTCGTGGGTTAAGTAAACATCCTAAAAATTGTTCTTCGTTTAGCAGTAAATGGCACCATACTAATTGGTCTGTACGACTTCATTGGAGAAGCTAAACAAAAATGTTGAATAGAATAAAAAAATTAAATAATGTTTCGATGGATTGTCAACTTTTGGGCGATCCTTTTTTCTGTTTATAATTTCATCAGAATCGTTATAATTCCTTTCACTTTTGCAAACTATCGAAATACAGCTGTAGTTAACTAGTAACTGTAAAACGTTTGAGTTAAAAAATAGAGATATTGACTAGTTCAGATTATTTTTAGATTTTACAAAGTAATTTTAGAGTTTGATTTAATAAATTTATTAAGGGGGTTAAAATATGTGTATAAATGTTAACAACTATAACCATACAAATAACATGAATGCTATGGAGTATGCTGCAGGATGTTGTACATGTACAACAACAAGCTGTACAACTTCGTGTGCTGCTGTAGCTGGAGTTAATGGTTAGCGCTGTAAATTATATTACAGCGCTTTTTTAGGAGTATGAATACTGCTATGTGTCTATCAAGGATAAAAAATTTAAAAGTTGATTTTAATGGTCAAACAGTACTAGATTTTATAGGTAATGATATAGAGATAAAATCGGGAGACAAAGTAGCTCTAATTGGAAAAAATGGAGCAGGGAAAAGTACACTATTAAATTGTCTTTTACATGAAGTAAAATATGCTGGCTATATAAAAGGAAAAGTATCGACAGTCAGATATAGGAGTAGTTTTTCAAGAAAATGTATATTTTAAATTTCCGCTGATTGTAAAATTAAATTGAACACTTGATAAAAAAATAAAAAGTCCATTCGGACCTGTTTGATAGAATGTTAATAACCACAAAAACTTTCTATTGGAGGTCAAAATGGACTCTTTACATTTTTAGAGGTGATAATTATTAATAATCTTGTGAAAGAATATCGTAAAGACAGAAAAATGACGCAGCGGCAGCTAGCAAAACAGGTAGGAATAGTGTACTTAAATAAAAATATGACTCAAACTATTGCGTCAGGCGCTTTAGGAGGATTAGGGTCTCTTATTGCAAATTATGTTTCAAGAGGGGCTGCTACGTTTGCGGTGGAGCTATTACTGCAGTCGTTACAACCTTTGTTGGAAATAGCATTAGGGTAGACTATAATTTTCTTGCAAAAACAGTTACTCGAACAGGATGGCAATAGAAAATATGAAGAAATCTTTAATACTAATTTATTTTGTATGTTTAATGATTGTGCTTGAATTATATAATTTTTTCATGGCTCCGCATATATCTAATTTGTTAGTAAACATTATATTAAGTGCAGTATGTGGAGGGGTGACTACTTTTTTGGTTTATGAATTAATGAAAAAATAGTTTTGTTTAGTAATGTCACTAGTAATGATGAGGTCGGAGGTTCGAATCCTCTAGTCAGCATGAATAACTTGAAAGATCTAGTCGAAAGGCTAGATCTTTTTTTGCATTCTTTAAAGTTTTAGTATAAAATATGAAGCATACTACATGAAAAGAGCTTCATGTTTAGAGGTGATAACTATTAATAATCTTGTGAAAGAATATCGTAAAGAAAGAAAAATGACTCAGCGGCAGCTAGCAAAACAGGTAGGAGTCACGGAGAGAACAATAATTTCAGTTGAAAAAGGAAAATATAAACCATCAATTATTTTAGCTTATAAATTAGCTCAGGTTTTCAAAACCAATATTGAAGATCTATTTTGTTTGAAGGAGTATGTTGAAAATGAATAAGACTAAAGATATTCAAAAGAAACGAATAATATATATAGGCGAAACAGTTTTTTGTTTACTTATCGCAATACTTTGGTTGGTTTCACTTAGTCAAGATATATTGAATAAAGTAGATTGGGCGGATGCTCTTAAGGACTTTATTTGGTTAATTATTTTTGGAATTGCTACTTGGTACAACTTTCATCAAGCTAAAACTATTGGAACAACTAAATTTGAAGATGATGTTGATGATGAACGTGATCAGTATATTGAAATGAAAACCAATAAGCTGATGTTTAATATCAGTTTAAATTTACTGATGATCTTGGGAGCACTTTTATTGATCTGTGGAATGGTTTGGGGAAAGACCGCAGGATTAGCCGACATAAGAGTAATAATTTTAGTAACGACTGGTGTGGCTTTTTTACTACTTTGGACTTTATTAATTATTACTTGGTTCATTGTTTTGGCAATTAATTATCGGAAAAATTAAAAGACTCCGCCAATTAGAAAAATTTACAGTAGATGTTAGGCAAACAAAAAATGCATTGATGAGATCAATGCAAGAATTGCTTCATAATTTTAGTGATTTACCCCAAAACCGCCATTCCAAGTAATTTATTCACTGGCAGCTAGGGTCATTTGCAAGAAACCAGTGGCTTCTAGTTCGCGAGCGCGCTTTAGTTTCCCAGCATTCATGAGTGCTAATGGACTTTCAGATAGAGCGTCCATGAATGTGGTTTTGGCATTCTCATCATCGCCAGCAACTAAGACGGTAGTTTGAGTGTTGCCAACTTTTCCAGTTTGTAAGGTTGCTGCAAAATTAGTATTAAATGCTTTCAAAACGTTGCTTTCTGGTAAAAGTGTCTGTAATTCTTGAGCTGCAGAGCTGCCAGCTGGTACAACTAAGCTATCAAAAGTATCAAAGTTTACTGGATTAGTAATATCAACAACAATTTTATCTCTTAATTGATCATGATAAGTTTGAGCAATTTTCTTTAAAGCTCGGTAGGGAACTGCCAGGATGACAATTTCTCCAAGATGATCAGGATGGGTTTCAGAATCATAGTATTTCACATTGTTTCCAGCTTCTTCAAAGTTCTTTCCAATTGCCGAACCCATGTTATCTTTGCCAAAAATTGTAATTTCCATTATTAAATCTTTCTTTCATTAAAGTTTCAATTCTACATTTCACCATTTATAATATACTAGATACCTACTTTTTGTAAGTACCAACTTTTAAGTTAGATACGAACCAAATGGTAAGTTATGTACGTAGTATGGAATTAGGAGGAATTTAAGATGCCAAAAAGATTACTGCAAAACGGGATCTGTCCTGTTGCCACGACGATTTCTTTGCTTAATAGTCAATGGAAAATTCTTATCATGAAAGAGCTGCTAAAAAAGACAGAACGTTATAGTGAACTTGAGAAGAATGTTGCTGGAATTAGTCAAAAAATGTTGACGCAAAGTTTTCACGAATTAGAAAATTATGGTCTTATTCATCGCGAAGTATTTCCCGAAGTTCCTGCTCACGTGGAATATAGTTTGACTGAATTAGGGAATAGTATGAGACCGATTTTACAAAGTATACATAATTGGGGCGTGCAGTACTTGAAGAAACATCCCCAGAAGGTAACTGAATCATGAAAAAGAGAAGAGTAGCCATTTGGCTACTCTTCTTTAGTGTATTGCATTACCAAATTGCTGGTCTTTCTTGTTGAACCATTCTCGGGCAAAATCAATCAAAGCGGTACTGTTAATAACTTTGATAATGCCATGATCTAACTTTAAGGTCGAGAATTTCCCGGGAAATTTCTTTTCAAAAGCTTCACCTAACTCGTTGAAATCATCATAGGAATCTAAATCAACATTAAGGGTCATCTTTTTTGTAACTAGTTTTAATTTGGTAAATTTTCACTTATATTTTTATATCCAGATATTCTTAAAACTTGTTTTATATTTTGAGAAATATTAGTTTGATCAGTATATACCGCCATGAAATATGCATATAATTCTTTTAATATACCTAATTCTGGAAAATTAGACATAGTTTTTAACCAGTCTAATATTTTTATAGTTGGATTATCTAACTCTTTTTGAACTTTTCTCAAAGTATAAAGATAATTAATTCCAACTGTAGCTAATCTACGTTGTTTTTCTATTGTATGAGTATTTAAATTGGGATACTTCTTTACTAATTTTAATAATAGAGGTTTCATACTCATTAAATTATCAATTCTTATTGAATTACTTAGTATAATTATTGCATCATCATTCTGTGTCCAATCTTCATATCTAAAAAAATCATTCATAACTTCTTCGGTAATTGCATAATTATAATTTTGCTTTAAAGCATCTAAAATTAATATTGCTCTATCTGCTATGGAAAATGTGTAGTATTGTGTAAGCTAAGTACACTCGGCTTCGGGCTATTTCACCTCTGCCTTTTCTTCCTTACTGCCGTTATGTGCCTTTCGCACAGATGCCTTCTTTGCATTGCATCGAGACAGGTTTTCCAACTTGAGCTAAAAGCTCTCACCGTATTGACCTGTTAGGACAGCTTCTTTACCGGACTCTTCTTAGCTACTCGTCCAGCTTGGGGCTTAGCCAGCCCCCTGATAATTAATGCTTTGGTTTTTATTAAGCCGTCTGCTTTTCAGCACGGCTTTTTTCTTTATACCAGTTGCTTTCTAAGTACTGGTACAGATTGATCGAGGCGTTTTCGTCACGGTCAATCTTAGTACCGCAGTTGTAACAGATGTATTCATTATGCTTGGTATGATGCTTCTTATTGCCCCACAGAGTAATCTTTTCATCGCCGGTCTTGCGGTACTGGCATTTAGAACAGATTTGTGTTGAAGGGTAGAGCCTATCGGCTA